>NZ_JAWGMB010000004.1:0-230491 GCF_032557235.1 Varibaculum cambriense
AGGTTAACCCGCGCGCAAAGAGCAAAAAAGTTTAAAGAACCAACAAAACGCAAACGAGCACGCCATATAGCGCAATCACGCAAATAACCAAACGCACCCGAAAAACATCTTTAACCAGCGCAAAAAACCCGCCAAACGTCCCCTCAAAACATCTCCTAGGATCCGTCTCCGGGATTTGAAAACCGCCAGTGGCAAGGGCTTTTGGTTGCCCCTCCGTGCGGCCTGGGCAATTTTCCCATTTAAATTGTGATTTTCACAAATTTGCCTTCTATATTCGCTGATTCTCGTTTATGCTGGGGTATAGAACGGAGGTGTTAGAGATGGAAACCATTGGAGAGCGGATTGGAAGTGCTTGCAAGGATAGCGGTCTTAGTCAAAAGGCGTTGGCGGAGAAGCTGGATTGGGATCAGGCGAGACTTAGTCGGGTGATTAGCGGTAGCCGCAAAGTTAGTGCTGGCGAGATTGCCGAAATTGCGGCTATTTTGGATGTTTCTTTGGATTGGTTAATTACCGGCTCTGACCCTTATTGGGTATCCAAAAAAGATGTAGCTGCTCGTCATGATTGGGATGGGACAGCCAAAAAATACCACTTTAACCCGGTTGATTTGGATATTTTCCGTTCTGTTGCGCTGGTCTATAAGCAGGCATATAGATGAGTGATTTGCAAGGGAAAACTCCGGAAGAAGTCTTGGAGATGCTCGGGGAAAGAATTGAGATTGACTTTTCTTCCCAAATCGAAAATCATCTTCACATTGACGTGGTGCAGATTGGGCTAGAGGGGAACGGAACCTGTCTTATACTGGATTCTCGCCCGGTCATTGTGGTTCCCAGAACCGATAACTGGTTTAGGCAAGTATTTGCGATTGCCCACGAAATCGGGCATATAGCTAACGACACTACGATTAAGCGGGACGATGAAATATCAGAGCAGGAACGGGGCGCTAATCGTTTTGCTGCCGACTTATTGATGCCAAAAGTACAGGTTGAAAGGCTGGTAGAGGACAAAGCTGAACCGGCAAGGTTCGCCAAGTTTTTGTGGGATTGGGGGGTATCAGTTGCGGCCTTGGTGAATCGACTCAATAAGTTTGACTTACCTACCCCAGATTTTCTTTTCGAGGACGAGAAAACAATAGTTACCCAGAAATTCCTAGGTAAATATCTAAAAGAAATCGGGCTTACCTGGAGTGATGTGCAACGACGAGCCAGTTTATCGGGTGCGCAAAGATTTCCTGCGTATCTGCTTGCTAAGCTCTACGAACAAGTAAATAGTGGGAAAGCACCCGCGCAAACCTATGAGTGGGCTCTTGGGATGCAAAATAACCTGTAGCGACAATGTTTTGTTCGTAAGCTACGATGAGGATGCGGTTGTAATTGCGCAGGAACAGGAAGTGGTAAAAGGCGCTTTCGGGACGAGGATACTTCTGGAGCTGTTAGAAAAGAAAAGGCTAGTTTCTTCGCAGGAAAGAGCAGATATTCTTGCCCAGCTTAGGGAACAAGGTCGTCATGTTCTGTAATGTTCCGAGCTTTACTACTCGAATACATATACTCAATACTATTTTCTAGGGTGCAGGTGAGATGCGGTAAGGTCAAGACCGTGTCTAAGCGTAAGAACACTATTGATGATTTTTTGGTTTGGGCGGGGATTATTCTGGTCGCACTCTCGGCTATTTTGGATTTCTTTTTGATGTTTACTGCTAACTATCTGCGGAATATGCTGTTTACCCTTCCGATCTGGGTTTTAGGTTTTGCTTGTTTTGTGATAATCGGGAATCGGGAAAAGAATAAAAAGACCCGCGGCAAGAAAAATAAGCGATAATGTGTCGGTGACAGGGCTTGCCGGTCGGAGTTACATCCCGAAGATATCAGCGTGTGAGCCAGTTCGATTTAAGAACGATGTTTAGCTTCATGCAAAAACGTCTTTCATTGCTTCTTCGAAGCTGGTATAGCGTGGGTACTTTTCAGGGTGAGCCTTCATTTCTTCGTATTCCTGTAAGGCAGATAAGGTCTGGGCATTGGGAATATCACGCGATATTTGAAACGGGATTGCCTGATCTCGCACGGTTTGCCGCAAGAATATGGTGACCGCAGTGGTTAGATCCATACCCAGGTCTTTGAGTAAGAGCTGCGCGGAGCGTTTGAGATCAGCGTCCAGATTGATGTTGGTACTAACTTTAGCCATCGTTACCCCTCCTGTTCTTACATAAATACTAGAAATAATGGGGTCAAAAATCAATGGTTATATGCGTGTTATATGCGTAATGCGCACATAAATATTATTTTTCGCGGTTCACGCCCTGGATACGGAAGCTTTAGAACTGGATGAGGACGCCTCGGCTCTAAAAAACAGGGAAAGCTGCCGTCTAGGCACAGTTGCTAGTAAAATGGAAACCGTCTCGTGTGTTTTGTCCATTTTCTAAGTTGCGGGGGAGAAGTGTAATGTCTGCAAAAGTACGTATAGCGCCCCCTGTTTACGAGTGGGCTTTGGCACGTAGCGGGAAATCCGTCAATGATTTGGAGAAAAATTTTCCTAAACTACCTGAATGGATATCTGGCGTTAGTGCTCCTTCTTTCACGGATGCAAAAAAATTTGCTGTCAAAACTAATACGCCTTTCGCTTTTCTTTTTCTCGATACTCCTCCCGAGGAAGACCTGCCTATAGCTGATATGCGGACACTTAAAGATTCTGCGGTACGTCAGCCTTCCGGGGATCTGCTCGACACTATTTACAACGCGCAACGCACCCAAGATTGGTATCGAGACTACGCCCTAAGTAATGAGGCAGAAAAACTGTCTTTCGTAGGTTCCGTAGGCGTGAATAATAGCGTGATTGAAGTAGCAGCTAAAATCAGTGATCTCCTTGACTTTGGGTTCGAATCTCGAAAACGAATTGGCAATATGTCCAGTTTGTATCGCTACTTGCTCGACAAGACCGAAGAACTCGGAATCCTGGTGCTTACTAACGGAGTGGTAGGAAACAATACTCACAGAAAACTGAGAGTCGAAGAGTTCCGGGGTTTTTCTTTAAGCGATGAAATTGCGCCTCTTATTTTTGTCAACGGAGTCGACGGTCATTCTGCGAGAATCTTTACCCTATTACATGAACTAGGGCATATCTGGCTAGGTCATAGTGCATTGTCTGACGCCGATTTATCTCTCAACGATTCCAATAGCGCAAAATCTGAGGAACGCTGGTGCAACCAACTCGCGGGAGAGATCCTACTTCCCAAGGATGTTCTTGAGGGCATGCGCGGTACCAAGGTCACCGAAGAATCTGTTACTAAACTTGCGCAAGAAGCCGGCTGCAGCGTCTTGGTGGTGCTGCACAGCCTTTTTGATGCCAACTTTCTGAGCTGGAGTCAGTATCAGGAACTATATGGCCGGGAACTGAGCGCGATAGCCGAAAGAGAAAGCAAGGGGAAACAAACCGGGGGCGGAGATTTTTATAAAACTCTACCTCTGCGCAACTCTCCCACATTTACCCGCGCTGTGATTATCTCTACATTGGAGGGTAATACTCTTTATCGAGATGCCTTTCGGATGCTCGGCACCAAAAAGCCGCAAACTTTCCGTAACCTTGCCGAAAAGCTGGCGGTGGGTTAAATGTATGTGCTGGACAGTAATGTTTTTATCGAAGCTAAGAACCGGTATTACGGATTCGATATCGCTCCGGGATTTTGGGAATGGATAGAGCGTGTCTATATGACCGGGAAAATATGCAGTATTAAACCGGTTTATGATGAACTGACTACCGGAGATGACGAACTTGCAGATTGGGTAAAGCTGAAGTCGCATAAAGGGATGTTTACTGCTATCGATGGTGATCAGGCTATATATGGTTTTGTCAATCAAATTGCGACTTGGGCAGAAAGTAAGGATTATAAACCTGCAGCGACACAGAAGTTTGCGGACTGCGCAGATCCATTTTTAATAGCTTTCGCTGCAGCCCACGGATATACGGTAGTAACTAATGAGCGCCCAGAACCTGACTCTCGAAGATCAGTAAAAATTCCTGACGTCTGTAAAGCGTTTGGCGTAGAATACTGCGACACATTTACGTTGTTCCGTTCAACCGGCGCTCAGCTGGTACTTAGATAGTTTTCGCAAGGAAAACATCGCGACTTCGGAAAAGTTGCCGAACGCGTCCAGCAAATAAATCACAGCCCCCATGCATGCCCCCGTCTAGCCACCCGTTCTGGAAATGACTAATGACGCGCCTGAGTCATTTTTTTCTCTTTACTTGTAGCCCCGTTTCTACCCCAAAAGCGCTCCCGGAAAGGGGTGACAAATCGGGGGAGGCTCCCTATAATCGAACGTATGTTCGATAAGTCCGCTCAGTTGCAGCGCCTAGAAAAGGCGCGCCAGGTTTTGGCGAACCGTCCTCGCCCGGTAAAGCCACTGGCTAGCGCCTATCAACAGGTAGCGGGCGGGGCTGGGCTGCTAGAGATAGCCGCCGAAAAAATGGGGGAGAGCGGCTGGGCTGTATTCCTAGATTTTCCCGATCTAGGCTGGCAGCGCGCCTGGCAAATCGGCTTGGACTTAAAGCGGGTAATCACCATTCCCTATACCGGCGGAAGCGCCCTGGCATGCGCCCAACTTTTCGTACCTTGCGCGGCAGTCCTGGCTATCGGAATGGTAGATTACGGCCCGCAGCAACAACGGATTCTAACCGCGAAAGCACGCCGCTCTGGTTGTGTAATTCTGTCCGCACCCGCCTGGGCAGGCGCTATTTCCCTGGAAACCAGCGCCCGGCACTCGGAGAGTTCCCCTGGGGCAGCTTCAGTCATAAAGGTGAGTGCGTAATGAAATATTTGTGCTCTGTAACCCTGCTACCAGCGTTATTAGGTGCGTGCCAGTCCCTGGGACTCCTCCTAACTAGCCCTACAAAAGCCAGGAGGGCGAGGTGAACGATAGATTACTAGCCCTCTACATCCCCGCCTGGCCAGCCCAAGCCGCGAAGCTCTCCCTAGATGAAGCGGTGGCACTGTGCAGCGGCGGGCGGGTGCAGGCGGTGACTGCCCCGGCGAGAGCCGCCGGAATCAGGGAGCAGATGCGGTTAAAGCAAGCGCGCGTCCTCTGCCCCTCCCTGAAAGAAAAACCCTATTCACCGGCAGAGGCAGAACTGGCATTCCAACCGGTTTTAGAGGCCGCGGGAAAGCAACTCTATGCCCCCAAGTGCTGGTTTCCCGGGCTGATAACCGCCACTTTAAGTCGCAGTCAGCGCCGCGTAGAATCTGCCCTGGCCGCAGAACTAACCGAAGACTTAGCGCAGATAGGATACGCGGTGCAGATCGGGATTGCTAGCGGCACTTTAGCGGCGTGCCTAGCTGCCCGCGAACAGCTACTGATTGCCGACTCCCAAGTAATGCCTTTCCTTAGCGCGCAACCCCTAAGTAGCCTGGGATTTTTCTTACGTCCGGGGATAAAAATAAGCGGATTCGATTTCTCTGACCAGTACCTAACAAAAATGACGGACAGCCTAACCCATCTGGGAATCACCAGCTTGGGGCAACTTATCGCCTTGGGACGTCCGGCGCTGATTCGCCGTTTCGGCACCCTGGGGGCGCTTAGTTACGACTTAGCTAGCGGGGAAAATCTAGAGGACGCGGCCAGGGTGAAAACTGCGCCCGACTCTCCCGGTCTCTACCAATTCTTCACCCCGCCTGCCAGCTCCCTCACCCAGCTGTTACTGCCAGCCCGGGCGTTAGTAGTGGAAATGTTTGCCCGCCTGCGTGCAAGCGGACTGGTATGTAGCCAGGTGCAGTTTATTTGCCGCTGCGAAAATGGAAAAGTGCTTAGTCGCAGCTGGAACCTGGGGGTAGCTGTTAGCAGCAAAGACCTAGTAGAACGAATAAAGCATCAGTTAGAGACGGTTACGGTTGGGGGTAGAGGCAGCGAAGCTCTGGGGGCGGTCTCCCAGATTGAACTCCACCTCTTACAGGTGGTGGATGCCCGCCAGGCAATGACCCCGCTTTGGGGACGAAACGCGGATCCTCCCCAGGAAGTAGATCAGGCAGCCCGCAATGCCAGCTCTTTATTAGGTAAAAACGGGGTGCGGGTACCCCATTTAACCAGCGGATATGATCCGCGTTCAGTGATTGAACTAAAAACTTGGCAAGAGCGGGGCGATCAAAGGCGGCCGCGCCCTAGAATCGGGGCGCTCAGTGGGGTAGCGCCGGAAATAGTGTTCATGCACCCCAAACCGGCCGTAATTATCGATAGTCGTGGCCGGAAAATCCTGCCCGGACGTGACGGACAGCTAAAAGTCCCGGTCAAATGGGTGCAGGTGGCTGGACGGAAAATCGAGGTGCAAAAAACCGAGGGTACCTGGCCGATAAATGGACAGTGGTGGCGGCCGGATGCTCCCAGTCGGCTAGGGCCGCGAATCTTTCTTCGGGTTTACGGCGAGCAAGAAACCTTACTGCTGGTGTTCCGCAAATCCTCCTGGTGGTTAGATGCCTGGGAGGGGCAAAAATGAGTGGCTATATCGAGCTGCACGCTCATTCTGCCTATTCCTTCGCAGTCGGGGCGTGTTCGCCGCGCGAAATGGTGCGTGGGGCGAAAAAACTAGGGCTATCCGGCCTGGCGCTACTCGATTATGACGGAGTTTACGGGTTAATGGAGGCGCGCGCCGCCGCCCGCCAAGCCGGCCTCGCTTTCTTACCGGGGTGCGAATTTACTTTAGAGGACAAAACCCATCTGCCAATTATTTGCCGCTCTAGCCAGGGATATTCTGCTTTAACCGGGGCAATCAGTGCCCATCACCTAGCAGCCGGCAGGAGGGAAGCCGACCGGCAAAACCTAGCCGAACTAGCCCAGTGGGCAAAAGGGCAGTGGCTAGTATTAACCGGCACCCGCGCCGGACCGCTGCGTCGCGTGCTTTACCGCTTTGGAATCGCGGCGGCTACCCGCTTCCTCGAGCAACTAAAAGAGCTGTTCGGGGCAGAAAACATAGCGGTAGAGGCCGCCTTAGCCGGTTTCGATGGGGAAGAGCGCCTAGCGGCACAGCTAGATCACTTGGCGCGCAAAACCAAGTTGCCCCTGGTAGCCACCAGCGCTGCCCGCTGTGCTACCCCTGCCAGTCAACGCCTAGCAGATGTTATGACCGCTACCCGACTGGCGCGTCCTCTCGATAAAATCCAAGACGACTTGCCCGCTTGCCATGCCATGTTGCGTAGCGAAGCTGAGATGCTTCGGATTCATCGGCAATTTCCTGGAGCAGTCGATAACGCTGCCCAGATAGGTAAAGACCTGATTTTTGATTTTTCTACCCCCGCGCCGCATCTGCCTTTAGCCCGAGTGCCACCCGGTTATAGCGCCGACTCCTACCTGGAGCAGCTTTCCTGGCAGGGGGCGCGCGACCGCTACGGGGATCCGGTGCCGGAAAAAGCCGCCGACACAATTCGCCAAGAATTGAAAGTGATATTCCAAAAAGGATTCTCCGGGTATTTTCTGATCGTAAAAGAGATAGTGGATTATTGTTTTTCCTCCGGTATCTATGTGCAAGGACGCGGCTCCGCCGCCAACTCCGCAGTCTGTTACTGCCTGGGAATCACCGCGGTAGATGCGGTGCGCCACCAGATGCTATTCGACCGTTTCCTAACCCCAGACCGTAAAGATCTACCCGATATTGACCTGGATATTGAATCTAATCAACGCGAAAAAGTACTCCAACACGTCTATAGCAAATACGGACGAGAAAATGCCGCTCAAGTGGCTAATGTAATTAGTTACCGTCCGCGAGCTGCGCTAAAAGATGCCTCCCGCGCCCTCGGCTATGATACCAAGACCGCCGCGAAATGGGCACGGTTAGATCGAAAAGCTTTACCGGAAAATGTACGAAAAATAGCGGGGCAGCTACAAAAACTTCCCCGCCACCTGGGGATTCATTGCGGTGGAATGGTGCTTTCCGATAAACCGCTCACCGAAGTAGCCGCGATTAACTGGGCAAATATGCCGGGGCGAACCGTGGTGCAATGGGATAAAGATAGCTGCGCCGAAGCCGGGCTGGTGAAGATCGATTTACTGTCCCTGGGAATGATGGGGGCGCTACGTACCGCTTTTGAAACTCTGCAGGCGCGCGGCGAAAAATCGCCCTCCGGCAAGCCCTGGCGATTGCATAACCTACCCCCGGAAGACCCGCGCGTCTACCAGCTATTACAGGCTGCCGACACGGTTGGGGTTTTTCAAGTAGAGTCCCGTGCCCAAATGTCTACCTTGCCGCGGCTAAAACCAAAATGTTTCTATGACCTGGTAGTCGAAGTGGCTCTGATTCGTCCCGGCCCTATCCAAGGGCAAGCCGTAAACCCTTATCTGGCGCGCCGCTTAGGGCGCGAAAAGGTCACCTACCTGCATCCGCTGCTAAAACCTGCCTTGGAACGCACCTTGGGGGTGCCGCTTTTTCAAGAACAACTAATGCGGATAGCCAAAGATGTGGCCGGATTTAACGGTTCCCAATCCGATAACCTGCGTCGGGCGATGGGACGCAAAAACCCGGGGGAACACCTAGCTGACCTGCGCGCCGAGTTCTTCAAAGGCATGGAAAAGAACCAGATCCCGCCCCCGGTACAAGAAAAAATCTGGGCACAAATGTCTGGTTTTGCCGAATTTGGTTTCCCGGAATCTCACGCTTTTTCCTTCGCCTACCTGGTCTATGCCTCCGCCTGGCTAAAAGCCTATTATCCCGCGGTATTCTATGCCGCGATCCTAGCCAACCAGCCGATGGGGTTTTATTCCCCGCAATCATTAATCTCTGATGCCCGTCGCCACGGATTGAAAATCCTACGCCCAGACGTGAACACTTCTCAGAAAGATTCGGTTCCCGGGGAGGGACTGACCTCCCTAAACCTGGGGTTAGCGGAGATCCGCGGGATGTGCCCAGCTTGGATAGAAAAAATTCTTGCCGCTCGCAATGATAGCTGTGGGCATCGTTTTAAAACCCTAGAGGACTTCACTTCCCGTAGCCGGTTGCCCACTTCAGCCCTAGAACTTCTGGCTACCTCAGGGGCGCTGTCTTCCCTGGGAGTCACCCGCCGTGAAGGGCTCTGGCGCGCGCCCCTCTTATCCGCCCCGCAAAACCGTTTCTACCAGCCAGAACTGCCAGGACTTACCCTTACAGAAACCGCGCCACATTTCGCGCTCTTAACTACCTCAGAGCAAGTACAATGGGACAGTTTAGCCCTGGGAATCAGCCTGTGGGGATACCCCACGAAGCTGCTCCGGCCAGAACTTAAGCGGCGCGGAATCCTCCCAGCCGCTAGGCTGCGCCCGCAACTAGCCGGCAAACGCATCCGGTGCGCAGGGCTAGTTACGCACCGTCAACGCCCCCACACTGCCAAAGGCGTAGTCTTCCTATCTTTAGAGGACGAAACCGGGCTAGTAAACGTGATCTGCCAAGTTGGTTGCTGGCAGCGTTACCGCCGCCTCGCCCTCAGCCAAAATGCCCTAATCGTGCGCGGAGTGCTGCAAGCCAAAGACGGAGCCCTAGCCCTGCTAGCAGACAAACTAGAGCCGTTAAATCTGCCAGTCCCCACCAAATCCCGAGATTTTCGTTAACGGCGGCTGACCGGGTTTAGCTAAGTGCTCTAACCAGCCAGCCGCGCTAAACGAAAAACTCATTTACCAGTACGGGCATGGCGTGAACGCCGCGCCCCATCTAGTTCTTCTAGCACCAGGCGGCGCAGCGCTTTATCGGCATCCGGGTTCTCTGCCAACCAACGCTCCGTCCGCTCTACCAGGTCAAATCCTTCCCGACTTTGGAGAGCTAAGGGGTAAAGCCCGCCAACTAGAGATTCAGCCATATGCAAAGTGCGCTGATCCCAAATATCGTTAAGCGCCGCGAAATAAGGCTCGATCATATCGGCACCATCTGTTGGTTGCAGCCAGAGGGAACGCGCAATCCCGGCTGTCAAGGCATCAATCTGCCCATTGGTCAAAGAAGTGTCTTCCAGAACCCGCTGCGCCCACTGCGCCTTGTTCTCCCGACCCGGCAGGGCAGCGCGCGCCAAGAAAGCGTTTTCCCGGCCAGTAATAGTGTCGTCACTTTCTGCCATTTTGCGAATCATGTCTGCGCTGGCCTGCCCATTAGCCGCCAAAGCAAAAATCATATCCCAACGCAAATCCGTATCTACACTAACGCCTTCAAAAACTTTACCTTCCTCATACCAACGCGCAATTTCAGGTGCCTCTTTAGCTCCCGCAACCTGCAAGAATGCCCGCACCAATTGGCGTTGCCGATCCGAGGACGGCTCTGCTTCCTCTGCTAAAGCCAAAAGCGCCGGGGCTAACAGACGATGAGCACTGGCGGGGTCAGCAGCATAGTAGATTAAAGCGCCCTGGATATGCCGTAAAATTCCATTCAACACCGAAGAATTAGTTTCGTGCTTGAGCGCTCCCAAAGCCATCTCTAAGTATTTCGAAGCGCTCAGATCCCCGTCACGCACCATATCCCAGGCGGCACACATGATGACTGCTCGCGGCAAAGAATCCTCGAAATCGCCAACGCGAGTGCGCAACACTTCCCAGGAATCAGCGTCAAAACGGATCTTCGCGTACGCTAAATCCTCGTAGTTAAGTACATAGACGTCATGCCTGGTTCCCACCAAACCAGGAACCGCGGTAACCTCGCCTTTAACATCTACATCTACGCGGCGAACCAAAACCAGTTTCCCGCGAGAATCAAAATCGTAGGCGCCTATGCTAGTGGCGTGAGGACGCAAACTGGTGCCTTCTTGCGGCAAAGATTGAATAATATTAAAGCTGGTAACTTTACCGCTCGCGTCTCTTTCAATCTGCGACTCCAGCTGGGTAATCCCGGCCTCTAGCAGCCAAACCTGACTCCACTGCTTCAAGTTGCGTCCACTGGCCTTCTCTAGCTCTCCCAGGAAATCAGCCAAAGTCGCATTGGAATATTCGTGGCTAGCAAAATAGCTACGCAAAGCCTGCAAGAAATTACCTTCACCTACATAAGCCACCAATTGCCGCAGCACACAGGCGCCCTTGGAATAGGTAATACCATCGAAGTTAACTTCTACATCTGCAAGATCACTGATGGGCGCCACAATCGGGTGGGTAGTGGGCAGCTGATCACAGTTGACCCCCCATACTTTGCGCATCGTAAACCCGGTCCAAGCGTCATTGAAACGGGTCCCTTCTGCCATGCACCAATACGACATAAACTCGGCAAACGATTCGTTTAGCCACAGGTCATCCCACCATTTCATGGTGACTAAATCCCCGAACCACATATGAGCCAGCTCGTGCAAAATCGTGTTGGTGAGCTGCTCTAGCTGCGCCCCAGAAGGTTTAGTGCGGAAAATATATTCATCCCGGAAGGTAATACAACCGGCGTTTTCCATTGCCCCCGCGTTATATTCGGGAACAAAAATCTGGTCATACTTGGTGAAAGGATAGGGGCGAGCATAGTGAGACTCGTAAAAACGGAACCCCGCAATGGTTTGCTCGAAAACAAAATCCGCGTCCAGATATTCAGCTAGCGATTGTCGGCAGTAAACCCCCAAAGGAATAGTGCGCCCATCAATACTGGTAAGTACCGATTTCACGCTATGGTAGGGGCCGGCAACCAGGGCAGTAATATAGCTGGAAAGTAAAGGTGTGCGGTCGAAATGGAAAACATGTTGGTTAGTATCCCCGGCACGCTCTACCTTTAGAGATTGCGGACGCGGAGTTTCCATATTGGACAGTACCGTCCAGCTCTGCGGTACCGTCACCGAGAACTGGTAGGTAGCTTTCAGGTCGGGTTGTTCAAAACAGGCGAACACCCTGCGGGCATCGGGCACCTCGAACTGGGTATAAACATAGGTGAGGCCATCGGCCGGATCTGTGAAGCGGTGCGCTCCCTCGCCAGTATGCATATAAGCGCAGTCAGCCACCACTTCTAGGTGGTTTTCCGCCTTTAGATCGCTAAGCTCAATCCGGTTGTCGCGGTAACAAGCAGTGCCCAAATCTTGTCCATTTAGCTGGATGGAGCGCACATTAGGGGCAATTAAATCCACGAAAGTGCTTGCGCCCGCTTCAGCTTCAAAATCAATCACCGTGCGGGAGGGAAAGGTTTCCCCATTTTCCGATAGCTCCACCTGGACGGTGTAATCAACTTTTCCGATAACGTTCTTGCGTGCTTGTGCCTCAGTTTTCGTCAGATTTGTACCCGGCATTTCCTCTCCTGTTTTTAGACCTATCTTAATGATTGCTTTAGTGCGTGCTTATTCCCAAATTCTTACCCGCTCGCCTGGCTCCATCCAGAGCTTATCGGCGGGAGTGGTCTGGAAAGTATCGTGGAAAGCATCCAAGTTACGTACCACCCCGTTACAGCGGAATTCAGCGGGGGAGTGGGGATCTACCACGAGGCGCTGGCGGGCAGATTCCGGGCGGATCGCAGTGCGCCACACCCTGGCCCAAGAATAAAAGAAATCGGGAGCCAAGTCGGCCTCTTCCGGATGCGCCCTCTTCCAAGCTTTAAAAGCAATAGCTAATCCTCCCAGATCCCCAATATTTTCTCCGGTAGTGAGGGCGCCGTTGACGTGCACTTCCTCATCAGGTAGTTCACTGGGGCGGTAGCTATCGTATTGCGCAATTAAAGCCGCGGTGCGTTTGGTGAACTCTTCCCGGTCGGCCGGGGTCCACCATTCGGTGAGCCGGCCGTCGCCGTCGTAGTGGGAGCCTTGATCATCGAAACCATGCCCGATTTCGTGCCCAATCACCGCGCCGATGCCTCCAAAATTGGTAGCCCAGGAAGCCTCAAGATCAAAAAATGGGGGCTGCAGGATCGCGGCGGGGAAGACGATTTCATTTGCCAGCGGGGAATAGTAGGCGTTAACCGTTTGCGGGCTCATATGCCATTCTTCTTTATCCACTGGTTTTAAGATCCGTGCCAGCTGGAAGTCAGTTTCATAGGCACTGGAAGCGCGAATCATGTCTACCAGGGTGTCGCCCTCGCTAAAACGCAGCTCAGAGTCGTCCCTCCAAAGGCGCGGATACCCGATTTTGTAAGTAAATTTGGATAATTTTCCGAGGGCGCGCCTGCGGGTTTCTTCTCCCATCCAATCTAGCTTCTCAATCCCCTCCCGATATGCCTGTAAAAGTGCCTCCACCAGTTTCTCCATTGCGTCGCGACGCTCCGGCGGGAAATGATAGGCCACATAGGCGCGCCCGAGCGCCTGATCCAATACTGATTCCACGGTGCCTACTGCGCGTTTCCACAGCTCGGGGCGCTCAGGAGTCCCCGACAGGGTAGTGCCATAGAAGGAAAAACGTAGTTCTTGCAGCTGCGGAGCCAGGTAGGCAGCGAACGCTAAAACCACTTTTATCTGCAGGTATCGTTTTAGGGTGGGTAGATCGGTGCTCGCCCACAGCTGGGCAAATCCCTCCTGATAGGAAGGCATGTACACGTTAATCGGATCAGCTCCGGCCTTAAGTTTTAGCCCCAGTCCCTGCGCCCAAGCGGAATAGTTAAATCCCGGGTTTTTACCGATGAACTCCGCGAAAGTAGTGGGGTTATTAGTAGCTTGTGCGTCGCGGCTGCGCACTGCATCCCAGTGGTGACTGGCTAGCAGGGTTTCAAAATCAAACACTTGCTGGGCGAAATCATTCTCTGTCCCGGAGGCGGCAATCCCGCTTTCTAGGGCCATTTTTGCTAAAAATTCCCGATACTTTTCCCGGATTTCCCGGTGTTCATCCTCACGGTAATAGGATTCATCGGGCAGACCCAGCCCCGCCTGATAGAACTGTCCGATATAGCGTTCCGGATTTTCAGCATCGATACCGACCAGGAAAGCAACCGGGGAATCAATGCCTTCCCGCTCTAGCTCTCCCAGTACCTGGGCTAACTCATCCCGGCTTGGGCAGGCTCCCACTTTTTCAAGCAGGGGAACAATCGGGGCAGTTCCTTGTGCGGCCAGGGCATCTTGATCCAGGTAGGCCTGAAAGAGTTGCCCAATTCGGCTGGCATCAAAACTCCAACGCTCACTGCTGGTTTCCGCCTGCTGCGGGCGTTCCAGTTTCCCGGCCGCCGCGTTTTCACAAAGGGTGCGGCAGTGAGCCAGTGCGTCCTCTACCAGGTCGCGGAAAGCCCCATCAACCGCACGGTCAGCCGGGATTTTATAGCTAGCTAACCAGGCACCATTGATATGGCGGTAAAGGTCATCTTGAACACGCGGAGCCTGTCCGCAGGAATTTTCACTCATACTTTAAGCCTAAATATTCCCGGCGGTTTGGCAAACGTAGCGCCCTAGGCAAGAATTGCCCTATGCCAGAGGGACATTCTATTCACCGTTTAGCCATCGCTTTTACCGAACTATCGAAACTCGGTATTGCGCGGGCATCTTCTCCGCAGGGACGGTTTTCGGAGGGCGCAGCCGCCCTGGATAACGCAAAAATTACACGCCCCTGGGCGTGGGGTAAACACCTGTTCCTAGATTTTGAGGTTCCGCAACCAGCGACTTTGCACGTGCATCTGGGGCTATATGGTTCTTGGAAGTTTCAGGCAGGTGAAGGAATAACCCTCCCTGGCCATATCGGAGCCCCGCGGATGCCAGGCGAACACCCCGGCGATACCTATAAACATTTTTCGGGGCAGTTTCAGCCGAATCTTCCCGGAGAAAATGTGCGGCTGCGGTTAGAGTTTTCGCGAGCGGTAGCCGACTTGTCTGGCCCTAACCAGTGCGAACTGCTAGATAAAGAGGGGGTAGATAAAATTTTAGCCCGCCTCGGCCCCGATCCGCTGGTGGATTCTTGCACAGATGAGGATTTTATTGCCCGTGCCCGCAAAACTACTCGCCGGATAGGCGAAGTAGTAATGGATCAATCCTTTATCGCCGGGCCTGGCAATATTTACCGCGCCGAATGCCTCTTTCGTTGCGGGATCAACCCTAACCGGCAGGCGGCTAAAGTCTCGGTGAAACGCCTACACGCGCTGTGGGAAGACCTGCGTTCCCAAATGCGTCGCGGCCTTAAAGAAGGCTTGATCTGCACCACTGATGATCCCTCTCAAGGGCGTTTTTGGGTTTACCAGCGTTCGGGGGAGCCCTGTCGGCGTTGCGGAGCGATTGTTCGCGACCAGATTGTCGCCGGCAGGCGCAGCTACTGGTGTCCTAAGTGCCAAAAGTAAGCCGCTTTAGAGAGGGCGCGCTCGCAAAAACGGTCCGGGCGGATCTCCTCTAAACGCGTCCTATTCAAAAACCACAGTGCGGTTACCGTTTAGCAGGATTCGCCGCTGGGAATACCAGGTGACTGCCTGAGCCAGCACCCGGCGCTCTACATCCTGCCCCTTTTGCACCATGGAGGCAGTAGAGTCTCGGTGGGAAACCGGAATCACCTCTTGGGCAATAATCGGACCTTCGTCTAGATCGGGGGTTACGAAATGAGCAGTTGCCCCAATTAGTTTCACTCCCCGCTGATGCGCCTGGTGATAGGGACGTGCCCCCTTGAAAGAAGGCAAGAAAGAGTGGTGGATATTGATTACTTGGCCGTGTAAACGCTCGCAAACCTTATCGGAAAGGATCTGCATATAACGGGCAAGCACCACCAGTTCCACATTTTCCGAATCGATGAGGGCGAGCAGCTCTTCCTCTGCCTTTGCTTTAGTGTCTTTTGTCACCGGGATACACAGGAAGGGCGCATCATAGAACTGGGCGAGAGGCGCCAAATCCGGGTGGTTACCGATTACTGCCACCACTTCGAGCGGTAGATTCAGATTGCGGTGTCGATATAGCAGGTCAGAGAGGCAATGTCCCTCTTTGGAAACCATAATGATGGTGCGAACCTTCTTGCCGACCTCATTGACGGACCAACGCATCGAGTACTGCTGTGCCAAGGGGGTAAAAGCCTCCCTGACTTCCTGGACGCTGCAGCGGCTGTGGATCTCTACCCGCATAAAGAAACTTTTGGTTTCGGGATCATCGAACTGTTGAGAATCGACAATGTTGCCCTCTACCTTGACAATCACTTTCGTTACGTCATGGACTATTCCAGGACGGTCAGGACAGGACAAGGTTAAGACCAGATGCGATACGGGTTCGTTCATGGCGCAAACTATACCAGCCCTGACGCGACCAATAATTTTGGCACGGAAAATTTTGTTACCAATATGTGACAAACCGGTGAGTTGGAAAAAATTTTGCGCTAACATTGAAAGGCCTGTCGGGATAGGTGGGCAAGGAACTAGGAAGAGGAGGACTCCATGAGCGACAACGACTTGGCAGATCCCATAACTACCGCGGTTATCGGCGCAATTAGGGACGATGATCTGGTTGCCGGCAGTGCACTTTCTGAAGATGCTCGCAACACCATTGCGCAGCTTCCAGAGGGGTCAGCTTTGCTGGTTGTTGTACGCGGCCCGAACGTAGGAGCCCGCTTCTTACTAAACGCGGAAAAAGTCACAGTAGGGCGCAAACCCAAATGCGACATTTTCCTTGATGACGTTACCGTTTCTCGCAAGCACGCTATCTTTGTGCGCGAAGAGGACGGGTACGTGGTTCGCGATGCCGGCTCCCTTAATGGAACCTATGTAAACCGTGAGCGGGTAGATTCTATCCAGTTGAAAACGGGCGATAGTGTGCAGATCGGAAAATATCGGATGGTTTACTATTCCTCCCGGAGGGATTCTTAGACTTGACGACGGCATCAGCGAGGCGGAGCGCGCAACTTGAGACTAAAGCTATGTCCTGGCCGGCGGGAGTATCCACTAAACCGGTCTTCTCGATCGGCAAAGTAGTCGAACGTGTAAAAGGTGAATTCCCGACGATTTCGGTCTCCAAGCTGCGTTTCCTGGAAGACCAGGGGATAGTTTCTCCGGCTCGTACTGCCTCGGGATACCGCAAGTATTCGGCTGCCGATATCGAGAGGGTTCGTTTTTGTCTGTCTCGGCAACGTGATTCTTTTCTGCCCCTGCGGGTTATTCGCGAACAGCTAGCGCAACTAGACGCGGGGCAAACACTCAGTGAGGTACCCCCTCCGCAACAGGCGGCGCGGCTGATTGCCTCTGAAGGACAATTGGTTACCTCTGCGGCGCCGAATGGGACCCTTACGACCCGGGAGCTTTTGGATTTAAGCGGGGTTTCCACTGCGGAATTAAGCTCTTTTGTGCAGGCAGGGCTAGTTTCCCCGGATCTGGCAGGGCGGTTTCCTCCTCGCAGTCATCAAATAGTAAAGTTGGCCAGCCTTTTGGTGGAACAGGGGATTCCTCCGCGTCAGTTGCGGTTCTTGAAAACTGCTGCCCTGCGTTTACTAGACCTGGTGGAGCGGGCGGCTACTCCTGCGGGCTACCGTGCTAATAGCGTGGCAAAGGCGCGACATTTATCGGAGACGCAAGAACTGTCCGAAGCAGCTGCCCAAATGTTTTTGCAGATGGTGCGGGTTTCTGCGGAAAAGCTGAATTAAACCTCAAGTCAAGCTTGAGACTTTCCGTAAAAGGTTCTTGACCGACCAGGGCAAAGAAAATACCGTTAAGACAGTACTTAAAACCATCGTCAGGGAGTCAGCCCATGGATAGGCAGCCGCGCCCACAGCGTTCGCAAGGCATGTTATTTGGAGATACCTTAGCGGATCTGGATACCGAGACCGGCTACCGCGGCCCTATCGCTTGTAAAGCAGCCGGGATAACCTACCGGCAACTAGATTATTGGGCGCGAACTGGATTGGTAGAACCTACTATTCGCTCCGCGAAAGGTTCCGGTTCCCATCGCCTGTATTCTTTCCGCGATATTTTGGTACTAAAAATTGTAAAACGCCTCCTTGATACGGGAGTGTCCCTACAACAAATTCGAATAGCAGTCGACGCCCTATCTAAGCGAGGAGTGGACTCGCTATCCTCTATCACCCTAATGTCCGATGGTGCCTCCGTTTACGAATGCACCTCCACCGACGAAGTAATTGACCTGGTGCAGGGGGGACAAGGCGTATTTGGGATCGCAGTAGGACGCGTATGGCGAGAGATTGAAGGCACCCTAGCGGAACTGCCTGTAGAGTCGGCTAAGCAAGAACTGAAAGTTCCCGACGAGCTTGCTGCCGCCCGGGCACGGCGAAATGCCGGATAACGGTGGAAATCCTAGTTTTTTTAATTGGGCTGGCTGGCGGAGTTTTAGGCGGCTACGCTCTCCATAAATGGATATGGCATCTGCCTCGGCGCAGAGCGAAACTGCCCAATGATGCTACCAACACCGATATTCTGTCCCATGAAATCCGTACCCCTTTGGCGCTGATTTCTGGGGCGGCGGAACTTTTAGAATCTACTCCTTTGGATGAGCGACAAAGCCGCCTGTTGCACACGGTTACCACTAACTCTGCACACGCGATTCGCTTAGCGGAAACTTTTTTAACCGGAGCTAAGATTCGCGGCTCAGGATTGCGGCTAGACAAACAAGACGTGGATTTGCGCGAGCTAGTACGACAGGCAGCCTCGCAGGTACGCGAAATTTTAGCGGTCGATATTTTGCTAACCGATCCCGGGGCGCCGCTCTATGTATACGGGGATCGGCAATTACTCTCGCAAGTGATTTGGAACCTGATAAACAACGCGGCTCGGCACTGCCGGGAAGGTGTAAAAATCCTGGTGCGCTCGTTCCAGGACGGATCGCAAGTTATTTTAGAAGTCACCGATAATGGCGGTGGAATCTCTAAGAGCCAGCGGCGCGACTTGTTCACCTACTACGGGGGACAAACCAGCCAAGCTGCGACCGCGAACTCGGGGGCGGGACTAGGACTGGGGGTAGTTTCCCAAATCGTTCGCGGTCATGGAGGAGAGGTACTGGTTGATACTTTGGAGGGAAGAGGAACTACATTTGTAGTGAGTTTGCCCAAGGGAGGAACAAAGTGAAACCACTGGTGCTGGTAGTAGATGACGAAGCGCAAATGCGTGAAATTGTTCGCTATACCCTGGAGGAAACCGGTTGTGAAGTCCTGGAGGCCTCCGGTGCGGCCTCGGCTTGGAAATTGGTCAAGTCTTCCGATTTAGCGCTGGTGATATTGGATTTAATGCTACCTGATGGGTCGGGGGTAGAACTGGCAAAACGTATTAGGTCAACGCAAAAGCTTCCGATTCTAATGCTTACTGCCCTGGGGGATCCCCAGCAGCGCATCGAAGGGTTGCAGGCGGGTGCCGATGACTATTTGCCTAAACCCTTTTCCCCGCGGGAACTATCCTTGCGGGTAGAGGCGATTTTACGGCGTACCCATAAAATGCGGCAGGTAGAACCTCGACGGGAACTAGGTCCGCTGTCGCTGGATACTGCGCGCGGGCGTGCCTACTATCAAGCTAAAGATCTAAAACTTTCGGAAACCGAATTCAAGTTACTGCGAGTATTAGCTGAGGCCAACGGGGGAGTAGTAACTATTCGGGAACTACTAAATCAAGTTTGGGAAACCACTTCTACCTCTGGGGGGCGCGATATGGTAAAAACCACTATTTACCGCTTGCGCGCCAAACTGCGGGCTGCCGGCAGTGATGAAATGATTCATACCCTGCGCGGTGGCGGATATATTTTGGAGTATCTCGGGCGGGAAAACTAATTCTGGGTAACAGCATCGTTACCGCCTGTCACCGCTAACCCTGCTGGTTGTTACCAATCGGCAGGCAGACTAGAGTCTGTAAGTTTCCATAAGGCGGTCCCGGCCGCCACGAACACAGCGGAGTGAATTTATGGCATCCCCTAAAGGTCTTTCCTGGCTAAAGGCACCCCTGCCGGCGCCACGACTGCCCGAAAATAAAGTCAAACAGCTTTTCCCTCGTCTGCGATTGCAGGTTTTCCTGGGTATCTTCATTGGCTATGCCGGCTTTTATCTGATTAGAAACAATATCTCCTCCATCGCCCCTTTGCTGATGGATGACACTGGTATCGACAAAGTCGGAGTGGGGATTATCGCGAACGCGGTGCTTTTCGCCTACGGGCTCTCAAAGTTCTTCTCCGCGATGATCTCTGATCGTTCCAACGCCCGCTATTTCCTGGTGATCGGCCTGGCACTATCGGCATGTACCAACCTAGTAGTAGCCTTCGTGCCTTGGGTAACCGCCTCGGTAGGAATCTTTGCGACTGTCATGTTTTTGAATGGTTGGTTCCAAGGTATGGGCTGGCCTCCTTGCGGAAGGGTATTAGTACACTGGTTCTCCACTAATGAACGCGGTACCATCACCTCTATTTGGAATACTGCCCATAATGTTGGGGGCGCCCTGCTACCCACCTTGGTAGGTATTGGCCTGGCTTGGACTGCCGATGACTGGCGCTCAGCCTTTTGGTTGCCCGCGGTAATCGCCCTGATAGTAGCGTTTATTGGATTCCTATTGATCCGGGATACTCCCGAATCTCTCGGGCTTCCCCCGATCGAGGAATACCGCAATGACCCGGCCAAAGTGGAAGTAGACGAGGGCGAAAAGATGTCCGCTAAGGATTTGATTTTCAAACACGTCCTTACCAATCGCACGATCGTCATGCTGGCAGTGGCTAACGTATTCGTCTATGCCCTGCGTTACGGGGTACTGAACTGGATTACGGTCTACATGCACGAAAAGCATCACGCCGAGATTGGTTCCGGTCTGGCAGGTATCTTCGCCTATGAAATCGCAGGCATCGTCGGTACGCTGCTATGTGGCTGGATGTCAGACAAAGTCTTTAAAGGCTACCGCTCGGGGGCAGGAATCTTCTTTACTATCTGCACTGCCCTAGCCATCCTGGGGTACTGGTTGGCTCCGGTAGGAACCCCCATGTGGATACTGATTCTGCTGGTAGCCCTAATTGGGGGACTTATTTACGGCCCGGTGATGCTGATTGGTTTACAGGCTATTGACCTATCTCCGCGTAACGTGGCGGGTACTGCCGCTGGTTTTACTGGTTTGTTTGGATATCTGCTGGGAGCTACTTTGGCTTCCACTGGAGTCGGGCTGCTAGTTCATAACTTCGGCTGGAACCTCACCTTTATGGTATTTATCGTCTTTTCGGTATTGACGGTATTAATCTTTGCCATCGTAGGACGCGACGAACGGCGGATTATGAGCGCCCATAAACAAAAACTGGACGAGCGGGCATAGCGTTACGCTTCAGGGGCGCTAAAAGATCCTAATATAATCAAAATACCCAAAGCAGGCTGGCGGAAACCGAAATGTTTCCGCCAGCCTGCTATCGTTACTGACATGCGGTCCCGCCTGGTAGTTCTCTTGACTTTGCTTTTGAGCCTGGTTTTATGCGGATGCCACCCCGCAGGGAAAGAACAACTAGCTTTTATCTGTTCTAACGAAGAATCAATCTGTAAAAATTGGCGGGATGCCTATGCCGGTGCCACTGGAAAAGATGTTTCCTACCTGCGTTTGCCAACTGCCCAAGCTTTGACCCGGATTGCTTCTAGCCCCAAAACCCGCGAGTTTGATGTTTGGGTGGGAGGCCCGGCAGAAAACTATGTGCTAGCTAAGCGGCGCGGCTTGCTGTCTGCCTATCAGCCAGCGGGAATCAGCGATATTCCGGCAGCTATGCGTGATAGCGAGGGTTATTGGTTCGGGGTTTATGGCTCTTTACTGGGGTTTTGTTCTGATCAAGCAGCCTTAGCCGCCCGGGGCTTACCGGTACCTAGATCATGGTCCGAGCTGGCCAGCCCGCAATATCACGGCCTGGTGGCCGCTTCTTCCCCGCTTACTTCGGGAACCGCCTTTACCGTGGTGCGGGTACTGGATGAAATCTATGCTGACCAGGCGAGCCCTGCCATTAGGAACCTTTATGCCAATGTACCCCGCCTTACGAACTCTGGTACTGCTCCTGTGAAAATGGTATTGGCAGGAGAAGCAGCGATTGCGATCACCTTCACCCCTTATTGTGCCGGCAAAAGTGAAGCTAATAAGGCAGTTACTATTTCCTATCCTAAAGAGGGCACCTCCTATGAGATTGGTTCGGCCGCCCTGTTGAAGAATGCGCGCCACGTAGGCGAAGCAAAAATGTTTCTAGATTGGCTATCACAAAAATCCGGCCAAGAGGTAGCCGTTAAATCGCCCACCCCGCAACTGGCGATTACTCGGGCTATCCCTGGGTCATTAGCCTCGCGTTTGCAGCAAGCGGATCCTTATATTTTGCCGGCGCGTCCGCAAAAATCAGCCGCGGATCGTGATCGGTGGTTGACTTGGTTTGCCAGGCAGGAGTGGCAGAAGTGAAAAAGATATTACTGCGCTCCCTATGTTGGGCAATCATTATTGGCTTTTGTATTCTCGCAGCTATTTGGCCACTTGCCTTTGTAGTTCGCGCGGCGATCGTAAAATCCAGCCCCGGAGAAGAAGCCATTACTGCTGCCATTCGTCTGTCCCTACTAGAGGCTATCGGTTCGGCGGTTCTGGCCACTGCTTGGGGGAGTGGAGCCGCCTTAGGAACCCGTTTTCTGCCGGATCCTTTTCGTCAACTAGCAACCATGCTGTGCCTATGCCCCATCGCGATTCCCCCCTTTATTGTTGCCAGTTGTCTGCGTTCCTTCGCGGGCTCATCCGCAAGCATCCTGGTCGGGCCGCTACCGGTAATCGCGGTTTTTGCCTTCTCGCTTGCCCCCTTAGCCTATTTTTCTGCCCGCTCCACTTTGCAAACCATCCGTCCAGATCAACTAGACCAGGCGCGAATCCTGGGGCTTAATAACTGGCAGGTTTTTCGGCTAGTAATCGCCCGGCCACTATTGGTTTCGGTTCCTTTATCGCTCGGGGTTACTTTCTCTTTAGCGCTTTCCGACCCGCTGGTACCTGACCTGGTGGGAGGAAAAAATATGAACGTGGCTCACTCATTGTGGCTGCGATCCACCGGCAGTTTCGAAACCGCATTTTTAGGACGTGCCTCCCTGGCACTAATCGGTCTTTGCCTATGCGTAGCCGGGGTTTTAATCGGCCTATATTTCTCTAGCTACCGTCGGTTTTTCCCGGCTTCCTCCCTAGGAGAGCGTAGCTTTTCTTTGGGATCTGCCCGGCCGCTGCCACTTATAGCAGTCTGCCTCTATGCCGTGAGCTCAGCGTGCTTGCTCCTTTATCTGCTGTTACACGCAACCTTCTCCTTCGACAAGTTAGATTCAGTAATCAACACCTGGTTGCTATCGGCCTTAGCCGCCGGCCTGTGCCTAATGGTGCTAGCGGCAACTAGAGGCGCCGGTTCCAAGAGACGAAATCTGAGTGTAGAAGCCTTATTTATTGTGATTTTGTCCCTGCCCGGAGCCGCCATTGGTGCTGGCTGGATGCTTAGTCGCCAACAGGGTTTGCCCTGGCCTTTTTCAAGTGGAGGGTTTTTATCGCTGTGCTCCTTCCTCTTAATCGGCATGCCGGTTACCTATTTTTTGGCTGCCCGTTTTCGAGCCATCGGCCAAGCCGAATTTGAGTCGGTGAAAGTTTTAGGCGTCGGTAGGGTGGAAGCAGCCCTAAAAATACTGCTTCCCGCCGTCAGGCGCTACTTCAGTTTGACCCTCGCTACCGTAGTCGCTATTTCCACCACCTTATCGGCACCGCTGATGTGGGTAGCGGCTCCCGATACTCCGGTAGTAGTGCCGCAAATGTTTGCCATGGTTGATGAAGCGAACTATGCGCCAGCTTTCGGACTAACGCTTGCGGTATTAGTCGTCTCAATTTTGCTATTTGTCCTGGTACCTAAGGAGGAGGGAAAATGGAACCGTCCGCGCTAACCGTAAGGGATCTGCAGGTTTGGCGTTCTTCACACTGGGTGCTCGGCCCGGTGTCCTTTAGCGTTGATCCGGGAGAACTAGTGGTAATTATCGGGCCTTCCGGAGCGGGAAAAACCACATTATTGCGAGCCATTGCGGGACTGCAACCAAGTAGTGGCCAGATCTTTTGTGGGGGCGAGGACGTATCTGACTTTTCTCCCGGCGCCCGCGCCAGTGCCCTGGTAGCTGATCGGGACGGTCTGTTCCCGCATCTAACAGTTCAGGAAAATGTGGCCTTAGCCGGAGGTAACGCGGAAGACCTGCAGGTAACCCTAACTGATCTGGGTTTAAGTTCTCTCTCGCGGCAATATCCAGGCTCACTATCTACCGGGCAGCGGCAGATGGTAGCTTTAGCGCGAGCACTGCTGCGTCGACCTCGGTGGCTACTGTTTGATGAGCCGTTAGCCCATGTCGATCCCTATTCACGCTTGCGACTTCGCGGAGAAATCTTGCGGATCCATCGGCGAATTGGGGCGGCATCTTTGTATGTTACCCATGACCTGCCGGAAGCCTTCGCGATTGCCGACCGGATTATTTTGCTGCGCGAAGGAAAAATTATTCAGGATGACTACCCTCAGGATCTGGTATCCCACCCTGCGGATCTACAAACTGCCCTCTATCTGGGAGCTACTACCCAAGTTAGTACTAATGCTGTCATTAACACTGATCGATTCGGGCAAGTCAGTGCGCAATTCACTGCTTTTGGACAGCAGCTGGAGGTTCCCGCTGCCGATAGCTTAGCTGGTGCCAATGGACAGAGCCGTAAAATAGTGGCGCTCGGCTCGCCCTATTCCATAGTAATTAGTAACCTGCCTCCAGAACGTAAAAAAGATCCCATCCAGGCAGAAGTGGGGCAGATAGTGGGGTCTCTTTTCGAAGGCGATACCTATCTTTTGCAGGTGGAAACCGAGTTTGGCGTTCTGGCAAGTCGCCGACAAAGCGGTGATGAACCGTTTATTGTGGGGGATCGCGTAAAAGTGGAGGCGCTGCCTACCCATCTTTGGGCAGTGCCGGCTTAAGTTTAAAGCAGGGGCTTTATCTGCAAATTTAAGAAATATACCAATTTTTTAGCTAGCCCCTAGAGCGAGTATATTAATACCGGTTTCGGAAGTATCTTCCCCTCACTTAGTCGAAGCGAATTGCTAAGCCGCCCATCATGAAGGAGCATCCCATGCCGATTTCGGCCTCTAAAGAATCTCTCAGTGCGTTTGAACAGTGGAATGAGACTATTTCCAGCCTCCTCGATACTGCCTATAACAATTCGGTGGTGTGGCTGCTGATGATAACCCTGTTGGGGGTAGGCATCTGGCTAACAATACGTACCTCAGGTATGCAGGTGCGCATGTTTACCCACATGCTGAAAGTAATTACTCGTTCTCGTGGCGGATCCGAAGGGGGAGTTTCTTCCTTCCAAGCGTTTGCGATTGGGCTTGCTGATAGGGTAGGCACGGGCTCAATTACCGGGGTAGCGTTGGCGGTAGTTGCCGGCGGACCTGGCTCGGTTTTTTGGATGTGGGTAGTAGCGTTAGTCGGTATGGCTACCGCTTTTGTCGAAGCTACCTTGGCGCAACTATTTAAAGTCCGCAACGGAGACGGCACCTTCCGAGGCGGCCCGGCCTTTTATATTCAACGCGGCCTAGGCTCGCGTACCTGGGGGGTTGTCTTTGCGGTGCTGCTAATCTTCGCCTACGGATTTAGCTTCGAAATGATCCAGGCAAACTCGATTTCTCAGCTAGCCAACTCGGAATATTTGGGTTTCCCGGTTTGGGCAACCGCATTGATCCTCGTGCTATTAACTTTGCCGCTAGTAGTTGGCGGGGTACGTAAAATTGCTAGATTCTCGGAGTATCTGGCTCCGGCAATGGCGCTGCTGTACGTTGCCATGGGGATCTTGGTGATTATCCTCAACTACGATCGGATTCCCTTTGTATTCCGGGAAATCTTCATGGGAGCCTTCGGACAATCCAACACCTATATGCCTCCGGCAGTTGCGGGAGCTGGGGGAGCGTTCATTGCCGCGATTACTACCGGTACTAAGCGGGGTCTGTTTACTAACGAGGCCGGAATGGGATCGGCTCCTAATGCGGCTGCTATTGCCACCGTGCGTCACCCCGCAACCCAGGGAATGATTCAAGCGCTGGGAGTTTTCGTGGACACCATGCTGGTGTGTACCTCTACTGCTTTCATTATTTTGATGTCAGCTCCCTTCTGGGATAAGCAAAACCATGTCGATGGGGCAGTGCTGACTATGGATTCGATCGTTACCTCTTTGGGATCCAATAACACCACGCAAACGGTGGTGTTTGTGTTCGTGATGATAATGATGGTTTGTTTTGGTTATTCCACCATACTGGGGAACTACACCTACGCGGAAACTAATTACAAGTTTATTGTGGGCGTAGATCGCTCCGCTTTGCCTTTGAAATTGCTGGTAATCGCATCTACGGCGATAGGGGCGATTCTTCCTTTGAAATCAGTGTGGTCGATCGCTGACTGGGCGACCGCTCTAATGGCATTGGTTAATCTGGTAGCCCTGATTTTCCTGGGGAAATGGGCAGTGGGAGCCTTGCGTGACTACCGCGCGCAGATGAAGGCGGACGATCCAGCCGAACCGGTCTTTTGTTCGCAAAATAACCAGTATTTACCAGGGGAACTCCCCACCCGGGTATGGACAACCCCGGGTGGGTTTGATCCCGCTTGGGATAACTCTTCTGCTACCTCAGAAAAGGACAATAGCTAATCGCTATTAGTCGAGTTGCTCAAACTTGCGGCTCCAAGCAGACCGGATGGGGTTGGCGTCTGCCATCATGATCTCTAAACGGTCATTGGCCACTTCTACCACCTGTCCCAGGGCGACTACTCGTTCATGCCGCGGGGAGTTTTCTAGGCGATGCAGTCCGTCCTTAATGATCTCGTCTACGCTGTCCATCCGGGAAAGCAATGCCACTAGCGGCAGATTGAACTTCTCATGGTAGGAGTTTTCCAAGGTGTGTAGCTGAGCTTTTTGCTCTTCCGTGAGCTGTCCCAAGGCTAGAGAACCCACGTCTTGGGAAATTTCTTTGGCTTCGCTCTCACTGGCGGTCAGCATCGCAGTTACATCAGGATAGGCAGCAATCAGCTGGTCTTGAGCAGCTTTGTCCGCCACCATCACCGCGTCCTGGAGTGCTTCTTTAAGTTCTCCTACATCCTGGAAGGGACGCATCTGGGCGGCTGCCTGCAGCGGCCAAGTTACCCCATTAAACAAGCGGGAGAAGGTATTTACAAACTCTTCTTCACTCATTTTGTTAACTGCCCGCAAAGAACGTCGCTTGCCGGTGGCACCTAGCGCCACGTCCTCGCCCTTAGAACGCGGGCCCACGTGGAAGAACAGCAAATTGAGCAAGATGGCGGTAATCGAGCCTAGGGTTACTCCCGAAGCAAAGAAAATCTGTGCCCAGGCAGGGAAGGCGTCGGCGATCGCCGGTTTGAAGGAAACTAGCATGGCCAGAGCGATCGAAGTAGTCAGAATAATGCCGTTGCGGGTATCCGACAGGTCGACTCGGGACAGGGTTTGAATCCCCACTAAGGTTAAGTTGGCAAACAAAGCCATGGAAGCTCCGCCCAGAACCGGAGAGGGGATTGAAGCTACAATCGCGCCCGCCTTGGGAATAACTCCCAAAATAATCATAATTCCGCCGGCACAAGCTACTACCCAGCGAGAATGTACTTTAGTTAGCCGCACCAAACCAATATTTTGCGCGAAGCAGGTGTAGGGGAAAGAGTTCAAAATTCCCCCCAGCGTTGTAGAGAGGCCATCGGCGCGCAAAGCCGCGGTGATCTCTTTCTTTCCGATGCGTTTGCCCACGATTTCACCGGTGGCAAAGACGTCACCGGTAGTTTCTACCATGGTAAGTAGCATGACTACGATCATAGAGATACAGGCAGTTAAAGAGAACTGTGGCCAGCCGAAATAGAACGGGGTAGTGACCGCTATCCAGGAAGATTTGCCTACTTCACTGAAGGAAGCATCACCTAGCGCCACCGCGACTCCGGTACCAATTACTAGGCCAGCTAGCACGGCCAGAGTGCCCATGAAGCCTTTAAAGAAGCGCTGAATGAGGACGATTATAGCTAAGGTTCCCAGGCCATAGGCTAAAGAGCGCAAGGTGATGGGCATGGGCGGTACCTGCTCGTCAACGCGTCCAATCACGTCCGCAGCTGATACTCCCAGCAAAGTGGTACCCATTGTGGTTAGTACAATCCCGATAACTAACGGGGGGAAGAAACGAATCAATTTGGCGAAAACTGGAGCCGCAAAGAAAGTAAATAGTCCGGCTACAATGACTGCTCCGTAAATGGTAGGAAGCACTCCTACGCCGCCTTCTTGGTTAACCGCCAGACCAATCGCAATCATGGGAGAGATTGCCATGGTGGTTACGCCTTGGATAATCGGCAAGCGCACCCCGACGCGCCAAAATCCAATCGACTGAATCAGGGTAGCGATTCCACAAGTAAATAGGTCAGCATTAATAAGGTGCACGGTAGTAGTCGGATCGAGCTTAAGTCCGCCCGCAACTACCAGGGGAACAACTACCGCACCCGCGTAAAACGCTAAAACGTGCTGTACCGATAGCAACAGCGTCCGAGGAGCCGACGGTACTTGGTCTACCGGATGCTTATTGGTTTTTCTGTCTTTAATTTCTGCCTCTAGGCTGTCACCTAGAGCTTTCAGTGGTGGATTTAGCGGCTCGTCAGCTGCCATCGTGGATAATCTCCTTTGTGGTTTGCCGGAAATACTTCCAGAGCCAATTCAAGCGCTTGGCAACCCATAACTCAAAACGGCAGGAGAGAGGTCGTCTGGCTGAGCTGGAGCAGAGACCGTGCCCAAAACCTTTTAGTTTACATAATGTACATTATCGGATCCAGGTTCGGGGTTTAGGTCGGGATAACAACCGGTTGAGCAAATACCAGTACCCGGATCCTGACTATCCACGGCAGGAACCAGAAGCTCTGATCCCGATCTTGCCTGCGACAAATGCGCGCAGTTGCACGTATCCACCCATCAGCTGGTGATGAACATATCCATCAGCGTTTCTCCTGTAGAAATTTGGGTCTAGAAAGCATGCGCTTGCACTTATGTGACCAAAACTCTCTTTGCCACATTTTTTCCCAAGCCGACTGTTAATATCAAAAGCAGAGTAAATACCCAGTAAATCCAATGATGGAAGGGAAAATATGACCACTGAATGGAATGAACTCGATCAACGAGCAGTTAAAACAGCCAAGCTTTTAGCCGCTGATGCGGTAGAAAAAGCTGGAAGCGGACACCCGGGAACCCCAATTTCTTTAGCTGCCGCTGCCTACTTGCTTTACCAACGTCACCTGCGTTTTGATCCGCAAGATTCAGATTGGTTAGGACGTGACCGCTTCGTACTCTCCGCCGGACACGCCTCTTTGCTGCAATACATTCAGTTGTATCTGGCCGGTCAAAACATGGAGCTCGATGATTTGAAGAGTTTCCGCACCTTTGATTCTTATACTCCCGGTCACCCCGAGTACCGTCATACTAAGGGCGTGGAGGTTACTACCGGACCGCTGGGATCTGGTTTTGCCGCCGCCGTTGGTTTTGCGATGGCTTCCCGGCGGGCGCACGGCATGTTAGACCCGGACACTCCCCTAGGTGAAAGCCCCTTTGACCATAATGTCTACGTGATTGCTGGCGATGGCTGTCTACAGGAAGGAATCTCTGGTGAAGCTTCCTCGCTGGCGGGAGTACAAGATCTGGGCAACCTCATCGTGATCTGGGACGATAACCATATCTCTATTGAGGACGACACCAATGTGTCTTTCCAAGAAGATGTGTTACAGCGCTACGAATCTTATGGCTGGCACACCCAGCGGGTTAATTGGCTGGCTGAGGACGGAAAATACGAAGAAGATGTAAACGCTCTTGACCAGGCAATAAATGCTGCCAAAGCTGAAAAGCATCGGCCTTCTATCATTGCCCTGCGTACCATTATTGGTTGGCCTTCGCCTAACAAGCAGAACACCGGGGCGATCCATGGCGCGAAACTGGGCGAAGCAGAACTTAAGGAATTCAAGAAAGTTCTGGGTGCTGACCCGGAGAAAATGTTTGATATTGACGAAGAAGCCGTGAAGCACTCCCGGGAGAATGCTGCCACGCGTGCCCAGGAAGCTCATGCCGATTGGGATCCCCGCTTTGAAGCTTGGAAGAAAGCAAATCCGGATAAGAATGAGCTACTAGAGCGGATCCTAGCCGGCGTGCTCCCCGAAGGTATCGAGGACGCACTCCCGGTATTTACTTCCGGAGACTCGCTAGCTACTCGCGCGGCCTCTGGAAAAGTTATTTCCGCGATCGGTGCCGTGTTGCCAGAATTCTGGGGTGGATCTGCCGACCTGGCAGGTTCAAATAACACTACTATCGCCGATGCCGACAGCTTTATCCCTCAGTCAGCGCAAACTGATATGTGGAAGGGTAACCCCTTCGGCCGGGTGTTGCACTTTGGAGTGCGCGAACATGCTATGGGCGCCATTATGAACGGTATTGCCCTGGATGGTCTCACTCGGGTCTTTGGTGGCACCTTCTTCGTCTTTAGCGACTATATGCGGGGAGCTGTTCGTTTAGCTGCGCTCATGAATATCCCCGTAACCTATGTTTGGACTCATGACTCTATTGGAGTTGGCGAGGACGGACCTACCCACCAGCCGGTCGAACATCTGACTGCCTACCGGGCAATCCCCAATCTGTCGATTGTGCGTCCTATGGATGCCAATGAAACCGCGGCCTGCTGGCTGCAGATTCTGCGTCAAACCGGGCCGGTAGGATTGATTTTAACCCGCCAGGGACTTCCCATCGTCGAGCGGGAAGATATGGAGGACGCAAGCGACGAAGCGTTCGCTAGCGCTAAAAATGCAGATAAGGGCGCCTATGTTTTGGCCGATACCGCAGGGCAGCCGGACGTGATCTTACTAGCCTCCGGATCCGAGGTGCAATATGCTTTGCAAGCTCGCGAAACTCTAGCTAAGGAATCCATTGCTGCCCGGGTAGTATCGGTCCCCTGTATGGAATGGTTTAAAGCTCAAGGCGCTGACTACCGCGAGCAGGTACTCCCGGCAGCTGTAAAAGCCCGAGTCTCGATTGAGGCCGGTCTAGTAGATCCCTGGCGCGACCTCGTAGGAGATAACGGCGAGAGTATAGGTATTGAAGGATTTGGTATGCCCGGTGCTGCCGGTGAGCTGTTCGCCCATTACGGACTGGACAGCGACCATGTGGTTGCGGCGGCCAAGCGCTCTTTGGAGCGCGTGCGCTCATAAGTGCAGTTTTTTAGAACTGGTGGGGAGAACATCCCTAAGTGGTATAGAAAGAACTTAGGTCATCAATGCTGATGACGAGAGGAGAAAAAATAATGGGACTTCGAATAGTAATCGGAGCGGATTCCGCTGCTGTCGACTACAAAGAGATAATCAAAAAAGATTTAGAGGCAGACGAGCGAGTTGCAGAAGTAATTGATATCGGGCTAAAAGCCGGCGAGGACGTTGACTACCCACATGTGGGTATCAAAGGAGCTCGCATGGTTGCTGCCGGAGAGGCTGACCGGGCTCTACTACTGTGTGGCACCGGGATTGGTATGGCGATCACCGCCAACAAAGTTCCCGGGATTCGCGCAAGCGTGGGACATGATTCATTCAGCGTAGAGCGCTTGGTTAAATCCAATAACGCACAAGTTCTAACCATGGGTCAGCGCGTGATTGGTATTGAGCTGGCGCGGCGCCTAGTTAAAGAATGGCTAGGTTACGAGTTTGATCCCCAGTCCAATTCAGCACGGAAAGTCCAGGTAATCTGCGACTATGAAGTGCCGCAGACCGAGGGAGAAACTACTCCCGGCAGCTGCTGCTAGCAAATACTCCCCTAATTTCCCGGCGCGGATAGGCCAAGCCGGGCTACTAAAAGCTTGGCAATTTTGCCAAACCCTATCTAAATGAAGGTATTAAAACATGATCGAAACTATACAGATGGCGGCGCAAGCCAGCGACTTTGTAAACTCATTTGGAGCTTCGACCGGATTCTCGCTTTTCTGGGCAATCTGCGCCATCGGTGGCGGCATGCTCGGAGCGGGCATTGGCGGCAACTGGGCCTTTGTAATGACCGGCTTCTCCGTCTTCCTCGGCTTCGGAATAGCCGCTACTACCGGTAGCGATATTGGGCTAACTTATCTCGCATTTGGCCCGGTATTTGGCCCCCACGTCTGCTTTGCGTCGGCAGTGGCAGCTCATGCCTATGCGGGGCGGAAAGGCCTGCTGGGAGAGAAGAAAGGCAAGGATATTGATACTTCCCCGGCCGGATTCGGAGATCCCACCATGTTGTGGATCGGCGCCGCCTTCGGCCTAGGTGGATACTTGGTTGAACGTTGCATCCGAATGATTCCTTGGTTCGGGGGTAACACTGATACCGTGGCGTTGACCGTTTTCCTGTCTGCTTTCGTAACGCGGCTAATCTTCGGTAAGACCCCGATCTTTAATTGGACATCAAAGCTTACCGATAAGGAATCCTGGCTACGTTGGCAAGAAAAGCCCTCCCAGTGGATTACCATTGGGGTTATGGCCTCCCTGATGGCAGGCGGTTTGTCCTTAACCGTTGCCTATCTGCTTCCTGCGGTCAACCCGGAAACAGCAAAGGTTCTAGAACTTAACGCTCAAACCCTACCCTTCGGGATTTCCGCGATCACTATTTTGATGTTGATTCTTGGGTTCAAGATTCCAGTCACCCACCACATCACCATCACTGCTGGTCTGGCGGCCATGGTTTGGTTCCCGATTGTGGGACATAATCTGATTTTGGCTCTGGTGGCGGCAGTAGTATTTGGCGTGATGGCAGCAGGTCTGGCCGAGGTTGCACAACGGTTAATGTATGCCCGTGGCGATACTCATATTGACCCGCCGGCAGCCTCCATTTGGCTATCCCACACCATTGTTTGTGCTCTGGCGCTACTGTTCTAACCCCAGTCGCTTATCGGGGGTGGAAAGCCCGCTGGCTTTCCACCCCCGCTTTTAAGAAATACTAGTTGAGAGGAAAACCGTTGTACGCCGAAGAAAATCTTAAGTTCCCCACCGAGTTCTATGATGCCTATATTTTCGATATGGATGGCACCATTTATTTGGGAGACCACCTATTGCCCGGGGCAAAAAGACTAATTGAGGAGCTACGGCGCCGCGAAATCCCGGTACGTTTCCTCTCTAATAATCCCACTAAAGATCCCCATCTTTATGTAGACAAACTAGAGGGAATGGATATTCCCACCCCCTTAGAAGACATTGCCAACACCGTGGTCACTATGACCCGTTGGCTAAAAGACCACCACGCAGACAAAACCGTATTCCCGATTGCGGAGCAGCCGTTGATTGATGCTCTACAAGATGCGGGAATAAAAATCAGCGATGATCCGGAAAAAATCGATATTGTGATTGCGTCCTATGACCGCACCTTTGACTATCGCAAGCTGCAAATAGCATTCGATGCCATCTGGTTCCACAAGCGAGCAATATTAGTGGCCACCAACCCCGACCGCTATTGCCCCTTCCCAGGAGGCAGAGGCGAGCCGGACTGTGCCGCGATTATTGCCGCGATCGAAGCTTGCACCCAGACCAAGTGCCAGGTTATTACCGGCAAACCGGAGCCAGTAATGCTCGAGGTGGCAATTGAAGGCCTAGATGTTAACCCCCAAAACTGCATGATGGTTGGTGACCGTCTCTACACCGATATCGAGATGGCCAAAAAAACCGGAATGTTCTCAGCAATGCCGCTGACCGGAGACTCCACTATGGAAGAAGCGCTGGCTCTGCCGAAAGAACATCAACCTGACTTTTTACTAGATCGTGTTGACCGCCTGATTCCTGCTGCCGTGTGGGAAGAAAACGGTTGGACCGAAAACGATAACTAAATAGAAATACTTAGTACCACCCTAACAACTAGAAAATGCGCTACCACTGCGCACAAAGTCGCCGACAACGATGCCGGCGCAAAGTTTAAGGAGAAAACAAATGGTAGCACCGGGTTATGAAGGTCCTTACCTACTGGGAATCGACTATGGCACCGAATCTTGCCGTGCCGCGATTTTCGACTTGCGAGGCACTCCGATTGGCTTTGCCGCCACCGGGTACCCCACCTATCACCCGCATCCGGGCTGGGCAGAGCAGGATCCCTCCGATTGGTGGGAAGCCTTAGTCGCTTCAGTTCGCAAAGTGCTAGACCAAACCGGCATTCCCGCCCGTCATATCGCGGGTATTAGCTATGATGCCACCACGATGACCGTGGTTCCCATCAATAAGGAAGGCAAAGAAATCCGCCGCGCCATTATGTGGATGGATGTGCGTGCCACCAAACAGATGGAACGGGTAATGGATATGGATCACTGGGCGCGCCTATATAACGGCGGCAAGACCACTCCCCCGACCGCGGAATGGTATCCCTTCAAGGTAGCCTGGCTACAAGAAAATGAGCCGGAAATATTCAAAGAAGCCTACCGGATTGTCGACGCCCCCGACTGGCTGACCTATCGCCTCACCGGCGAATGGACGATTAACATTAACTCCGCTTCTATGCGGATGAACTATAACCGTGATTACGGCGGGTGGCCGGTAGAATACTACGAGGCAATCGGAGCCGGCGATGCTTTTGAAAAGATGCCGGAACGGGTCGAGGATCTGGGCGTTCCTCTCGGCGGGCTATTGCCTTCGGTAGCGCAAGAACTAGGACTGCTACCAGGTACACCGGTTGCTCAGGGATGCGCTGATGCCTGGGCAGGACAGATCGGCCTGGGGGCGGTAAAGCCAGGACGAGTATCTCTAACTACCGGATCCTCCCACGTTATTGCGGGACAGTCCGATAAGCCCGTTTATGGTAACGGCTTTATGGGATCCTACACTGATGGGGTTCTTCCCGGTCAATACACTTTGGAAGGATCGCTAGTATCTTCCGGTTCGGTTTTGAAATGGTTTAAGGAAGGCTTTTGTGAGCACCTGGTAAAGAGTGCAGAAACCGTAGGAGTTAACCCCTACGAGATTCTGGATCGTAAATGCGCGGAAATCGCACCGGGCTCAGACGGGCTTATTATTAACGAGTACTTCCAGGGCAACCGTACTCCCTATACCGATTCCAAAGCCCGGGGAATCATGTGGGGGCTGTCACTCTCTCACACCCCGCTGCATGTTTACCACGCAATTATGGAGGCAGTGGCCTTCGGTACCGCCTTTAACTTCAAGAAGATGGAAGATGCCGGATTTAAGTTTGACCAGGTAACCGTGTGTGGTGGGGCTACTAAGTCGCCGCTGTGGATGCAGATGCACGCCGATGTTTCCGGAAAGCCGCTGGTAAAGACAGAAGTTGGAGACGCGGTCGTGCTCGGTACCTGTATTTTAGCGGCAGTCGGATCCGGGCAATACGCCAATATCCAAGAGGCGGCCGCCAATATGGTACATGAAACCGAACGGATTGAACCCGACCCGGAAACCCACGAAGAATACCAATTCTACCTGCAAAAATACATGGAAAGCTATCCAGCGATGCAAGAACTGACCCATGAGCTAGTCGACCATGTAGCCGCCAGTGAATAATCCAAAGAATAAAGAAAGAAGTATCAATGACAAACGAATTGATCGCGAAAGCACTAGAAACTGCTAGCGACACCAAAGATATTGAGTTCGGCGTTGGGGTACTGAAGGAAACTGGCCCGCTGTTTGCCCGCCTCTTTCCCGGGAAAACCGCCCTGGTAGTCGCGGATGAAAACACCTTTGGCGCAGCCGGAAAAGGAGTAGTAGACTCCCTCAAAGCTGCAGGGGTACCGATGCACGAGCCCTACGTTTTCCCCGGTAAGCCTACTTTATATGCCGGCTACGAGAATGTAATTAAAGTTCGGGAAGTACTGCAAGATCTCGATGACACGGTGATCTGTTCAATTGCGTCCGGAACCCTAAATGACCTGTGTAAACTAGCCAGCGGAGAACTGGGACGTCCCTATATGAACGTCTGCACCGCTGCCTCGGTAGATGGCTACGCGGCTTTTGGCGCCTCCATCACCAAGGATGGCTTCAAGATTACTCGCGAGTGTCCAGCTCCTGCGGGTTTGGTGGCTGATCTAGATGTAATCGCCGCTGCCCCCCAGCGCCTGACCGCCACCGGCTATGGAGATCTGATCGAAAAGATCCCCGCCGGAGCCGACTGGCTGCTGGCCGATCGCCTCGGCGTGGAAGCCGTAGATGACTACACCTGGTCCTTGGTACAAGGACCCTTGCGGGGAGCCCTTTCTGATCCGGAAGGCGCCTGTAAGGGTGATCGGGATGCGATCGAGGGGCTAGCCGAAGGCAATATTATGTCGGGGCTGGCTATGCAGGCACTGTCTTCATCTCGTCCCGCCTCGGGAGCTGGCCACCAGTTCTCTCACACTTGGGAGATGGAAGGGCACGGCCTCGATTGGGAACCACCGCTATCGCACGGCTTTAAAGTGGGAGTCGGTACGGTAGCCTCCCTGGCGATTTGGGAAGAATTCTTGGCGATGGATATCCCCAACCTGGATATTGACGAAGTAGTAGCCAATGCCCCCAGTGAAGCAGAGGTCTTGGCCAAGGTAGAAGAACTAATCATTCCCAGCATCCAAGGCGAAGCGAAGAAACACTCCCTTAACAAGCATTTAGAGGGCGAAGAACTTCGTAAGCGCTTAGAGCTGCTGAAAGAAAAATGGAGTGAAATCAAAGAGATCTGCTCGAAGCAGCTGATCTCTCCGGAGGAAGCGCAAGAAAACTTGCGTAAAGCCGGTGCACCCTATCACCCCGAAATGATCAAGATCGATTGGGATCGTTTCCGCAAGACCCACCGCCAGGCGCAGATGATTCGTTCGCGTTACACGGTGTTGGATATCCTGATGGATCTCAACGCTCTTGACGAGGTAATCGATCATTTATTTAGCCCGGAAGGATTCTGGGGTAAACATCGTCACGCTAACTAGGTAACTAGCTAGCTAATTGAGAATCATGACTCTCCTAATTTCGCAACGCAATGGAGCCTGCAATGGAAAATAAATATGTAATCGGAATAGATTTCGGTACCTTGTCCGGTCGCGCGGTAGTGGTGCGGGTAAGTGATGGGGAAGTATTAGCTTCCGCCGTCACCGAGTACGCCCACGGAGTTATGGATACCACTCTTACTGCTGGCGATGGGCAGGTGCTACCGCCCGAGTTCGCCTTGGAAGTACCAGCGGATTATATTGCGGTGCTGGCCAGTGCGGTTCCGCTGGCAGTCAAGGAATCTGGGGTTGATCCTAAGGACGTGGTGGCTATCGGTCTAGACACCACCTCCGCTTCCCTGGTGGTCACCGACCAGGCAGGTACCCCGCTTTGCGAAAAGGAAGAGTTTAAGAACAACCCGCACGCTTATATCAAGCTGTGGAAACACCACGGCGGCCAAGACCAGGCAGACCGGATCGTGGCGCTGGCAAAAGAGCGCAACGAACCCTGGCTTGGCCGCTATGGCGGGGTGCTTTCTTCGGAACTGGCACTACCCAAGATGCTGGAGCTATACGAAAAAGCCCCGGAGGTCTACCAGGCAGCCGAAGCAATTACCGATGTAATGGATTGGCTGACCTGGAAAATGACCGGGGTGCATACCCAAACTGCTGGTGCCAGTGGCTATAAGCGGATGTACCAGGATGGCAAGTATCCCGATAAAGCATACTTAGAGGCGCTAGCTCCCGGATTCGGTGAGGTCTTTGAACAAAAAATGTCGGCACCGATCGCGCCATTGGGATCCAAAGTCGGAGAACTCACGGAAAAAGCTGCTTCCCTCATGGGGCTGAAAGCGGGGATCACGGTCTGCTCGGGCAATATTGATGCCCATGTGCATGCTGCGGGAGTGGGAGCTACCGAGAACGGGGTGTTAACCGCAATCGCTGGTACTTCCACTTGTTTCGTGGTTTCTGCCCATAACTACGCGGATGTACCGGGAACTTTCGGGGTGGTCGATGGCGGTATCGTTGATGGCGAGTGGGGCTTTGAGGCTGGTCAAACCGCAGTAGGAGATATTTTCTCTTGGTTTACCACCCAGTGTGTACCCGTCAGCTACCGCGAGGAAGCCGAGCAGCGAGGCATCAATATCCACGACCTGCTGACTGAAAAAGCCGCGGAACAAAGAATCGGGGAACACGGCCTCTTAGCCTTGGATTGGTGGAACGGAAACCGTTCCGTCCTAGCCGATGCGCGCCTGTCGGGAATGATGCTGGGAATGACCCTAACCACTACTCCCGAGGAAATGTATCGCGCCCTGCTAGAATCCACTATTTTCGGGGCGAAGGTCATTATCGACAACTTCATCGAACACGGGGTCGATATTAACGAGATCGTTGTAGCCGGAGGGCTCCTAAAGAATAAGTTGTACATGCAGATGTACGCCGATATCACCGGGCTGCCCATTTCTATCTCCGCTACAGACCAAGCGGGCGCCTTAGGCTCCGCGGTATTCGCGGCGGTTGCCGATGGACAATATCCTGACATTTTCGCGGCTTCCGCCGCTATGGGCAAGAAGGTTTCCCATGCCTATAAGCCGATCCCCGAAAATGTAGCCGCCTACCGCGAACTTTACGCCGCCTTCAAAGAAATGCACGACTTCTTCGGTCGGGGCGGCACTAAAGTAATGCGTAACTTGAAAGCGATTCGAGCGCAAGTACACCGCGGAAACTAAAGGAGTATATATGCCACATGTAAATGAACTACCTGCCGAGGTTCGCAAGCAGGTAGCAGCTACCCGGGAAGTGGTTGCGGCTTTGCACGCGGAACTACCTGCTAATGACCTGGTAGTTTGGACTGCCGGGAACGTTTCGCAGCGGGTGGAAGGCGCGGATCTATTCGTGATTAAACCTTCGGGGGTACGTTACGATGAATTATCGGCCGCTACCATGGTGGTTTGCGATCTAGATGGTAAGAAACTGGATGATGATACCTCCGGGGATTTGCAGCCTTCTTCAGATACTGCGGCTCACGCCTATGTATACCGGCATATGAGTGCGGTAGGGGGCGTGGTTCATACCCACTCCCCCTACGCGACCGCCTTCGCGGCTGTGCAACAGCCTATTCCCTGCGTGTTGACCATGATGGGTGACGAGTTCGGCGGGGAAGTGCCGATCGGTCCCTTCGCGATCATCGGGGATGATTCCATCGGACGCGGGATCGTAGAAACCTTGAAAGAATCCCGCTCCCCTGCAGTGTTGATGGCCAACCACGGGCCATTCACTATTGGCAAGGATGCTAAAGCCGCAGTTAAAGCGGCAGTCATGGTCGAGGAAGTAGCTAAGACAGTAGCGATTGCCCGCTCTTTGGGGGAGCTGTGCCCGATCGAATCGCGTCATATCGATTCATTGTATGAGCGTTACCAAAACGTCTACGGTCAGCCTACCGCCAAGTAGTTTTAGTTTCGCCGGTGGGCAAACGAGCACGCTAGCTTTCTTGCCCACCGGCGCAGATGTTAGAATAGGGCGGTATTTGCTGAGTTTTTAGGGCGGGAAGCAAGGAGAAGTTATTACTATGGCAGAGCGGGCACTACGTGGAACCAGTATCGGGTCAAAAAGCCTAGAGACAGAAGATGGTGTAGTATTCGCAGAACGCCGCGAAAGCCTCTACATTTGCCCTAATGGACACCGTTTCCACATGACTTTCGCCGCCGAGGTAGCCGCTCCCGCCGAGTGGGAATGCAAATGCGGGGAAACCGGGGAACTTCAATATGAAGAACCCGCAGAAGAGGAAGATACCAAACCGGTGCGTCCCCAGCGTACCCACTGGGATATGCTCATGGAACGGCGCAGCGAAGAAGAATTGCAACAGCTGCTAAAAGAACAGCTGGAGGTATTGCATTCTGGGGCGCTGATGGACGGAGTGCATTACCGCTAGCAGATTCCCCAGCTTAACTAATATTTGCGGGGCTTAGCCACCGCGTCCCCAGCGGGCCCTTGCGCATTAGGCATAGCAACTAGGCCTTAGTGAACCTAGCGAAGTGCAGCCGGAAACTTCAGTAGGTCAGCTATTCCCCAACGGGTAACTTTAGCCAGGGCTTCCAAAATAATAGCGCTGGACATTTTGGAGGATCCGGCAGCGCGTTCTTGAAAAGTGATCGGTACTTCCACAATAATTCCTCCCGCTTTCACTGCCCGCCGGGTCATATCTATTTGGAAGCAATATCCGCGGGAATCTAGATCCTCTAGTCCCAGGCGACTTAGAAAATCTAGACGGTAAACCCGAAAACCGGCGGTAGCATCCCCGATTCCCAGGCGCAGCAGGGCCCCAATGTAGGCATTTCCACCTCGTGAGAGCGCCTCCCGTAACTTTGACCAGCCCTGTAGGCGGCCTCCTCTGATCCAACGCGAACCAATTACCAAATCTGGCTCATTCGGCCACCGCCGGCGCGCTAATAGTTTCTTTAGGTCCCGCACCCGGTGAGACCCATCTGCATCCATCTGCACTATCCAGGTGTATCCTGCATCATGCGCCCACGAAAATGCTTCCAAATAGGCCGGGCCTAGTCCGGTTTTCTCCGCCCGGTGCACTACCTTCACTCCCCTATCTTTGCTAGCTAGTTCTTCGGCCAGCTGCCCGGTGCCATCGGGAGAATTGTCGTCAATAATCACCAAGTCCGCCTGCGGAATTTCACGGCGCAGTTTTGCCACCTGCCGGGGTAGCGTTTCGAGTTCGTTGTAGGTGGGAATCGCGATTACGATATCTTTCATTTCTTTCCTTTTCCTTTCGAGCAGTTATTTCCGCTTCCTCTGCTCTTATTCACCGTTCGTTTGCGTCCTCTTCGGATGGAAAAATCTGTTCTTTGAACGCTGCGTTTTTGTATTTTCAAGAAAACCAGGGTTGCTCCCACCAGAGCCAGCCCAATTAGGGTTCCGAAGCGGAAAACAGCGTTTATTGCGGCCCCAAAACGCGCCTGGCAGGTGAGAGTGTCGCGCAAAGGCAGCGCTGCCTTTAAAGTATCTGCCCTAAAGAGCCCGGATTGGGAAACCACCTGACCTTTAGGATTGATTAGGGCGCTTACTCCCCCCACTGCCACTTGGACAGTGGAGCGATCATATTCTAGGGCGCGAAAGCGGGCAATCTGCCGCTGTTGTCGAGACTGATAGGAGTATCCAAAAGAAGAATTATTAGTGGGGAAATATAGTAGGTTCGCGCCTGCGTTCACCGTATCGCGCACCAGCGGGTCAATCGCTACCTCAAAACAGATATTTGTCCCTATCTGCGCATTTTCCACTGGGGTAACCCCGGGGGATTTACCCGGTATCATATCGCGCGGAAGCATCTTTACCTGTTCGGGAAATATCTTAGAGATGGTAGGCCGGGCCGGTAAGAACTCCCCAAAAGGCACCGGTTCCCGCTTGGTATAGATATGCGAGAACTTACCATCCTCCAGTTTTAATACCTGGTTAGAGGTAGTTTTATCCCCATAAACCAAAGTGCCAAAAATAACGGGTATTTGCCGGTTTTCCTGCCAGTGTTGTAGTTCCTCAGCCCACTGCACCTGCGAGCTTAGATCTATATCTGCTGCCTGTTCCCCCCACAAAACTACTTCGATCCCGCGCAAATCACTGGTGCGTGCTTGTTCCATATGACCAGACAAGATGGTGCCGGGATGGGAGTAGGTAGATCCAATCGGCCAAGAGACACCCCCTTGCATAGCCGCCACCTTTATCCGGGGATAACCTTGCGAATTGGGTAGAGAAGGCAAACCCATCCCCGAAAAAATGACTAGCACCAGCGCCAGGCCGGCAACAGCCAAATTGGGCATCGAGATTTTCCAGGTCACGCTAACTAGCGCCGCCACTATACCCACCATTAAAAAGGCCATCCCGTTTTCACCCAGGAGCGGAATCCATCCCTTCATAGGGCTATCCACCTGGGAAAATCCCAGCATTCCCCAAGGCATTCCCGTCCAGGGAACACACGCTCGCCAAGCTTCAATACCGGCAAAAGAAAAAGCCGTCCAAAAAGTCCAAAGCGGGCTGGTAAGTTTGCGGGTAGCCAAAACTACCCCCGCCCACAATGTAGGAAATAATGTTTCAAAAAACGCCAGAGCAATCCAAGGAGTAGAAAACGTCAGTGAGATAGCCACCCAACGAAATAGCACCAAGAAAAAAAGCAGGGAGGCCAAAATAGAGATCACGAGGGCGTAGCTGCGACGCGCCCGTCGCAGAATTAATAGCCATAGTCCGAGAGCTAACCAAGCACCTAGCCAATGTGATCCCCAGGAAGAAGGAAAAGCCAATAATAGACCGGTAGCAATCGCGATGGCAGCAACCAGAGCCCAGAAACCATTAATTAAATATCTGACCATGCCACCACTCCGCGCAAAATTAGCTTTTGAGCTTTACGCGCTGTAGCCGAGGTTTCTACACTACCCACCATTTCTAGTTGCCGGAGCACATCGAGCAGCTGTTTCATCGCTCGCACAAAATCCCCAGCCTCGATAGGTGCAGCCTCTAAGGCCACCGACAGGGGTTTGCCCCTAGCCCAGGCATAAGTCGCTGCCACCAGTGCCGAAGATGACTGCGGAAGTTCTGGTGCTTGCAGCTCGCTTTGCACCTGGCGCAAATCTGCCGCCAAGGTTTCGATTTGAGTCACCACAGATTTCAAAGCAGCAGGCACCGGAGCTCCCGCTTCTTCCCGCCGCGCCTCATAACTAGCAGCCGAACAAGCTGCCGCTAGTTGCGCCGGGCCCAGACCCGCGAAAACATTTTCTAGGGCGCATTGCGCCAAGAGTAAATCATATTCACTATATATGCGGCACAGCACTGCCCCAGATTCAGTTACTTGTCCATTAGGATCTAAATACCCTAACTTGATTAGGACGTTAACGACCCGGTCAAAGGTATCAACTAGCGCGCCCTCCGAAATATCAACTTGGCGCCGCAAGCGGGCAGCCTGCCGTTCTAAGCGCGTCCACCGAGATGCCTTCTTAAGATGGCTATCAAGCTGGGGACAACGAGCCGCGGGATGGCAGGTCAGCAGCTCGGTAAGTTCCAGTTCGCTCAGCTGCGTAAGCTCACGGCCATTAATATCCGGTATCTGAGAGGAAGTCTCCTGGGTTGATACCCCGGGTTTTGTGGAGGTAGCCGCCTCGTCCTCACTGGTAGCGGATTTTGGAGCGCTAAAAATCCCTTCGCGCACCGCTGCCCGGAGCTTGGACGCTAGGCGTTGGCGGTCGCGCGGTTTACGTTCCGAGTAATCTTTCACCCACATCTGCCCCACCAAGGCTAAGGGGCCAGCAAACTCATTGCTGGAAAAATTACGTAGCTTGGCGTTATCGGCTAGCACCGTCAAAGTGGTTTCCCCAGTGCGGGTTCCCGATTTTTTCATCACAATCCCGTGACGGGCGCGGCGAGCATCTTTATAAGCCAATACATCACCGCGTTTTAGGGAACTAAATAGATCCCAGCGCCGCCGCGCTTGCTCGCGGGCAAGCAGCTGGGCATGGCGGGCATCGCGCGCCTCAAGCTCGCTTTTAATCCTTACATACTCGTAAATATCTCCGTAGGAGCATTCTAAAGACTTTGCCGCGACAATCTCATCAGCTGCCCTTTGCTTATCCGCTGCTTGCTGTGCTTTCCCAACTACTGCTCGGTCTGCCTGGAATTGCGCAAAAGAGCGTCGCAAAACATCTCTAGTACCTTCCAAGGATCCTCGCTCCAGCAGGTTAACCGCCATATTGTAGGTGGGACTAAAAGCTGATTTCAACGGATAGGTACGTTTTGAGGCAAGCGCCGCGACCGTAGCTGGATCCATGCCGGGACGAAACATTACGATGCCGTGCCCCAAAGTATCGATTCCGCGCCTGCCGGCTCTCCCGGTAAGCTGGGTATATTGCCCGGCCGAGAGCATCACAAACTCATGGCCATCCCATTTGCGCAGTGATTCAATAACTACCGAACGCGCCGGCATATTAATCCCCAGCGCCAAAGTTTCGGTAGCTAGCACCACTTTCAGTAGTCCGGCAGCGAACATTTTCTCTACTGCTTCTTTAAGTACCGGAAGTAGGCCAGCATGATGCACCGCGATTCCCCGCCTGAGCCCCTCGAAAAGGGTGTCCAATCCCAAGGCGAGGACGTCACCCGGAGGAATGCTTTCGCTAATTTCATCCAGCCGCGCTGAGATTTGGCGTTTCTCTGCGGGACTAGTTAGATCTATTCCCGCCGCTACTAGCTGATTTTGTCCCTGCTGACAGCGGGCACGCGAAAAAATAAAAATAATTGCTGGCAGTAGCCCTTTCGCGTTCAACTCCTCTACCGTTGCGGGCAATGACGTATGGTGACCGCGCCCGGGTTCCTCCAAGCCGCGGCGAGTTCTAGCTAGCAAGACCGGGTTAAGTTTAGTTTTGCCACCGGAAGACTTCACTTCCAGGTCGAAAAGTCGCCCTCCTACCAACATATGTTGGTAAAGCGGTACCGGACGTTTTTCCGAAACCACAATCTCGACATTCCCACGCACTTGGCGTAGCCACTGTCCAAACTCCTCGGCATTCGACACCGTGGCCGATAAGGCGATTACTTTCACCTGCGCGCCAAGATGCAAAATAACTTCTTCCCACACCGGGCCGCGATAGCGGTCAGCAAGGTAATGCACTTCATCAAGAACCACAAACCCTAAATCATCGAGGCGCCCATCATCTCGGTACAGCATATTGCGCAAAACTTCAGTGGTCATCACCACCAGAGGCGCTGAGGGGTTAACGGAGATATCCCCGGTCAGTAGTCCCACATTTTCACTGCCGTAGGTAGCAGAAAAATCCCTAAATTTTTGATTAGAAAGCGCCTTGATCGGGGTAGTATAAAAAGCTCTTACTCCCCGTTTTAACGCTAGGAACAGGGAGAACTCCCCCACCAACGTCTTACCGGAACCGGTAGGGGCAGCAACTAATACAGATTTATTGTTCTCGAGGGCGCGAAGAGCTTGATCTTGGAAATCATCAAAGGGAAAATCAAAACCAGCTGCGAAACTAGCCACCTCACCCCTAATCTGGGTGCGTTTAAAAGTGGCTAATTTTTCCGCCGCGCTAAGAGAATCCCAGTCCCCCGCACCTTGAGTAGTAGGCTTTTTTCGTTTACGCCTGCGCGGCACCTACACCAGCCCCAGTTTCTCCCAGCGCGCTTTAGCGGCTGTTAGGCGGGCGTAGCGGCGAGTACGCCGAGTAGCTGCCACTTCGGCGCGCACCTGGCGAGCCTCAGCTAACACCTGGGGATCCCCGCTGGCTCCGGCTGGGCGGAGAGCCGGAAGATCCGAGGCTTCCTGCAAGTTATCTAGCGGAGAGGTTACCTGCTGAACTTGTTCCCCAAAAACGTTTAAAGTGGCATTGGCTTTGCGGAACAACCAGATAAACATGACGATCGGACAAATTATTGCCGCGAGAATCCCCAGCGTCCACAGCGCAACTAAAAACCCATGCATACCCTAAGCCTACCTGTTTAAGCCCCTAGCGGTCACCCTGACAAAGACCGCTAGAATATAAAACATGATGTTACGGGAAGGACAGGTGGCAGCGGTTCGCAACTTTTCAGCCACCCAAGAACTCACGCTTAAGATTTCTGCTCATCCTCGCGGAGCGGAGCAGTTTTTAACCGGGGAAACCCTACGCGCCTTAAACTATCCGGCCTTAAATGGAGAGATAAAAGAGGGCGAAACGGTACGCATTGATTGTTCTCCCCTACAAAAAAACTTAGGAACCGGAGGGTTTGCGCTGGTAACCGCGCTTTGTGAACGTCTACCAGCAGACGTGCTACCGGCTAATGAGGGTCACATTATGAAGGCACGCTATACCCCCAGCCAGTACATGGTTTCCTCCGTTGAGGAACAAGAATCGCCCTATCACCAAAAGATGCGACAGGCAGAAGACCTGCAAGGAATGCCGGTAGTAGGGATTGATCTACATTCCCAGCTTCCCGCAGTGATCGCCGGGGTCAGGACAGAAAATCCCGAAGCCAAAATTGTTTATGTTTACACCGATGGCGGGGCGCTACCCGCGTTTTTCTCCCGCAATATTACCGCGTTGCGTGAAAAAGGCTGGTTAGCAGCGGTAATTACGGCCGGTCAAGCATTCGGGGGCGACTTGGAAGCCATCAATACTTTTTCGGCGCTGCTGGCAGCCCGGCACGTATTAGCCGCCGATATCGCGATTGTGGGGCAAGGCCCGGGAAATGCGGGTAGCGGCACCCCCTATGGGTACTCGGGTTTTGATCTCTCGTCGTTCCTGACCCAGGCGGCAGTGGGAGGCGGAAAAGCGATTTGTGCCCTACGGATGTCAGCAGCTGATCCTCGGCCGCGCCACCGGGGAATCTCGCATCATAATTTGCGAATTCTGTCCGACTTTACGCCAATCCCCCTTACCGTGGCACTACCGGAGTTCACCGACGAAGGCGAAGGGCAAAAACCTCTCCTAAACAGTGAATTCACTAAATTGGTGAACTCCCAACTGGCACAGATTAGTTCCCGGCACCGGGTGCAAAAATGTCCAACCGCCGGACTCTACCAGGCCTTAAGCAACTGCCCGGTGAAACTATCAACCATGCGACGGGGCCTGGAGGAAGATGCGGCTCCCTTCCTGGCTGCTGCCGCAGCCGGACGCCTCGCCGCGCAGATTTCCTAACCCGAAGTTGCAGGCAAAATCCTTCGGGATTACCTTAGAGGCGACAAAGTACCGGTTAGGAGTAAGCCTGCCCCTGGCGCAGCTCCAGCTAGATCCGAGCCGATAGCAGCTGGGTAACCAAAATTCCTTCCGCACCCAAGGCGTGGAGCTTATCAACTACCCCGTGAACCTCGGAGCGTTTACACAGTGCCCGCACCGCTAACCAGTTGCTATCTTGCAGGGAAGATATGGTGGGGGAAGAAATGCCCGGAGTGTAATTGACTGCTTTATCCAACAGATCCCGGTGAACGTTGTAGTCCACCAACACATAGTTACGGGCATTGAGCACCCCCTGGAGGCGCTGCTGAAGAACTTGCAGACCCGCGCTTCCCGCTGCCTGCGGATTAGCGATGAGTACGGCCTCTGATTGCATCAAAGGTTCGCCAAATACTTCCAACCCCGCTGCCCGCAGAGTATTGCCGGTTTCCACTACGTCCGCGATTGCGTCCGCTACCCCGAGGCGAACCGAGGACTCGACTGCCCCATCTAGGTGCACGGTATCGGCTTTTACCTTTTGTGAAGCCAAATAGTCCTGCACAATCCGGTCAAAGGAAGTGGCAATGCGTTTACCCTCCAGATCCTGAACCGAGCTCATGGTACCTTGAGGCGCCGCAAAGCGAAAAGTAGAGGAACCAAATCCCAGTGCTAGTACTTCTTCGGCTTTGACTCCCGAATCCGCCAGCAGGTCACGTCCGGTAATCCCGGCTTGGATAAAACCGGCACCTACGTATTGGGCAATATCGCGCGGACGGAGAAAAAATACTTCAACCTGGTTATTGTGATCGGTGATATGTAGCTCTCGACCCCGGCGTCGGGTACGGTATCCAGCTTCGGAAAGAAGTCTGATGGCCGGATCTGAAAGACCACCTTTATTGGGAACAGCTATTCTTAACATTTGTTTCCTTACAGTTTGCGGTAGACGTCTTCGAGGCTTACCCCTTTAGCGATCATCATCACCTGGGCGTGATAAAGCAGCTGGGAGACCTCCAAACAAAAATCATCAAGGCTTTCGTATTCGGCGGCCATCCAGGTTTCTGCCGCCTCTTCTACGATTTTCTTCCCGATAGCGTGCACCCCGGCATCTAGCTCTTTCACGGTGCCCGACCCTTCCGGACGTTCGCTGGCTTTCGCCCGCAACTCTGTAAATAACTCTTCAAAACTCTTCATAGCTTTAAGGTTAGTGGGTTTTGAAAAATCTTGCCTTCCCGCTCCAGTTAGCAGGAACCTGCAACCTGGGGCGTAGGCAGAATATTTACGAGGACGCCAGCTGTTTCCCCCTGAAACTTCGGTGCTTATTAGCAGTGGGACTGGGCGATACGCCGCAGCTCCTCCACCTCCGCGTAGGCATCCTCAGCTTTATAAACCGCCGAACCCGCAACGAATACATCTGCGCCGGCCTCGGCAGCTACGCTAATAGTTTCGCGGGTGATTCCCCCGTCGACCTGTACCGATACTTGCAGGTTAGCAGCAGAAATAGCTTCGCGGGTGCGGCGAACTTTCGCCATCATGGACTCCAGGAATGACTGACCTCCAAACCCGGGCTCTACCGTCATCACCAGCAACATATCGATTTCCGGGAGAATATCAATATAGGGAGTGATATCGGTGGCGGGGCGGAGTGCCATTCCCACTTTTGCTCCCTGCCGGTGAATCTCTCGCGCCAAACGAATCGGCGCCGCCGCTGCCTCGGCATGGAAAGTAACCGAGGCACACCCAGCCTCCGCATAGGTCGGCGCCCACCGGTCAGCATCCTCGATCATCAAATGGGCATCTACCGGCAAAACATTTTGGCGGATTACTGCTTCTACCACCGGCAGTCCCCAGGAAAGGTTGGGCACAAAATGGTTATCCATCACATCCACATGCGCGTAATCTGCGTTTTTTATCTTCTCAATTTCGTTAGCTAGATTAGCGATGTCGCAGTTAAGGATAGAAGGAGAAATGGTTACGCCCATGATTAGATTCCTTTCTGGTTCTTGCTGATTACTACCGCAAACATAGCGTCACTGGCATGAATATGCGGCCACAGTTGTAAGTATTTATCAGCGCAGCCCAGACCCCCAGGCCAGGCCTCGGCATCGATTAGCTGATCCCATACGGGAGTAAGTTCTAGCAGCTGCCCATCTTTGCGTTCTTTCAATACTCTCTCTACCAGGAAAGTAGTTTCTGCTGGGTGGGGCGAACAAGTGGCGTAAATAACTAAGCCACCGGGGCGGCAAACTTCTAAAGCCCGATTTAACAAACGCGCCTGTAAATCAGTGATATCGGGAATGGTTTCATTACGGGCACGGTAACGGGACTCGGGATGACGGCGCAATGCCCCCAATCCGGTACAAGGTGCATCCACTAATACCCGGTCGTATCCGCCCTTAATGGCTCTAAACTGGGTACCGTCTTGGCAAACTACTTGCACATTATCGAGGGCTTGCACCGAATCTTCCACCAATTTCGCCCGATGGAGGCTGACCTCATTAGCGATAAGCTGGGCGCCTCGCTCCCGGCCTAACGCCGCCATTAAAGCTGCTTTCCCGCCAGGTCCGGCACATAAGTCGAGCCAGTTCTGGTCGCTCCCCTCCAAAGGGTAGGTAGCTGCCAGTGCGGCTACCAGTTGCGATCCTTGATCTTCCACCCCTGCGCGCGCCTGGCGAACCTCTTCGAGACTTGCGGGATCTCCCCCAGACACAATCAAACCCCAAGGACTCAGCGTCGAATAGGCAACATCTTGTCCCATATCTTCTACGGCATCGGCAAGTTCTTCTCGATCAACCAAGCCGGGTCGCGCCACCAAATTGATATAGGGGGCGCGATTATTTTCTGCCAGTAATGCCGCCAGCGAATCATCGTCACCGGGAATCTGGGCTCCCAGTTTAGCGTGTTCACGTAAAGCAGCGCGATAGGCAGCAATAATCCAAGCGGGATGGGAATACTCAATGGTAAGACGGCGAGACTTGCTAAGGCTGTCCAGCCGGGATTGTAGTTCCCCGCTGTCAGCCAGGCGCACTGCTTGTCGCAAAACCCCGTTGACCAGTCCCGCGGCTCCCTCGTTGGCTTCCTGTTTCGTGAGATTCACTGATTCGCTGACTGCTGCGTGGGTGGCAACTCGCATATTTAACAGTTGATGCAAGCCCATGCGCAATATAATCAGTACTTCTTTTTCCAAGGCGGCTACCGGGCGGCTAGAGCACTCATTAATTATCCAATCGTAGTAGCCTTGGCTTCTCAGCGTCCCGTAGGTTAGCTCAGTAGCGAAACCAGCATCGCGTCCGGCGATATGGGCGCGGGTAAGCCTGGGTGGCAGTAGTAGGTTCGCATAGGCATCTTTGGTCTCTACAGCCAGGAGTACCTGGAAAACCAGGGTGCGTACCCGATCGGTTTGGGGGTACCATTCCTCCTGTTCAAGGCGGTTTCCTCCCCGCTTATTGCGTTGGTAACCCCGGGGAGACTTGCCGTTGGGATATTTTTGCGAGGAACGATCTGGTCGCACTAGTTTGACTCACTTTCTCCGGGGAGGCTAAAGAAGAATTCTTCCCCATATCGTAGTCCTCGTCCCCAGGCGTCAGCCGCCATCTCTCTTTTTCCAGCCGGGGTGACAAAGGTTAATTTCACATCGTTACTGCCGGTTCCTACGGTGACTTCATGTTTAGTAACCCGCACCTGACCGGGCTGCAGAGTATCATGTTCTTTCATCTCGATCACGGGATAGATACTGATTCGTTTACCATCAGGCAGCTTGGTCCAAGCTCCCGGCTCAGAGGTAAAGCCACAAATCATATCCGCTACCTGTTGGGCATCCTTTTCCCACGGTATTTGGGCATCAGCTTTGCTAAGCAGAGGCGCGTAACTGGCGCCTTCGCTAGCTTGCGGGTGAGCTTTAGCATTTCCGGTTTCCAGCGCGGTGAGGACGTGGGGCAGCAGCCCGATTCCGGTGTCGGTTAAGCGCTGCAGTAACAAATCTGCGGTGGTCTGCGGAGCTACTCGGATCGGATCAACCGCATAGATAGGGCCAGTATCCATCCCTTCGTCGATCTGAAAAATACTAACCCCGGTGATTTCTTCCCCAGCGATACGCGAATGTTGAACCGGAGAGGCTCCCCGCCATTTGGGTAGCAGCGAATAGTGCAGGTTAATCCAGCCGTGCGGGAAAACCTCTAATAAATCCTTCGGAATAAGTAACCCGTAGGCGACAACCACGGCCACCTCGGCATCTAAAGCTTTAAAGTCAGGGCGCTGACTGGTGTCTTTCAAAGAAGAAGGGGTAAAAACTGGCAAGCCAGCCTTCTCAGCCACCTGTGCCACCGGAGATGGCATAAGCTTACGGCCTCTACCAGATCGAGCAGGGCGGCGAGTTAGCACCCCCACCACTTCATGCTCCGAGTCGAGCAGATACTTCAGGACAGGTACCGCCGAGGCGGGAGTACCGGCAAATAAGACACGCATAGAGGAAATGTTATCAGTTAAGTACCGCTATCTCAGGAAACATTAAAGATCTTGGGGATCTACCTGTAACTGGATCTGACCCCACTTTTTTCGAGAAGCCACCGCTTGCAGGCGGCGTAGCTCTTCGCGCAAGTGCTCACCTTGATCCAAACGGGAACGTACCAACAACTGGAAGTTCCCTTCTCGCCTAACCGGACCGATAACTTGGGCATCAGGGAAAGTGGCCTCAGCTAGGAAACGGTGCAAGGCGTCCTCTTGGCCGCGAATAACCGCTAAGGTGGCAGTGGGTGGAATCCCAACTTCTGCTCGCTCTAGGAGCTCCTGGTTTGCCCAGCTACTAAAAGTTCGGTGCTTAAAAGTGTCGGCTAGGCGTTGCCCCGGATCACCGGTGAGCATCACTTGCCCGCCCGGGGCGACTTTAGCGGCAGTATTTGCCCAACGCCGCAACGCTTCTTCAGCTGCCCAAATCCTATCTAGGCTAAGGAGCATACCGGCATCCAGCAGTAGTGCCGCAGCATACCCACCCTTGGCTACCGGTTCTTGTTCCGCAGTTGCCACGATCAAGGCGGGCATAGCACCGATATGCTTCAAAGAATTATCGGCGTCACAGTTATAAACAGGGACTCGCGGAAACGCGGCCGCTAGTTCGCTTCCTATTTGTTGGTGTCCGCGTACTCTAGCGCGGGTCGCTTTAGCCCCACAACGCGGGCAAGAAAACTGAAAATGATGATGGCAACTATGGCAAATAAAGCGTGTGCGCAGCTGCTCTACGCGCCCTAGGCACTGCGGACAACGCACCGGTGCTAAGCAATTAGCGCAGCTCAGGCCGCCGCGTCCTCCTTTGTGGGGAGCCTGGATTAATACCGGACCGTTTTGTAATCCGCGCCGCAGGAACTGTAAGGCAGTAGAAGATAACCCGCTGTTCCCCAGGGAAGGGTCGTCTCGATTTTCATATTCGGGCGTCAGAATTTTAGGCAGCGGCATTTGGTGATTTTCGCCAGCCAGCTCGCTAGCCCAGGTAGACATAACTAAAGCTTGCGCCTGGGGTGAACGCGAGAAACTCCCCAAAATTAAAGAAGCTTTTTCACGCTGGCTGCGAAGCATTGCTACTTGCCGGGTGTGCCAATAAGGTGCGGATTTTTCCTGATAGCTTTCGGCTCCTTCATCCCAAATCAACAGCAGAGACAGTTTTTCCAAGGGAGCAAAAATGGCGGAACGAGTTCCTATCACCAGACGAGGATGGTTAAAACGGCACTCTAAGAAGGCGTGGTAACGGGCATTGGCTCCCAGTTCCGAGTGATACTCCAAGGCTGAGGGCGCCCCGATAGGAGCATGCTCACTCCAGTAGGCAGCAAAATCTTGCGCCAGCTTACTAGTGGGGAAAAGACAGAGCGTCGAGCCACTAGCGCTTAACGAATGGGAGATGAGCTGGGCAATCTGAGAGAAGGGAGCCGGCAGGGCGGGTTCGGGAAGCGCTTGCCACACCACACGGCTAGTTCGCCCCTGTTCTAAAGACTTTAAAATGGCGGTTCCTGCGGGATCGGAAGCAACCAGAGGATCCCTAGCATTACTGTCTCTGGCCAGTTCCCCTAGCTTGCCCTCTTTGGTCGTCGCAGAGCCAGGTACAAAAGATTCAAAGAACTTTTTTTCAATATTGGCGCGACGCGGCGGGATCGCCTGGCGTAATACCGCGGATAAATTTCCGGCATAACGCCTAGCTACCTGATCGGCCAATGAAAAGCTGTGTTCGGACACCAAAGCATGGGGGCTTAGAACCCGGCTGATTGCCCGTAAACGCTGCTGGGTGGGTTCTGCTTCGCGAATATCTCTTACCCACCCGTGTACCAACTTGCCGGCGATTTTTACGCTAACTAGGCATCCGGGATGTACTTTCGACTGTAGCCGGGCAGGAATCGTGTAATCGAGGCCGCTGGCGAGATGAAAAACCGAAAGATCGGGAATAACTCGGGCAATCGGGTCACTATTATCCCATTTGCCACGGGGTTCCTTAGGGGCGGAAAGTAGCTCTTGTTGGGTTCCTGTCAGGGATTTAGTCTGCACCCGAGATCTAAGGGTAGCTAGGGGGTCAGTGCCGCTCCACCGCGGCATCGTGTCAGTCACGGCAGCTGCTGGCGCACCAGCGTAACTATTTGGGTAGCCACCTGAGGTTTATTGCCCGAAAACTCCCCAATCTGACTACCTTCACTGTCAACTGCGCAAACTCTGGTAGCGATATCTCCGAAGCCGGTTTCGGTGCCCACTTGGTTAATAAAAATAATATCGGCTCCTTTGCGGAGAGCCTTTTCTTTACCCAGTTGCAGCACCCGTTCCCAGCTGCCAGTTTCCGCCGCGAAGCCTGCTACTAACTGATCGGGGCGTTTCTTACTGGCTAAATCCGCCAAAATATCGGTAGTGGGTCGCAGCTGTAAAGAAAACTCCTTTTGATTAGGAACTTTCTTGATCTTTTCACTTTGAAAATCTACTGGCTGGTAGTCCGCTACCGCTGCCGCCATTACCGTCACTTGCATGTGGGGGAAATAGTCTAGTGCCACCTGGTGCATCTTTGACGCGCTAGGAGTAGCAACTACTTCTACCCCTGCGGGTAAAGAGCCCAAGAGCGTTGGTTCGATATTGGCAGCCAACAAGGTTACCTGCGCTCCCTGCCAAGCAAACTGTCGGGCAATCTCTACTCCAAAGCGCCCGGAGGATCGATTCCCGAGAAAACGTACGGGATCTAAAGGCTCACGGGTTCCCCCTGCGCTTACCATTACCTTCTTGCCCTGCCATTTTCCGGTAGCAAGAACCGAGATTACCTCAGCGTAGATATCTTCTTCCGGTGCCAGCCGGCCTAGCCCTTGATCCCCGCTGGACAGATCACCCGCCACCGGGCCGATAAAACGCGCACCCCTAGCTTGCAGGGTTTGCACATTATCCTTAGTTGCCGGGTTTTCCCACATATTGGTGTGCATCGCCGGAGCCAATAATAGTGGGCAGTCAGCCGCCAAAATCACGTTAGTAAGCATATCGTTAGCAATGCCGTGTGCTATCCGTGCCAATAGATCGGCGGTGGCGGGAACCACCACAATGGCGCTGGCCTCACGAGCTAATTCAATATGCCCAACTCCGCTGAAGGGGGAATCTACCTGCGGGTAAACCGGATTACCGGAGATTGCTTGCCAGGTAACTTCCCCAATCATTTTTAGCGATGCCGGGGTAGGAACTACCCAGACATCAAAGTTGGCTTTAACTAATGCCCGCACCACACGGGTGGCTTTGTAGGCGGCGATGCCCGCCCCCACCCCGACAACAATTTGGCGGCGCTGCGACATAGCTTAGTTAGTCCTGGGAAGAATCGTCGTGCTCTTTGAGATTTAATACTCCCTGATCAATTTCGCGCAAAGCAATACCTAGAGCTTTGTCTTCAGGGTTGGAGTCAATCAGCGGCCCGGGAGTCGAAAACATTCCTTCCGCGATCTCCAGATTGTAAGTGTTAATCTGCCGTGCCCGTTTCGCCGCATAGACCACTAGGGCGTACTTGGACTCTACCTTTTCCAATAGATCATCTATTGGAGGGTTGGTGATCCCCTCCGGGCTAGCAACAGTACCCGACATATTGTCCTCTCATTTCTATTATCAGTGGCCAAACGCCACCTCTTCACGAAGAATCTTACGCTATTCCCATTAGAGCTGCTAGTTCGCTAGCAGCCTGATCAGGGTGATTATTTACCACAATATGCTCAAATTCTCCGGCAGCTGCCATCTCTATTTCGGCGGTTTGCAGACGCCGCGCTACCTCGGCTTCTCCTTCGGTGCCTCTACCCCGCAAGCGTTCTTGTAAAATCTTTTGACTGGGAGCTTGTAGGAATATAAAACAAGCATCGGGGTTGGTGCGCCGCACCTGCCTCGCGCCTGCTAAATCGATTTCTAAAATCACGTCCTCGCCGCGAGCAATGTATTTTGCGATTTCAGAGCGTAAAGTACCGTAGCGCTTTTGGCCGTGAACTATCGCCCACTCTACAAAGCCATCGCTGGCCACCAGCTCATCGAAGCGGGCTTCACTTAGGAAATGATAGTCGATGCCGTCACGTTCACCCGGACGGGGCGAACGAGTAGTAGCAGAAACCGCTACGTTTACCTGGGGATGGGCTTTTCGTAAAGCCTTAACCACAGTTCCTTTGCCTACCCCGGAAGGGCCAACCAATACATAAAGGCGAGACATGGGTAAACTTTTCACTCCGAACTTTTCCGGTAAATAACAGTATGGGACCCAAAACTTGGGTCCCATACTGCAATAAGTTGGTTAGATTACTAGCCGAAGCGACGAACCAACTCAGCGCGCTGATGCTCACCTAGACCGCGGATACGACGCGACTTAGCAATGCCGATCTCCTCCATTACCGCAGCAGCGGTGGTGGCGCCTACCCGAGGCAGAGCCTCCAGCAGAGCCTGAACCTTCATCTTGCCCAAGTAGGGATCATCCTGAGCGTTCTTGATTACTTCAGATAGAGTCAATTCCCGGTTCTTCAGCTTCGCCTTAGTTTCAGCGCGAGCCTTGCGAGCCTGAGCGGCTTTTTCCAGAGCCTGTGCGCGCTGTTCGGGAGTCAAAGAAGGAAGTGCCATTTTGTATTACCTCTTCATCTAGATTTACGGGATAACAACACGAAAAACACTAGTTGTTTTTTTCCATTTAAGCCAAACTATCGACTAAGTTTTGCCAGTTCAGTTGCGAAAAATATCACTCATTTGTTCAGTTATTCGCCCGGCGGCCGCTTGCAGAGCTGATACTTTTGGACCCGCTGAAGATATTCCTCGGGAAGTTGATGCCAGCACTCGGGAGGAGCTTTTTCCGAATATTTTTTGTATATCTGCTGGTGTAGCCCCTTGAGCGCCAATTCCAGGCGATAAAATAGATCCCGAAAATGTCGAAAAATCTATTCCTAAATCTTTCGCCGCATTACCGGTGGTGGCACCCACAACCAAACCCACATCTGCGATATGACCTTGATCACTAGCTGCTTTATTTGTGCGTTCAGCCTGCAAAATTATGTCGTCCGCCACGCTTTTACCGCTGCCGCATTGGGCATGTTGAACCTGGAATCCTTCCGGATTTGAAGTAAGGGCTAAGACGTAGATCCCTTTTCCATTGGCCTTAGCTAAGTCCAAAGCAGGTGCCAGCGAACCGTAACCCAGGTAGGGAGAAAGGGTAATCGCGTCCGCTGCTAGCGGGGAGCCAGAGCTTAAATATGCCTGCGCGTAACCGGCCATTGTGGAACCAATATCCCCACGCTTAACATCCAAAATCGTTAATAAACCCGCCTCCCGGCAAGCCGCTAGTACTTCCTCCAGCACCTTGATACCGTTTGATCCGAAACGTTCAAAAAATGCCGATTGGGGCTTTACTACCGGTACTTGCCCCGCCATCGCTTCCACCAAAGTTAAGGAGAAGGTACGCAAGCCCTCGAGATTGTCCTCCAATCCCCAAGCGGAAAGTTGTGAGGAGTGAGGGTCGATACCTACACAAACATTGCCTCTTTCCTCCATAGCCTGCGCTAAACGTAACCCGTAGCGACGCATATTTCCTCCTTAAAACTGTAACTGTCCAGCTAATACTGTGGGTTTGCCCCGATAGATAGTGTGTCGCACCTGCCCCAGCAGTTCCTTGCCCACAAAAGGAGTGTTATCGGAGCGAGATACTTGGGTCTCGCGGCGTACTTGCCAGGAAGTATCGGCAGATACAAAGCAGAGATTTGCTACCGATCCGGGAGTGATTTCGACTCCCTGCCCCGCGGCTTTGCCAATTCTTGCCGGGGTAACCGACATGACGCGTGCCAGATCACGCCAAGTCATTTTTCCGCTGTGCACCATAGTAGTAGCCACCACCGCCAGTGCAGTTTCCAGTCCGATCATCCCAAAAGCACCGCATTCGAAATCGCAGTCTTTGAGCCGACGCGGATGCGGAGCATGATCGGTACCGACCAGGTCAATGGTGCCGTCTGCTAATCCTGCCTGCACTGCCTCCACGTCTTTTTGCGAGCGTAGCGGCGGATTTACTTTAAATAGTGGATCGCGCCCTCTTACTTCTTCCTGGGTGAGGAACAGGTGATGGGGCGTGGCCTCAGCACTTATGCGTGCACCTTGAGATTTGCCCCAGCGCACGAGTTCTACCGCCCTGGCGCTTGACAGATGGCAGACGTGAACTCGCACATCCAGGTAGAGAGAAAGCAAAATATCGCGGGCAATAATCATCTCTTCCGCAACGGTCGGCCAGCCTTTGAGCCCTAGTTCTTCCGCTAAATAGGACTCGTTCATTTGCGAGTCTTCAGTCAGGCGCGGCTCTTGGGAATGCTGGGCAATCACCCCGTCAAAATCGCGGACAATCTCTAGAGCCTGCCGCATCAGCAACGGATCGAAAACGCATTTGCCATCGTCACTAAACACGTTTACCGCTGCCCGCGACTGGTGCATTCCCTTAAGATCCGAGAGCTCTTTGCCCGCCAGATTCTTAGTGACTGCGCCCACTGGATGGACATCTACTCGGTCGGCCCGACGCCCTAAATCCAGGACTTGCTCGACTACCTGGGGGCAGTCTTGGGTAGGGGTGGTATTCGCCATGGCGAAAACTGCGGTATATCCACCTTTAGCGGCCGCGGCAGTGCCAGTGTCGACAGTTTCAGCGTCGCACCCGCCGGGTTCACGCAAATGGGTATGCAAATCCACCAGTCCAGGCAGCGCTAGTAGACCCTGGGCATCAACTTCGCTAACCCCCGTGCCGGCCTCTACCGACAAATCTGCGCCGACCTGGCGGATTTCTTCGCCCTCCACCAAAATATCGGCGCGATTTTCCCCCAGGATATTTGCGCCGCGGAAAACTATTGCGCTCATAGCTGCCTCCTAAAAGTTGAGTGCAGCCATGCTGGCGAGGACGTAAGCGTCAGTTTTATGCCTCAAGGGCTACTACTCACTTGAATTATTGTCAGTGGAGCGCCCGATAGCATCTAGCACTCCGTTAATAAAGTCCGGTGATTCCGGAGTGGAAATCGCTCGCGCGGTACCTACCGCTTCGTCTACTGCAATCTTCCAGGGAACATCCTCATTGTAAAGAATCTCCCACACTGCGCAACGCAAAATCGCTAGATCCGGTTTGGGCATGCGATCCAGCGCCCATGCCCGAGAATACTGGCTGAGCGTCATGTCGATATCGAAAAGATGCTCAGCCACGCCCTCGGCAATCTCTGCCGCATAATCAGGCAAGGTGGTTTGCGCGGTAGTGAGATGTTGTCTCTGAAGTACCAGCTCCCGCAAATCCTCCGGGTCTTGATCTAGATCTTTGAGATTCGCTTCGTAAAGGGTATCAACTGCCCGTCGCCGTGCTTTAGTACGCCGAGATAGCCGATTCTTGGACACTGGCCACTATTCCTTAACCCGGGAAATATAATCACCCGAACGAGTATCTACCTTGATTTTCTCGCCCTCTTCCACAAACAGCGGAACCTGAACTTCGTAACCAGTCTCTACGGTCGCCGGTTTGGTTCCCGCCGAAGAACGGTTACCCTGCAGCCAAGGCTCTGTATGGGTAATCTGCATAATTACCGAGGCGGGCAGCTCCAGGAACAATACCTGTTCGTCATGAAAAGCGACAACGGCGCGCTGATTTTCAATTAGGAAGTTCTTGGCGTCCCCTACGATTTCCGAGGTAATCATCACTTGCTCATAGGTGTCGTCATCCATAAAGACGAAATCAGTACCATCTTGGTACAGGTAGGTCATATCCCGGCGATCAACCGTTGCGGTCTCAACTTTTACCCCGGCATTAAAGGTACGATCAACCGTTTTGCCACTCAAAACATTCTTGATCTTGGTACGCACAAAAGCCGGGCCTTTACCCGGTTTTACATGCTGAAACTCCACAACCTGCCATAACTGGTTGTCAAGCTTTAGTACCAGACCGTTTTTCAAATCATTTGTTGTCGCCAACTTAATACCCCCAAGTCAAAATCAATCGTTACTACTTTACTTTAATCGCGCGACGGTGGAAAATATTGCCCCTAACCGGTACTTTCACCTCCTAGATTCAAAGCCGCAGCCACTTTTTTCAGCGCTTGCGCTTGCGATAAATCCGAAACTTCTACCGTTAAGGGATGCAGAATCTGCCACCGCTGGCGTCGCTGCTGCCCCATCTGACGCAGCCACGCCCGCGGCATCCCTAATCCTAGGGAGCGAGGGCGATTAAGCCCGGCGCGATCGGCCATAGTTGACAGGTCAATCACCAGTTCCAGTACTTCAACACCAGGCAAGTCTTTCAGCTCGCTCAAGGTTTGCGGGTTATCTAAGGCACCCGAGCCACAATCAACGATGGTGTTTTCGCGGGGCAGATCACGCAAGAGATCACGCAAAACTTCCCGTTCGACCTCGCGATAGCGATCCTCTCCCACTGTTAGCAGCGCAGTATCTGCCGCAACCTGCAATCTGGCGGCTACCTCCCTATCGGTAGCAACCAGGTTCCACCCGAAGTTTTTTGCTAGCGCTTGCCCGATAGTAGATTTTCCGCTTCCAGGCAGCCCAATCAAGAATACAATCCTATTCATTTGACGGCACCTGGCTCGGAAAGGAGGTGGAGTCCGCCACAGTATCAGCCCGGTTTATAGCATTAAAAGTTCGCTGTAGTAGCTGGTAATCCGTAATTGGAGTGACCTGAATCTGTCCGGTACGGTCGGTGAGTACCATGCGGATAACTCCCCCGCGAACTTTCTTATCCGAAGCCATGATTTTAACCAGTTGCTCAAAGGGATATTTCGGGCAAACGGTCGGCAACCCCGCCGCGGCAATCTGGCGGCGTTGATTTTGCATTTGCGAGGGCGTGAGCAGATCCATTTCCACCGCCACCTGGGCAGCAAACACCATCCCGATGGCCACCGCTTCCCCATGTAGCACTTGGTAGCTACTTGCCTTTTCTATCGCATGAGCGAGGGTATGGCCATAGTTTAGACACTCCCGCATGCCCCCTTCCCGCAGGTCTTGGCTAACGACTTTGGACTTAACATTAATGGCGCGGCTAATTACTTCTTCCACAGTGGCAGGAAAGCCCGTGAGCTGGTCGGGAAGGTGACCATCTAGCAGCTGCAATATTTTATGATCCGCAATAAACCCGCATTTAATGACCTCTGCTAAGCCGGCACGTAACTGCCGAGGCGGTAGCGTATGCAAATAATCGAGGTCACAAATGACGGCGCTTGGCGGATAAAACGATCCCACCAGATTCTTCCCTAGGGAAGTGTTGATTCCGGTTTTGCCTCCTATGGCCGCATCTACCATAGCCAACAAAGAAGTTGGTAGGTTAATTAATTCAATTCCCCGCAGCCAGGTGGCAGCTACGAAGCCCGCCATATCGGTAGTCGCTCCGCCTCCTAGCGCCACCACCGCGTCCTCGCGAGAAAAATGGTTTTCACCCAGACAGCGCCAGGCATCTTCCACAATCCGGATATTCTTGGCTCCTTCTCCATCCGGGTGCTCGAATAGTTTTAAAACTTGTCCAGATTGGGTGAGGCTAGTAGCTAAGTTACGGGCAGCGCCAGCAAGTGGCGGCGGATAGATTAAGAATACTTTCCGAGGACGCGCTTGTAGCATCTGAGTAAGGGCGGCTCCTGCCCCCTGCCCCACAATGACCTGGTATCCTGCACCGGAAGTTACCGGAATCACCCGCGAGGTTCCCTTAAACTGCGCCGGTAGAGCAGCCAAAGTACCCAGGTTGTACCGGCGAACCGGGAGTTGCTCTTTTCTGCCTAATCCCCGCATTACCGCGGAGGAGACTTCGCTAAGAGTACCGTCAGCGGGAACGATTAAGGTAGCAGCCTCCAGGTAGCTGTCACGGCGCTGAGCTGCTAATTGTGCTAGCTTCCCACTGGTACTGTCTGCATCAGCTAAAAGGGGACGGTTAGTGCCTTTCCCCACGCGGGCAGCCGCTTGAGAAGGTGAAACATCTAGGAAAACCACATCTTTACCTGCCAGCGCTAACCGAGTTTCCTCCCGGGTGAGCGCGCCTCCTCCCAGAGCTAGAACCGCAGTGTTGCTAGCGAGTAGTTCCGCAATAGTCTTTACTTCTAGCTCTCGAAAGCCGTCCTCACCGCGGGTAGCAAAAATGTCGGGGATGGACATTCCTGTCTGCTCGCTAAGCACTTGATCAGCATCGCGGAAGGAACAAGCTAAACGCGAGGCCACGAGCCTGCCTACCGAGGTTTTACCGCTTCCAGGCAAACCAATAAAGACTATTTGTTTTTGGCTAGTCATAGCCTCGCCTCCACGCGCTTTTTGTAGGCCTGCAGGTTCTCGCGTACCTGATCTACGGAATATCCCCCCACATGCTCCAGCAAAGCGTCTGCGAGGACTAACGCCACCTGTGCTTGGGCGATAACCGCCCCGGGAACTACCGCGCAAGTATCGGAACGTTGATGAATCGCCCGGCTTTCTTCCCCGCTTGCCAGATCAATACTGCGCAAAGCCCGAGGTACGGTAGAGATCGGTTTGAAGGCGCAACTGACCCGGATTAGCTGTCCGTTCGACATGCCACCTTCGATCCCGCCCGCATGGTTGGAATCTCTGGTTATTTCGCCGTTTTCTGCCCGAACAATCTCGTCATGAGCCGCTGACCCCGGCAGGTAAGGCTGGCTGCCATCGCCTATTTTTACGGTTTTCACCGCGGGGATCGACATGAGAGCTGCCGCTAAACGAGTATCTAAGCGCCGGTCTGCCGCCACATGGGTGCCGAGACCAATCGGCACCCCATAGGCAGCTACCTCTACACTGCCCCCAATAGTGTCGCCATTTTTCTTAGCCTCATCGATCTGGGAAATCATTTGATCGCTAACGGTTTTATCCGGACAGCGCACCGGGTTTTCGGCTAGGCTGTCCTGTTGATTCAAGTTAGGTACTGGATAATTGACCGGTAGCTCGGCTTTTCCAATTTGAGTTACGTAGGAAATCAGCTCTATTCCGCCGGCTTGTTTTAAGAATTCTTGAGCGAAGGCTCCCAGTCCCACTCGCATCGCAGTTTCTCGGGCGCTGGCACGCTCTAAAACCGGGCGAGCCTCTTCCAGATCATAGGCCAGCATTCCCGCAAGATCCGCATGTCCGGGGCGAGGACGAGTCAAAGGTTTATTGCGAGCAATTTCCCGCTGGTCGCCTTGGCCGGCATCGATTTTTAGTGCCTGCGGATCTACCGGATCCGGGCTCATCACCGTTTCCCATTTTGGCCATTCGCTATTGTCTATCAGCAATGCTATGGGAGCTCCGGTAGTCTTTCCTCTGATCACCCCGCCTACCAAATGGGCTCGATCCTGCTCAAACTTTTGGCGGGCTCCGCGCCCGTAACCGGCGCGCCGACTGGCTAAATACTCGGCGACTTTTGCGGTCGTGATCTCTACCCCTGCGGGCATTCCTTCCAAGATTCCTACCAGCGTGGGGCCATGTGATTCGCCGGCGCTCATCCATTTCAACATGGCTTCATTCTTTCATGGAACCATTTTTTCCGGTTTAGCTTTCCACTTCTAGAACAGCTAAGCCACCGGCTAAAAAACCAAGTTTTCTAGCGAGGAACCACAAGCAGAGCGATATAGGTGGCTGCTAGCAGCCACGGCCCGAAAGCAAAGCGGGTAGAACCGCTGGCCTTCTTTGCTATCACCAGATAAAGTGCCCACAGGCCGCTACCTACTACGGAAAGGATCCCCATAACCAATAGGCAATGCCAAGAAGAGCAGGTAGCCAATCCCACCAGGAGGGGAACTAACCGCAAATCACCGGCACCGATACCGTGACGTACAAAAGTACCCGGGAGCAGCAGGATAAAGCTTCCGATCGCTACGATGAGAGCATAAGCCGGTTTTACCCACTGTCCGGTAATGAAACCCGCCAAAATAACGGCTGTTACCACCAGGATCAAGAAAGCTAGAGTCATCGAGCGCGGGAGCCTTTGGGTGCCCGCATCTATAACTGCAAGCACTGTCCCCAGGGTAAGTAAAGGAAACAGTAGCAGTAAATTAATTGATCCGAACCGAATAATTACTGCAGTTCCTACCGCAACCCCAGCTATTAGACCTATCACCCACGGTTTATTCCAAAATGCTCTCACCCGTCCAGAAAGGCGAAAATACTTATCTACCTTGGGTAACCCATATGCCAGGTTTCCAACTCCCGCGAATATTAGCGCGATAATTAGGACTAACAATTGCATTTTCATGCCGTTATGCCTCCTTAAGAGCCGTTCGCATAGCTTCTAGATTGGGAGTGCGGGAAGTAAATAACTTAACCTGCATTTGGGCTTGATGTAGCAGCATGGATTTGCCGGAAATGATACTGGCGCCGCCGCTGCGAGCTTGTTTTACCAGTTCACTCGGCCAAGGGTCATACACAATGTCTAATACGGTTTGAGCCGGGTTAAAGGAAATAGTTTTATAAAAGCTATCCAGAACTTCGCGGGGAACGGTGGAAATAATCAACTCCGCTGCCTGCAAGGTTTCTCGGGCTTTATCACTGGCGGCCAGGGGAATATATCCGGGATCAATTCCTAACCGGGTCGCTGCCTGAAGGGCGTTACCTGTCCCCGATACTCTGCGAGCCAGCAGATTAATCTGAGCGGCTTCAAGTTCGGCTAAAGCTGCTAGCGCCGAAGAAGCAGTAGCCCCAGATCCTACTATGACCGCTTTTTCGGGGCTGAAATCTGGGCCCTTAGCCTCTTTAATGGCTGCCACCAGCCCATAAACATCGGTGTTAAATCCGGCGGTAACTCCTCCCGGGAAGGGTACTACGGTATTTACAGCTCCCACTGCTTTTGCTAGCCCATCGACCTGGGATAGCAGGGGAATAATCACCTGTTTTAAAGGCATAGTTACCGACAGCCCCACTAGTCCCTCTGGCCAGCTGGCCAAAAATGGCTCCACCGTATCCTTGTTGACCTCTATCCGGCGATAGTCAATATTTAGCCCGAGATCCCGATAGGCGGCCAGATGGAGAACTGGAGACAGAGAATGGTGAATCGGTGATCCGATTACCGCTGCCCAGGGAGTTAGCGTTTGCATTTGCCCTGGTTTTTCTGGCACCACTGCTTAAGTTCCTCCACGTTCTTCTTCTGCTCTTCTAAAGTGAGGGCAAACTTAGTTTCCCCACTGTCCAGATTGACCGTGGTGAAGTAGAGCCATTTACCATCTGCGGGTTTCACCGCTGCTTGCAGTGCTTTTAGCCCTACGGTTCCGATTGCAGTTGGGGGCAGTCCCTTATGCTTATAAGTGTTATACGGAGTGTCTTGTTTTAGATCCTGGCTACTGGGAATTCCCCCCGAGCGGCCGAGGCCATAAACAACCGTGGAATCCATTTGTAAGAATCCGTGAGTATCCGGATTATCTTGGAGACGGTTTTCTATAACCCTAGCTACCTGGGCGTAATACTTTTCGAGGTTGACTTCTTTTTCTAAGATGGAAGCCTTAATGAGGACGCCCGCTCGCTGCTCGGGAGCCACTCCCGCCTCATCTAAGCGTTTAATCTGGGTGTCCACCATGGTTTTTACCAGATCTTTTACGCTCTGTTTGGTGGAAACGGTATAGGTATCGGGAGCTAGCCAGCCTTCGAAAGACTCTTCACTTTGCCCGGGAATACCGTATTCGGCGGGATCTACGAAGGCTTCAGCCACCTGATCAGCGTCGAAACCGGCAGTTTCTTCCAAGCGGGTCTTAATCTGCTTAACGGTAAACCCGGGGGGAATAGTTACCTTAATATCTGCTTTGGAGGTGGGATCTAGCAGCATTGCCAGGGCTTCTCGGGAAGACATCCGTTTGTGCATTCGGAATCGTCCAGCTTGCACCCCTTGTGCCAAAGAATTCTTCTTAAATATGTCGGCAAATACTCCCGCGTCCGCGATTACTCCTTCTTTTTCGAGGATTCCTCCGATAGTTTTGCCCGAGGCACCTTCCGGAATCTCGATGATTACTTCCCCGGTGCCTTTACCTTCATAGTCTTCACCCCCAGAAATTATTTTGCTAATTCCTCCGAGTTCTTTGGCAGCGATAACCGAGGCACCAGCGATTAATCCAATGACAACCAGGATTACCACTGCCGCAATAGTACGCTTTTTACGGCTAGCTTTCCGCCGGGCACTGCGTCCAGTAACGGCAGACCGAGAAGGAGCAGTCGCTTCAGACTCCCCTTCCCAATAGCTGTCGAGGTTAGCAGAATCCGGCTTTTGTGAAGGCTCCGCTACGCTGTTTTTATCGGCGCGGCGGGATGGAAAATGCCTCCTAGCCTCAGCAGTTTCTTCCTCCCGGCTCATCAGGCTCCCTCGCTTTCAGATCCGTTAGCCAGTGGCAATCCCGGGGGACGTCCGGTTCGCCGTTCTATCTCAAGCGCCTGCTCCAGGATTAGCACTGCAGCCTGTTGGTCTACGACGCTCTTATGGTCACGCCCTCCAACTCCGGCAGAGCGCAACTGCTGATGAGCACTCACCGAGGTGAGCCGTTCATCTACAAGTCTTATGTTACAAGTTGGTAACAGCTGTTCCAACTCGGCGCCCCACGCGCGCACGTCGGCGGCATTTTTGCCCTCTTTACCACTGAGTAAACGCGGCAGGCCAATGATGATTTCCTTGGCATTATACTCAGCTACCAATTCCGTGATGCGAAACAGTTCTTGCCCGCCGTCACGGTAAACAGTTTCCACCGGCAACGCCAAGATACCTGCCGCATCGGAGCGAGCCACCCCGATGCGCCTAGTACCCAGATCTATCGCCAGTCTGACGCCAGTACGCATCAGCTATTGGCAATCTCGCGTTCAATCGCTTGCAGAGCCTCAGCAAGCTTACCTGCGTCTTTACCCCCGCCTTGTGCCAAGTCGGGGCGTCCTCCTCCGCCGCCTCCCATGGTTTGGGCAGCAATCTTCACCAAATTCCCGGCTTTAAGTCCTTTTTCGCGAGCGCTAGCGGTAGTGGCAACAACTACCGAGGGGCGATCTTTAAATACGCCCCCTACTGCCACTACTGCATTAGCGTCATGTAGATGTTGGCGCAGCGCCTCGGCTAGTACCCTCAGGGCTTCCCCCGGCACGTGACCGGCATTAAAGCTGATTACTCGCTTTCCGGCAATCTCTTTGGCAGAGGCCGCTAACTCCCCTACCCGGGATAAGAGATTTTCTTGCTGCAGGCGGTTTAGTTCTTTTTGTGCATGACGCAGGCGAAGTAGTGCATCATCGATTCGGGCAGGAATCATTTCTGGTTTAGTTCCCATAATCTTGGCGATTTGGGTAATTAGTTCATGCTCTTTTGCCTGAAAATCAGCGGCTTTATCGGCTACTAGAGCCTCGATTCTCCTAACCCCTGACCCGATAGAGCTTTCAGACATCAAAACTACCTGTCCCAGGTATCCGGTGGTTGGCATGTGGGTACCGCCGCAAAGCTCGCGATCCCAGCCGTTGCCAATATCAACTACCCGAACTTCTTGCCCATATTTTTCCCCGAATAACGCGGTAGCACCCGACTTTTTGGCATCTTCTAATGACATAATCTCAGTATTAACCGGCAGATTTTCACGCAGCTGATCATTAATCCGATCAAAAATCTGCTCAGTTTGATCATCATTTAGAGATTTACCGTGGTGGAAATCAAAACGCAGACGGTTTTCGTTATTTTCACTGCCTGCCTGGGTGGCTTGGGCGCCTAAAGTTTCTTGCAACGCCTTATGTAGCATATGGGTTGCCGTATGGGAACGGGCAATCGCTTGGCGGCGAGCGGTATCAATCGCGGCCACCACTTCGTCGCCTACTGCGAGTTGTCCCGTTTCCAGAGTTCCGCGATGTACCCGCAGACCGGCGACCGGACTTTGCACATCTTCGACCTTAAACTTAGCTCCCTGGAAGGAACGGATCACTCCGTGATCAGCTAGCTGTCCGCCCATTTCCGCATAAAACGGAGTGGCATCTAAGACGATTTCGACGTTGCTACCCGCAGAAACAGCCGGTACTGCCTGGCCATCAGCTAGCAGTCCAATCACTTTGGCGTTGCAGCTGTCTTCGGTATATCCCACGAACTCGACTTCGTGACCGAGTTCAGCTTCCAGTTCATGATAAATACGCGCATCCACGTGCCCAGTCTTTTTAGCCCGAGCATCTTCGCGGGCACGGTTCTTTTGTTCCTGCATTAACTCGGTGAACTTCTCGCGATCGACCTCAATACCGTGTTCAGCGGCCATCTCAATCGTGAGATCAATTGGAAAACCATAGGTATCGTGCAGAGTAAAGGCATCTTTACCAGATAGTTCGGTAGCGCGGCGTTTCTTTATCTGCGATACCGCCTGGTCAAAAATTAAGGTTCCGGACTCTAGCGTGCGCCTAAAAGCCTCTTCTTCCTCGTAAGCCACAGTAGAAATGGTTTCCCAATCCCGGTCTAATTCGGGGTAGGAGGCTGCCATTTCACGCTTTGAAACCGGCAAAAGATCCGGAAAAACCGGTTTTTCTACCCCTAAGAGACGCATGGCGCGGACTACTCGGCGAATCAGGCGACGCAGTACATATCCGCGACCATCATTACCGGGACGCACCCCATCCCCAATGAGCATTAAAGCGCTTCGCACGTGGTCAGCTACCACTCGCATCCGGATATCATTAGGATCATTGGAAGTCTTTCCCTGCGTGTAGCGTTTCCCAGACAGCTCCTGAGCCTTTTCAATCACCGGGAAAACCTGGTCAATCTCGTACATATTGTCTTTGCCTTGCAGCAAAAACGCCAGACGCTCCAAACCTAACCCGGTATCAATACATTTCTTATCTAGCTCGCCGAGTAGCGGATAGTCTTTACCGCGTCCTTCACCACGTAAGTATTGATCAAAAACCAGGTTCCACAGTTCCAGGTAGCGGTCGCCAGCGGTATCTACTTCCGGACCGCCTTCCGGACCGTAGCCGTTTCCACGATCAAAGTGGATTTCAGCGCAAGGTCCGGCCGGACCGGGCTGCCCAGTATCCCAAAAGATTTCTTCGCGCGGCAGCTTTTGTAGATGCATCGGGTCGAGGCCGATTTGGTTCAGCCATATGTCCTCGGCTTCAGCATCGTTTTCCCAAATAGTTACCCACAATTTATCGCCATCCAGGCCGTATTTGCCTTCGTCGACAGAACCGGTGAGCAGATCCCAGGCCATGGTGGAGGCACCCTGTTTGAAATAGTCACCGAAACTAAAGTTCCCGCACATTTGGAAAAAAGTTCCATGCCTGGTAGTTTTACCAACTTCTTCAATATCGTTGGTGCGGATGCACTTTTGCACACTGGCGACCCGCGGCCAAGGTGCCGGCTCGGTTCCTACAATATAGGGAATGAACGGCACCATTCCCGCGATAGTGAACAGAATCGATTTATCTGGGGATACCAGGGGAACTGAATCTGCTAAATGATGATTTTGTTTTGCAAAATAGTCGAGCCAACGGGAACGAATTTCAGAAGTTTGCATTATGCCTCTAGATCTTAGTGAGGAGGAGCTACCTCCTATTGAACATGCGATTAACTTAAGGGGGTGGTTTGTGGCATTAACGCCGCCCGCAATTGTCTTTCTCGGACTTCAAAATCTTTCTGGAAACCGGCCCCGGCAGCTTGTATCCGCTCACGTACCGGGGGTATCGAATAGGCAATAGCACCCACAACCGCCACGGCGATTCCCAGTTTCACTAGTTTCTTCATTAGTCTTGCCCTTTCCGGTTAAACATTCTCCGAGCGGCATAAGAAAACGCAGAGAGCTTAATCAAAGGGCCGGCAAAGGTAGAAGAAACCAAGGTAGAAACTGCAGAGATATCTTGTGCAACCTGCGCTGCGGAAGTGGTTACTGCATCGACCCGCACCAACTGGGCGTTGGCATCCCGTACTGTTTGGGAAACTTCCTTAACGGTATCGCCAGTATCCGCTGCTACCTGCTTAATTGATCCTTGAAGCTGGTCAAATACTTTCCCCAGCTTCCATAGCGGTATCGCCAGCAACACTACCAGCAGCAAAAACGCTAAAGCGGCGATTAATGAAGCAACCTCACCCACGCTCATTGTTCTTCCTTCCTAAAGAATGCTTGTGTATAGCTGAATTTTACCCTACCGAGCATCAGTGTCAGAACCAAGCAAGATATGCCTGATGCCTCCCGAAAAATCGGGAGGCATCAGGCAACAAGAATAATTACTTAGCGTGAGTAGTGCTCAACTACCATCTGCAGATCGCAGACTACCGGGATTTCATCGCGCTCAGGCAAACGCAAATAGGTTGCCTGTAGCTGTTCTAAGTTCACATCCAAATAGGGGGGCACATCCGGTAGCACATCGCGGTGAGAACCGGCTGCCGCCACAATAAAGGGATCTTTAGTCTGGGACTTGGGGCAAATCTGGATAACCTGACCGGGCTTTACCCGGTAGGAGGGGCGGTCAACCTGTTTGCCATCGACCAGCACGTGACGGTGAACTACTGTCTGGCGAGCCTGTGGCATGGTGCGGGCAAAACCAGAACGTAAGACCAGGGCATCCAAACGGGACTCTAGCAGTACGATCAGGTTTTCACCGGTCATGCCCTTAATCCGCCGCGCCTCTTCGAATAGGCGGTGCATCTGAGCCTCGCGGATATTGTATTGGGCGCGCAGACGCTGTTTTTCCTTCAAACGGATCGCGTAGTCAGATTCGCTGCGACGGCGAGCCCGTCCATGCTCACCAGGCCCATAGGGGCGACGGTCGAAGTAACGCTGCGCCTTGGGGGTCAGCGCGATCCCCAGAGCGCGAGATAGCCGAACCTGCTTACGTGCACGTTTATTTGCCATTTAGTTTTCTCCTGTATGTGTTTTCAATTTTCATTCACCGGTATTGCCGGTGGGGTCACCACGCGGGCTAAGACCCCAGGGTTGTCTGTAAACAACTGTTTTAGACTAGCTTATTTTTGCTTACCATTGCCATTTGCCAAAATGCTTCGAATGGTATGCAAACGCTTAGACACCAAATCTTCGTAGCCGTTATCGGTCGGGTAATAATACTGAGTTCCAACTAAAGATGCAGGTAGATAAGTTTGATTCACGATATGGTGCGGATAATCATGCGCATATTTATATCCAGACACTCCCATTTTTTTAGCATCAGCGTAATGAGAATCACGCAGATGGCTTGGTACCGGGTCGCTTTTCCCGGCACGCACATCTTTAATGGCAGCTTCGATACCCAGATAGGAGGCATTAGATTTCGGGGCGGTAGCAACCGCGATAGCGGCCTGCGCCAAAATAATCCGTCCCTCCGGCATTCCAACCATCTGGACAGCCTGGGCAGCTGCTACCGCGACTTCCAGAGCCTTAGGATCTGCCATTCCCACGTCCTCGCTGGCACAAATCATGATTCTGCGGGCAATAAAACGCGGGTCTTCTCCCCCTTCGATCATGCGTGCCAAGTAATGCAAGGTAGCATCGACGTCGGAACCACGCATGGATTTAATGAAGGCACTGATAACGTCATAGTGGTCATCGCGATCATATTTCACTATCGCAGTATCAGCGGCGCGAGCGATGTCTTCAGTGCTGAGGGTGCTACGTCCAGCCGTTAACGCCCCCTCAGCGGCGGCCTCTAGTAAGGTCAGAGCTTTGCGTCCATCGGCTCCCCCTAGATCCGCGAGGCGATTTAAAGCGTCCTCGTCAGCAGTTACCTTGCCTTTCAGTCCGCGTTCATCGGTGAGGGCGCGCCGCAGTACTCCTTTAACATCCTGCTTGTTTAGCGGGTTTAAAGTGAGCAGCAAAGAGCGCGAAAGCAACGGTGAAACTACGGAAAAGGAAGGATTCTCGGTAGTGGCAGCTACCAAAATAACCCAAGAATTTTCCACCGCCGGCAGCAGTGCATCTTGCTGGGACTTAGAAAAACGATGTACCTCGTCAACAAAAAGCACGGTTTGTTTACCGGTAGCGCGCAGCTGCTCGCGTGCCTGCTTTATAACTGCCCGTACTTCTTTAACCCCGGCAGAAACCGCACTAACTTCCACGAAGTTACGCTGCGAGGCGGTGGCTACCAGGTAGGCAAGCGTGGTTTTCCCAGTGCCCGGCGGCCCGTAAAAAATAATAGAGCTAACCTGTCCGGCGCTGCCTTGAGGTTCTAAAAGCCGTCGCAAGGGAGAACCCGGCTCCAGCAAATGTGCTTGCCCCACTACCTCGTCAATACTGAGTGGACGCATCCGCACTGCCAAGGGAGCGGAGTCAGAGAACGCGGGGATCCCCTGTTCGTTGAGCGCGGCCTGCTGAAAAAGATCCACTAGATCATTACATCCGAAAGATCACCGGCACCCTGACGTACTACCTCGGGCACTTGGCCGCTCAGATCAATAACCGTGGTGGGGCGAGCTTCTTCTACCGGCCCTTCGATAACTGCATCTAACAGGTAACCAATCTCATCGCGGATTTCCCAGCCGTTAGCTTCTGGAACTTCCTTGTCCGGCAAAATCAAAGTAGAGGACATTAGAGGCTCCCCCAATTCTTCTACCAGAGCCAAAGTAGTTACATGATTAGGAATTCGTGCCCCCACGGTTTTTTTCTTGGGATTAACCATAATCCGCGGCACCGCCTTATCGCCCTTCATAATAAAGGTAAACGGCCCGGGGGTAAGCCGATTTATCAGCTTAAACGCTGAATTGTCAACGATTACCAACTTCCCCAGTTGCTTAAAATCATGGCAAATCAGGGTGAAGTTATGGGTTTTAGGCAGCTTGCGGATAGTTTGAATCCGTTCCAGCCCCGCTTTATTTCCAAGTTTGCAGCCGAGGGCGTAACCGGAATCTGTGGGGTAAGCGATCACGCCTCCATCTCTAATTATGTCGGCAGCTTTCGTGATTAGCCGCGCTTGGGGATTAACTGGGTGAATATCTATATAGGCAACCATGTCTTACAGTCTAGCAACCCGGGAATAATCAGTTCCTCCATTTAGCTTGGAGCAGCCATCCGCTGGCACTTTGCTTTCGATTAGCGGGCGGATTTGGGTATTATTGACCCGGATCAGTCGGCCGGGCGGCCGCGGCTAGCGATAGTCGAGGAAAGTCCGGGCTCCACAGGACAGGATGATGGCTAACAGCCACCCGGGGTGACCCGCGGGCTAGTGCCGCAGAAAACAAACCGCCACGCTTAGCGTTGGTAAGGGTGAAAAGGCGGTGTAAGAGACCACCAGTGGTCAAGGTGACTTGGCCAGCTAGGTAAACCCCATCCGGAGCAAGACCAAGCAGCAAGTTGAGTGGTCCGCTTTTAACTTGCGGGTAGGTTGCTTCAGGCGTTCGGTAACGTACGTCGTAGATAGATGGTCGCCGCTGGCTTTGCCAGTACAGAACCCGGCTTATAGGCCGGCTGATCTGCTTAAGCGGTTATGGACTGCCTAGCTTCGCCACATGCGAAAGAGAACCGGCGTTATTTCTTATCCGTCTTGGCGTAGAGATCCTCGATTTGTTCCCGATAGATAGAGCGAATTCGATTACGCTTGATTTTTAGCGACGGAGTCAGCATTCCGTTCTCGGTAGTCCAATCGGTAGTAATTATTTTGATCTTCCGGATAGATTCTGCCCGTGACACTGCCCGATTGGTACGTTGGACTGCCCGCTGTAGGGCTTCCAGTACCCGGGGATCCCGAGCCGCGCGGGTAACATCCATCTGCACCATACCGTGATTCTTTAGCCAGGTAGGTAGCATTTCTTTATCTAGAGTGACTAGGGCGGCTACGAAGGGCTTATTATCTCCTACCACCATCACCTGCGAGATTAGAGGATGACCCTTCAGGCGTTCTTCTAGAACTTCGGGGGCTACATTCTTCCCCCCGGCAGTCACAATAATTTCTTTGGCTCTTCCAGTTATTTTAACGTTTCCATCCGTATCAATCTGCGCAATATCTCCGGTTTTTAGCCATCCGTCCTCGGTAAACGCTTCCTTGGTGAGTTCTGGTTCCCCGTGATAACCTCGCATAATCGAGCCGCCCCGTGCCTGCAGCTCGCCGCCCTCGCCCAAACGCACTTCGTTGCACAGTAGCGCGTGTCCCACGTATCCAGTTTTGTTACCGATTCGGTCAGACATAGTCAACGGTCCGGTGGTTTCGGTAGCGCCATAGCCTTGCAAGACTTCGATTCCGCATCCGATAAAGAACCGGCCGAGCCGCTCGGCCATGGGTGCTCCCCCAGAGACAATCCCCTGTAAGTTCCCGCCCATAAGCTTACGAATCTTATTTAAAACTAGCCGCCGCGCAAGGCGAATCTTAACTTTTTGTCCGAAAGAAACCTCTTCCCCCGACTCTTGCAGGCGCGCCCACTGTTCGGCAGTGCGTGCTGCCATCCGGAAAATCCGCAGCTTTATCCCGGAACCAGCGGTGGCATCGGCAGCGTTATAGATTTTCTCCAGCACCCTGGGTACCACTAGCAGCGCATTCGGTTTAAACGTCTGCATATCTTGCACGATAGTCTTCGGATTTGGCAAGAACGCAGCGGTACCATGGCCTACCAGCTGCTGATACCCCAGGAAACGCGCGAGTACGTGGGTTACCGGTAAGAAGTAAATCACCCGGGCGCCGGGATCAAAAATCCATTCATTCCAACTTTTTCGCTCGATTACGGCATTTAGGGGGCGCAAAAAGTTGGCGTGAGTGATTTCCACTCCCTTGGGACGCCCGGTAGTCCCGGAAGTAAAAACGATAGTGCATAGGTCATCAAGTCTTATTTGTTCTAAACGTTCATCTAGCTTAGCTGGGGAGATTGTGCGCCCATGCTCTAACAGACGGGTAAATCCCGAATCATCTAGAGAGAAAACCACCGAGATTTGCCCAGTTAGTTCGGGTTCTTTATCCAACTGACGGATCATATTGGCTTGTACCGTAGAATCAGTAATAACCGCCTTTACCTGGGCTTTTTGGGTGATCCACTTTACTTGCTCATAAGAGTCGGTTTCATAAATTGGTACCGTTACCAGTCCCGCGGCTTGCGCGCCCAGATCCATAACCATCCACTCATAAGAGGTGGATCCCAAAATAGAGACCGCATCTCCCGGTTTGAGCCCCAAACCGATCCAACCTAACCCAGCTGCTCGGATAGCGTCTCCTAACGAAGACGCGGAGATTTTTTCCCAAGCTGCTCCCAGTGCAGAAGGACGTTCGACCGCTATTTGCCGAGGGCGTCTGCGAGCCCGATCAAGGACTGCGGCGGACACCGAAGTGAATTGCATTAGATCGATAAGGGGAGCTCCCATTGGCGAATCTCCAATTCAAAATAGGTTTCTCTTTTCCGTAGATTAGCACAGCAGAAAAGACAACAACGTGAAGTAAGAGCGCCAGTGTTACTTGTGGCTCACTCAAGTTAAGGTCACTTCAACATCTCACGCAGGTACTGCCCGGTGTAGGAAGTATTCACTTTGGCTACTTGTTCCGGGGTACCTTGGGCGACCAAAGTTCCCCCGCCGTCTCCGCCCTCCGGACCTAAATCGATTACCCAATCGGCACACTTAATTACGTCAAGATTATGCTCGATTACGATGACCGAGTTCCCCTTATCTACCAACGACTGCAGAACCAGCATTAATTTGCGAATATCTTCCAGGTGTAGCCCGGTGGTGGGTTCGTCAAGGACATAAATAGTGCGTCCATTGGAGCGGCGCTGCAGTTCACTGGCTAGTTTTACCCGCTGGGCTTCCCCACCGGAAAGGGTGGTGGCGCTTTGCCCGAGGCGTAGATACCCTAATCCCACCTCTACCAGGGTGTTCAGGTGACGAGAAATCTTGTTTATCGGCGCAAAAAACTCTGCCGCTTCGCTTATTGGCATATCGAGCACTTCGGCTACGGATTTGCCCCGGTATTTTATTTCTAATGTTTCCTGGTTATAGCGGGCGCCCTCGCATACCTCGCAAGGTACATACACATCCGGCAGGAAGTTCATTTCAATCTTAAGCGTGCCATCTCCTTTACAAGCCTCACAGCGTCCTCCTTTTACGTTGAAAGAAAAACGCCCCGGCCCGTATCCGCGTAGCTGTGCCTCGGGGGTTTGGGCAAAGAGGGAGCGCACCGCATCCCAGACCCCGGTATAGGTGGCGGGGTTAGAGCGGGGATTGCGTCCAATCGGACTTTGGTCTACGTGTACCACCTTGTCCAAATGTTCCAGGCCTTCAATTCCTTTATGGCGACCGGGAACTACTTTTTTGCGCTGCAACTTTGCCGCTAAGGCTTCATACATTATCTGGTTAATCAAAGTAGATTTTCCAGAGCCTGATACCCCGGTAACCAGCACTAACTTACCTAGAGGAATCGAAACGTCTAGATTCTTAAGGTTATTCTCCCCCGCCCCCATAATTTTTATTTGTCGTTCTTTTTCAATCTTGCGCCGTTTTTTGGGGACTGCAATCTGCTTTTTACCGGTTAAATACTGTCCGGTCAAAGAGCGCTTACAGTCAGCAATCCCCGTTATCGGCCCCGAGTAGAGGACTTCTCCCCCGTGTTCTCCGGCTTCCGGCCCGATATCGACTATCCAGTCGCTAGCGCGGATAGTGTCCTCGTCATGTTCTACTACCAACAAAGTGTTTCCGAGGTCGCGGAGCTTCTTTAGGGTTTCGATTAGTTTGTGGTTATCACGCTGGTGTAACCCAATAGAGGGCTCATCAAGCACATAAAGTACCCCTACCAGACCGGAACCAATCTGAGTGGCGAGACGAATCCGCTGGGCTTCGCCCCCTGAGAGCGTAGCTGCTCCCCGCGCCAAGGTTAAATAGCCTAGACCCACATCTTGTAAGAACTGCAGGCGTACCTGTACTTCTTTCAATATCGGCTCGGCTATTTTCTTGGCCGGTCCTGTCAGTTCTACTTCCGACAAGTATTTGCCGCTGGCAGAAATCGACAGTTTGGTTAACTCCGCGATATTTAGTTCCCCAATTTTTACTGCCAGAACTTCCGGCTTGAGACGATCCCCGTGGCAGGTAGAGCAGGGAACTTGGCGCATATATCCTTCGTACCGCGCGCGCATTATCTCGGATTCAGTTTCCTCCCGTTTGCGCATAATCCAAGGGATCGCACCCTCGAATCCGGAAGAATAGGTGCGCATTCGTCCCCAACGATTTCGGAACTTTACTTTTACCTGGTAATCGCGTCCCCGTAAAAGAGCTGTCTGCTGGGAGGCCGATAGCTTGCGGAAAGGAGTATCCAGATCGAAGCCTAGTTCCTCCCCTAGCCCCGCGACCATATGCATTAAGTATTTATTTTTAGTTGACCAGGGAGCAATAGCGCCCTCAGAAATTGAAAGCTCCGGGTTGGGAACCACCAGTTCCGGATCTACTTCCAGATGAGACCCTAAGCCCGAACAATCCGGGCAAGCCCCATAGGGGGCATTAAAAGAAAAAGTTCGCGGCTCTATTTCCTCCAGCTGTAAGGGGTGATCGTTGGGGCAGGCGCGGTTTTCAGAAAAACGCCGGGAACGCTCGGGATCAGATGCCTCTCGATCCACAAAATCCACAACTACCAGTCCGTCTGCCAGTTTCAGAGCAGTTTCTATCGAATCCGAAAGCCGGGTGCGCACGCCTTCCTTCATCACCAGGCGATCTACCCGCACAAAAATATCATGCTTAATTTTGCGCTCCAGCTTCGGAGGCTGGGTCAGGCGCACGGTTTCCCCGTCCACCACTGCCGCCGAGAACCCCTGGGTAACTAGCTCGGCGAAAAGCTCGGTGTATTCACCTTTGCGTCCGCGCACCACCGGAGCCAAAATCTGGAAACGGGTTTTTTCCGGCAGAGTTAGCAGGCGATCCACTATTTGCTGCGCGGTTTGCGCCTGGATTTTTTCACCACACACCGGGCAGTAAGCCTGCCCGGCGCGGGCATAAAGTAAACGTAGGTAGTCGTAGACCTCGGTAATAGTACCGACGGTAGAACGCGGATTCCGGGAGGTAGATTTTTGATCGATAGAAACCGCCGGGGATAGCCCCGCAATAAAATCCACATCTGGCTTATCCAGGCGCCCTAAAAACTGGCGAGCATAGGAGGAGAGGGACTCTACGTACCGGCGCTGCCCTTCAGCGAATATGGTATCGAAGGCCAGTGAGGACTTGCCCGAGCCAGAAAGTCCGGTAAACACGACCATCTTGTCACGCGGAATCTCAATCCCCACGTTGCGCAGATTGTGTTCCCGTGCCCCTTTAACTACCAGTTTTTCATCCACATTCCTATCCTACGAACAAACGTTCTATTTTGCATTTTTGCAGTGAGTTAGGCGTCCTTTTCTTTGGTGACATCCCAGCTGGGATCAGACTCGATCCCTTTTTCGACTAGCTTGGGGTCGGCCGAAAGCGGAGTGCGTGGTTTTGGATAACGTTTATCCTGTTTCCACCAAGGCATCCACCCGACGTATCCGTCTACTGGCGGCTGCTTCGATATTGGTTCAAAACCAAGCTCGGAGGGAGTTTCGGGGATGAAATCAGTCAAGAAATACTTATCCTTATCATCTGCGTAGAGTTTCACCACTTTCCTAAAGGCTCCCAACTCGAAGAACAGGCAGTTTGTCCAGGGGTTGCGATGGTGCTTCTTCATCTTGTAGAGCCAATAGACAAACAGCGCCACATTAGACAGCAACGCCAACCAGGCACACACGATATTCGCCGTCGGGTTCATAGTGGCATAGTTGGTCATTATGGAGGGGCGCACCAAGAGTTCCGGGAAGATATTATTAGCCGCAATCCAGAACATCAAAGTGAAACAACGGAACCAAATCCATTGCCCTTTCGCCCAGGTGAAAGCGGGAACCGTACAGGCTAGCAGTAAAGCTAAGGTGCAGTACCAGGTGTAGTCCGCGAGTGAGTTGTATAAGAAGGAGTGATTCCACAAGTCGTAGGCAATAATCCACGGCCAGGCCATATCTGCCCAGATGAGTCCCTGTACTTTTCCTTTCTTTGCCGAGGAAATAAAGATTTTTCCCAGTCCGGTAATGGTAATAATGTTTAGCACTCCGGCCGCTGCCGAGAGCAGATTCCAATAGCCGCCAATGGTGCGGAATCCGGTGGCGGGGTCAATTCCCACTCCGCTGGCCTTAAAGGCATCGGCAGCGGCTTGATACCAGGCTACAGATCCACTAGCAGCGGTGATATTGCGGGTTTCTGGTAAGCCCTCAATCATTGAGATTGAGCGGGAGGAATCAATGTCCATTAGGCATTGGAAGTTGGTGGCGCAGGCGCGGTAGGTGTCGGCTTCAAAATAGATGGTGAGGTCGCGAATATTGGCTTCCATGATGTTTACTGCCAATCCGATCCACAGGGCTACCCCAAACCAAATCGCGTACCGGCGAGCTTTTAGGGGGTTGCGTTTTCCCCAATGCAGCAAGAATGCAGTCATAGTCGCAGTGGCGAGCATGATAATGAATTTTCCAAAGGGGAACCAACCCACCATGGGAACCCCATGGATAATCACATAGGGAATAGCTAATACTCCCCCGATTGTCCAGAGGGCGAAAGCAGTCCAGGTCCAGCGGCGGTGCATTTCTGCCACCAGCATTTGGAGGACAAAAATCAATATCCAAAAAAGATAGACCCAAACCGGGCCTACTTCCCATAAAAATCCCATTAGAATTCCTTCTTATTAACCAGGCTACGCTGCCCGATTACTTTGACCTTACTTATTAACTTTTAAAATGACACTACCTGCGGATGCGTCATTATAAAATGCCTGTTCAAAAGACCTTACAATCCGGCGGACAGTGATAGGTTAAATGTTAACGCAGGGTTAACAACGATGTTACCTGTTTAAAAAAATACAACCTATACAACTACGGAGAATCCATATGTCTAGTAAATCTGGCCGAATGAAAAAGGTTTTGCGCCTAGGCGCTTTAGGGGGCAGCCTCGCCCTCGGCGGAATGCTCGGCTTCAGTCAGTTTTCGGGCAAAGCTACCAAAGAAGAAAATGAGTGGCACTATCCCTCCGATGACTTGATTGACCGCTGCTATTCAAATGGTCGATCCTCCACTTACGCGATTAATATTGATGCTCCCGCCTACGCGGTGTACCGGCACCTAAAACAGCTAGGCTGCGACAAGGCGGGCTCTTATTCCTCAGAGTTCCTAGAACGTACCTTTGCCCGGCTACCTTTCTTTAATTCCTACGAAATTCAAGAACAGTGGCAAGGTGAGGACGCTTTAAAGCCGGGTGATATCGCGGCGTTTGATTTCACTGGTATGTCCATGGAATGGGCGGACGTCGTTCCTGGTAAGTATCTTTCCCAATGGGTTGATACTAAACATCCACCGCGGGCACCGGGCTCTTTCGCTTTCCGCTATCCCGGTATGAAACACTATGCGGCTGCCTGGTGTTTCTATCTGATTCCGCTCAAAGATAATCGCTGCCGGTTAATCAACCACTGGCGGATCGGATTTGAACCCGACACCAAATTTGCGGCTGCGATTAACTGGATCAATATTGAACTAATCGGGGGCTGTATGGCGCACCTACAGAACCTCTATGTAAAGCGGGTTTCCGAGTTCCGCAAAAAGCCGCAGTGGCAAGGACGGATTAAGCGCGCAGTCCTGGGAGGCAAGCTCTTCGGCTACGACACTCCGGCCGGACGCTGGGATGGCACCGAACTTTACGAAGGTACCCACAACCAATGGCTGCGTTATGGTCGTCAAGACCCGGCAGTAAGTGAGGTGCGTCCTCCAGTAACCGATAATCCCGCTTGGCCTCCAACCTCTGCTAACTCCCCCTGGGCAGAAGTAGTCGACAGTGACTATTTCACTGATTGGGAAGAACCAGAGTTCTCTTGGGAGGAACAGATTCGCCAAAAGAAAGAGAAAACTTATCTTCCTAACTGGGGTAAAAGGACGGCGAAATAACTGATGAAACCGGATTATCCTACTCTGTTCTTTTTTGAACTTGGACAATGGTATGACTACTTGATGCTAGTGGTGGTGATCGCTGCCTTGGCGGTGATGGCCTGGTTGGCTATTCGCTATAAATGGGTTGCTATCGCCGTATTTATCGTGATCCCAGTGGCGCTGACAATTTTTTGGTGGCCCTACTCGCGCGCCGGTACTAACTCGGACGGTTGGTTTCCGATAGTAAAACAGTACTCAGCGCTAATCGGCTCCCTATCACTGGTAGCATTGCAATATTTTCCGAAGCTGCGTACTAAACGCTGGTATTTATGTATTCCCCCGCTGATTTTGGCAGTAAATATTATCGAGGCCGTAATCCGCGACTTCCAGTGCTATTCGATTCACGGGGTGGACCCCTCGCAAGGAATGGTTACCTGGGGTGGGCCTTGGAACATTATGAACGGAATCGCGGGAATCCTAAATTTCCTAATGATTTCGGGCTGGATGGGAATCTACGTATCCAAAGGTAAAAATAAACAAATCATCTGGGGAGATCTGACCGTCGGTTGGATTATAGCCTACGATCTGTGGAATGTTGCCTATGTGTATAACTGTTTAGCTGACCGCGCCTGGTATTCGGGGGTGGCTTTGCTAGCTTCTTGTACGATTCCCGCATTCTTAGCATTTGGGAAAGGGGCTTGGATTCAATACCGGGCATACACCTTGACTTTCTGGTCAGCGATAGTGTTAACCTTCCCGCATTTTATGCAGGATTCCATGTTTGCGCACCGCAGCGCGCACAACCCCAGTGCAATGCTATTGCTCTCGGCAGCCGCGCTAGTAGCCAATGTGGCGGTGTTCGGCTATCACATTTATAAAGTGCGCTCGACTAGACGCAATCCCCTTACTCAGGAAGTTTATTGGGACACCCCCTATAACCAGCAGATTGCTCGCGAGAACGGAGGAAAACTAAAAAAATAATTAGCACCTGGCGACGTGCAAACTAGCAGTAGAGCCTGCCCCTGATTTCCTTAGCTTTATTAAGGTTTCTAGGGGCAGGCTCTTAGCTTTACCAGGTATTACCGATATTTTCCGCCAAAGAGGACGCTCGCAATATTTTGGGGTTGGCCTGCGAAACCGAGTAGTTTAGTAGGGTATGTAAGCACCAGTTTCTGTACCCGGAGAGGTGGCAGAGCCGGTAGACAGGGAAAAGATGAAACAGGAGATGGCCGATGAATAATCCCCACGATCACCGGGATTTAGCAGATCTACACTTACCCGCCCCTAATGTTCCCCAACGAGTAAGTGTAGACGGCCTCGAAGAACGCTGGGCCAATGCCTGGGAAGAGCAGCAGGTATACGCTTTTAACCGCGAAGCACAGCGTCAAGATGTGTTCTCTATCGACACTCCCCCGCCCACGGCATCGGGATCCCTGCACGTAGGACACGTATTCTCTTATACTCACACCGATTGTCTTGCCCGCTACCAGCGAATGCAGGGTAAAGCGGTATTTTATCCTATGGGCTGGGACGATAACGGTCTACCTACCGAGCGGCGCGCCCAAAACTATTACGGAGTCCGTTGCGATCCTTCGCTAGCTTATGACCCAAATTTTGAGCCGCCCCATCATGGCGATTCCAAATCGGTAAAAGCCCGAGATCAAGTACCAGTTTCCCGCAAGAACTTTATTGAACTGTGCGAACAGCTAACTAAAGAGGACGAAAAATCCTTTGAGGCGCTCTGGCGACGCCTTGGTCTCAGTGTGGATTGGAAGCATCAGTACCAAACTATTTCTAAAGATTCCCAAAAAGTCGCGCAGGCAGCCTTCTTGCGGAACCTTAAGCGTGGGGAAGCCTATCAAGCGGCTGCTCCCGGGCTGTGGGACGTAACTTTCCAAACCGCGGTAGCACAGGCCGAATTAGAGGCTCGTGACTACCCCGGTTTTTACCATGCGTTAGCTTTCCACTTGCCTGGCGGAGAAGACGTAATCATTGAAACCACTCGTCCGGAGCTACTGGCAGCTTGCTGCTGCCTGGTCGCCCACCCCGATGACCAGCGCTACCAGCATCTATTTGGTAAAACCGTTACCAGCCCGGGCTTTAACGTAGAAGTTCCGGTATTGGCGCACCCCGCAGCCGAAATGGATAAAGGTGCCGGCATTGCCATGTGCTGTACCTTCGGTGACGTCACCGATGTGGAATGGTGGCGGGACCTAGAACTACCTACCCGAGTGATTTTGGCTAAAGATGGCCGTATCACCCATGACCCAACCGATTGGATCACCGATCCGGCTGGCAGCAAGCTGATGGATGCTATCCGCGGGAAAACCACTTTCTCGGCGCGGCAAATCGTTGTGGAGGCTTTGAAAGAAAGCGGAGAGCTAAAGGGCGAACCGCAAAAAACTATGCGGCAAACTAATTTCTTTGAAAAGGGAGATAAGCCGCTGGAAATAGTAATGTCGCGCCAATGGTATATTCGCAATGGGGGCAGCGACTACACGCTAGCCGAGCATCAAGAGAATCTTAACGCTGAATTATTAAAACGGGGAGAGGAGCTGCGCTTCCACCCCGATTTTATGAAGGTACGCTACGCCAACTGGGTGCATGGTCTCCATAATGACTGGCTGGTTTCTCGCCAACGTTTCTTCGGAGTACCGATTCCGCTGTGGTATCGCGTGGATGAGAGCGGTGAAGTCGACTACGACCAGGTGCTAATGCCCTCCGAAGAATCCCTGCCGATTGATCCGACTAGTGATGTTCCGGTGGGATTTACCGAAGATCAGCGGGGTAAAGCCGGCGGATTTACCGGAGAAGTTGATATTTTAGACACCTGGGCGACCTCTTCCCTGACCCCCCAGATTGCGGGCGGTTGGCTGCGAGATGAGGATCTGTTCCAGCGGGTTTACCCCATGGATGTACGTCCGCAAGGTCAAGACATTATCCGTACCTGGCTGTTCTCGACAGTGGTGCGGGCACACTTGGAATTCGGTGCCCTCCCCTTTAAGAATGCCGCGATTTCCGGCTGGATCCTGGATCCCGATCGCAAAAAGATGTCGAAATCTAAAGGGAATGTTGTTACCCCGATGGGGTTGCTGGAAAAACATGGCTCGGATTCGGTGCGCTATTGGGCAGCTGCGGCGCGTCTAGGCACCGACACTGCTTTTGAAGAAGCGCAAATGAAGATCGGGCGGCGCTTGGCGATGAAGCTACTCAATGCTTCTAAATTTGCTTTAGCTATGACCGAGGACGCTGACCTTTGCCTGGATCCCACAAAGGTAACTACTGCCTTAGATAAAGCAGTCATTGCCCGGCTAAATGATGTTATCTGCGGGGCTACCAGTGCTTTTGATAAATATGATCATACTCGCGCCCTCGAGATAACCGAGTCTTTCTTCTGGGATTTTTGTGATAACTATCTAGAGTTGGTTAAAAACCGCGCCCATAACTTCTCTGGAAGCTGGGAGAGCGAAGCGCAAGATTCTGCGCGCACTGCCCTTGCGCTGGTGGTTGACAACGTAACCCGCCTGCTGGCACCATTCCTGCCCTATGCAGCCGAAGAAGTTTGGTCTTGGTATCGCTCCGGATCGGTTCACACTGCTCCCTGGCCGAAAGTTACCCCTGCTCTCGAGCAAGCGGCCGGACAGGCGCAGCTGCTGGAACTTGCCGGCGACACGCTGAGCGTTCTGCGTAAAGTAAAGTCCGAAGCAAAAGTGGGACAGCGTACCCCCTTCGAACAGGTAACTATTGTCTACGCCGATGATTGGTCAGCGGAGAACCTGCCGTCGGTACGTGCTGACCTAGATTCCGCTGCCTCTCTAACTGGAACGGTAAATATCCAGGTAGATAAAGAGGCTGCCACACCGGTTTCCACTCAGAATGCGGTGTTAGGCACCCCTCCACCCAAGAAACCTCGTAACTAACTTAGGATAAACTACAGTCATGATTAAACGGTTCAAGGAGAAACCAGTGGAAGCAGAGAAGGGATTTGCTTTTCCCCCCGGAACAATTGCGGTGGCCGGGGACACTCCCGGTAAATTAAAAGAGTTTTCCATGCCGGCTACCAAGATCCGCTCGGAACACGATAATGTTGTCTCCCTGTTTCGCCGTCGCGTTACCCAAAATCCTAATCAAACAGTTATTGAACAAAAAACTATGCTGGGGGAACAATGGCGCAAAGTCTCTGCCGGTGAGTTCTGGGACGAAATTAGTTCGGTTGCTCGTGGTCTGCTGGGGATTGGCCTAAAACCAGGAGACCGCTTAGCGCTACACGGTCCTACTTCCTATGAGTGGACCCTGATCGATATGGCCGCGCTAGCAATCGGGATTGTTACGGTTCCCATTTACGAAACTGACTCCGCCGCACAAATCGAATGGATTTTACAGGACTCAAAGATTCGCTATGCGATAGCCTCCAACCAGTCCTCTCAAGAATTAATACAAGCAGTTGCCACCCGTGCGGATCACAAATGCCGGATTTTCTCTCTGGCAGCAGGAGATTTGCTAACTATTATCGAGGCGGGACGACAAATCGCTCCGGCAGTCATCGACTCCTATAATTCTCAGATTACCGGCGATACTATTGCCACCATTATTTATACTTCCGGAACCACCGGGCGTCCTAAAGGGACGCTTATTACTCAACGTAACGCCACCGCTTTGCTGCCAAATCTCTTAGACTATTTGTCAGAGATCGGAATGCAGAAAACCACGCGCTGCCTACTTTTCTTGCCGGTTGCCCATGCGCTCGCGCGTCTGGTTTCCTGGGGCGCCCTACTAGGGCCTGGAGTTCTCGGATTAGTACCGGATACTAAGAATCTATTGGCGGATCTCGCCTCCTTTAAACCCTCCTATATATTGGCAGTCCCCCGCGTCCTCGAAAAGATCTATAATGCCGCCGATGCGTCCGCTGGACATGGGATAAAGTTACGTTTATTCCGGCTGGCCGCCAAATCCGCTATTGACTATTCCAAAGCCCTAGACACCCCGCAGGGTCCTTCCCGAGCGCTAAAAATTCGTCGACAAGTTTTTTACCAACTGGTTTTATCGCGCTTGACTAATCTTTTAGGTGGCAATGCTAAATATATTATTTCCGGGGGCGGTCCCCTATCAGTACGCTTAGGGCATTTCTTCCGCGGTATTGGGGTCACGGTTTGTGAAGGCTACGGTCTGACCGAGACGCTAGGACCGGCTACCGTGAATGTACCAGCTCGCGCCAAGATCGGCTCGGTAGGACAACCGGTTCCCGGGATCGCAGTTCGGATCTCTGACGAGGGCGAAGTACTGTTTAAGGGGGACGCTATGTCTCCTGGCTACCTCAATTTAGAAAAAGAAACCGCCGAGCTTTATACCGAAGACGGATGGCTGCATAGCGAAGATAAAGGCTGGATTGATGCTGACGGTTTCGTATATATCACCGGACGGATGAAAGAAATTATAGTTACCGCTGGCGGTAAAAATGTCTCTCCAGAAATCTTGGAAGATGGTCTGCGCGGACACCCGCTGATCTCGAATGTGGTCGCGGTGGGAGATCGGCGCCCCTTCATTGCCGCCCTAGTTACCTTGGATGCGGAAATGCTTCCGGGGTGGCTGCGCAATCACAACTTACCCCCGATGGATGTTTCAGATGCGGCACGTAACCCCGCAGTGCTAAAAGCATTAGAACGGGCGGTGGCACGGACTAACCAAAAGGTTTCGCGCGCTGAATCGATCCGCAAGATCCGGGTATTAACCACTGATTTTTCTTTAGAGAATGGCACGATGACGCCCTCGCTAAAGGTAAAACGTTCGGTAGTAATAAAGCGTTTTGAAGACGAGATTAACGCTATCTATGGCGGACCGCTAGAAGATGATTAGGGGTTAGCAACTAGCTTATCCCCTGCCATAGTTCGGCCTATTGTCGGTAGGGCTAGCCGCGCTGCTGCTCCGCAATATCGATATGGTGGCGAATAACTTCTTGCACGATAAAATTTAAGAATTTTTCGGCGAAAACCGGATCTAATCCCGCCTCTTCAGCTAAGGCTCTCAGTCTTGCTACCTGTCGTTGCTCCCGTCCTTTATCCTCGGGATTAAGACCCAGGCGAGCTTTAAGATACCCCACCTTTTGGGTACATTTAAAGCGCTCCGCCAAGATATGAATTAGCGCCGCATCGATATTGTCGATAGTGGCGCGCGCCTGCGCCAATTCGGGCGGAATCTGCGAGGTGGTGGCTTCCTGCTTGCTATCCATGCCCTAAGGATAAATGAGAGATAGCCAGTACTGCCAACACTGTCCAAGTAATCCCCACTGATACTGCTTTCTGCTAACAGTAATAGCCACCCGTTAGCCGCTGCGTTAGGTGCTCTAGCGTTTACCGGAAATCTCTAACGGCTATTAGGCGCTCTTAGAACGCGGAACCGCCTCTAGCAAAGTGGGTTTCGCCCCCTGGTTAACTACCTCTTCGGTGATAGTCACCGAGCGTACATCAGGTTGGGAGGGTACCTCGAACATCGTTTCCTTTAAAACGGCCTCCATAATAGAAGAAAGTGCCCGGGCACCGGTGCCACGTTCCCTGGCCATCTGAGCTATTGCGTGAATGGCTCCATCGGTGAAATGCAGGTCAATTCCGTCCAATTCAAATAGCGAGCAATACTGGGTAACCAGGGAATTCTCCGGTTCCACCAATACCCGCACCAAATCGGATTCGGTAAGTTCCTTTACCGAAGTTAATACTGGCAAGCGCCCAATGAATTCTGGGATTAGGCCGAAACGATGCAAATCATCCGCACTGACCTGCGCATAAAGATCCCCTTGCTCTGCGGAAGATTTTAAGGACGAACCAAAACCGGTGGAATGTTGCCCTAACCGCGACTTCACAATATCGTCTATGCCGGCAAAAGCACCAGCAGCGATAAATAGGATCGAATTGGTATCAATCTCCAGATAGTCCTGGTGGGGATGTTTGCGTCCGCCCTGCGGAGGTACCGAGGCCACCGTTCCCTCAATAATTTTTAAGAGCGCCTGCTGGACGCCTTCCCCTGACACGTCGCGGGTAATCGAGGCGTTCTCGGCTTTACGGGAAATTTTATCGATCTCGTCTATGTAAATAATCCCGCGTTCGGCACGTTTAATATCGCCATCGGCGGCATTAATTAACTTAAGCAGGATGTTTTCAACGTCCTCACCTACGTATCCGGCTTCAGTTAGCGCCGTGGCATCTACAATGGCAAATGGGACGTTAAGCAGTTTAGCTAAAGAACGCGCCAAATGAGTTTTGCCGCAACCAGTAGGGCCTAGCAGCAATATATTTGACTTGGTCAAAGACATGTCGATGTTCTGGCCACGCTCTTTTGCCTGCACCCGTTTGTAATGGTTATAGACTGCTACTGAAAGTGCCCGTTTAGCTTGGTCTTGCCCAATAACATAGTGATTTAGAAAGTCGTAGATTTCTTTAGGCTTGGGCAAAGGTTTGGCTTTGGAACGCGAATGCCTCGCGGTATCTTCGTCCATGATTTCGTTGCAAAGATCAACGCATTCGTTGCAAATATAGACTGCCGGCCCGGCAATTAGTTTGCGTACTTGCCGCTGCGTCTTACCACAAAACGAGCATTTTAAGAGCTCGGCCTCTTCTTCCACCTAGGTCCCTCCTAAATCAAATCCCTACCCCCTAGCCTAGGGTCATTTCTTACACTGGGCAGCGCCAACACGCTTCCTAAGGGATGCTAGTGCTTTATGGGGCTTTTACGAGACTCTAGAACCTGATCAATCAGTCCGTACTCCTTGGCAGCCTGGGCGGTCAAAATCTTATCGCGTTCGATATCTTTACGAACTTGCTCGGAAGTCTGTCCCGAGTGCTTGGCAATCGTGTCCTCTAGCCAAGTACGCATACGATCGATTTCTTCCGCAATAATTTCGATATCAGTCGCCTGTCCTTGCGAGCCCTGCATTGAAGGCTGGTGAATTACGATTCGGGCATTGGGCAAAGCCAAACGACTACCGGCAGAGCCACCAGCTAAAAGCACGGCCGCCGCAGAAGCCGCCTGTCCCAAGCAGACTGTCTGAATCTGCGGCTTAACGTACTGCATGGTGTCATAGATTGCCGTCATAGCGGTAAAGGAGCCACCGGGCGAGTTAATGTACATAGTGATGAGAGAATCGGGATCTTGGGATTCCAACACCAGCAGCTGCGCCATAATATCGTCAGCCGAAGAATCATCAACCTGCACCCCTAGGAAAATGATGCGCTCATCAAAAAGCTTTGTATAGGGATTTTGGCGTTTGAAGCCATAGGACGTACGTTCTTCAAACTCGGGAAGCACATAGCGATCAATAGGCATGTTAGCAGCTAAACGTGGTGCGCCCGCCGGATATAGAGGTGAAAAAGCCATAGTGATTACAGTTCCTTTCCATCAGCGCCGAGGTTGCGAGCCGACTCGATAACATGGTCGATAAAGCCATATTCCAGCGCCTCTTGTGCAGTAAACCAGTGATCCCTTTCGGAGTCTTCGCGAATCTGTTCGACAGATTTACCGGTGCGCTGAGCGTTGATCTCCGCAAGCTCTTGTTTCATCTGCAGGATCAAGTTAGCGTTAATGCGAATATCCGAGGCGGTGCCACCTACTCCCCCGGAAGGTTGGTGCATCAAAATCCGGGCGTGCGGAGTGGCATAGCGTTTGCCCGGGGTACCGGCGGTAAGTAGCAGCTGTCCCATTGAGGCTGCCATCCCCAGCGCCACAGTTACTACCTCTGGCTGGATATATTGCATGGTGTCATAAATCGCCATGCCGGCAGTGACCGAACCTCCTGGCGAATTGATATATAAGAAAATCGGCTTTTCCGGGTCTTGCGCCGCTAGTAGCATCATCTGCGCACATATCTGGTTGGCGTTATCCTCGGCTACTTCCGAGCCCAACCAAATAATCCGTTCTTTTAACAGCTTATTGAAAACATGGTCACCTAAAGCTAGGGAGCTAGGCTGATCTCCCTCATTTTTTACTGCCGCAGTTTGCACAGGTTTTTCCTTATCTGTGGGACTAAAATGATTCACTATCAAAAATATCGTCTTTGGGGGCGGTTTTCTTCTTACACATGCCGTTTACGCTTTTAGCGCAGGAAATTGTGGGGCTAGGTTCAATTTTAAGGACTTATGACCAGGGGCTATTACTAACCTGCAGATACCTAATGGTGATAAATACTACTGGGGGCAGAAAGCTCCCGCTTTCTGCCCCCACCAGATACAAAAGGTTAACTTGCTGCTAAGCGAAGCTAGTTTTCTTGAGCCTCACCCTCAGCTTCATCTTCGCCAGCTGCGGCGGCCTCGGCGGCAGCTTTCGCGGCCTGCTCTGCCCGCGCCTCAGCCGGATCCTTAGTGAACTCTGAAAGATCAATCTCGGTGCCGTCCTCGTCCTTGACGGTCACTTCCCGCAAACAAGCCACCAAAGCCCGGTTACGCCGCAAATCCTGCCCCATGGCAGCCACCTGGTTTTGATCCTGCAGCATCTGCATAGGATCAACTCCATACATTTGAGCAATCTCGAAAATTGACTGATACAGTTCGTTGGGATCGATCTCCACGTCGCGGTCATTCGCGATCCGATCTCCCAAGATCTGTTGTTTGGCTTGCTTCTTCACCGACTCGGTGATCTCCTCACGATCGGCGTCTTCATTACCCTCAGCCAAACGATCAACTTCTGAGTCAATAAAGGCTTGCGGCAGCGGGAAATCAGTATTTTCTACCAAGTAATCCTGCAGCTTCTCACGAGCCTCCAGAGCCTGCTGTTGGCGACGCATCTTCTCCACATTGCCCCGGAGGTCGCTGCGGAGCTCTCCAATCGTGTCGAACTCCGAAGCCATCTGGGCGAAATCGTCGTCAGCTTCCGGTAATTCGCGTTCCTTAACCTTATGGAGAGTTAAAGTCACGTCAGCTTCTTCGCCCTCGTGGTCTCCTCCCTTTAAGGTGGACTTGAACTCGGCGGTATCTGCGGCGTTCATCCCGGTTAGAGCCTCATCCATGCCTTCTAGCATGGAGGCGGAGCCAATCTGGTATGAAACTCCAGATACGGAGTCAATTTCTTCGTCCCCAATCTTGGCGACCATGTCAATAGAGGTAAAGTCACCATCTTGGGCAGGACGTTCAACGGTCTTTAGCGAGGCAAAGCGATCCCGCAGCTGATCGAGTTCCTTTTCTACGTTCTCATCGCTAACTTCCAGTTTGGCTACTTCTAAAGAAACCCCATCTAAGGAGGGCAATTCGAACTCGGGAACAATATCAACTTCCGCAGTGAATTTTAGATCCCCGCCGGGTTTACCTTCTACTGCCGGAGTTTCTACAATGTCTACTTCCGGCTGTCCCAGAGGAGTAAGTTCTGCTTCGCCGAGGGCGCGCCCATAAAAGTCACCTAACCGCTCGTTAATGGCCTGTTCTAGTACGTAGCCACGTCCAATCCGCTGGTCAATAATCTGATTCGGGACGTGTCCAGGGCGGAAGCCAGGAATAGAAACCTGCTTCCCTAGCTGCTTGTAGACCTTATCGATTTCCGGTTTGAGATCTTCGTAAGGTACCTGAACGGTTAGTTTCGCCCTGGTTTCTTCCAGCTTTTCCACGTCTGTTTTCACAAATACGCTCCCGTGGCTCGTATGCGGGGTTCTGCCTATAGGCGGCAAATCTCCCCGGTTCGGATAAATTGCAACGCTGATAATCTTAGGGCAATCCGCGATATTCAGGAAATGATCACCCCCAGGATGTGAGCTAGCGTACCTAAATGGCACATTCTTGGCTTCACACCGAAATAACCAGTGCCCTCAAATAAGGCCGGAAAGCCTAACTGTTTAGCGGTTTGATCTGAGCAGTAGAGGCAGCACTAGGCGGAGTTTTTAGCTCTGTCGCCTGATCCTCGGTAACCTGGCGCAGATTAGCCAGATACCGAGTGGCCGTGGCTTTAGGTAAATTGGTTCCCGCGCCCTCGGGAGTTTCAAAAAGGTATCCCGGAACCACCTGTAACGTAGAACGATCCATGATCAGCGGGATCCAACCGGCCGCAGAAACATAAGGCTTACCGGTAGACGGCAAGGTAATGGTGGGGAAGGCGATTTGACCAGCTTGGGTACCGATTCCCTGGCGAGTACTCATCCCCGAAAGCAAGTTACCGACTCCGTAGTAAACCCACAGTCCTTTACCATCGACTCCGCCCGGAATCTTCCTAATCGGTTGGGGAACGTGTACGTGGTGACCCAAGTAGAGATCGACTAGCCCAGATTCAGCTAAGGTAGTGGCGATGCGGTCTTGCTCAGCAGAAGGGGCGGATTGGTATTCCACTCCCGAATGTACCGAGGCAACTACAAAGTCAGCACCCGCACTGCGCGCTTGCCGGGCAATGTCCACAATAATTTGGCCATCAGTAGTGAGATTTACTAACCAAGGATTCTGTTTATATTGCGGGATTTCTCCCTGGTTTAAGCCATAGGCAGTCGAGATATGAGCGAGTTTAAAAGACCGTCCCTCTTTGGTGATTTCGTACATTTGATAGCGCGGAGCTTCGGCGCTCTCTGCTGATCCAGTTACTCCCAGTCCCGCAGTCCGCAACGCCTGGATAGTGTGCACCACCCCATCTCTTCCTTGATCTAACGTGTGGTTTGAGGCGGTCGAGCAACCATCGTAGCCAATATCTTTGCTATCTTGAGCCCATCCTAGTGGCGCTTTGAATACCGGATATCCCTCAGAGTCTTTGTCAGATTTACCGAACGGGATTTCCTGATGACAAAGCGCAATATCGGCTCCCTCTATCCAGGGACGGAGCTTGTCTATTGCCGGGGTGTAGTGGCTTCCATTGCCGTGCTTCCAACTGTTTTGTACTACCGGGCCATGTGCCAGCACGTCCCCGGTTGCCGCCAAAGTTATCTCTACTTCTTTTAGCGCAGGCGGACTTGAGGTAGTCGGATTTTCAGTTTTAACCACAGCTTTGGTGCTATGAGTTGCTTTTGGCTGGTTAACCTTTCCCGCCTCGTACATGGAGTATCCCATGACTGCTCCCACGCCAAGCACGGTGACCAGCGACACGACCCCTAAAACCGTGAGTATAATTTTCCAAGAAGACTTACTTTCGCGCCGATGTGCGGGACGGTTTTTCGCTTCTTTGCTCATGGGGAAAGCTTTCTGTAGGGGCTTAAGCGATTATCTTATTAGTAATAAAACTATGAAAATATCCGGGGCAACAGGCCAAGGACAACCACACTGATAAACCAGACAATAGCGGTTATCACGGTAATCCGGTTGAGGTTACGCATAGCCACTCCCGAAGAGCCAGCGCTAGAGGTAAGGCCGCCCCCGAACATATCGGAGAGTCCACCCCCGGAACCTTTATGCATCAAAATAGTGAGAATCAGGAATAAGCTGGACAGCACCAACACTACTTGCGCGATAATCTCGATTACGGTTTCCACTAATTTCTTCTCCCAAAAAAACTATGAACTGTTCTTCACTATAGCGTATTGGCGGCGGGTCTCGGTTGACCCGCCGCCAATCGTTAGGAACTTCACCGCCAAGTGGCGGAAAATTTCAGTAGCTTCCTAGTTAGTCATCAAATCGAGCAATCTTCGAGAACTCTTCGGCCTTTAAGGAGGCTCCCCCCACGAGGGCGCCGTCCACATTCGGTTTCGCCATAATTTCAGCTACGTTGGCGGATTTGACCGAACCCCCATAGAGAACTCGGATGGACTGTGCCACGTCTGCCGAATAAAGTTCCGCTAGTTTTTCCCGGATAGCGCCGCAGACTTCTTCCGCGTCCTCAGGAGTGGCGGTTTCACCGGTACCAATCGCCCAGATCGGTTCGTAAGCAACTACGGTATTAACCGCATCATCTGCAGAAATACCTTTGTAGGCGCCTTCGATCTGTTTTACTACATGGGCTACATGTTGACCGGCTTTACGTACATCTAGGCCTTCACCGCAGCAAATAATGGGGGTCATACCAGCTTCTAAAGCTACCTCAGCTTTTTGACCTACCAGTTCATCGCTTTCGTTGTGGTATTCGCGTCGTTCCGAGTGACCAACTACCACCCAGGAGCATCCCAGCTTGGTAAGCATAGAAGCTGCGATTTCCCCAGTGTAAGCACCGGATTCATGCACAGAAACATCCTGGGCTCCATAGGTAATTTTTAGGTTGTCAGATTCCACTACAGTTTGTACTGAGCGAATATCAGTGAACGGGGGAATCACCACGACATCATTGTGGTAGTCGAAATTGTGATCCTGCAAGTCCAATGCCAGTTCTTGAACCAGCCGAGTTGCCTCGAGGTGGTTCATATTCATTTTCCAGTTGCCAGCTAGCAATGGGGTGCGAGTCATGTTGTTAATCCTCCAATACGGCAATCCCCGGAAGGGTCTTACCTTCTAATAGTTCCAAAGAAGCTCCGCCACCGGTGGAAATATGGCTGAACTTATTTTCATCAAATCCCAGGGTACGAACGGCGGCTGCGGAGTCTCCCCCACCAATCACGCTAAAGCATTCAGAGTCAGCCAGAGCTTGGGCTACCGCCTTAGTACCTTCACTAAAGGCAGCAAATTCAAATACCCCCATAGGGCCATTCCAAGCCACCGTTTTGGCGGCTTTGATCTTCTCGCCGAAAATCTCGGCAGTCTTGGGACCAATATCTAGCCCCATCTGACCACTGGGCATCTGGTCGCAGTCGACCAAGGTTGCCGGGGAGTCAGCCGAAAACTCCGGTGCGACTAAAGTATCAACTGGCAGCAACAGGTCTACCCCGCGTTCTTCAGCTTTTTCCATATAGCCTTTCACGGTTTCGATCTGCTCAGTTTCCAGCAAGGAAGTACCTACCTCGTAGCCTTTAGCAGCTAAGAAGGTGTATGCCATGCCGCCCCCAATAGCCAGGAAGTCGGCTTTTTCCAATAGGTTCTCAATGACGCCCAATTTGTCGGAGACTTTGGAGCCTCCCAGAATTACTCCGTAGGGACGTTCGGGGTTATCGGTTGCCCGGCGCAAGGATTCAATTTCCTTAACTACCAAGAATCCTGCTGCAGAGGGCAACAACTTAGCAATGTCGTAAACGGAAGCCTGCTTGCGGTGTACTACTCCGAAACCATCGGAGACAAAGAAATCAGCTAGCTGCGCATATTCTTTCGCCAATGCTTCCCGCTCAGCATCATCCTTGGAGTTTTCACGCCCATCGAAACGGACGTTCTCTAACAGCAAGAGCTGTCCATCTGCTAGAGAAGATGCCTGCTTCTTGGCGTCTTCACCGACCGTATCCTTAGCCAAGACTACCTCTTGTCCCAGCAGTTCTCCGAGCCGTTTTGCCACCGGCGCTAGGGAAAACTCGGGATTTACCTGTCCTTTAGGCCGACCGAGGTGCGCCATCACCACTACTTTGGCTTTGGCATCCACTAGAGCTTTAAGGGTGGGCAATGCGGCACGAATTCGGCCGTCATCTGTGATTTTGCCGTCCTTTAACGGCACGTTAAAGTCGGAGCGCACCAGGACTTTGCGCCCTGTTAAATCTCCTAAGGACTCAATATCTCTCAGAGCCATTATTTAGTTAACCTTCCTGCCCCGGTGGGCGTAAAACTTGTGACAAGTTGTGACAAGACTGTGCCCGCCTGCCTGTAACAGGCAGGCGGGCACAGCTTATGCATCACGTCGCATTAGTTTAGAGCTTTTCCCCTACTAGCTTGGTCAGATTGACCAAGGAGTTGGAGTAGCCCCACTCGTTGTCGTACCAGGAAACCACTTTCACCTGACCATCGATTACCTTGGTAAGAGCGGAATCGAAGATAGAAGTGTGCGGATCGGTCACAATATCGGTGGAAACTAGCGGCTCGTCATTGGAGTATGCAAGAACTCCCTTGAGCTCGCCCTCAGCAGCTTCCTTCATCGCCGCATTGATTTCTTCGGCAGTGCAGGGCTTGGAGGGGGTGAAGGTGAGGTCAGTAACCGAGCCGGTAGGTACCGGTACGCGCAGAGCGTAGCCGTCCAGTTTGCCCTTCAGTTCCGGCAAGACCAGAGAAACTGCCTTGGCAGCACCAGTCGTGGTAGGCACAATGTTCAGCGCAGCAGCACGGGCACGACGCAGATCCTTGTGCGGAGCATCGTGCAGACGCTGATCTCCGGTGTAGGCGTGAATCGTAGTCATCAAACCACGTTCAATACCAAAGTTATCGTTTAGTACCTTTGCCATCGGAGCTAGGCAGTTGGTGGTGCAGGAAGCATTGGAAATAATGGTGTGCTTTTCCGGATCATAATCGGTATGGTTTACGCCCATTACGAAGGTAGCATCCACATTCTTGCCGGGAGCGGAAATAATAACTTTCTTAGCACCCCCATCCAGGTGAGCCTTGGCCTTGGTGGCGTCAGTGAAAAAGCCGGTGGACTCGATAACGATATCTGCACCTACTTCGCCCCAGGGCAGGTTAGCAGGATCGCGCTCTTCGAAAGTTACGATTTTGTGGTCGCCTACAGTAATAGATTTTTCATCGTAGCTGACCTCAGCATCAAGGCGCCCGAGAATCGAATCATATTTTAGCAGGTGAGAAAGAGTTTTATTGTCGGTGAGGTCATTTACTGCCACAACCTCGATATCGGCACCCTGAGCCCGAATGGCCCGGAAGAAGTTACGGCCGATACGGCCAAAGCCGTTGATTCCAACACGGATAGTCACTATTATCCTCCTGAACTGCTGGTTTACCAGCGGAGTCTATTTATTCGGTCAAGATCCGCAGCCACCTAGTGAAACTAGTGACCCCAATCTTGGGGACGACCATCTTGAGTCGTCCTCTTAGTTGTTAGTTTACACAACATAGCGGCTTTGCGCTTAGGCCAATAGTCGTTATTTACCAAGACTTTACTCTGAGAGAATTTCCGGCTGCTAGGAAGCCAGAATTACTGGCTATCCTGCCGGTCAACAGCTTCCTGGGTGGAAGGAATCCCCCGCTCATGGGCTACTTTATCTGCCATCGCTAGCAGACGCCGGATCCTGCCCGCAACCGCATCTTTCGTTAGCGCAGGATCTGCCTTGTGACCCAGTTCCTCCAAAGAAGCTTCCTTGTATTGCAATCGTAGTTGACCTGCTTGTAACAGGTGTTCTGGAATGTCATCACCCAAGATCTCGAAGGCTCGTCTAACGCGAGCAGCCGCCGCTACCGCTGCCCGGGCACTGCGTCGCAAATTAGCATCATCGAAATTCGCTAAGCGATTAACTGAGCCCCGTACCTGATTAGTTTCGCGATTCTTCTCCCAAACCACTTGCGCTTTATCCGCCCCGATAGCCGTTAACAGTTTTGAGATTTGCTCCCCATCGCGAACTACCACCCTATCTAAACCGCGAACCTGGCGAGACTTTGCGCTCACACCGAGACGGCGCGCCGCCCCCACCAGTGCTAACGCAGCCTCTGGCCCGGGGCAAGTAATTTCTAAGGAGCCCGAACGCCCTGGCTGAGATAAAGATCCGCGAGCCATAAAAGCGCCGCTCCAGGTGGCCTTAGACACTCCCAAATCACCAGAAACTAGCCGCGGAGATAATCCCCGCACCGGACGGCCGGCTCGATCAAGCAAACCGGTCAAACGGGCTAGAGTCCCCGCATTTTCTACTACCCGCACCACATAGCGATCATCGGCACGGATCCCCTTGGCCTCTACTTTCACCACATCGGGATAAGCGTCAAAAAGATTTTGCAGACTATCAACCAAATACTTCATTACCGCTACATTGTCGACATCGGCTTCCACCACGATATTACGGTTAATCAGATGGATCCCCCCGGCAAAGCGCAAGATACTGGCAGTTTGCGCCTTAGCCTCAGACTGCCTAGCTAAGGTATTCTCCGCTAGTTCATTTTTAATATCTGAGGTCAAAGACATCTGATTTTCCCTTTCCGCCCTATATAAAAATATTGAGTTTCTTCCTAGGCTTCATTCTAGCTAGAGCTCGGAAAATCCTACTTCCGAGAGGTAACCTTCGAAAGCGTCACGCAACGCTGCTGCCAGACGCAAAGGGTCATGCTGTTCCGAGGCCGAACCTGCTCTTACCTGACGCATGATCAGCTTCGCCCCGATAGATTCGGCGGCGCTTTCTAAATCATCATCATCTTCAATAGCAGTAGGATCCACGATTACCACGTCAATATGGGTATCGGGGGCAAAATGGCGAAAAGCCTCAATATGCCCCGAAACGGTTAAATCCTCGGTTTCGTCCGTATGGGGCTGCAGATTCATCACCATTACTTTCCCCGCTGATGACTGTTGTAAAGCCTCCGCCAATTCCGGAACCAATAAATGGGGAATCACTGAGGTGTACCAAGATCCCGGCCCGAGAACGATTCCCTCGGCATCTTGGATCGCCTGGATAGTCTGCGGACATACTAGCGGATGAGCCGGACTCAGCCGCACGTCGACTACTTTCCCCGGGGCTTTAGCGGCTTTTGCCTGACCGTGTACCGTACGTTTTTCTCCCCCGCGTACCAAATCTGCTTCAATCTCCATCGGCTCGGCACACATCGGTAACACTTTACCTTCGCAGTTGAGTAACCTCGCCACCCAATCAAGACCTTCGACTACGTCTCCTAATAGATCCCACATGGTAACAATCAGGAGATTACCTAGGGCATGGTTATCAAGCGGACCATCGGAACTAAAACGGTGTTGCATGGCATCTCGCCAGGTCAGTCCCCAATCAGTGTCATCACATAAAGCTGCCAGCGCCATCCGCAGATCCCCGGGAGGCAGTACCCCCAGTTCTTTGCGTAAACGCCCCGAAGAGCCTCCGTCATCAGCTACCGTGACCACCGCAGTTAGCTGCCGGGTAATATGTCGCAGCGCCCGCAAAGTTGCAGACAAGCCATGTCCCCCACCGAGCGCGACAATATTGGGTCCTGTCCACCCACGGGTCATCCAGCCATTTGAATCTAGTAACGTCCTCATTCCAGCCCCAGATCTCGATGAACAGTGCGTACCGGCAAACCCTGCGCCCGGAATAACTCGCTCATTTTCTCCGCCAATGCGACTGATCGATGCTGTCCTCCGGTACAACCCACCGCGATAGTAACGAAGGGTTTAAGTTCCGTTAGATAGCCGTCAAAAATCGGGCTCAACATATTAACCATGTTTTGCACAAATTCCTCGGCGCCTAGCTGATCCAGCACATATTTCGCTACCGGCCTGTCCCGGCCGGTTAAATGCCGCAGCTCGCTAACCCAGTAGGGATTAGCTAAAAAGCGCACGTCACAAACCCAATCAGCGTCTAAGGGGATCCCATTTTTAAACCCAAAAGACATTACGGTAAGTTTCATCGGGCGATCCCCCTCACCAGCCACTACATCTCGCATATGCCGATTCAGGTCATGCACATTCATATTAGTGGTGTCGATTAAGGCATCGGCACGGGCACGAATTGGAGCCAGGATCCGCCGTTCGGAACGAATTCCGTCAAGTATCCGGCCTCCTCCTTGCAAGGGATGGGGACGCCGATTAGATTCATAGCGACGCACTAAAACTCGCTCGTCTGCATCCAAGAAAACGAGCTGATAACGGATATTGCGCCGCGAAAGTTCATCCAAAGCATGCTGCAGTTTAGAAAACAGTTCCCCACTGCGCACATCTACAATCGCCGCCAGGCGGTGAATACCTTCCCCTTCCGGGGTCATCATATCTGCGAAGGGTACCAACATGGCGGGCGGGAGATTATCAACTACATACCAGTCCAGGTCTTCTAATGCCTGTCCTGCTCGCGAACGCCCCGCCCCCGACATTCCGGTAATAATAATCATCTCGGGAACATTGGCCTCGCGAGGAGGCGCGGTTTCGTCAAGAATAGGTACTCCCTCGGGCACAGTTGGCGGGGAGGATACGTGTCGTTGGTGAGCTTCATCCATGTTCTAAGTATGCAACGAAGCGCGCTAACTTACCGACTATCGGCAAGAGATTGAAAAATCTGCCGTGCCATTACCTGGCCTATACCCTCAACTTGCGCGATTTCACTCTCTTCGGCGCCCCGCAGCCGCTTTAAGGAACCAAAGTGCTTTAACAAGGCCTTCTGCCGTACCGGACCTAACCCCGGAACCTTATCAAGCACCGATTTATGCATAGCTTTACCGCGTTTTTTCCGATGTAGAGTAATCGCAAAACGATGGGACTCATCCCGCAAGTATTGCAAAAGATAAAGGGCTGGGGATGTGCGAGGCAAGATTACTGGAAACTCTGATCCCGGTAACCACACTTCTTCTAGACGCTTAGCTAATCCAATTACACTCACATTAGCACCTACTGCTTCCAGTGCTTTTTGCGCCGCATTCACCTGAGGTTCTCCCCCATCCACTACGATCAAGTCCGGGGGATAAGAAAACCGGCGCAGGTTACGTTCCCCGGAGCTTTCGGTACTTACTAGCTGCTTTTGTGCTTCCGCTTCTTCCTGGCGCAGCCTGGCAAAACGCCGGGTGAGGACTTCGTTCATAGCTTTGGTATCGTCGGCAGAATCCTGAGGGGTGCTTTGGATATTAAAGCTACGATAGGCACGTTTTAAGGGAGCACCATCTTCAAATACCACCATCGAACCCACTTGGTGTGTGCCTTGAGTATGGGAAATATCGTAGCCTTCAATCCTCAAAGGAGCATCCGCTAACTCTAAATAGTCCTGTAGTTGCCGTAGGGCTTCGGAACGTTGCGTTAAATCCCCTACCCGTTTAGTTTTGTGCAACCGCAAAGCTTGGGCAGCATTTTCCGCCACAGTTTCCATGAGGGAGCGTTTCGGTCCTCGCTGCGGTACCCTAATTTCGACTTTTTTCCCGCGAATGTCACTCAGCCAGGCGCTCAAGATGGCTGTATTCGCAGGCAATACCGGCATCAAAATCTCGGCCGGGATTGCCTGGGTAGTAGTATGCTCCACGTCATCTACACTTTTAGCGGGGACTACCGCCTTATTTAACTGCCGATATTCCCCGTAGGTCTGTTCTAAGAAACTCTCTAGCATTTCTGGCAGATCTTTATCTTCCGGGGTGTCCACTACCCATCCGCGCTCGCCGCGGATCCGGCCAGCACGTACGTAGAATACTTGCACGATCATCTCTAGATCATCTTTGGCGAAGGCGTAAACGTCCGCGTCCACTCCCTCATCCAGCACTACCGTATTCTTTTCCCTAACTTTTTCGAGGGCGCGCAGCTGGTCGCGTAGTTTCGCCGCCTGTTCGAAATCCAACCGAGAAGCTGCCTGTTCCATTTCGTAGCGCAAACGAAAAGTAAAAGGCTCAGTTTTGCCATCTAGGAAAGCGCTTACCTGGTCGGCTAACTTGCGGTATTCTTCAGTGGAAATCCTGCCTACACAGGGGGCAGAGCATTTATCAATATAGCCTTCCAGACAGGGGCGTCCCAGCGCCTGAGAGCGATTAAAAACTCCCTTGGTACACGAGCGCAGCGGGAAAACTTTCCGCAGTAAATCCATAGTTTCCCGAATCGCCCACACCTGGGTGTAGGGACCAAAATAACGCGAGTTGGCTCGGCGTCGCTCCCGCGTAATGTGGATTCGGGGATACTCTTCACCCAGGTTTATTGCCAGATAAGGATAGGATTTGTCATCGCGGTACATTACGTTGAAACGCGGCGCAAACTCTTTTATCCAGGAATACTCTAGGGATAATGCCTCTAGCTCGTTCCCGACCGTAACCCATTTTACAGCTGCTCCAGTGGTTACCATTTTTCGGGTGCGCGGGTGTAGCGACTCGAGGGGTTGAAAATAGTTAGCCAGGCGGTTACGCAGGTTAACGGCTTTACCCACGTAGATAACCCGCCCATTTTTATCCAGAAAACGATAAACCCCGGGACTGGGGGGTATATCTGCCGGAGCCGGCCGGTAAGACGCAGGATCAGCCATGTCCTTAGGATACCTGCCTTGCGGAAGGTTTTTTATTGCCCATTACTCAGGTTCAGCTAGCAGAGAGCAGCAGATGGATTCAAAAAATATGCCTTAAGTCCCATTCTCACCGCCATCAATTGTGAGAAAGGCAAAAAAGTTAATGCTTTCGTCAAAATGTGGATAGCAGTGGTATCTTTTCGGCTAAGAATGAAAATCTTAAGGAGTAGCAGGCGTTGAGCTAAAGCAGCCAACGAAGCTCACCGAATAGTTTAAGGAGGCGCTTGATGGGCAGTGTTGTGGAAAAGGTTTACGATGAAGTTCTCGATCGTAATCCTAATGAACCCGAATTTCACCAGGCAGTACGGGAGATTCTAGAATCCATTGGCCCCGCAGTAGAAAAGCATCCCGAGTTCGTTGAAACTAAACTTCTAGATCGACTGGTAGAGCCGGAACGCCAGATTCTTTTCAGGGTTCCCTGGGTGGACGATAATGGCGAAGTACAGGTTAATCGGGGGTACCGCATCGAGTTCAACTCCGCGCTCGGCCCCTATAAGGGAGGCCTGCGCTTCCACCGGTCGGTGAACCGTTCGATCTTGAAATTCTTAGGCTTTGAACAAATTTTCAAAAATGCCCTGACCGGTCAGGGCATTGGTGGCGGCAAAGGCGGATCAGATTTTGATCCGCATGGACGCTCCGACACCGAAGTAATGCGCTTTTGCCAACAGTTTATGACTGAGCTTTATCGACACATTGGGGAATATACCGATATCCCCGCCGGTGACATCGGGGTTGGAGGTCGTGAAATTGGCTACCTATTCGGTATGTATAAGCGACTAACCAACCGTTTCGAAACCGGGGTGTTAACCGGTAAGTCTCTTTCTTGGGGAGGATCCCAAGCACGGACGGAAGCCACCGGTTATGGGACAGTGCTATTTGCCCAGAGAATGCTGCAGACTCGAGGACTGGATCTGGAAGACCAGAGAGTAATGATTTCCGGCGCCGGAAATGTAGCGATCTATGCGGCAGAAAAAGCGAAACAACTAGGTGCGAAAGTCGTGACTGTTTCCGACTCTTCTGGCTGGGTTCTAGACGAAGATGGGATTGATGTCCAGCTACTAAAACAGGTCAAAGAGGTAGAACGGGCGCGGCTAACTGAGTATGCCAAACGTAAACCGGGGGTTACCTATCATTCCGGATCTAAACCTTGGGCCGTTGGGGGAACCGTTGCCCTCCCCTGCGCTACCCAAAACGAACTTACTTCGCAGGACGCAAAGCGTTTACTTGATGGCGGGGTAAAGGTAGTGGCTGAGGGCGCAAACATGCCTTGCACCCCTAACGCCACCAGTTTGTTCCAGGATTCCGGGGTGCTATTTGCCCCCGGTAAAGCCGCAAATGCTGGTGGGGTTGCCACTTCGGCCTTAGAAATGAGCCAAAATGCTTCCCGCGCCTCTTGGGACTTTGAGAAGGTGGAAAAAGAACTCACCAAGATCATGCACAACATTCACGATGAATGCGCACAAACCGCGGAAGAATATGGCCACGCCGGTGACTATGTAATGGGCGCTAATATCAATAGCTTCTTGAAGGTGGCTCACGCCATGATGGAGCAAGGCATCGTTTAACACCCCAGTTGTATAACTAAATAGTTACTATTGCGGGCAGCGAATTAGCAGATAGCCTTCATCCTCGGAGGTAATAACTTCTTCTGGTTTCGCTGCCCGCAAGTGCGCGATTTCCGCTACCGAAAAAGACAGATCATATCCAACTGGTCTTCCGTCAACTACTTTCACTGCTCCTACTCCCCCGGTTTGCCCGCGTACCTGCTCGTAAAGCGACAGTAGCTGGGGGTCTAGGGGACCAGCCTTTTGTTCCCGCTCCCTTTCTAGCTGCTGCAACTGGGCAGTGATTTGCGAGTTTTCTGCTCCAACTTCATGTTTTAATCGCGAAATCTCTTGGGCGTGTTCCTGTTTGCGCTGAGTGATTTGCTGTTCGATATCCTCTAGCTGTTCCAGCTCGCCCATCACCGCGAGCATTTGGTCCTCTAAAACACCGATTCGCTGGTGCATCTGCTGGATTTCTTCTTGCAAGCTAACCAGCTCTTTAGGGGTTCCCGCACCCGCATCTAAGCGTTCCTGTTGAGTTTGCAGGCGATTTTGGATGCCTGCCAGGTCATTTTCCAGGTTAGTTATTTCCCGCTGTTTATCGGTTTTATGAGCTGACAGTTGCGTGTGTTTATCGTCCAACTTACGGTCTTTTTCACTCAGCTCCGCTAGCTGCGCCAATTGGGGCATTTTCTTGAGCCGAAACCGTAACCTGGCAATCTTAGTGTCCAGCTCTTGCAAATCTAGTAAAGTCAGTTGGTCTTTCCAAGGCGCTTCCATTGCTTTCTCCTCTATTTCTCCGATGATTTCGGCGATATCCGTGCGACCCAGGGATCAGTGCAAATCTTTGAGACCTCCACCGTCAGTTCTCCAGAAAAACTATGTTCTAGGTGACGAGCACAAGCAGGTACCCACGGCCATTCACTTGCCCAGTGAGTGGCACAAATAAGATAGGGTTTGCCCGCCTCTAAATGCTCGGAAGCCGGATGATGTCGCAGGTCAGCGCAAATATAGACATCCGCTCCAGCCTTGCGCGCCTCCTCCAAGAAAGAATCGCCACTGCCGCCGCTAACCGCGATCGTTTGTACCTGCGCCTGAAGATCTCCTCCCACCAGGATTCCTGCTGGGCACGCCGGTAAAGCCTGCCCCACCTGTTGCGCATAATCTTTAAGCGGCAAGGGTGCGGGTAAATCTCCGATGCGCCCGGTGCCGGTGTGCTCACTTAGGGGAAGCAAGGGACGGGTATTAGTCAATCCCACTGCAGCGGCTAGGCAATCTGCTACCCCGCCTTCTGCGGAATCAGCGTTGGTGTGTGCGTTAAACAGCGCAATCCCGTTTTCGATTAGCTGGTGAATCAGGCTCCCCTTCGGATCGGTAGCTGCCACAAAAGAGGTACCCCGTAAATATAGGGGGTGGTGGGTAACAATCAGCTGCGCCCCGACCTGTTTCGCTTGCTCCAGGACTGTTGTCACTGGATCCACTGCTACCAGGACTTTATCAATGTCAGAATCTGGATGCCCGGTAATTAATCCCACCCGATCCCATTCTTCAGCTAAATGGGGAGGATACAGTTCCTCTAGGCGCTCGACCAGGCGACTTAGCTTTACACTCACTATTCGATCCTAATAGACAAATGGGATAGTCGAGGCAGAGCGCGCCCCATGACCTAGGAATAGCATTTTCTCCCTAGCGGCTGACACACTTAGGAAACGGCTATTTACTGCCAGGTTTACCACCGGCGTCGCACCCACTATTATGGGTAAGGGCGCATGACCCCCGTCAAGTTGACAAACAGAAAGGGTTCCATGCGAATTGGTTTTGATTCTGAGCGGTATATTTCTTCACAATCGCAGCATATTGATGAACGTCGCCAGCAGATAGGCGGCAAGCTCTACCTGGAGATGGGGGGCAAACTTTTCGACGACTTCCACGCCTCTCGGGTGCTACCGGGATTCACCCCCGATAATAAGATCTCTATGCTGGAGCGGTTACGCGATGAAATGGAAATCGTGGTTGCTATCAACGCTAAAGATCTCAACCGTCAAAAAATTCGCGCAGATTTAGGTATCCCCTATGAACAGGACGTCCTGCGCTTGGTGGATGTATTTCGGGAACGGGGCTTCCTGGTAGAAAACATTGTTTTAACCCAGATGACAGAAGATAACCACAACGCCAAGTTATTCAAAGAACGTTTGGAGCGTTCCGGCCTTAAAGTTGCGCAGCACTATACGATTCCCGGCTACCCTTCCAACACCAATTTGATTGTTTCCGAGGAAGGATTTGGACATAACGACTATGTGGAAACTAGCCGCGATTTGGTAGTCGTGACTGCTCCCGGGCCGGGTTCCGGAAAACTGGCAACTTGCCTCTCTCAGATTTACCACGAATATCAGCGAGGTATAAAAGCTGGTTACGCCAAATTTGAAACTTTCCCAATTTGGAATCTTCCCCTCGATCATCCGGTGAATCTTGCCTACGAGGCCGCCACCGCTGACCTAGATGATGTCAATATGATCGATCCTTTCCACCTGCAGGCCTACGATAAACAAGCGGTAAACTATAACCGAGATGTGGAAGTTTTCCCCCTGCTGCGCTCCTTGCTGCAGCAACTGGCCGGCTCGTGCCCCTATCAGTCACCTACCGATATGGGCGTCAATATGGCAGGCTTTTGTATCAGCGATGATTTAGTTTGTCAGGAAGCCGCTAAACAGGAAGTGGTACGCCGTTACTATCACGCTTTGGGTAACGAGGCAGCTACTCAAGCCGATCCCATCGAGTCACACCGGATTGCCATGACAATGGCAAAACTAGGGATCACAAAAGAGTACCGTTACGTAGTCCGGCCGGCTTTGAATTTGGAGGCCGAAACTGGCGCTCCGGCGGCAGCGATGCAGCTAGGAGATGGTCGCATTGTTACCGGTAAAACTTCACCCCTGCTTGGTTGTTGCTCAGCAATGCTACTTAATGCCTTAAAGCTACTGGCCGGGATTGACCAGGAGGTGCAGCTGCTCGCGCCCTCTTCAATTAAGCCCATCCAAACCTTGAAAGTTGACCATTTGGGGGCGCGTAACCCCCGTCTCCATACCGATGAGGTTTTAATTGCCCTGTCGGTTTCAGCAGATACTGATGAGAATGCGCGTAAAGCGCTAGAAGAACTAGCTCATTTGCGAGATTGCGAAGTGCATACCACCACGATTTTAGGTTCAGTTGATACCCAGATCTTCCGGAACTTGGGATTACAGGTAACTTCCGAGCCGGTATATGCCCGCAAGACTCTGTTCAAGAAATAGAGTTGCCCAGTAGCGAAAGCGCTTTATATAGCACTGACCGGCAGGGGGATTTACCCTCCTGCCGGTCAGTTTCATAAAGCTCGGTATTTCTAGTCGTCGGGGGTGACTTTCCAGATCTTATGTTTGGTCTTGGCTTGCACCAATTCTTTCCCGACTCCCATAGTGGTCAGGAACATTGCCATACGCACCAGGACCCCATTATCGGTTTGCTTAAAAATTGACAGCCCCGGTAGATCATCCACATCTGTCGACAGGTCAAGAGCATTAGGCCGAGAATCTCGCGGCAGCGGATGGCAGATAACAATGTCGTGGGCTCCGGCTTCCTCTAGCATCGCCTTATCTAGCAGACACCCTTGCAATTCTTTCGACTTAGCCAGCTCTTCCGTCATCCGTTCGCGCTGAACCCGGGTGGCGTAAACCGTATCTGCGCCTTCCAAGGCCTCAATCTGGTTCTGACAATCGATTACCCGACCTCCCCGGCTAAGCGCATACTCGGCGATTTCATCCGGAAGTTCCAAGGAGGGCGGGGAGAATAACCGGAAAGATACGCCCTCATACAAGCTCATCAATTTCATTAAAGAATGTACGGTACGCCCATATTTCAGATCCCCCATAATCGCAATAGTGCTTCCATCTAGAGATTTACCCCGTTTGCCTAGTTCTTTGCGCATGGTGAACACATCCAGGAGGGCTTGAGAGGGGTGCTCGCCAGAGCCATCGCCCGCGTTGAGCACTGGCACCACCGAATGACGGGCGAACTCGGCTACTGAACCAGCATCGGGATGACGTACCACTAAAACATCGGTGAATCCGGAAACCACCCGGGAAGTATCCGCGATTGATTCCCCTTTGGCCATAGAAGAGAAAGTAAAACCGGTAGTAGTTTCCACTTCCCCACCCAGGCGTAAAAAGGCAGATTCAAAGGATAGCCGGGTACGAGTCGAAGGCTCGAAAAATAGGGAACACAAGACGGCACCATCTAGAACCGTACAGATTTGCTTTCGTTGAGCGACAGGACGCAAGAACTCGGCAAGATCAAAGAGTTCCCCCAGGTTTTCGCGATCAAATTGACCAACCGAAATCAGATGTTGCCCTACCCCAAAACGCGGGAAATCATAATCTTCCGACATGTTTTCGCCCTTTCCAATTGAGTGTTTTTGATAAAAAAATAACCCGCCGCAGCGGGGTGAAATTGGAAATAGAAACCTCAGGTAGTTGCCGCGACCGTCTGGTTCCCATCACGCTCCTAACGTTTTCCTGAAGGAAGAATAGCACATCGTTACCTCCCCTAATGCTTCTAATCCTGCAAGGGGCAGCTTTTGTGTCCTCTTTCTCCCTGGTTTTTCTCGCAAGGTGCTAGAGCACACATCCTCGTAAATGGCTTTACGTCAGCTAAGCCTCCTAAAATCAAATGACGATGAAAAGCAAAGGGGGATGATTTGAAGGGACTCAATCGCTATTATCTGCAGTCTCTAGCCGTTTTAGCGCTGATACTTACCACCGCTTTTTGGGGTTCTACCTTTTTTCTGATCAAAGACCTGTTGAATAGTATGACCACCCTATCTTTTCTCGGGGTTAGGTTCGTGATCGCGGGCGCGCTTTCGGCAGTGATATTTTTTCCTCGCTTAAAAAAGGCGAGCAAAATAGTTTGGCAACACGCTCTTGCTTTAGGTGCAGTCTATTCCGCGGCACAAGTCCTACAAACCAAAGGTTTAGAGAGTGCCGATGCCTCGGTGGTAGGTTTCATTACCGGACTGTATGTAGTGATTACCCCCCTGCTAGTGTGGTTGCTTTTCAAAGAAAAGATTAAGCCAGTGAACCTAGCCGCTGCCCTGGTGGCGACGGCAGGGTTAATGGTTTTGAGTCTTGATGGATTCGCCATTGGGTTCGGGGAACTATTAACTCTGGCGGGAGCAGCTCTTTTTGCTCTCCACATCGTACTCACCGCTCGCTGGGCCGCCGAAGACGACCCCATCACTTTAGCGGCAATCCAATTAATCGCCATTGGAGTCTTCTGTTTCCTAGCGGCTCTGCCCTTCGGACTGCAATTACCTCGGGACGCGGGGCAGTGGACAGTGTTGCTTTACACAGTGGTGTTCGCAGCCATTGGAGCCTTAATTATGCAGACCTGGGCGCAGAAACACCTACGTCCCACTAAGGCTGCAGTAGTAATGACTATGGAACCGGTGTTCGCTGCCGCTTTTGCGGTCCTTTTCGGGGGCGAGGACGTAACCTCGCGAATGGTCATTGGAGGCACCTTAGTAGTTGCCGCTATGCTTGCCACCGAGCTTATCCCCGCCTATCGGGCTCGTGATAAAATCCGTGCCGCCAAGTAGGCAGCGCCAGCAAAGACGGCCGGAATTGCTTATATAGCTGGGCTCTATGCAGAGTACCCATAGAATTCTAGGCAGAGAAACTCTTTTGAATCTCCGTCCTAGTTTCTAAATACTCTTGCTCGTAACTGCCCAGACCCGCCGGGTAGTGCCCGGCGAAAGAATCCATACAGAGGCCTCCGTATTTACCAGGCAGGTTCAGCCCTACGGAGTCCACCAGCCCCGGTATCGACAAGTACCCTAAGGAATCTGCTCCCAAATACTCTCGTAGCTCTTCCACATTCATATGGGCACTGATTAGCTCCGCTGAGCTGGAAACGTCAATCCCGTAGAAACTGGGGAAAATAAACTCGGGAGAAGCGATTCTCACATGTACCTCGCGAGCGCCGGCATCTTTCAGCAGCCTGACGATCCGCCTAGAAGTTGTACCGCGCACAATCGAGTCATCTACCATCACCACCGATTTGCCTTCCACGATACCTTTTACCGCAGATAGCTTCATCAGTACCCCTTTTTCTCGCAGGGACTGTTTCGGTTGAATAAAGGTACGAGTCACGTATTGGTTCTTCACTAGCCCCATTTCATAGGGCAGGTGGGCAGCTTCTGCATAGCCCGACGCTGCCGACAGGGAAGAGTTAGGAACCCCAATAACAATGTCCGCGCCGGGAGCAGGCTGCTCATGCGCTAAAGTCATCCCGCACTGTTTACGCACCGCATGGACATTTTTCCCCAAAATATTGGAGTCCGGCCGAGCGAAATAAATATACTCCATGGCGGCTACGCAGGTGTCTTCCGGCGGGCAGTAGCGTTCAATCTTTAGTCCGTCCTCATTAATAATTGCGATTTCTCCGCCCCGCAGATCCCGATAAAACTCCGCCCCGATCAAGTCCAAGGCACAGCTTTCACTGGATATTACCCAACCGTCGCGGGTCTTAGTCTTCCCGATCACCAGTGGCCGCAGACAGTGAGGATCCACTATCCCGTACATGGTGTCATCGGTCATGATCAGGTAGCTGAATCCTCCTCGCAGCCGCTGCAACGCCCCGCAGATCCGTTCATATAAACTCCCTTGTTCCCGCATTATCAAGTGCATTAGCACTTCCGAATCCGAGTTGGAGTTAAAAATTGATCCTTGCCGTTCCAGTTCTATTTTTAGATCCGGCGAGTTAACCAGGTTCCCGTTATGAGCTAGGGAAATATTGCCCGTATGGAGATGGAAAACGAAGGGCTGCAAGTTACAGCTCCAGTTATTACCGGAAGTAGAATACCGCACATGCCCGATACCGCACGAGCCACTGAGCTTAACCAGCCGTTGCGGATCATCAAATACTTCGGAAACCAGACCTTTAGCTTTCTTTACCCGAATAGTTTGACCGTCAGCAACGGCAATTCCCGCTCCTTCTTGACCGCGGTGCTGCAGCGCATGCAGGCCGTAGTAGATCAGGCTAGAGGCATCGGGAGAACCATACACTCCGAAAACCCCGCATTCTTCTCCCAGGTTAGTTACCGTTTGTGCCTGCAAGCTCGTCCTCCTAAATAATTAAAAACCCTAAGCGATAGGACTGGTGTATTAAATAGCGTCGCTACCTATATCTTTCCGATAGGTTTTACCCGCAAAATCTACTTTCTGGGCATTTTCGTAAACCACCTGGCGGGCGGCTGCTAAAGTGTCCGCGCGAGCGACTAGATTCAGCACTCGCCCCCCATTGGTATAGACTTTCCCGTTTTCATGCCGCACCCCCGCTTCCAGGTAATCCACGCCCTCTAGCCCGGTAATCTCTTTGCCTTTTTCATAGCTACCCGGGTAGCCTCCCGAAGCCAACACCAGACAAATAGCTTTTTGATCACGTATTTGAATATCGTCCTGGGTAAGCGTCCGCTGCATACAGGCAGTTAAGAGTGAATATAAATCGCTATCGAGGAGCGGCAATACTACTTGGGTTTCTGGGTCGCCAAACCGCATATTGTATTCCAAAAGGTAAGTGCCATTATCAGTGAGCATTAAACCAAAGAATATACAGCCCGCAAATTTTAGCCCCTCTGCCTGGATACCTTTCAAAGTAGGAGCCAAAATGTCACGTTCAAACTGAGCCTGCCTCTCATCGGTGTAAAACGGATTGGGGGCAAAAGTTCCCATTCCACCGGTATTGGGACCAGTTTCTCCTTCGCCAATCTTTTTATGATCCTTGGCAGAAACTAGCGGAAAGATACCTTTTTCATTAGCGAGAGTGAGAATAGAGGCTTCTTTGCCAACCAGGTATTCCTCTAAGATAACCTGTTCTCCGGCTTTGCCAAATCGTCCCTCAACCATGATTTCCGCAATCGCATCGCGAGCTTCATCTGCGGTTTCACAGATGATTACCCCTTTTCCGGCTGCAAGTCCTGAAGCTTTCACCACTACCGGGAGGTTAAAATCCACCAGTCCCGCAATCGCGGTCTCGTAGTCGCTGAAAGTTTGGTAGCTGGCGGTTTTTACGCCGTATTTTTTCATAAAGTCTTTGGCATAGGCTTTCGAGCCTTCTAGTCGGGCAGCTGCCTTGCCAGGCCCAAATAGCTTCATTCCGGCCTGGCTAAACAGATCTCCAATCCCGGCAACTAGCAGGTCTTCGCTGCCCACAATAGTTAGATCCGCGGCGAACTCCTGGGCTGTCCGCAAGATTTCTTGCATATTAGAGGACGTGGTTTGGGCAATTTCGTGGGCTCCCAGGGCGCGCTTAATAGCGTTTTCTCGTCCCCCGTTGCCTACTATCAAAATCTTCGCCATCAGTATTTTCTCTTTTCTTTCGGGCAGTATTTATCCCAGTTTTTCACTATTTCCACTAACAAATGGTGTTCTTGGATAATCACTCGCTCCTGCAGGGATTTAGGGGTATCGTCCGGAAGTACCGGAACTTTTCGTTGCGCTAAAATCTTCCCCGCGTCAACTTGGTTAGTTACCAGGTGTACGCTGCAGCCAGATTCTTTTTCCTTTGCAGCCAAAACTGCTTCATGCACGTGCATCCCGTACATTCCTTTTCCACCAAATTTGGGTAACAACGCGGGATGGGTATTAATAATGCGCTCTTCAAACGCCGCTACACACTGCGGAGAAAGGATTTTTAAGTATCCGGCTAACACTATCAATTCGCTTTGAGGATCAACGTCTGACACCGCAATCGGTTCGGTAATCAAGGTAGGAATACCGGCATCGCGCGCCCGATCCGCCGCTGGGCATTCGTGGTTACAAATCACCTGGCGAATATCGCATCCAGCGTCAATGAGTGCTTGTAGATTTGTACCTGCCCCAGAGCAAAAGACACTTATCGCAGGCATATTTTACTGCCCTGCGCATCGGGAAGCTGTGTTTGCGACTGGATTTGCCCGATTTGATAGGCCTCGGGCAGCGACGCGGTTACTTTCGGTAATTCTTCGGGGGGAATCACCAGAGTGAAGCCCACTCCCATATTGAAGGTTCCCCACATTTCACTTTCGGGTACCGCCGCGAATTCTTCACGTTTAAAGATGGCAGGAATACGAACCTTTTCTTTTTCAATCCGCGCGCACAGACCCTCAGGAATAATCCGCGGGACGTTTTCCTCGAGCCCACCCCCGGTAATATTCGCCAGCCCGTGGATCTCAATTTTTTGCTCCAGCAACGAGAGAATTTCGGGAACATAGATTTTAGTCGGAGTCAGCAACTCCGCCGGGAAAGAATCCTTAAAGAGCGCCCTTACCAGCGAGAATCCGTTGGAATGTAGCCCAGAGGAAGGAAGAGCTACCACCACATCGTCCTCTTTAATCGCCGAGCCATCGATAATATCGGCCTTCTCTACCACTCCCACGGCAAACCCGGCCATATCGTATTCGCCGCTTTGATAAAATCCGGGCATCTCCGCAGTTTCGCCCCCGATTAGCGCCGCACCCGCCTGCTTACACCCGGTGACCACTCCGGACACGAGTTGAGAAGAAACTTCGGCATCCAGCTCGGAACAAGCCAGATAATCCAGGAAAAACAGTGGCCTGGCTCCATGACAGAGTACATCGTTTACGCACATGGCCACCAGATCGATGCCTACGGTGTCGTATTTTTCGAGGGCGAAGGCAATTTTCAGTTTCGTGCCCACGCCATCGGTACCAGAAACTAGGACTGGCTCCTGGAATTTACCGAGTTCATAGAGGGCAGCAAATGATCCCAGGGAACCCAATACCTGTTTATTTTGGGTAGAGGCAACCATTTGCTTTAACCGGCGCACATGCTCGTATCCTGCTTCTTTATCAACACCGGCATCTTTATAGCTGACCATATTCTGTCTTTTCCCTTGCCCTTAGTAGCGGTCTGTCTCCTGGGGGTGGAAGTATTGCCTCCACCCCCAGGGATCTGCTCTAAAATCTATTTCTTGGTAATACGGTGCAGGATTTCTTTATAGGCTTCTTCGATCCCGCCCATATCCCGGCGGAAACGATCCTTATCCAGTTTCTTCTTGGTTTCCGCATCCCACAGGCGGCAAGTATCGGGGGTGATTTCGTCGGCTAGCATCAGGTTGCCGTCCTTGTCGCGACCGAACTCAATCTTGAAGTCCACCAGGAGGATGCCTTCTTTCTTGAAAGCATCAGACAGGATTTGGTTAATCTTGGCGGTTACCTCCAGGATTTCCGCGACTTCTTCTTCCGTGGCCGCCCCAATGGCCACCGCGTGATCGGAGTTGATCAGAGGATCGCCCAAGTCGTCATCCTTATAGGAGAACTCTTGAATCATTTTCTTCGGCATGGTGCCTTCTTCTAGCCCCAGGCGTTTAGCCATAGAACCGGCAATAATATTGCGAGTGATGACCTCTAGCGGCACGATATCTAACTTCCAGCACAGCTGCTCGCGATCATTCAGTTTCTCAATGAAGTGGGTTTTTACTCCCTGCGAGGCCAGCATTTCAAATAGGTAGCTGGTGAGCTCATTGTTGATAATGCCTTTATCCGCAATGGTGCCTTTCTTTTCGCCGTTACCGGCAGTGGCATCATCCTTGTAATAAACAACTACCTTATCGGGATCATCGGTGGCGTAGATTTTCTTGGCTTTACCCTCGTACAGGAATTCTTTTTTCTCCATGATTTGCCTTCTTTTATCTAAAAATTTTCTCTTAAAAACTAACCGGGTCGGCGGTGAACTTCTGCTTCATATTTGCGCGATACTCTTTGAGTTGCGCGGCTACCTTTTCATTACTGGTGCCAATAATCTGCACCGCGGTCATGGCGGCATTATAGGAATTGTTGATTCCCACCGTAGAAACCGGGATTCCTTTTGGCATTTGCACGATTGAGTAGAGGGCGTCTTGACCGCCTAAGGCCGCATCTAGTGGTACCCCGATTACCGGGATAGTCACTTTAGAGGCAATAACTCCGGGCAGGTGCGCCGCCAGGCCTGCCCCGGCGATGATGGCTTTCGCCCCCGAGTCCACGGCGTCTTTTAGGATTTTCTCTAAAAGTTCCGGTACCCGATGGGCCGAAGCGATATAAGCCTGATATTCCAATCCGAACTCGTCTAAGCATTTGGCTGCGCCCGCCATTTTTTCTTTATCGGAGGCGGAACCAAAAATGATTGCTACATCCATCGGAAATAATTAACCCCGTTTCTAAATAGGTTTTGTTCTATTTCAGGACAGTAGTTGAGGTATAAACCGCTACCGCTCCTTTCTGAATGACCCATCTTTCCCAGGATTTGCCCGTGATGAGCCAACAGCCCTTCGATTCCGAAGGAAGATCCATTGGGGTTCTCCCCTAAATATTTGGTAGCGATCTGACCCGAGGCCGAATATTCGCGGTACTGCTCGGGGCTCATAACTACCCGCCCTTCGCCATGAGAAATCGGCAGGTGGTGGACTTCTCCCACATCAAAGGAGCTGAGCCAGGGGGAGGCCACCGAAGACACGGCGGTATGGACGATTTTGGCGACGTGGTGTCCGCTGTCATTTGCTGCCAGGGTAGGCGAATCCGGATCCAGATCGCGGATCTGCCCATAGGGAAGCAACCCGGATTTGATCAATGCCTGGAAACCATTACAGATCCCCAGGATTAGCCCACCTTTGCGCAGTAGGGAGTGGACGGCTTCCTTAACCTGTTTTTGGCGCAGCACCGAAACAATAAACTTTGCCGATCCATCGGGTTCGTCGCCCACGGAGAAGCCCCCAGGCAGTGCCAAAATATCGGCTTGCTCGATTTGTCGGGCATAGGAGGCGGCATCTCGATAAACCTCGGTTACTACCTGTGCCCCTTCGCGAGTAAAAGCCCGCGTCATATCGTATTCGCAGTTAGTGCCGGGGAAAATCGGAATAAATACTTGCGGATTTTGTTTTCGATAGGGCGCATGACGCGGTTTAGTCAGGCAGGTTTCACTGGATCTAGAAATATCGTTAGGAAGCTGGCTGCCGGCGGTCGGGAAAATATCTGCCAGAGGTTGTTCCCAAGCTTGTTGTAAAGCTGCCAGGTCTAAACGTTGCCCGTTAATGGCGCTATCTGACCAGCTACCGGTGTATCCCAACAACGGTAAGTCCAAATGCTGATCGGTTTCGAGCAGGAAACTGCCATAGCGGGAAGCAAATAGGTCTTCTTCAGTATTGATGCTGAACCCGATCCGGTTTCCGAAAGCCATTTTTGGCAATGCCTCTGCGATCCCTCCATACCCGAGGGCGTATGCCGAGAGGGGATTGATCGTTTGCAACTTATCGAGGGCAGCTTGGAAAGACTCCAGATCTATTGCCCCCAATTCATCTGTTTGCACAGGTAACAGGTAGAGACGGTGATTACGAGCTTTGAATTCCGGGGTGCGCAGTTTATCCGCTTCCTGCATACCGATCGCGAAACTAACCAAAGTAGGTGGCACATTCATATCTTCGAAAGTGCCGGACATAGAATCTTTACCGCCGATGGAGGCGAGATGGAAGTGCCGCAGAACCCGGTTGGCTCCTAGCAGCGATTCCACCACTGTTCCCCACTTCTCAGGTTCCTGCCCAAGACGCGGGAAATATTCTTGGAAACTGAAATACAGGTCGCGGTAATCTACCCCGGATGCGGCTAGACGCGACATTGATTGCACTACTGAAACAATTGCACTGTGGTAGGGGCTGAGCTCAGCTAGCGAAGGTTCAAAACCGTAGGCCGCTACCGAGGCTACCTCGGATTGTTCGTTCTCCATTGACACCAGCTGCGCACTCACCTGCGAAGGAGTGCGCTGGAATTTACCGCCATAGGGCAAGGTTAAAGTGGTGGCGCCAATAGAGGAATCGAAGATTTCGTTGAGTCCGCGCTGGGAACAAATATTTAAATCTGCCAGGTTATTTTCCAGTTTTTCCTGCAGGTTCGCCCCGGAAATGCTGCGCCGGGTAGAAATTTCCCCGCTAGAGACGGCTTTAAACTTAGCTTGAGAACGCACCCCATTGGTATCGAGGAAATCCCGGGAAATATCCACAATAGTTTCTCCCAGGTAGTGCATCACCAGGCGCCGCTCAGCCGTCACCGTGGCCACATGAGTTACTTCTACGTCTTCACTTTCGCAAGCATCATAGAAAAACTGCAGGTCTGCGGGGTCTATGCACACTGCCATTCGTTCTTGAGATTCCGAAATAGCCAGTTCGGTACCATTTAGCCCCTGGTATTTGACCGGTACCCGGTCGAGTTCTATTTCCAAGCCGGGAGCCAGCTCTCCGATAGCGACGGAGACTCCTCCCGCTCCAAAGTCATTGCATTTCTTAATCCGCTTGGCGACCTCGCCGCGACGGAAAAGCCGCTGAATCTTGCGTTCAATAATCGGGTTACCTTTTTGTACCTCTGCCCCACAGGTTTGGGAGGAGTCCCGAGTGTGGGTTTTGGAAGATCCGGTAGCTCCCCCAATCCCGTCACGTCCGGTCCGTCCTCCGATCAAGAGGATGAGATCCCCGGGGGCAGGTTCTTCGCGAATAATGTTCTCTGCGGGAGCTGCTCCTACTACAAAGCCAAGTTCGAGGCGTTTTGCACGATAACCAGGGTGATAGATTTCCTTAACATAGTTAGTAGCAAGTCCGATCTGGTTCCCGTAAGAGGAATATCCAGCGGCTGCTCGTTGGGTGATTTCTTTACTGGATAGTTTGCCTTCGATGGGGTCTGATAGCCGGGGATCAGCGCTGCCGGAAATACGCATTGCCTGGTAAACGAAGGTACGTCCCGATAGCGGGTCACGTATAGCACCCCCAATACAAGTTGAAGCCCCACCGAAAGGTTCTATCTCGGTGGGGTGATTGTGGGTTTCGTTCTTGAACTGCAGGATATAACGCTCGCCGCCCACAGTTACATATACCGAGCAGGCGTTAATCTCGTTGGAGACTTCCTGGTTCTTCACCTTTTCTCGTTTGGCAGCCAGGGTGGCCAAATCCATCAGGGTAATCGGTTTTTCGCTATTGCGTTCTTGCAGGTAGCGATCCCATTCTTCCTGCAGGCGATCCGCGTAAGGACCGCTAAAGGCGGCATCGGTTAGTTCAGTTTCAAAAGTGGTGTGGCGACAGTGGTCTGACCAGTAGGTATCGATTACTTTAATCTCAGTTTCGGTAGGTAGACGCCCGATACTGTCGAAATAGCCTTTGATAAATAGCAAGTCTGCTTTGGTCATCGCCAAGGCGGCATTTTCATAGTAATCTTCGGTGATTTCAATGCTGGGAGGTAATTGCCGGTTAGGAACGTAGGTTTCGTTTTCCAGTATCGACATATCTTTAAGTCGCATCTCGATGGGGTTGAATTCAACCTTGCCGGTATGCCCGTATCCGCATTTGACGGTAGCTTCATATCCTTGCAGCTGTAGGCATTTTTCCGCGGCATCGGCGCGCTGGTCGAATTGTCCCGGTAGATATTCGAGGACGTAGTAGTCATCGATATCAATCTCGTCAAGCACCAGATCCTGGTTGATCTCAGCAAATACGGTGTACTTGGCTTTTTCCAGTGCAGCCGCGTCAAGACCAAAAATGTCATAGACATTGAAATGGGTAGTATCGTTCTTTTTCCTTACGAAAATCCGCTTATTCAAAGTCTTCCCTTATATGAAATAGCTGCCCGGTATGAAATTTTGCGCGCGGCATTGGGAAGTCGTCTGAATTCTCACCCACTACCCAACCGCATTCCCCTGACCTCTGGTAAAACCTGCTGCCCGGGAAGCCTGTTAGTTGCTTGCCCGGGACTTATTAGAACAAGTCCACAGGAACCAACTACCCTTTTAGCCTACCAGGGGCAGCGCCTAGCGTACTAATCAGCTACTAGAAACCAGCAAGCAATTCGTCTCACCTTTTATTGATTCTCTTAATGCCGAGGAAGAACTTCAGGTTTGCGGGATAGCTTTCAAATACACGCGAATCAGGCTATCGGGTTGTGGACTTCGATCTGCCAGTCCGTTTCGAGGCTCTAGGTACTAAAGTAAAAATATGTTAGTTGCATTTTCTATTACTCCTTCTACCGCCGATGCTGAGGGCGGAGTTCATGACGCCGTTGCTGCCGCGGTAAAAGTTATTCGGGATTCGGGACTGCCTAACCGTACGGATTCCATGTTCACCACTATTGAAGGCGAATGGGATGAATGTATGCAGGTAGTCAAGGACGCCTGTGAAGCGGTATCCCAATATGCTCCGCGGGTCTCCTTAGTGCTAAAAGCAGATATTCGTCCTGGCCGCAGCGGTGAAATGACCGCGAAACTAACCCGTCTAGATGCCGCGCTGGATCGACTGCAGTCCTAGAGTATGTATCTGAAAAATCTGGGTTAAAACCTAATATCTGTGAGTAAAAAAGCTAGTGGCGCCGCCCCGAAATCGGGGCGGCGCCACTAGCTTTTTTACTTGTAGGCGCTCACTCGATAAGTAGCCAAAGTGGGCTACCTACTGGAGTCACCTATCAGATAAATAAGCTATTTACCTAGCTGTGCGGTCCATTCGGGAGGAACGTCTTTACCGGATTCCTCATCCTTTTCCGCCTGCGCGAAAGTCTCTTGTACGATTCCCTTCGCGTGGTGGGAAGGCGAATAAACTGCATAAACCTTCATCGGTTCATCACCGATGTTAATAATGTCGTGCCATTTGCCGGCCGGTACCATTACTGCCCAGCCGTCGCCGACCTCTTGCTCGAAGGTGAGGTTATCTTCGGCGTCCCCCATTACCACTTTGCCTTTACCCGCATCCAGGCGCAGGAATTGGTCATTATCAGGGTGTACTTCCAGGCCAATAGATTCACCTACCGGTATAGACATTAGGGTTACCTGCAGGTATTTCCCAGTCCAGGCGGTGGTACGGTAGTTGGTGTTTTCCTTAGTTTCGGTTTCCAAATCGAAGCTATAGGGCTCTGGTCCATTGTCATGAACTGCCATGAGTTTTTTCCTTTCATTAGCCTTTCAGATTGTCCTCTTCCATGCTAGCCAGGCTGAAACCAGGTCGCAGCACTTCCCGGAGAATATCGCTACCAGCGTGGAAACAACCTGGGTAAATATTTCGGCTACCAGTAGGTGCTCACTTCTTAGTTCAGCGGATTGAAGGCCGGAAGATCGAAAGGGGTGGGAGTGAAGGCGTTTTGCGACAAGGCTGTTCACGCCGCCTTTGTTATTCTATTTTTACTGCTGAACAGGAGTCTTGATTGTTAGAGTAGAAACATGCCAACGTTTACCCCTAATGAAGCTGGATTCGGTTCAGCCTCGCGCACGCCCTCGGGCAGCTTCCCTTCCCCTCCCCCAGGCACCCCTTATCAGTTTTATGCGCAGGGTAATACCTACCCACCGGCTGGCCAGTACCCCCACCCTCCCCAGCATCCGGAATAAAAAATACCACTTTAAAGAACAAATCTACAGCGATAAACGCCTGGTAGTCGGAGCCAGCCCCACCGCTAGTAACGCCCGGCAAATCGTGGCCTACAGTCCCCAAACCACGAAACTGCTGTGGGTACAGAACCTGGAAAAACCTGCCTCGGTAACCTGCAGTGGGAAAGCCGTTTACACCACCAGGGTGGCTCGGGATTCCTCGGGACAAGCCAGCCCGGATTCTGACGCTAATACCCAGAGCGCAAAGCCCCAAGCCCCGGATCCCTTAGCAGAGGGCGTTTCCAATGAACTCGAGGTAATGGCACTTACCGGCAGCTCGCAGGCACAAGATTCTCCTGAGGAAGAACTAGGCCAAGCCGATACCCAGCCGAGTGAACCTGAGGTGGCAAAAGATGCCATTAAAAATATTGACTTCGCCAACGCTTTCCAGCCCTTCGAAAACTCCCCGGAATGCGCCGAAGCTAATTTTTGGCAGCATGCTGATGGAACTCCTGTTGCCCGGAAGATGCCGGCTGCCACCAGTGAATGTTGGGCAACCATGAAAAATGGAACCTCGGTTGAACAGTTTACTCCCGCGCCCATGAACCCGGAGTCGCATATGGACGCGATCACGCTAGCAGATAAAAATGTTGGTAAGCTATTTGACCAGGCAAGTTTCCCACCCGATCCGAATAAATCCTATGCAGTGGGATACGGGGATGTAAACGCAGACGGTTATTTAGATGCCCTGCTGGTAGTCGACGTATTCGAAGGAACTGGCTTCAACCTGGCGATTTTTGATCCAGCAGACCCCAAGCATCCCTATCTAGCTGCAATTGGGCCGGCTCTAGAAAACGGAGTGGTGAAAATTGTTGGTCCCGGCAGGATTAATATTTACGGAACTGATCCGATACTGGGCTCAGGTGGTTCCGACTTAATAGCTGAAATGTCAATTAAAGGGTTTGAAATCAGCGACTATCACGATTCTTACTCTTCGCTATAGGGGGCAGTAGGTCTGTCATACCCCGGAAAAAAGGCGGAGTACCACGGAATCAGCGGCATTCTCCGCTCCGAACTAAGTAGCTGAGGTAATGCCAGAGCTGGGGAGACTAATCTCGGGCTAAGAGTAGCTTATAGTGAAAAATCGGGGTTTCCTCCAGTTTGGTTCTGGAGGAAACCCCGATTCAATAATCCTTATCCGCTAGTGCCGTCCAAGGACGCACCTGATAGGCACTACTGATTGAACAGTCCCTTGAGATCTTCCAGCTGATCTACCTGCTGTTGCAGCGTATCTTCTACCGCAGCTTTTGCGCTGTAGGTGACGGCATAAGCCCCGGTCGGAACCGCGAGCACCCCAATTACTAGGGAAACGCAAAGCGTCCAGATGATATAGAAAACGGTATGCCGCATCTCCGGGCTTTTATCTTGCGGATACAGTTCTTTTAAGCCTCCAAAGATTAGGAGCTCCATAATCAGTAGGGAGGCCGATAGCAGTAATTGGAGAATCGCTATCAATAATAGTGGTAACACCGGAATCGGGAGCAGAGAAATCAAGAATACTAACGCTAACGCAAAGGAAGGCATGACCAGCCCAGTCGCAACTATGGAAGCGACTTGAGTAAAGGTGATGGTACTTTGCTTGGTGCGAGCAGCAGCTAATGCTAATGCCGCCCTCAGAATAACTGCCGCGAAGGCTACCAGGGTGAAGACGAAGAAGCAAAGGAACCAATACCCGAAATATAAAATGCTATAGGCACCATACCTCGAGCCACCGAATATTCCCCCCGAGAAGATATCGGCGCTGCGTGCTACCAGGACTGAGGCGCTGAGCCCCGCTAATAGGGAAAACAGCAGCATCATTACCCACCACCAGTGTTTCAACTGGGAGTTGGCTTTTACCCGAAGTTGCCCCTCCGATTTGTGCATGGCTACAAAAGTAGGCCAAATAGCTTTTAAGGCGAGCACAAAATCGTTGGGTGCTTTTTGGGGTTGCGGATAACCGGGAAGATTAGCAGCATAAGGTGACTGCATCGGTGCCGGATTAGCGGATGGATATCCTGCTGGGGAATACCCCACCATTTCTCCCTGGGGTACCTCAGCTGACGGAGGGAGCGTCTGCGGCATTCCGACCATCCCTTGCGGCGGATAAGGCGGATAGCCAGCGGGAGGCACCGGTTGCGGATATCCCCCTGACGGATATGGGGGATTCATCCCACCTGGCGGAGCGGGAGGAAGCGGGGGATTTACCCCGTTAGCGGGAGCTGATGGCTGTGAGGAGCCGGCTTCAGGAGAAAATGAACTGTTTTCGGAACTAGAGCTACCGTTAGGAGCCAATCTAGTTTCGTATCCGTCTGGTTGCTGAGCTTCTTCATCAGGTTGGAAATGGGGTGAGTTACTCAATGGACTTCCTTTCAAATTGTTGCAATACGCAAATTCTAGCATCGTAAAAATCTAAAGAAGGGTTGAGCAAAAACGGCAGGAAAAACCTTCCCTTGAGCACTAAATAGACCAAAAACTGGCCAGAGTCAACGGATACCTGCCCTCAGCGGCTATTTAATCGCTGGGGGCAGGGTGTGTAATAGCCGATTTCGGTTATTCCCATTCGATGGTCCCCGGGGGCTTGGAGGTGCAATCTAGCACCACCCGGTTGATCTCGGGAACATCCCCGGTAATGCGGTTAGAAATCCGCTCCAGCACGTCGTAGGGCAAGCGGAACCAATCGGCAGTCATTGCGTCCTCGGTCACTACCGGGCGAATCACAATCGGATGCCCATAGGTGCGGGCATCTCCTTGCACCCCGACGCTACGTACATCTGCCAGCAGCACCACCGGACATTGCCAAATCTGGCGATCTAGCCCCGCAGCGGTTAGCTCCTCCCGGACTATCCGGTCAGCAGCCCGCAAAATATCTAGGTTTTCTTTAGTGAGCTCCCCTAGGATCCGCACCCCCAGACCGGGACCCGGGAACGGCTGGCGCCACACCAGATTTTCTGGCAAGCCTAGCTCTATCCCTAGCGCGCGTACCTCGTCCTTAAAGAGAGTACGCAAAGGTTCGATCAATTCGAAGGAGAGATCTTCTGGTAATCCTCCCACATTGTGGTGAGACTTGATATTGGCGGATCCTTCTCCCCCACCTGATTCCACAACGTCGGGATATAGAGTTCCTTGCACCAAGAACTTTATTTCTTCTCCGGCTTCGCCGGCTTCTTTCACGAGGGCGCGCTGGGCGTCCTCAAAGGCGCGGATAAACTCTCGCCCGATAATCTTGCGTTTTTGTTCCGGTTCTTTTACTCCAGCGAGGGCGTTCAGGAAACGTTCGGATTCATCTACCGTGACGATCTTTACGCCACTGGAAGCCGCGTAGTCACGCTCGACTTGTTCTCGTTCTCCTTCCCGTAGCAGACCGTGGTCTACGAAGATACAGGTAAGTTGATCACCCACGGCTCGATGTACCAGGGCGGCGGCGACTGAAGAGTCAACTCCGCCAGACAGCCCGCAGATCACCCGGGCATTGCCTACTCTTTCTCGAATCTGGCGGATTTCGTGTTCCTTAATAGACTGTGGATCCCAGTTAGGCTCCAGCCCGGCAGCATTGAACAGGAAATTCTTGATCAATTGACTACCGTATTCACTGTGGCGCACCTCGGGATGCCATTGCACTCCCCAAATGGGTCTGCCCTCAATTTCGAAGGCTGCTATTTGGGCACCAGGCGAACTGGCCACCACTTTTGCCCCTGCCGGCAGTGCTTTCGCCTCATCATTGTGAGACATCCATACCACCTGTTCAGCCGGGGTATCCGCGAATAGGGGACAGTCGGCAGCGACCGTAGCTTCAGCTTTGCCATATTCATGACGTCCGGCGCTGGCAACTTCACCCCCCAACATCTGGGTGAGCATCTGGAAGCCATAGCAAATTCCCAAAATCGGAACTCCGCTGTTTAAAAGTTGCGGATCAATGTGGGGAGAGCCGTCTTCATAAACCGAATGCGGCCCTCCGGAAACGATTAAAGCCAGTGGTTTGCGCGCCAGAATCTGCTCCGCAGAGAGCTTAGGAGAAACAATTTCGGAATATACATGGGCTTCCCGCACCCGCCGCGCAATCAACTGTGCGGTTTGCGCACCCATATCGAATACGAGGACGGGACGTACCCAGTCAGGACTTGATTCATTCACGTATTCCAGCATAGCGGGAAATTATTTCCCTAGGTGCCTTCAAGCTAAATATATTTTTCCTCAGCAACGACCAAATACTTTAGTATTACTTTTATTTGAGCATTAATTTACCTGGTAGTCTAGGGGTGGACAGTTTTCAAAGAATCGGAAGGAAACAAACGGCAATGGCGAACTCCTACTATCTGGCGCCCCTGCAGGCAAATATCAACACTAAAACCATTACTGCGGCCTTAACGCAGCTGCTGGGGAACTTGCAGGTTCAACCGATATTTCAGAACGGATTGCCTCAACCCCATGATTGGGTTTTGAAATCCAAACCAGCTGCCCAAAAACTAATTGACGCTTTCCCGGTTTCCATCCCCGCCCTCTACGATGGTTCCTTTACCACGGCTTTCAACGGGATAGATATCGCCTCCGTACATGCTCGCGCCGCTTCTCACCTACTCGCCCCCATGGTTTTATTAATTGATGCTTCTGGAATGGATGAGGAAGCAGCAGTTAATACCGGACACATAATGGCGTTTAACGCTTCCCAAGCAGGGGGAACTCCCCTAGCCACTATTTTACTCAACGCTGGCTTTACCCCTTCGGTTTCCCTCGAACACGCGCCGGTAGTTGCCGTCAGCGGTAGCGAGGTAAGCGCGGAAGATCTAGCCAAGTTAGCACCTACTTTAAAAAATGCGCCACGTCCCGCGATCCCTCCCCTCACCTTCCAGGGTATGCTGACCGAGCGTGCGAAAGCTGCCCCGCGCACTATCGTGTTACCTGAATCTGAAGACGACCGCGTCCTGCAGGCCGCCGCGCAAATTCTAAAGCTTTCGGCAGCGAAAATTATCCTGCTGGGTGAAGAGGCGGAGATCGCCTCCAGGGCGCAGAAACTAAACCTCGATTTAGCCGGGTCCCAAGTAGTCTCGTTACGCGACGAGGAACGACTAGACAAATACGCTTCCCGGCTTGCCGAGCTGCGAGCCCATAAAGGCGTCACCGTAGAAAAAGCCCGGCAACTATTACAAGATTCCGCCTATTTTGGCACCATGATGATCGAAAGTGGCGACGCCGACGGCATGGTTTCAGGAGCTTGTCACACCACCGCTAACACCATTCGCCCCGCCCTCCAAATAATAAAAACCAAGCCAGAGGTTTCGACCGTGTCCGGGGCTTTCCTAATGCTGTTTTCCAATCACGCCCATCTCTACGCCGATTGCGCAGTTTCGATTGCCCCAAACCCGGATCAGCTTGCCGATATTGCTGCCAGCAGCGCCAGCACTGCCTCCCAATTCGGCATCGATCCCAAAGTTGCCCTAGTCTCTTATTCCACCGGAGATTCTGGCAGAGGGGAAACCGTGGAAAAAGTATTAGCGGCAACCGAGATAGTCAAAGATGCTCACCCCGAATTAGCAGTAGATGGCCCCTTGCAATTCGATGCGGCTATCGATAAAACCGTGGCGGAAAAGAAATGCCCGGCTTCGCCGGTGGCGGGACAGGCTAACGTATTTGTTTTTAACCACCTTGATGTTGGAAACTGCGTATATAAAGCGGTGCAACGCACCGCAGGAGCCATAGCCGTAGGGCCAATCCTGCAGGGATTAAATAAACCTGTCAACGACCTATCCCGCGGGGCTTTGATAGAAGATATAGTTAACACCATTATTATTACTGCAGTTCAGGCACAGGGATAAGTCCCCCAAAGGAGGAAAAGGGCGTGGAAAACGATACTATTCTAGTAATCAATTCTGGATCTTCATCCATTAAATACAAGCTGATGAATCCAGAAACCGGTGAAGAGATAGCTCGAGGAATCGTTGAGCAAATCGGCGAAGACAGGAGCCGGATCAAGCACGTCTATCATGACGTGGAAGAGAAGATGGTACGCTCAGTGCGCGACCACCTCGAGGGGATGGCAATAGTCGAAGAACTATTCGAAAAGATCGGTCCGTCTCTGCAAGAATCTCACGTAGTGGGAGTAGGACACCGGATTGTACAAGGCGGTCCCTATTTTTCTGGACCAGCAGTAATCGACAAAGACGTTTACGGTTTGATCGAAGAACTATGCCCCCTGGGTCCGCTGCATAACCCGGCACACTTAAAGGGCATTGATGCCGCCAAGCGCATATTGCCGAAGGTTCCGCATGTAGCCGTATTTGACACGGCATTCTTTAATCACCTACCTGAAAAGGCATACACTTACGCTCTGAAACGATCAGTCGCCGAAAAGTACCGCATTCGCCGTTATGGCGCCCACGGCACCTCCCACCAGTATGTTTCCCAGAGAGTACGTTCCATTTTGGGAACCGACGATTTGAAACAGATCGTGTTGCACCTCGGCAATGGTGCCTCCGCTTCCGCGATTATACGCCACCATCCTATTGATACTTCGATGGGACTAACCCCCCTAGAAGGCTTGGTGATGGGAGGCCGCACTGGCGATATTGATCCGGCTGCAGTTTTCCAGCTCTACCGCGAGGCTGAGATGAGCATCGACGAAATTGATGAACTCTTCAACCGCCGGTCAGGTATGAAGGGGCTGACCGGGCATAACGATATGCGCGAGATTTGGAAATTGATCGAGGCCGGAAATGAACAGGCCGAGATGGCCATGGAAATCTATCTGCATCGCCTCTTGAAATATGTGGGAGCCTACTGGGCGCTGCTCGGCGGGCTAGATGCCCTGACTTTCACTGCCGGAGTGGGCGAAAACGATCCGGGAGTTCGCTGGGAACTGTGCAGAAGTCTCGCCTTTATGGGAGTTAAAATCGACCAGGAGCTTAATGAGGAGCATTTTACCCGCGAAGCAATTATTTCTACCCCAGAATCTACAGTAAAAGTACTGGTGGTTCCCACTAATGAGGAGCTCGCCATCGCTCAGCAGGTCTACTCTTTAGTTAAGTATTAATCAACTGTCCTAATAGGGGGTGGGGATCGGACAGCAATGATCCGATCCCCACCCCCTATTATTTGTATTCTCAGTTTTCACCGCCGCCATTTGCGGCGGGATCTCTACCTGGTTGGCACGGCGTCTAGTTTTCTTGCTCGTATTTAGCCATTAGGTCAACACGCCGCTGGTGCCGCTGCTCCCCCGTGAAAGGCTCCGCAATAAACGCATCGATTATTGCTAAGGCCTCTGGTATCTCGTGCATGCGCGCACCTACCGCCACGATTTGGGCATTATTGTGCATCCGGGCAAGTTTGGCAGTCTCCAAGCTCCAAGCCAAGGCGGCGCGAATCCCTTTAACACAGTTAGCGGCCATTTGTTCGCCGTTACCGGATCCCCCTAAAACTACCCCTAAAGAACCATTATCTGCCAAGACTGCTTCGGCACAAGGAATACAAGTATTGGGATAGTCGTCCTCAGCATCGTATTCCTTTGATCCGTGATCAATCACCTCTAAGCCTTTTTCCTGAAGATGACTAACTAGAGCTTCTTTTAATTCAAATGCGGCGTGATCGCATGCAACATGTATTCTCATGCCCCAAGCGTATCAGGGTAAGTAGCTGAGCGGGCAGTAATTGCAGCTTTGGCAAGCGCGGGATAATCAGTCATGACGGCATCTACACCCAGGTCTGCTAGCTGCAACATCTCAGTTTTCTCGTTAATTGTCCAAGGTTCTACTCTAATTCCTTGGCTATGACACCAGGAGACAAAAACACGGTCTACCACGGTGATGCCTTTCCATTTGAGGGGCACCTGAGCAAAAGCACCAGCGCAATCGAAGTGCCGCTTACTGGCGCTGTGGGCAGCGACCAGCGCCTGTACAACTTCGACTGGAGATAAACAGGTTTGCGCCTCCGGGTGACATTTTCGTAGCTTCGCCAGAGTGCGGGAAGAAAACGAAGAAAAAACTACTCGCTCCCAGGCATCTGCATCGCTCACTGCCCGTAAAGCTCCCTCCAGGGAACGCGGCTCTTTGATATCCACGTTATAGGCTAAGGTAGGGAAATCTTCGAGGGCGGCTTTTAACGAAATCGGGCGTTGTCCTGCCGGTCCGCGAAGCGCAAAGAATTCTTGGGAAGTAAGCTCTCCGACTGTACGGGAATTGCCCCAAGGGGTTGTTAACTGGGAATCGTGTTGCAACACCACAGTGCCATCTTTAAGAGCACGGACATCGGTTTCGTAGCGACTTACCTTTTGAGAAAGTGCGTAGCCGATGGATTCGCGAGTGTTCTCTAGGGTTTCTCCGGCTCCCCCTCTATGGGCAATAATTTGGGGCGTTATTCGCATTTTTGTCCCAGGTAGCGGAAATGATGGGATTCAAGCCAGGGAACTGGATCAACATAGTTACTTTCATTGCCAGGCATGATCTCAAAGTGTAGGTGATTGCCGGTAGAGTTCCCGGTAGAGCCCACCGCCCCCAACTGATCTCCCGCCTTGACCTGTTGTCCCACTGTCACCGCAAAAGATCCCGGAAGCATGTGTTTGTATTGGGAGTAAACAGTTGCCCCATCGATAACATGTTTAACTCGCACCGTATTGCCTCCCCCACCCATGGGGCCGACAAAATCTACTTCCCCATCGGTTAGGGAATGGATCGGGGTGCCCGCGGGAGCTGCAAAATCCGTTCCCGAATGTAGTTTCAATATGCCAGATATCGGGTGTATACGCTCCCCGAAGGGAGAAGATTGGTGAAAGGTTCCCCGCTGCAAGGGAAATAGAATCGCGCCTTCGTTGGACATAGTTTGAACAGCCCGGTTACCCGATCCCACATTTGAGAATTGACATTGAGGATCCGCACTTAATATCCGCGCCCGAGTTCCGGCTGCTGGTACTGGAACCAGTCCTTCTTCGGAATCTACCGCTTCCAGAGAGTGGACACTGCCCGCCCAGCTTTCTGCGTCAGTGTGCACAGATAAGACTTGAGCGATCATAGAGCCGGGTTTATTAGCCTGCACGAATCCGGTTAACGGCGCAATGATAGTAACTGCTGCTAAAGCTAGAATCACGAGGGCACGGGGAACCGCAGCGTAGCGCCGAAAACGTCGTATTCTCTTCCGTTCGGCGCGGCGAGAACGCCTGGGCATAGCCGATTCGTCCATACCTACTTCCTCCGGAAAACTAACCAACCCTGAAATAATAACGAATTTGTAACGCTTTATCCAGAGCAGGTCGGAATGGTCATTACCTGACCACATTTCCCCGCTGAACTAGAAATACGAAGCAAAACCTACAATCATCAGCAAAAGAATAATTATTCCCGAAAAAGAGATTGCAGCGCCCGCGATAGCAAGCCCACGAGGTCTACGGAAAATACCGATTAGGGAGAAGATCGCTCCTAGAATCCAAATTATGAAACCTGCAACTGGAATCCAGGCCAAAAAAATACCCAGTAGCGCTAAAACGAACCCCGCGGTACCGATACCGTTTCTCTGCCCAGAAACAGGCGCATTCACATATACGTTGGTACTGATGCTGGCACTAGGAGCCGGCTCCCCTGCAGGTCTAGTCTGCGTCCTAGCAGTCTGCATCTGGGCAGGAAAGGGCTGAGACGGGGGAACTACCGGCTGACCGGCTTGGGGATGATTAGGGAACTGACCACCATAAGGATGGGGCTGTGGCGCACCCGCCATCGGAGGACGGGCAGGATACGGACTAGCCAGCGGAACTAGCTGCTGACCCGCTTTCGGATGATTAGGGAACTGACCACCATAAGGATGGGGCTGCGGCGCGCCCGCCATCGGAGGACGGGCAGGATACGGACTAGCTTGAGGAAGTGCCGGTTGGGACGATTGCGGATAACGCGGATTCTGCTGGTTATTTGTCATTATTATCCTAAAAAACATATGTGGGAACAGGTTTTCTATATCTAACGTAGCACAATAATTAAGACGCTATCCCCCAGATTCAACAACAATTTGGTACTTAAATAGCTCGATTATCAGCTGGCTGGAACAGCCCAGCCTGCGCCAGTAGTACGGGCGCAGGCATTCGCTCCCGCAATCCTTATTTAGCGGCTACTTCCTCTTCCGGAAGCCCCCCGGTAGTTAGCACTACTCCAGTATCTGAGCTATTCTCGGCGGGGTTCCAGGCAATCCAATTTATCTTAGTTACATCGGTTGCCAGGGATACTATCTCGGGCTCCTCATCTAAGGTTTTTACGCTCTTGCCTGCCAAATCCATCGCCAAAATTTCATCGGTAGTTTGTACATAAAATTGATTAGTCAAGTAATTGGTAGCTCCAAAGTGACTATCATCGCTATGCAACAGTCGCTCGAACTGCGCACTATCCAAGATTTCACTGACTTTCCCGTCGGTTCCCAGATGGAAAACTTGGTAGGAAGCTCCACAGGTTACCAACACCGACCCATCTTTTAGTTGTTTCATAGTCACACTTTTAAAATCTGGATGGTCGGTGGCAACTTTAAATAGACCAATCAGCGGGGTAAGCTTACCGGTGCTGTCCACCAAAAAGACATTAGGAAGACTGTGCTTTTCGTCGTCAGACGTCTGACAGGAGAACAAATATTGCTCATTGCTCAATCTGAATAGGTTTAAGCTAGTACCCTCACCTACCGGCTTGTAGCAACTGGGATCACCAACATCGATATTTAATGGCAGCTCAAATAAGACTTGATTACTGTCAATAGAATAGAACCGCCGTTTCCCTGTGGCAATCATGTAGATATCATTGGTAACACTACTTGAAACCGCAAACTCATCTTTGTCGGCAGCTAGTTCTTGCAAGGAGGCGGCTTTGTTCTGTCCCCCAGTTAGCGACATTACTTGCACGTGCCGCTGAACTGTCTTAACTAAAGCATCCGGCTTCTTGTATTCGCTGCTCCAGATTTTTGCCACCGCTACTGATTTTTCTGACTTCCCCACGATGCGGTAACTATAATCTTGACGATCATTGACTACGTTATCTGCCTCGGTTTGCAGGTAAATGCGGGGTTTAGCCTTACATGAAGGCAGCTGCAGTTCTTGGGCATAAAGATGTACGGTTTCCGGAGAAGTTCCCATCGCTTTGGTTAGCACGGTATACACCACGAAAACAGCGGGATCTTCTCCGTAGGTTGCGGCCACTGAAATATCTTGATCCGTCATCTTTTCGCCGTTTTGCACCGGGGAAAATGTGCATTCAACCGTTTTGTCTTTCAGTTTGGGGGTCCAAACTTTAAAAGAATACTGTGGGCTTTCTTGCCCTCCGGTGTTGAAAGCTTTGGTTATCATTGCTCCCCCCTGCCACTGCCAGCTATTATCAGCTCGCAACTCCACTTTCGTAACCTCGGGAGTGGGAATCTCGGAGGCGGTAGCTTGGGTGCTTTGAGTAGAAGCAGCGGCAGTAGGTTTCGGCTTTGATCTAGCACTGAGCGTATAGGCAACCCCGGAAATTAGCGCAATAGCCACCACTACCCCGATAAGGATCGGCAATAGTGCCTGCTTATTCCGGTACCATTTTTTCTTCGGGTCTTTCGAAATATCGCCTAGTAATCCCGGGGGATTCGCGGAATAAAAATTAGAGCCAGGATTATAGGGAGCAGGCGGGGATTGCGGATAAACCGGTTGTTGCCAGGCCTGGTACCCAGATCCCACCGGTTGGGGAGGAGTCGCGGCAGACGGCGGAGAAAAATGGGGGTACCCCCTGTCGGCTTTGGACAGCGGCGATGATTGATTGCTTTGACCGGCTAACCGGGTTTGATCCATATCCTGTACCTGGGGATCATTTAGTTGGTACCCACAGTTTTGGCAGGATGCTACCCCGTTCACAACTGGGTTTTGGCAACGCGGACACCTATCCATAGATAAAGACTCCCAACAAATGAGCCAACGAACCTACTAGTCAGTATAGCCAGTGAGTGTCTTCGCGAATACGGCATTTGCGATGCCACCCAGAACAGAGTTAGTTTTCGCTTCGCTGCATAGTGTCGCGGACTTCTCCCACTAATTCTTCCAAAATGTCTTCTAAGAAAATAGCCCCAATAGTTTGCCCGTTTTCATTGACTTTAGCCAGGTGAACCCCGGTTTTTTGCATAACTCTTAATGCGTCCTCTACTTCTTCATCAGGGCAAACCTCCGGGAGGACCCGAACTCGCCAAGATTCCAGAGGCGCCTGGCGAGCAGCGCTAGAATCAGCGAAAATAACATCTTTCAGATGCAAATACCCTTGCAAGTCACCAGATTCATCACTAATCGGGAAACGAGAAAACCCGGTTTTTGCCACTTCAGCTTCAAAGTCGGCAGCGGTTAGCGGCCAGTCCAAAGTAACTAGTTGCGCGCGCGGAACCATCGCTGAACGTACATCCTCTTTAGAAAACTCCAAGGTCCCCGATAATAATCCCAAATCGTCGTGCAGGGTTCCGGCGGCGGTGGATTTTGCGACAATCGCCGCCACTTCTTCAATGGTGAAAGACTGCGAAACTTCCGAACGAGGGGTTATCCCCAGTATTTTCACGAACCAGTTAGCGCTGTTATCAAGGGCGTGCACAATAGGACGTACTGCCCGGGCAATCCGTACCAAATGTGGAGAAATGACCAGACAGACCCGCACCGATGTGGCTACCGTGAGATTCTTGGGAATCATTTCTCCCAAAACGATATGTAAAAATACCACTATTATCAGCGCTAACACGAAGGCGATGGGGTGGGTAAGCGAGGGCGATACTCCGAAGAAATCTAGCGGACGCGCGATTAAATGCGCTAATGCTGGCTCAGCTACAGCACCTAACCCGGTAGAAGCTAAGGTAATCCCCAATTGGCTTACCGCTAAAACCAGGGAAACATGCTCTACCGCCCACAGCGCTGCTTTCGTCCCCCGTTTACCTTGCGCGGCCAAAGGCTCAATTTGCGAGCGCCGGGTGGAGGTAACAGCAAACTCTCCGGCCACGAAAAACGCGTTTGCAGCCAGTAACGCTACCGCGATTATCAGTGCCAACCAATCAGACATTTCCTTCGCCCCCTTTACGGGGATCCTGCCCGCTAAGTTTCGCGGTAGGTCGAGTTCCCGAAGCGGATTTGGAGCTACTAATCAGCACTTTCTCAATCCGACGCCCCTCCATTTTTGCCACCGTCAAGATATGACCACGAACCTTATACCTCTCCCCCACCTGGGGAATCTTACCGGCAACAACCAAGATCAGACCGGCAATTGTTTCATAAGGACCATCATCTGGTAGCAGCACCTCAATCCGGTCAGCTATTTCATCGGGACGCAACATCCCATCTACCAGCCACTTATTATCACCCTCGAGGCGGATACCACGCCGGCGTAAGTCGTGTTCGTCAGCCACTTCCCCCACGATTTCTTCCACTACATCCTCTAGAGTCACAATGCCGCAGGTACCGCCATATTCATCAACCACAATCGCCATTTGCAGATCCGCTTCCCGCAATTGCACTAGCAGCGGTGCGAGCCTGACGGTTTCGGGAACGCGTAGTGCCTTAACCAGGAGGGACTGGGCAGTAACTGGCACGTTTTTTCTTTTAACAAAAGGCACCGCCACTGCGCGACGTAAATGCACCAAACCGAGAACATCATCGGCATCCTCGCCAATAACCGGGAATCGAGAGTGCCCGGTGCTCCGCGAAAGCTCCACCACGTCCTCGGCGCTTTGCCCAGCCTCTAAAGATTCCATCCGTCTCCGGTCAGTCATCACGTCGCGAGCGCAAAGCCTACCTAGCCCTACGGAGCGGGTAAAAATCGTGGCAGTAGATAAATCTAAGGTACCGGCTTCGGCGCTGTGGCGAACCATCGCCGTTAGTTCCGAAGCTGAACGCGCCGAGGATAACTGTTCTAAAGTTTCTACCCCCAAAGCGCGAACCACCTGGTTAGATAACCCATTAAGCAGCGTAATTATCGGCTTAAATACGACGGTAAAACCGCGTTGGAGGGGAGTTACCACCCGGGCAATTTCGAAAGGTTTAGCTAACGCCAGGTTCTTGGGGAACAGTTCCCCGAACACCATAGAAAAGGCGTTGACCAATATCAGAGCTACCACCACCGCAATGGCCGTGGCCAGCGAGGCTGCCAGTTTTATGTCCTGTAATAACTGCGCAAACAAAGAAGTAAGCGCAGTCTGCGTGGTATACCCCAATAGGATGGTAGTGAGAGTGATTCCCACTTGCGCCCCTGAAAGTTGGGTCGACAAATGCTGCAAAGCTTTTAGAACTCCGGCAGCTCCCTTTTCTTTACGCTTCACCCTCTCCTCTACCTGGGTGGGGTCGAGAGCCAGCATGGAAAACTCGGCCGCCACAAACAGGGCGGTACCGATCGTCAATAAGACCCCCAAAAGCACCATTAACAGGTAATAAACGCTATCAGGCAACTACACCACCATCATCAAACCCGGGGAGGACATACCAAAAACACCTCTTCAAGTAGGCAATTCGTAAGCTATTTTAATAGCAATGCACCAACATTAGTAAAGTCTACATAAACTCTCTCAATATCGAGAGAAATGCTAGGACTTTCGAACTAAATAGGCTTAGTATCTTATTGGACACTCCGTCACCATCCAGAAAAGGAAGCGCCATGCCCAATTCGGAAGATCAAGTGGATCATTCGGTAAGCCCGATCAACCAGGAGATCATCGATGATCTTTATGACAAATATTGCGCCGACCCTCTGTCGGTTCCCGAAGACTGGAGAGAATACTTCTCCGCTTTGGAAGCACGCAATGAGCAGATCAAAGAGCCAGAACCCCAAGAAAAGCAGCCTCACAAGGTGAAGGGAACCGGCTCAGCGGTAAGTGCCCGGGACGTAACTCGTTCCGATTTGCCTCCCGCTCCCCCGGTGGCCGCCTCAGAACCGACCTCTCCCTACGTCGCCCGGAAAACGGCTCTAAATCTCGGCCCGGCAGGTGACAGTGATGAGGAAGATACGGTAGAGCGCCTCCGCGGGGTGGCTAAAGCGGTAGTTAAGAATATGGATGAATCGCTGCAGATTCCCACCGCTACTTCTGCCCGCGAGATTCCCGCCAAACTGTTAATCGAAAATCGCAAAGTAATAAATACCCATTTGGCGGCCACTACCGGCGGTAAGGTATCCTTCACCCACCTAATCGGTTACGCCATTATTGAAGCGCTAGTCGAAATGCCATCCATGAACGTCCGCTTTGAAAAGGACGAGGACGGACATGGTTGCATCCGCAAGTTTGCGCATGTCGGTTTCGGACTAGCGATCGATCTTCCCAAGGAAGACGGTTCCCGCTCGCTAATGGTTCCAGTAGTTCACAAGGCCGATACTTTAAACTTCCGGCAATTCATTGATGCGTACGAGGATCTAGTTAAAAGGGCGCGTGCCGGTTCCCTAAAACCTGCGGATTTTGCGGGAGGAACCGTTACTTTAACCAACCCCGGAACCTTGGGTACCAAACAATCAGTTCCCCGGCTAATGACTGGTCAAGGGGCGATCATTGGTGTGGGCGCTACCTCGTTCCCTGCAGAATGGGCCGGGGCCTCACCTTCGCAACTGGCCAACGCCGGCATCGGTCAAATCATGACCATGACTTCCACCTACGATCACCGCGTGATCCAGGGTGCCGGCTCTGGGGAGTTCCTGCGGATTATTGAACAGAAACTTACCGGCCATGACGGCTTCTTTGAGCGCGTGTTCTCCACTTTAGGGGTTGCCCATGCGCCCTATCAGTGGGAACGAGATTTCAACTACGATCAGGTAACAGAAAAAGGTAAACCTGCCCGGATTGCGGAATTAATCCATGCTTACCGCTCCCGAGGACACCTGGCCGCCAATACCGATCCTTTGCAGCAAATCCTGCGCCGCCACCCGGATCTTTCTATCGGATCTTACGGACTGAGCGTTTGGGATTTGGATCGGGTCTTCCCTACCGGTGGTTTCGCTGGCCGCGACACTATGAACTTGCGGGATCTGTTAGAGCAACTGCGCGCCACCTACACCCAGGCTATCGGGATCGAATATATGCATATTCAAGACCCGGTTCAGCGCCGCTGGGTACAAAGCCGCATCGAAAAGCCCTCGAAGAAGCTCTCGAAAGAAGAGCAGATGCATGTACTCAGTATGCTCAATCATGCCGAAGCTTTCGAGACTTTCCTGCAAACCAAATACGTCGGGCAAAAACGCTTCTCGCTAGAAGGCGCAGAATCCCTGATTCCGCTGCTAGACAAGATGCTATCTAGTGCTTCACGCACTGGTGTAAAAGAAATCACTATCGGGATGGCTCACCGTGGCCGCTTGAATGTGCTGTCTAATGTGGCCGGTAAATCTTATGGCCAGATCTTCTCCGAATTTGAAGGCTATCTGGATCCGAACTCTACTCAAGGTTCTGGAGATGTGAAGTACCACCTGGGCACCGAGGGTATTTATTCTGCTGGCGAGGGCGAAGGGGTGCTGGTGTCCCTGACCGCAAACCCCTCCCACCTGGAGGCGGCCAATGGGGTTACCGAAGGTATCACTCGCGCTAAGCAAGATCGCTTAGGGGGTGGGAAAGATGCAGAAAGCCAGGTCATGCCGATCCTTATCCACGGTGACGCCGCTTTTATTGGTGAGGGCGTGGTACAGGAAACCCTGAATATGTCCCAATTGCGCGGTTACCGTACTGGCGGCACCGTGCACATTATTGTAAACAACCAGATCGGTTTTACTACCGGGCCAACTTCGGGGCGTTCTACCCGTTACTGCACCGATTTAGCTAAAGGTCTGCAAGTTCCAATTTTCCACGTTAACGGGGATTACCCGCAAGACGTGGTGAAGGCCGCCATGCTAGCCTTTGAGTTTAGGCAAGAATTCCATAAAGACGTAATCATCGATATGGTCTGTTACCGTCGGCGCGGACATAATGAGGGCGATGACCCCTCCATGACCCAGCCGGTGCTTTATTCACTAATTGATAGCCTGCCCACCACGCGCGAGGTTTATACCCGTAACTTGATTGGGCGCGGAGATTTGAGCGAAGAAAAAGCCCAAGAAGCCTTGCAGGAATACCACGATGACCTGAACAAGATTTTCCAGGAAACCCGGGAAAAGAAAGAATTCGACGCCGAAGAACATGACGATACTACCAATCCTGGCGGGGATACCCGCTGGGTAATGCCTACCTCCCAGCAACCAGGTCAAGGGATGATGATCGGCTGGACTTCGGCAATCACTCGCGAAGAGATAGAGAGGATCGGCCAATCCCAGGTTCGGGTGCCCGAGAACTTCACCCCCCACCCCAAGATCATGAAGGTACTGCAAAAGCGGGAAGTCATGTCGCGCGAAGGCAAGATCGACTGGGGAATGGGCGAAATGTTGGCCTATGGTTCGCTAGTAATGGAAGGCACTAATGTTCGTCTCGGTGGACAGGACTCGCGCCGTGGTACTTTCTCCCACCGTCACGCGGTAATTCACGACTATGAAAATGGGCGCGAATGGACACCGTTGAATTTCTTAACTGAGGAACAAGCAACTTTCCAGGCATTCAACTCTCCACTGTCCGAGTACGCACCGCTAGCTTTCGAGTACGGCTATTCAGTGGAATCTCCGGAAACCTTGGTGCTGTGGGAAGCTCAGTTTGGGGACTTTGCTAACTGTGGTCAGGCAGTTACCGACGAGTTCGTTTCTTCCTCTTTCCAAAAGTGGAATGAACGTTCGGGAGTGGTAATGCTATTGCCGCATGGTTATGAGGGGCAAGGCCCGGATCATTCTTCGGCACGCATTGAGCGTTACCTGCAACTGTGCGCCCAAGAAAATATGTGGGTATGTCAGCCCTCAAATCCGGCGAATAATTTCCATATGCTACGCGCGCAAGCCTATAAGCGCCCGCGTAAGCCCTTGATTGCCTTCGAGCCGAAGCAATTGCTGCGTTTAGCAGCGGCAGCTTCCCCGGTAGAAGATTTCATTTCCGGGGAGTTCAAGCCGGTTATCGGCGAAGTAGACGAGCGGGTAAGACAGCCTTCCCGCGTACTGCTGTGTAGCGGGCGTGTCTACTATGACTTGGTGAAAGAGCGGGCAAAGCGCGAACGTTTCGATACCGCTATCGTTCGGCTAGAGCAGCTTTATCCGCTCCCGGTAGTCGAGCTGCAGGAAGTTCTAAACACCTGGGGAGATTTGCCTCTCACCTGGGTGCAGGATGAACCAGAAAACCAAGGCGCCTGGCCTTTTATGGCCTTGCATCTTTCAGGAGCTATCGGCAAGAGTCTGCAAGTAGCTTCCCGATCTGAAGCGGCCTCTCCGGCAGCCGGTAATTCCAAGTTACACAAAGCGGAGAACGCCGAGCTAATGGAGAAGGCTTTCGCCTAGTTCGCTGTTAAAAGCTTTTGGGGGGTGGTGACTTTTCGTCACCACCCCCCAAAACTTTTACCGCAATGACTTAGCGGTAGCTAAAGCTCTTAGCAGTTGGGCCGTTTGCCGTGGTTGGCGGCACTGGTACGGCGGCTTTTGCGTTTACGTCCACGTTTAGACATCTTTTACACCTTCCCAATTAATAAACAACGTCCCTAGTTTTACATATAATTCTAAGTTTTTGAAAACTGACGATGCTTGCGGAAAACTTATTGAACCAATTCCCCATAAAGTCCAACAATTTTAAGGTTAATCTTCTTGGTAGCGTTGTTCTTCATAGGCAATCTGCATCCCATCCGTTTGCATATATACCGCCAGACTCTCCACAATCCGAGTCCGTAAGGTCGAAGGAGCCACGGTTCCGTGACACAGGCAGCGCCGCAAAGACAAGGAGATGCCGGCAGCTTCGGCCTCTAGGATTTTCCGGCAACAAGGACATTCAGCAATATGGCGTGCCTCATCCTCACTAAGTTCCCGGGACTCCTCCGTGGCATGTCTAAGGGGATCACGCCCACATGGCTGCTCGTTCATTACTTCACCCCGATTCCGTACTCGCGGGCATATTCTGATAGTTCCTCTCGAAGTTGGCTGCGCCCTCGATGAAGCCTAGACATTACAGTACCTAGGGGGATTCCCAGAATCTGCGATATTTCCTTATAGCTGAACTGTTCCACATCCGCCAGGTAGACTACCGCCCGATGCTCATCGGAAAGTTTTTCAAAGGCCGCTTGGATAGTTTCATTCGGAAGTCGCTCCAAAGCGGTAGTCTCGGCAGAGGGCATTCCCTCCCCATGATGCAGTGATTGCGCTACCTGTGCTCGATCAGTTATTTCTCCCGAACCGTGCTCTTGGGGACGTCGGGTTCTTAAACGGTACTGATTGATAAAGGTATTAGTCATAATCCGGTACATCCAGGCTTTTAGATTGGTGCCTGGTTGGTACTGGTTAAACTTACGAAAAGCCTGCATATAGGTATCTTGAACCAGGTCTTCCGCATCTGCAGGTTTTCGAGTAAGTCGCAGCGCTCCTGCATAAAGCTGATCTAGCAATGGTAGGGCTTCTTTGCTGAAACGGTCTGAAAGGAGCACCTTATTATCACCGGCAGCTAAGGGATCTGACTGAGACCCATTCCCGTCCTCGCCAGCAGGTGTATTCCCGTGATCAAGCGCTACCGTTTTAGGTAACGCCGCCGTGCCTGCCAGCTCTGCCTCTAGGATTTCAGTTTCCATTAACTCCATTCTAGCTTGGTTTCAGCAACATTAGTTTGGGTAATTAAGCTCCCAGAAGCTAGAAATAGCCAGCAGCTTAGGTAAGAATAGAAGTATGGCTAAAAGGTATGCACTTTCTCGCGCGCTCATAGCAGCGCCTTTGATGATTGAGGGGATCGACGCGATCCGTAACAGTGACAAGCATGCACGCTTAGCCCAACATCACCTAGAGGTAATGGAAAAGAACGGTTTTCCTCCTCTGACCCAAAGCGATGTGAAAACTATTGCTAAAGTTTGCGGAGTGGCGGTAACCGTATTGGCCTTGCGGATGGCTACTACCCGCCGTTCTCCCCTAGCAACTAGTGCCTTGGTGTTAGCTAACGGGGCAGCTACCATTGTGAACGGCTGGCAGCCAGGTAAGGTTGATGCCTTACGAATTTCGCAAGGTTTAGCGCTCCATGCCGGTCTAATCTCTGAAGTTTTTCCCACTAGACAGGACTAAGTTTTGAGTGTCTGGAACGCGCCCGTTAAAACTACCCCGCTAAATGCGGTAATCTCCCTTCCGCCCTCTAAATCTTTAACTGCCCGCGCCTTAGTGCTAGCGCTATTAGCGGAAGAGCCAACTTTAATAACCAATCCGCTGCACTGCCGAGATACCGACTTGATGATTGCCGGTATCGAAGAGTTTGGTGCCCAGGTAGAGGAGCAAGCGGGAGGACTCCTAATTACTCCTCCGGCACAGTTATCTCCCCAAACCGGGGTTATCGAGTGCGGTCTGGCAGGAACGGTAATGCGCTTCCTGACCCCGGTAGCGTTGCTTAGTGGCCAGCCGGTACGTTTTCAAGGCGATGATGCTGCCAGCGCTCGCCCTATGAAAGGCTTGCTAGATGCCTTAACTCAGCTGGGCGCCAAATTTAGCGATATGCCAAAGCCGGGACATTTGCCTTTTACTATTAGCGGTCAGCTTATTGCCAGTGAGCAACTGCAGCAGCTGCAGATAGATGCTTCTGCTTCTTCCCAATATGTTTCTGCTCTCCTGTTAGTCTCCCCGGCACTACCTTTTGAACTCCAGATAGAGGTTGACTCGGTTTTACCTTCTATTCGTCATGTGGAAATGACAGTAGCGGCAGTAAACGCCTGTGGCGGGCAGATTGAAAACCTGGGTGGAGAAAGCGGAGATTGGAATACTCGCCAGATTCGTCATCTGTGGCGCTGCCGACCTGCCCGCTTACGAGGAGGTGAGCGCCGCATCGAACCCGACTTAACTAATGCCGGACCGTTCCTAGCTGCGGCCATGATTTGTGGCGGGCAAGTTAGTATTCCCCATTGGCCCGCTAAGACTTTTCAACCTGGGGATGCTTGGCGGCAACTGCTAACTCCTATGGGGGCGCGAATTTACCGCTCTCCGGAGGGCAGCTTGGTTTGTCAAGGCAGTGGGGTAATCGGTGGTACCCAATGTGATTTAGAAGCGGTAGGAGAATTAACTCCTACTTTGGCGGGCTTGTGTACCTTAGCAGTGGAGCCTTCAAAACTTACCGGGATCGGGCATTTGCGCGGACACGAAACTGACCGTTTAAACGCCCTCGAAACGGAGATTAACCGCTTGAGTGGTAAAGCTAAAGCAAGTGAAACTACCCTCCGGATTTCTCCGGCACCTTTACATGGTGATTTGGTGCAAACCTATGGTGATCACCGCATGGCCATGTTTGCTGCCCTGATCGGTCTTAGGGTTCCCGGGGTACAAATTGAAGATATTGAGTGCGTAGGCAAAACTTTCCCAGATTTTACTGCGACTTGGGAAGCCATGTTGGCCGGTGCTAATGGCGCGGCGTGATATTGGCACCGACGATCCGCGAGTTAGAGTTCGTCCCGCCCGCTCAAAACCGCGCCGCTCAAAAAAGCAAGTAGATTATTCTGATAGTCCCACCGCTTTTGTGTTCGCGGTAGATCGCGGTCGTATCCACGTACAAATGGGAGACACCAAGCTAGTGGGGGTAAAAGCCCGCGCACTTGGTAGGCACGGTATCGTAGTCGGGGATCAGGTGCGGGTCACCGGGGATTTAAGTGGAAAAAGTGGCTCTCTGGCGCGGATTGTGGAGGTTTTACCGCGAAAAACAGAACTAACCCGCTCCGCTGAAGATAGTCCCGGGGCGAAAGAAAAACCGATGGTAGCCAACGCTAATCAAATGGCGATCTGCACCGCCTGCGCTGATCCTCTCCCCCGTCCGGGAATGATTGATCGGCTATTAGTTGCCGCTTACTGCGCCGGAATCGAACCGTTACTGCTGGTTACTAAATCTGATCTGACCTCACCAGAGCCGCTGCTAGAACTTTTCCGGCCTTTGCAGGTTCCCAGTGTGGTAACCAGTATCGAAAGCGGGGAAGGAATCGATGAGGTATCCGAGCTGCTGGCTGCGCGGGTCAGCGTACTGGTAGGCCACTCGGGTGTAGGTAAATCTTCGCTGATGAATGAACTTATCCCCCAGGCTGACCGCTCCACCGGACACGTTAACCAGGTGACCGGGCGCGGTCGCCACACCTCTACTTCGGTGATGGCACTCCCCTTCCAGAATGGCTGGTTGATTGATACTCCCGGGATTCGCTCTTTCGGTTTAGCGCATATTAGCGAGGACGACCTGTTAGCCGCCTTCCCGGACCTAGCGGAGGTAGCCACCGGCTGTCCTAAACTGTGTGCTCATTGGCAGTCTTCACCGGGGTGCCAGTTGAGCGCGCTGGAAGAAACCGATCCTGCGCAAGCACGGCGGGTAGAATCCTTCCGCCGTCTACTTGCCTCCCAAAATAGTCAGAATCCGTTGATGTAGGTGGGAGTTAGTAGCCAGGGCGTTGCCACTAACGCACCCTTTTTTTCCTTCCAGCGAGGTAAAACGCCCTCCAGCTTCCTCAACGATGGGCACTAATGCTGCCATATCGTAGATTTCTAGTTCCGGTTCGGCTGCGGCGTCAACTACCCCTTCGGCCACCAACATATAGGAATAAAAATCTCCATAGGCACGGGTGCGCCATACTTTTCGAGTCAGCTCCAAGAAGGCCGTCAATTTGCCGCGTTCTTCCCACCCGGACAGGGAGGAGTAGCTAAGGGAAGCATCTTTGAGTTCGCTTATCTTAGAAACCCGATTAGCTTGCGCTTCTCCCTCCTGGAAGGAACGCCACGAACCTACGCCGCGACCTGCCCACCAGCGCCGCGCCAAAGCCGGGGCACTAACTACCGAAGCCACCATTTCTCCGGCAAGTTCCAAACCGATTAGGGTTGCCCAGACTGGAACTCCCCGCACAAAATTTTTGGTGCCATCTATGGGATCAATAATCCAGCGAGCCTGGTTAGCTTCGGCAGCGTTTCCTCCGTATTCTTCCCCGTAAATCAAGTCGTCAGGGCGGGCAGCCGCTAAGGCCTGGCGAATCATTTGCTCGGCACCGCGATCAATATCAGACACTGGGGTCAGATCAGCTTTTTCATACACTTGATAGTCGCGCTGGGTAAAATGCGCTAGCGTATACCGGTCTACCCGGTCTGCGACTTCTAGCAGTAGCCCTACGTCCTCACCAATGTTCCTCATTTTATGATTGTCCCTTTCCGAGCGCGGATAGTACTTCTGCTTGCAAGGAGGCAGTAACTTGTCCCGGGGCGCTGGGTTTTGCTCCCGGCAGCGCCGCGAAAGTAGCACAGTTACCAAATACCCCACCAACTAGGCGGCTAGCGGTGCCGATCTCCCCCATACCCGCAACCAGAAACAGTCGCTGGCCAGCGGTGTCTCGATAATAGTTTTCCATGGCGGTAAAAACTTCTAACAGATGCCGGGCGCTGGTGATTGTGAGCGCCAGTTTTGCTACCTGCGCCCCGCGTTCGTGGGCGGTAGCTAACCAGTCATAGATCTTTTCGCTATCCATTTTTTCGGCTTCCGCGGCCGCAAAATAATGCCGAGAAAGCACGCTCACTACCCCCCGGTCATGGGCATAATTTAAAGCCTCTGCTGCCAAAGAAAAATCGTCCTCGATATCGAGGGCGCTGGCTCCCGCTTTCACCAGCATCTTCATAGTTTCAAACTGGTGGGTAGGAACCATCCGTGAGCCTCCACCCTGATGGACGCTGCGGCAGGTCGCTAGCCAAGGCAGTTTGATAGCGGGAACTACGGCCTCCACAATTTCTCGCAAGTAGGCGGGGTTATGGTAGTCGCGGAGTTGGTCAAGACGCCACTCAACCAGGTCTGCTACCCGCGGGATCCGAGAAATTTGCCCGCGCAGTTCAACCTGGTTTATACCGGTCAGCGGAACAATCAACGCCGGTCGTCCCGAAGAAAACAGCGACTCCTGTGCCATAGTTTCGCCTCCTGGAAGTATTGCTATCTTTAAACATATCGCACCTGAAAGCCTCGGGCCCTAGCCGGTAAATAAGTAAAATCGATTGTATGAAGTTAATCCACACCTCTGACTGGCATGTGGGACGCACCCTTTATGGGGAAGATTTAGCTGCGGCGCATCGCCAGTTTTTTTCTTTCCTTACTCAGCTGGTGCGTGAAGAAAAAGTCCAGGCAGTAATGGTATCTGGAGATGTTTTCGATCGCGCTATTCCCTCGCTGGAATCTTTAGAGATTGTTTCCGGGGCGTTGGCGGAACTAACTGAACTAACCGCAGTGATTTTGACTCCCGGCAACCATGATTCTGCGGAAAGACTAGGATTTTTAGCTCCCTATGTGCGCGGCAACTTATATTTGCGTACCGCTTTAGCAGATATTACCCGCCCGGTGGAAATCTCGGACTCCGGTGAAACCTTGCGGGTTTGGGGAATCCCCTATCTCAACCCCGATATGGTGCGTACCAGCCTTTATGATGGAGCGCTACCTGCAGAAAATCCCGAGTCAACAGTAGATAATCCGGATGAAGATTCCCTTCCGCGCCTGCCACGCTCGCACGAAGCGGTAGTGGCGGCCGCCATGCGCCGATTAGGCAAAGCACAACGCCGTCTTCCTCGCGTTGACCGCACTATGGTTATGGCACACGCTTTCGCCGTAGGCGGCGCGGCCAGTGATAGCGAAAGGGACATCACCGTCGGTACGGTGCAATCGGTTCCCCTGCAAGTATTTGAACGCTACGGGGAGTCCGATCCCGAATCAGCTTCCGATTTAGCGGCACCCGATTATCTAGCGTTGGGACATTTACATGTGCCACAAAAACTGCATACCGACCAATCTGCAGGACGCTATAGCGGCTCCCCGATTACTTTTTCTTTTTCGGAATGCCACACCCCTAAATCGGTGGTGCTATTAGATACTGCTGCCCCGGATCTGGATCCCCAGCTAGTGTCCACCCCGGTATTTCGACCGGTAGGTCGCATCAAAGATTCTTTTGAAAACCTGCTCGCAAGCCCCCGCTATGAAGAATTCACTTCCTATTGGTTGGAAATTACGGTTACTGACCCGGCTCGGCCTGCCCATCTGGTCACCAAGTTAAAGCGGCGTTTTCCCAAAGCTTTAGCTATCTTGCATGAAACTTCCCGGGCAAATCTGGAGGAACAACACCGCTCCCTACGGGTTAATCGCTACCGACCCGCCGCGCTTGCTAAAGATTTTTTTAAGCAAGCACGAGGGGGAAAAGAGCTAACCGAAAGCGAAACTCAACTGGTAGAAGAGATATATGAGCAGGTGCGGGAGGAGAGTTAAATGCGGATTTTAAAGCTTAGCTACGAGGCCGTAGGCTCTTTTGGCGGTAAAGAAACGATTGATTTCACCAAACTGGGTACCGGCTCAGGTCTGTTTTTGATTCACGGCCCCACTGGTTCTGGAAAATCTACGATTCTGGATGCCATTGTTTTCGCCCTCTATAACGATGTGGCTTTGGAATCTAACTCCTCAAAAAGCCGTCTACGCTCCGATTATGCAGGTGATGACCAAATCAGTTGGGTACAGCTAGATTTTGAGGCTCGCGGACAGCTTTACCGGATTTGGCGCACCCCCAAATATGAGCGACCTAAACAACGCGGATCGGGGACAACCTCGCAACCAGCACAGGCAAGCCTGTGGCGTCTGAGCAGTGAGGATGCGGATCCGGGCGATGCGATCGCCTCGCAACCGCGAACCGTAAATGAGGAGTTAGCTACCCGCATACTGCCTTTAACTAAATCCCAGTTTTTGCAGACCGTGATTTTGCCCCAGGGGGCTTTTTCTCGTTTCTTACGAGCATCCTCCGATGAACGCCAAGAGATTTTGCAACAAATTTTTGGCACCCAAATCTTTGAGCGGATGCAAAAAGAATTCACTGAGCGCGCCCGGCAGGCGGAAACTAATGCTCAAGCAGGCTCGACAACTATTGTCAGCAAGCTAGAGATTTTCGCTGATAACTGGAATAAATTGGCGCAATCGGTGGGTAGTTCCCGCAGCGAGTTGGAAACTTTGCACAATAGCCTTAGATCTTTGCCGAAAGTTTTAGACGAAGATTTAATCAAATCTTGGGAACCTTACTACCCGTTGCCAGCCGCGCACTCTTACCAGTGGCTAAATACCCAAAGGCAGCAGGTAAAAACCGCAGGAGCCCGCTACCGGGCGGCTTTAGAGAAAAAGGAAGCAGCAAAAACCCTCAGGGAAGACTTCCAGGAACTTACTCGCCTATTAGCGGAAGAAAAAGAGCTTCAGGAATGCCAGCAAGGCGTAGAAACTAATCGAAAACAAATCGCACTTCATGAGCGCGCAAAACTAGTAGATGCCGAAGTCAAGGAACAACTGCGCTATCAAGACAACTTAGCTACCGCGAAGGCGCAACTGGTATCAGCTCTACAGACTTCTCCCGCGCCTTTTAATACTTGCCCGATACCTGCCTCAGATACTTCCCTAGACAACCTAAGTGCAAAGGTAGCCAAGCAACAGGAAGAGAATTCTAAAGAGCTGGGGTTACTGGCGCCACTGATTGAACGACAGAAAAAACTCCAGACCCTAGAAGCTGCCGCCAACAATGCTCGCAAAGGGTATATAGAACATTCCCGAGCGGGGGCCCAAGCTGCTAAAGAGTTCACGCTGTTAGCACCCCAGTTGCAGACGCTACAAATTCGGCAGCTGCGCCTAGAAAAACAACAACTAGGTTTCGAGGACGCCCGGCAAAAACAGCTCCAGTTACGTCAATACGAGGGGGAACGCCAACATTTCTTGCAAGATTTTAAACGCTTTCGCAGCGAAGTCAATGAACTTCCGGCATTAGAACAAGAGGTGGCGACCAGGGGGGCGGCCGCTGTCGAATATGAGCGCGATTTTTTCGTGGATTCGGCGATTCTTTTGGCTTCTCACCTGGAAGCGGACACTCCCTGCCCGGTTTGTGGTTCGCCCTCACATCCTAATCCTGCCCTGGGGAATGCGAATGAGGAGCGATCCCTCAGCGGATTAACCAATCTAAAAGAGCAGTTAACGGGGGCAGAGGCTACTTTACAAGAAAAAAAAGACCAGCTAAGAAAGGAACGTGACCGTTTGCGGGATGAAATCCAACGACTCCGGCAAAGCTGGCCTGGAAACGCACAAACGATTGACTCCCAAGTGGCCTACCTGCAGGCGCAAGCAAAAGAGCTAAAAGCTGTATACCGACAGTTAGCTAAGATAGAAAAACAGGCTCAGCAGTATCGGGATTTGGTACGAGCCTCGGTTAATGGCGCGAACCTAGAAAAGAATAAGTACCTTAACGCGCGGAACCAGATTCATGAAATTACCGCCGAAGTTACTGCTTCCGGGAAATCAAGCAACCTTTTGGATCGCCAACGCAGCCTAAGTGAAGACCAGAAGAAACTGGCTTTACTGGTAAAGCACCTGACCAGCACCAAGGAAGCCCTAGGGAGCCTATCGCAAGCGCGCCAACGTTTAGAGAAAGCTTTACTTGGGGCGCATTTCCCGGATGTTCAAGCGGCGCAAGCTGCCCTGTTGGATACAGATAAATACCAAGAATTAAAAACTGTCGTACAGCAATGGGATCAGGCATTTCAGACCAACCAGGTAAAGCTGAAGGCTGACCGAATGCAAAAACTGAGAGCCCCAGACTTTGCACTGCCAGATTTAGGAGCCCTAACGGAAAAAGCCACTGCCCAGGCAGAAATTTTCCAAAAGAAACAGGCGGAACTAGCGAAAGTTCAAGAGCAATTGAAGACGGTGGAGGCCACGGTAAGTGACTTGCAATCCGCTGCCGCCCAATATTTAGAGTCTATTAGCGATTCTGCCACCCTAATTGCCTTCGCAAATCTAGCCAGAGGTGAAGAAAGTTCCGCGCTGCGCGCCCCCCTAGCTACCTGGGTGCTCTTAGATCGTTTCGAAGAAGTTTTAAGTGCCGCCAATCCGTATTTAGGAAATATTTCTGGAGAACGCTACCAGCTTTCCCGTAGCGACTCTGAATCTTCCCGGCGCCGTAACCAGGCATTATCCCTGGCAGTCACCGATAACTCTTCCGATAAAGTGCGTGAAATATCGGCCTTATCGGGCGGTGAGCTGTTTTATTGTTCCCTCTCGTTAGCCCTGGGACTTGCCGAAGTGGTAACTGCGGAAGCTGGTGGAATAGAAATCTCTTCAATGTTTATTGACGAGGGTTTTGGTACTTTGGATACCAGTAAACGCGAATTAGTAATGGAGGCGCTAAAAAATACTTCCGCTTCTGGGCGAACTGTGGGGTTGATTAGTCACGTGGACACGTTACGCGGTGAAATCGCGGATCAGATTCAGGTTATCGCCGCAAAAGAAAAAGGATCTACCTTAAAAATTATCGGCAACTAGCTAGCACGCGAAGAACTAAGATAGCACCGGCAGATTAGGAAGTAACCCAAATTGCTGCTACCGCCGGTTTACCCAAGGTAATTTCTTTTCCCGCTACCTGTAGGCGCATTATTCCAGCTTCCGGAATATTTTCTAAGGGTAGCAGCTGGCAACCGGGAACTACCCCCACCGATTCTAAGAAGCGCAGTAATTCGGCCTGGCTATCTTTAATGCGGGCCACGGTTACCGGGGTATTTAAGGGAGCTTGCCCCAGCGGCACCATCGAAACTTTAGGTAAGAGCCCCTCACTGGTGGGTATGGGATCTCCATGGGGATCCACCTGCGGACTGCCCAGCGCCTGCTCCATGGCCGCGATTAATTTATCGGAGGCGGCGTGTTCTAGTTCTTCTGCTTCCGCGTGGACCTGATCCCAGGGATAACCCAGTTTCTGGTGCAGATAAGTCTCGAGGATGCGGTGTTTTCGCACCATTTTTAACGCTAACTTTTCCCCTTTTTCTGTAAGGGTAATCCCCCGGTAGGGAACGTGAGTGATCAGCCCCAACTTGTCTAAACGGCGCACATTTTCAGAGGCAGTAGAGGGTGCTACCCCCATTTTTTGAGCCAGTCCTGATACTGACAGGGAGCTTCCTCCCCATTCGGTAGCTCCTAAAAGACGCTTTAAATAGTCTTGCACTACCCGCGAGGTTGCCGCCTCGTCCCCGGTCTGCTCGGAAATTGATTTCCTGTCCATCGTTTTAAACCTTAGGTCACAGACGGAAAATCTGCAGACCAAATACTGCGAATAGCACCGCAACAATTGCCGCTATGCAAAGCAGAGCACCTAACCACCAGTACCCTACTAACAGGCGGCGCGCGCCCTCTAGCGGGCGAGTAGGACTTGCCCCTGTTCTTACCCAGAGCGCATAGGATAGCCAGGCGAGAAAAATAGTTGCCAGCCAGGTTAAGAAGCAGTAAGGGCACAGGGAACGCAGCTGAAATACCGAGGTCGCCAGGAAGAACAGCACCGCTCCCAAACCGGCGCTGGTTCCTAAAACAAAAACCATCAGTCCCCATTTAGGCAATCTTCCTCCACACAGCAGGTAGATTCCCGCTGCGCTGAGCACTGCAAACAGTACCATCCCAAAAATGGAATTGGGAATCCCGAAGAGAAGATGCCCGGCCGCCGAATCCATGGCACCCCGACAATCCACCACATTATTTATCGAACAACCTAGTCCCCGTTCTGGCTGGGAGCGGTGAATTATTTCGGTTCGCCATAACTGCCACGAAGCCACCAGTCCTAATAGTGAAAAAAGCAGAACTTCCAGACTGGCCAGGCGAGGAATTCGTCCGGCGCGCATAGCCGGGGACGGAGAAAGAGGATCGGAGTAAAATGCCAGTTCATTTGCAGATAACGATGCAGCGTTCTCGGCCATTAATCCTCCTACCCTAAATCTGATCAATAATCTAGCATATCGATGAACTGTAAAACGGGTGAGGCCGCTACCGCGACCTCACCCGCATTCTGGCTAAATAGAGGTTACTATTTTGCTTCCCGCATCCGCAGCGGCACATAGTCACGCTGCGGTTCACCTTGGTATACCTGGCGCGGACGCCCGATACGGGTCATAGGATCATGCAGCATTTCTATATATTGGGAAATCCAACCCGGCAGACGCCCGAGGGCAAATAGCGGGGTAAACATCTTGGTGGGGAAACCCATAGCGGAATAAATCAGACCGGTATAAAAGTCAACGTTCGGATAGAGTTTACGTTCAATGAAGTAATCATCCGAGAGAGCAACTTCTTCCAGTTCCATCGCTAGATCGAACAGGTCATTGTTTTTACCCATCCGATCCAGAACGTTATGCGCCTGTTCCCGCACGATTGCTGCCCGGGGATCATAATTTTTATAGACGCGGTGGCCAAAGCCCATCAGCTTTACGCCCTTTTCCTTATTCTTAACTTTTTCCACGAATTCGGGAATAGAAAGCTGGTTGTCGCGAATATTAATCAGCATCCGCAGCACCGCCTCGTTCGCACCACCATGGAGCGGGCCAGAAAGAGCCCCCACCCCGGCAGCAACCGAGGCATACATATTGGCATTCGAAGAACCGACCAACCGCACGGTGGAAGTGGAACAGTTCTGTTCGTGATCGGCATGCAAAATAAAGAGTACTTCTAAAGCTCTGATAATCGCCGGATCAATATCGTAGGACTGATAGGGTAAACCAAAGGTCAAGCGAATAAAGTCCTCTACATAGGAACGCTCATTATCGGGATACAGTAGCGGCAGACCCGCCGCCCGCTTTGCGATATACGAGATCATAGTCGGTACTTTCGCCAGCAACTGCACGGCTTGAATATCCTGCAGCTCCGGATCATGTACATCCGCGAAGGTTTCTTCGTAATAGGTAGCCATCCCGGCAATGCCACCTTGCAAAATCGCCATCGGGTGCCCATTTGAGGGAAAGGCAGTAAAGAATGCTCGAAAATCTTCATGCAGCAGGCGTTGACGTTTTACTCGGCGTACGAACTCGTCTAGTTGCGAGGGCGTAGGTAGTTCCCCCCTGATGAGCAAATAGGCAACTTCCAGGAAACTGGAGTGATGTGCCAGCTGGTCAATTGGGTAACCCCGGTAACGTAAAATCCCTTTACCACCGTCAATGAAAGTCACTTTCGAGGTACAGGAAGCAGTAGTGGAAAAGCCCGGATCAAGCGCCACTAGCCCGGTTTGATTACGCAGCTTGGAAACATCGACGCCTTGATCACCACAGGTGGCTTGTACGGGTGGGAACTCGATGGTTTTACCCCCGACCTCCAACACTCCCGGTAACCGACCGGAGTCATTGAATTCTGGGGTGTTATTTTGATTTCCTACCATTATAATAACCTTCCCTAAAAGGGAGACTTATGCCTTCCCACTATCACTCTATAGGACTTAATACCCTTAAGAATACAACCTTTTTTAAAGACTTTACCATTTTTAGGCAAATTTCACTAAACGTTTGGCAGTCTCCTGAATTTCGTTATCGCTAACGCACAGAGCCACTCGCACATGAGATCCTGGCCGAGCGTTGTAAAAACTTTCCGGGGCTACTATCAGCCCCAGATGCGCCATACGCTCTAACAAACGCCAATCTGCTCCGCTACCGGGAGCCCCCAAATGCGCATTTTCATCGGCTTTGTCCGCGGGATCAAAAGTCCATAGGTAAAGCCCGGCCTCGCATTCCTCTGCAATTTTAAGTCCCGCCTGTTCGAGCGCCGCCACCAACACTTTGCGCCGCTGAGCATAGCGTTCCACTTGTTCCTTAACCTGTGAGCGTTCCGATAATACCTGCGTTAATGCGGTCTGTACCGGAGCGGGCATTATCTGTCCGCAGTGTTTGCGCACCGCTAGCAGCGCTGAAATCAAAGCCTGATCCCCCGCCACAAAAGCCGCACGGTAACCGGCCAGATTTGATTCCTTTGACACCGAATAAACCAGTAGCAGATTCTCGCTGCTGCCCCCACAGATATCTTCTTGCAACAGCGACGGTGCCGGTCCTTCTCCCCGGTAGGTTAATTCGCTATAGCACTCATCGCTGGCAACCACAGCGCCTACTTCTCGCGCCCAAGAAACAACTTCCCGCAGCCACTTCTTTTCCGCCACCCAACCGGTAGGATTCGCGGGAGTATTTATCCACACCAACGAGGCGTCGCGTGGCCAGGTGGAAATATCATTGGAAACCGCGATCCCTTGGGCACCGGCAAGTCGGGCACAAATATCGTAAGTGGGGTAAGCGATTTCGGGGAATAAGACCTTATCTCCCCTGCCTATTCCCAATTGCCAGCCAAGAGAAGCAATAAGTTCTTTAGACCCGACCGTCGGCAGACAAGAGTCCTCATTTATGCAATTGATTCCCCTCTCGCGCGCCCAGCCCACAATGGCACGCCGCAGCTGGATACTGCCGGCAACTGCAGGATAACCCGGACTATCCGCACCCGCCTGCAGCGCTGCTTTCGCGCTATCTGGACAATCATCAATCGGGGTTCCGATAGATAAATCTATGGCTCCCCCCGGAAAAGCGGCGGCAGCATCCCGGTAGGGGGTTAATAAATCCCAGGGAAAAACTGGCAGGTTTAGCGAACGCGGCAAATCACTGTTCTTCATGCATTCACCCTATGACGGCCGCCTGAGCTCCAACCGCCACGTCCACAGGTAAAAACAAAAACCGAAACGCGGCACAGGAAACTATTATTCCTCGCGGGCAGGTAGCTTCTCGATCATAGGATCGTCATAGCCGGTGGCGCCCACACTGGAGGCTCCTCCCGGAGATCCCAAGCCCTTAAGTTCGAAAAAGTCTACGTTAGCGCGATAGTAATCTGCCCATTCTTCTGGCAAGTCATCTTCGTAGAAAATAGCTTCCACCGGACATACCGGTTCACAAGCCCCACAGTCTACGCATTCTTCAGGGTGAATATAAAGCGAGCGTTTTCCCTCGTAAATACAATCTACGGGACACTCATCGACACAGGCTTTATCCTTAACATCTACGCAGGGTTCAGCGATTACGTAAGTCATATATTCTCCTTAGGTTCCGATATTGCTAGTATCTCACTATGAAGTTTGTGGGCAATCAGAAACCGCCACCACGCCTGCCTTGGCTATCTTGGAAAGTAGGCGAACGGGTAGTTTTGCGCCGGAGAGAAGCAGACGGACTCTATGATGCCCTCGGGGAAGTTTTGGACGTAAGCCCTGATAGCGTCACTATTTTGACCCGAAAAGGACCGGTGTGCGTCCCAGCAGAAAAGATGGTCACCGGGAAAAGGGTTCCTCCCCCGCCGAAAATCTAGCCACCCCGAATGACTTAAAAATCACCTATTCTCCGCGTTCTTGACGGCGTCTGCGGGAGGCAATTTTGAAACGATCCTGCGCACTTAATACCACTTTGCGAATCCGGATCTCTTCGGGGGTAACTTCCACGCATTCGTCCTCGGCCGCAAATTCCAAAGATTCCTCCAAGGTAAGTACCCGAGGAGGTACCAACCCCTCAAAGGCATCGGCAGTCGAAGAGCGCATATTGGTTTGCTTCTTTTCGCGAGTGATATTGACATCCATATCCTCCCCGCGTGGGTTTTCTGCCACTACTTGCCCCTCATAGACTTCGCTGCCCGGTTGAATAATAAAGCTTCCTCGTTCTTGCAGCTGGATCAGGGCATAGGGAGTGGATTTTCCGGCACGATCTGACACCAAAGAACCGCTTTGGCGCCGGGTAATTGTGCCTTGCCAAGGGGCGTAACCGTCAGCAATAGAAGAAGCAATCCCCGATCCGCGAGTCTCGGTTAGGAACTTAGAACGGAAGGAAATAAGACCGCGAGCCGGAACCCGGAAAATCAGGCGCACCCAGCCGGTACCATGATTCGACATAGTCTGCAGTTTCCCTTTACGCGCCGCCATTAGCTCGGTGACTTTACCTAGGTAATCTTCGGGAACATCAATGGTCATTTGCTCCATCGGCTCATAGGTTTTCCCGTCAATCTCTTTGGTTACCACCTGAGGTTTACCGGCAGTTAGCTCAAATCCTTCCCGGCGCATCTGCTCAATCAAAATTGCTAATGCCAGTTCTCCCCGCCCTTGTACTTCCCAGGCGTCCGGGCGTTCGGTGGGCAGTACTTTCAAGGACACGTTCCCGATGAGTTCGCGATCTAGGCGATCTTTAACTTGCCGCGCCGTGAGTTTGTGCCCTTTAACCCTGCCTGCCAGCGGAGAAGTGTTGGTACCGATAGTCATCGAGATAGCAGGGTCATCTACTTTTATCAGCGGTAGAGGCTGAGGATTATCTAGATCCACCAAGGATTCCCCAATGGTGATTTCTGGAATGCCCGCTACCGCCACAATATCTCCGGCGTGGGCTTCCTCGACGCTTTTACGTTCCAAACCAAAAGTGGCTAGCAACTCAGTTAGCTTCACATCGGTGATTGAGCCGTCGTGGCGTGCCCAACCTACGTGTTCTCCTTGCCGCAAAGTACCGTTGTGAATCCGCAGCAAAGCCAGGCGTCCTAGGAAGGGCGAAGAATCCAAGTTAGTAACATGAGCAGCCAAGGGAGCATCCGGGTCGTATTCCGGTCCAGGAATCCGGTTAATAATGGCATCGAACAGATCGTGGAGGTCGCTTCCTGGCAGTTCCCCGCGAGCCGGTTTTACCCAGGAGCAACATCCAGCTTTTGCCGAACAATACAGCACCGGAACATCCAGCAAGGAATCTAAATCTACTTCTTCGCCCTCGTCAACCAGGTCTTGCGCTAAGGCCAATAGCAGGTCAACGGTTTCAGTTTCCACTTCTTCTATCCGAGAATCTGGGCGGTCAACCTTATTAATTACCACGATCACCGGTAGACGAGCAGCCAACGCTTTGCGCAGTACAAATCGAGTTTGCGGCAGGGGGCCTTCGGCCGCATCTACCAACAGCACTACCCCATCAACCATCGAGAGAGCGCGCTCTACTTCTCCCCCGAAATCAGCGTGCCCGGGGGTGTCGATCACGTTAATGGTGATACCTTCACTCACTCCCACATTTTGCGCAGCTTTACCCGCATAGTGGACGGCAGTGTTTTTCGCCAGGATAGTGATCCCTTTTTCCCGTTCCAAATCGCCAGAATCCATCACTCGTTCGCCGGTTTTTTCTACGCTGGCATGGTCACCGAAGGCACCCGATTCCCAGAGCATTTTGTCTACTAAGGTAGTTTTTCCGTGGTCTACGTGGGCAACGATTGCCACATTTCGTAAATTCTGGCGAACCTTCATCCGCGCCTCCTTATTCGGTTCCAAGCGTTAACTCGGGCATGAAAAAACCGGCGGGATTAGGGTCGCAGCGCCGGAACTTCCTTAAATATACCCCTGAGGCCTCTACCAGTGCTAATGAGCGTCGTTTAGCTCACTGTTTTCGGGATCCACCTGTCCGGTTTGCCCCTCTAGGGGCTGCCCGGCTAGATCTTTCGCATCCGTTTTAGGAGTTTGCGGAGCTGCTACTTTAGGGCTACGCGAGCCAGTGGCGGGATCCTGCTCGTTTTCCTGTGTCTGCTGCGCCCGCAGTTGCTTGCGAGCCTGCGGACTAAGGCGCACCCCGAAACGCGGACGCTCATCAAGGCGGGATCCGAACTGGGTAGGGCCATCATCTACGTGGCTAGGGACATCCTGTTCTACTACTGCCGCTTGGAAGCGAGAATCATCCAAGAGGTGACGCCGGGCAATATAGTAATCGGCAGCGGTCATTAGTACGTGCTCTTGTCCGGTGAGGGAGGAGGCATAGGCGACCGGATACCCGGCATCTGAAGAGCGAAACGCCCAGGCAACTAGACGCTCAATTGCGGTCAGAAGTGCGAAAGCTGCAATCACTAGGGGCGCAAAAACCGCCCAGGAAGGTTTCCAAAGCACAAATAATAGTGCAAAGAAAATTCCCATCATCAGGCCACGAGAAAACCCAGCGAGGAGAGCCTTCGGCCAAGTGACAATCCCAACTACTTGATTGGAACGAGTTAGCCCGCGTTCTTGTACCAGAAGTTGCTGCAGTGGGAAATCTTTGGTTTTTAAGTAATTAATGGCTTCTTCTACGTCTTCTTTCGAGGAAAAGATCGCTAAATCCTGCCCCTGGGAAGCTGCGGTTACCGTGCGATTTAGAGGAAAAGCCATAGCCTAAGTGTCTATTGAGTATCAACGCATTGCAAAACTAATGCCCGTAATGCCCGTAAATTCTGCCGCCGGCGAATCCTGCTACCCCGCTTGACCTGCTAACAGACGGATAGTTTCCGCTAAAGAAATCACTGCAAGTTGGCTTAAATCTTACCTGCTGGAATCTTCAAGTAGAGTTAGAGATATGGAGCACGCCAAGCATTCAATCAAACCCATCGGTTCACGCATTTTCATTGGCAAACTGGCAGGAACTCGCGTATTTGACCCGGTAGGAGATGAAATCGGTAGGGTAACCGATGTAATTATTGTTTTGCGTTTTACCGGCCTGCCCACGGTGGTGGGTTTGGTGGTTGAAGTGGCCGGGCACCGGAGGGTGTTCGTTCCGGTAACCCGGATAGTGGCGATCCAACCTGGGCAAGTTATTACCACGGGACTGGTTAATATTCGTCAGTTCCAACAGCGGGTAGCAGAGACCATGGTGATGGGCGAACTTATGGATCGGGTCTTGGCTATGCGAGATGGTTCTGGAGACGTGAAAATCCAGGACATGTGTATGGAACAAGACGATCGCCGTGACTGGTATATCACCAAACTCTATGTGCAGCGAGTAACTTCTGCGCTGGCTCTTAGCCGCGGAGAAACCATGCTAATTGACCCATCAGAAGTCTCTCACCTGCGTAAATCAGTACTCCCCCAGGAGGCAACCACCCTATTAGCTCAGTTGGAGGACGCCAAGGCCGCCGATGTGGCCGATGTCCTGGCTGATCTGCCCGAAGTGCGACGCTTAGAGGTGGCAGCACAGTTGGGAGATGACCGATTAGCTGACGTACTCGAAGAGCTAGGTCAAGAAGATCGAGTCTCTATCCTCACCTCTCTTGATGTGGCGCGAGCCGCCGATATTTTGGATGTGATGCAACCTGACGATGCCACCGACTTGGTCAATGAACTGCCCGAAAAACAGGCGCAGATTTTATTGGCAGAAATGGAACCTGAAGAGGCTGCGGATGTGCGGCGCCTAATGGCTTATGGGGAACGTACCGCCGGGGGCTTGATGACCACCACTCCCGTGATTTTGCCCCCTGATGCGGATGTAGCCACTTTATTAGCCCACGTGCGGCGCAAAGATATTCCCCCGGCGCTGGCAGCAATGGTATGCGTGTGCCGTCCCCCCACCGAGACTCCGACCGGCCGTTTCTTGGGGGCAGTCCATATCCAAAAAGCCCTCCGCGAGCCTCCCCAAACCTTGGTGGGTCAGATCCTAGATGACGATCTTAAGGGAGTGGATCCGTCTGCCGGTATCGGCACCGTGACCAGGCTGCTTGCTACCTATAACCTAACCGCGGTTCCGGTAGTTGATAAGAATCGCCATCTTTTAGGGGCAGTTAGTGTCGATGACGTCCTCGATCACCTCCTACCTGAGGATTGGCGCGATGCGGACGAAGACGAAACCGATTTAGCGATGGAAAGAGAAAGGATCGAAGATGGCGGACAGGCTTGACACTCCCCGCGAAAGGAAACGTCGTTTTCGGCTCCCGCGTATCAATTTACAGTCAGAGGGCGTCGGACAAGTTTCCGAGTCTTTCGCTCGTTTCCAAGGAACCCCGCAGTTCCTGGTCTACCTGACGGTTTTCGTAGTTTTGTGGCTAGCTTGGAACTCCTGGGCTCCAGAGGCCTGGCGTTTCGACAGTGCTTCCCTGGGATTTACTGCCCTGACTCTCATGCTTTCCCTGCAGGCTTCTTATGCTTCTCCCCTGATCTTGTTGGCTCAAAACCGGCAAGATGACCGCGATCGAGTCTCTGCGGAACAAGACCGACGCCGCGCGGAAAAGAATCATGCCGAAATCGAATACCTCACCCGAGAGATTGCTTCTCTACGCCTATCAATGTCGGAAGTGGCCACCCGAGATTTTGTGCGAGGCGAACTTCGCGACCTTCTAGATGAGCTCAAGGAAGAGGAATACCAGAGGAAACGGCACGAAACCGAGGAATAATCATCTATTTACCGGTCCGGACACCAGGAACCTCTCCTTAGCCGTTCAAACTTACCCAAAGAACCCTTTGAAGCGAGCCTTAAGCGGTATCGCCATTAGCTTAGCTAAAAGTGAGGTATTGGCTTGCGCCATATAGGATGGAGGGCATGAGTCAGTTAAACGAAGACGCAATTAGGCAGGCACTAAGTCGGGTAATCGATCCCGAACTAGGACGAGCAATTACCGACCTAGATATGGTGCGCGAAATTTCTATTGGCGAGGACGGCGCAGTCAAAGTCGGTGTTGATTTAACTATCGCCGGTTGCCCCCTGCAGTCGGTAATCGAAAAAGATGTCCAAGAGGAAGTTTCTAAAGTTCCCGGCGTAAGTTCAGTGACAGTAGGAATGGGAGTCATGAATGAGGATCAGCGAGCTGCGCTGAAAGAAAAACTTTCGGGGCCGCAAAATGTGATTCCCTTTACCCAACCCGATAATCTAACCCGAGTCTACGCGATTACTTCTGGTAAAGGCGGAGTCGGTAAATCTTCGATGACCGCCAACTTGGCTTTAGCTCTGGCCACCCAAGGCCTCAAAGTTGGGGTGCTAGATGCTGATATTTATGGTTTTTCGATTCCCAGAATGCTAGGAGTCGAGGAAGAACCTACCGTGATTGACGGCATGATAGTTCCCCCGGTTGCCGGCGGAGTAAAAGTGATTTCTATCGGAATGTTCGTTCCGGACGGTCAGCCGGTAGTTTGGCGCGGCCCGATGCTACACCGCGCCCTCCAACAGTTCTTAGCGGATGTTTACTGGGGCGACCTGGATGTATTACTACTGGATCTGCCTCCGGGAACCGGCGATGTCGCTATTTCGATTTCCCAGTTGCTGCCGGGTTCAGAAATCCTGGTGGTAACTACCCCGCAGGTGGCGGCAGCAGAAGTTGCCGAGCGCGCTGGAGTTATCGGAGCGCAAACCGAACAGCGAGTCATCGGGGTAATCGAAAACATGTCATATCTTCCGCAAGAAGATGGCAGTAAACTGCATTTATTCGGTACCGGCGGCGGAGACATGGTGGCCGGACGCCTCAGCGCTCAACTGGGATACGAAGTGCCCGTTTTGGCGAACGTCCCGTTAGATATCGCTTTGCGGGAAGGATCTGACCAGGGAACTCCGGTAGTGGCAATGCATCCTGATTCTCCGGCCTCCCAAGCTATTAACCAGGTCGCCAAGGCACTGGCTAAGCGTACCCGTTCTCTTGCCGGACGAAACCTGGGCGTTAAACCCCTGTAAGTTACGGAGCTGGTTACATAAACTGGTTGCAAGCGTAAATCCGCTAGCGAGGAAGTCGTAATGAATAACAACAAAGCTTTAAGTTGGGACTGGACTGAGTCTCAGGTGGTTGAGGATGAAATCACCGCAGCGGCTCGAACTGCCGCGGTGGAAATGGGGGCTACCCCGGTTTCTCCAGCCACCGGAACTGCTTTGCGGATGCTATCGGCGGCCTGTGGTGCGAAAGCTGTTTTCGAAATTGGTACCGGAGCGGGAGTGTCGGGTTTATATCTGCTGGCTGGAATGTCTGAGAACGGAGTACTTACCACCATTGATTCCGAATCAGAGTTCCAGCAAGCAGCCCGCACCGCTTTCCGACTCGCCACCCAAAAATCAAATCGTACCCGTCTCATTAATGGTCATGCCCTGGAAGTATTACCCCGCATGGCAGGAGCCGCCTACGACCTGGTGGTGATTGATGCAGACGTCCGGGAAATTTCCAGCTATATTGAACAAGCAACTCGGATTCTACGTCCCGGCGGTATGGTGGCAATCGTGCACGCCCTCTGGATGGATCAGGTAGGAGATCCGGCGCGCCGCGAAATGGAAACCACCCAAATGCGGCAAGCGGTTACCGGATTGCTGAACGATGAACGTTTCATTGCCAATGTGCTCACCTGTGGTGATGGTCTAGCTGTCGGGGTTTATTGCCCACCTGAGTAGGCTGGCGGGCTTTCTATCCTTTGAAGGAACGTTTTAGTTAACGTTTACCGGCCACTACTAGCAGCTTTTCTTACATTGCAGTGGCGAGCTACCGAATGTTTCGGCGGTGTTAACTAAGGGTTCAACTGCTTACTGGTATGCTTCGCGAGTGAGAAGTTTTAAAAATGATGGCGTGTACCGTCGCGGTCCCATTCAAATGAGTAACGCCCTAATGCCTACTGAGACATCGGAGCAGCGGCTACTTAGTCCCCAAAAGGATACTGACTGGCTCCATAATGACACTTGGCGGGTACTGAGAATTCAAAGCGAATTTATCGAGGGATTCGGAGCCTTGGCGGAACTAGGGCCAGCTATTTCAGTTTTCGGTTCTGCCCGCACGTCCCCGGACGCCCCCGAATACGCTTTGGGGGAAGAAACTGGCCGGCTCCTAGCTCAGTCCGGCTGGTCGGTGATTACCGGTGGCGGACCGGGACAAATGGAGGCCACCTGTAAAGGCTGTACCGAAGCCGGAGGCATTGCCGTGGGGCTAGGAATCGAGCTACCGCACGAGCAAGTATTCAATGATTGGGTCTCGCTGGGGATTTATTTCCGCTACTTTTTCGCTCGCAAAACCATGTTCGTGAAATACGCGCAAGGTTTTATGGTTTTACCGGGAGGATTCGGTACCTTAGACGAGCTATTTGAAGCCGTCACCTTGGCAGAAACTGGAAAAATCCAGTCCTTCCCCATCGTACTAGTAGGACGCAGCTATTGGAGTGGTCTCCTTGCTTGGATAAAAGACCAGGCAATCGGGTTGGGAATGATTACGGAGGAGGAATTGGCGTCCATACAGCTGGTTGATACCCCCGCCGAAGCTCTAGAGATTATCGGTAAAGCTCCCGAAGATCTGTAATTCTGCTCCCTAGCGTCCACTTTTACTACTAGCTTCCCTGGCCTGCCCTAACCGGGATCACCAAGGCGTAGCCGAGGTGCAAGGCGGGTATAGGTCTTCATCTGCTATAATTAGCTAGGTAATCGCTGTTTCAGCCGTTTTTATTTAGCTCTCTGGGGGTTAGCATGGCCGCAATGAAACCACGAACCGGAGATGGTCCGTTAGAAGTAGCCGAGGACGGAGTTCGCACCGAAGCCGGCCGGGAAGTCGTGTTACGTCTACCTGCTTTAGGGGGCGGACGCCTCGTGATCGAGATGAGTAAACAGGAGGTTATCGATCTAGCGGTAGCTATTCACGAGCTCTATCCTGACGAAGTCTAGCTCGCCCCCCAGTAAGCCGCAGGTTCGTGGCTGGCACCCTGGCTCGGTTACTTCGGTTACTTACCGCTGCCTCAAAAACCCCTAGAGTGTCAGGGTTCCTTGGCGGAATTCTTCCTCAATAATCTGCGAGTTTTTCTTTACCTCATTAGGCACGGTGGAACCATATTCATAAAACGGAGTTAGTCCTACCCATCCGTTCCGGTAGGTTCCGACGATCTGCGTAGAGTTCGCCGCAAACCTATCCTTACGCGCCTCTTCAATCAGAGAAATCATTGCTTGAGACAGGTCAGGAACTATTGAAGTCAAGACCGGTGGCCGCCCTGCTGGTAGATTATACTGGGTTTCGTGTCCGTCAGTTAGATACCAAATTGCAGTAATGTTTTCCACCGAATCGATTATCTGCGGAGTGGCAGTAGATGTGCTGACACTAGGCGTAGGAGAACTTTCCGAGGGAGTAGGGCTGGCGCTTTCACCCTCGGTAGGTTTTGCAGTTTGTCTACTAGCTTCTTCCGCCGCCTGCTCAGCTTTTTCTTTATCTGCATTCGCTTTAATAATGGCTTCTAAACCAGCGGGATTTTGCGCACCCTCCGCGAAAAATATTACATCCGCCCCCTGTTTTATTACCGCCTCGGTCTGGGATTTTACTCTCGCTTTATTCGCGTTTCCTCCCAGATAGAAGCGGTTTCCCCCGGGAATCACTTTAACTTTTAGGGACTGCCCATTTTCCTGTTCCTGCTCTGAGTTGTAGCGAGCTACCCCTTGGGAAAATGCGGAAATCAGGGTGCTATTAATCTGGTTTTTCTCTCCGGCAACTACTGCCACTTTTCCACTTGCGGAAGTACCGGCCGCGATAAAACCTGCTACATAGGCGGGTTGACTCAAATCGTAGGTAATGATGGCCAAGTTTTCGCGAGTCGCCTGGGCGGTAGTTCCGGGAGGAAGCAGCAGCGCAAAATGGCGCGCTCGGTGATATTTTGCCTGTTCCATTAGAGGCTGAACGAAGGCTTCTCCTACCCCGATAATCAACGAGCAGTTGGCAGAAATATCGCGAGCAATAGCTTTTTCAATCTTCTTTGGCGAATCGAGACTAGTGCGGCGTGAGGCCACCCCTAAACGTTTTTTACCATCCTCTAGCGCAGTGATGGCCTTATCGTTAATGGAACCAGTTCCCCCCTCACCTAAAGTAAGCAGACAGGTACGAAAATCTGCCGCATTTATGTAACCAGCCGGTGCCACATTGGTTCCGGCACAGGCAGATAGGCTCAAAGATACTGCCAACGCTGCCCCTAACTGGCGCCATAGTTTCACTGCAGTTCCCCTTGTTCTGCCACCACGTCCCCTAGCTCTTGCGCATATTGGGCAGTAGTAACCAGGGTTACATCTGCGCGGCGAATCACTACCGCGTTAGGTATTCCCAACACCACCAGCTTTTCTTTACCGTCGTGATCAATAAAAGCTCCCGGGCTGGCCAGTAACTGAGTTTCGCCGCTACCGCGAACAATGGAGCTTTCGGGGGCATCACCAGCAATAGTTCGGCGCAAAGAAGCGAAATCGCCCACATCGGACCAACCGAAGTTGTCAGCAGCGACTACGGCCACCCCACCCTCGCTAGCTACTGGTTCTGCGATGGCAGTGTCTATGGGATAGGAAGGCAGTGATTCCCAAAGCTCCGCAAACTCTACAGTCCCCGGGTTCACTCGCACCATTTCTTGGATCGTTTCATAATATTGAGGATGCAAATTATTTAGGTGTGACAGGAACACCTCGGTGTTGAACACGAACATTCCGGCGTTCCAAAAATAGCCTCCCGACGCTAGATAACTCTCGGCTTGGAACCGTGAAGGTTTTTCTTTAAAACCTTTTACGTCAAAGACTTGCGGCTGGCTATTGTCCGGGCTTAATACCCTATCGGAAGCGCGGATGTAACCATAAGCAGTAGCAGGATAGCTAGGAGCTATTCCTATAGTTACGATTTTCCCCTCCCTTGCCGCCTTAACCGCAGCCGATACGGCGTTGCGGAAAACGGCAACATTTTTTATCGCGTGGTCAGCAGCAAAAGACCCGGCAATCACCGCCCCATATTTTTCTTGTAGCCTACCCGCTGCCCAAGCGATCGCACCGAGAGAGTTTTTTCGACTGGGTTCTTCCAGAATCCGGTATTGTTCTTTCGCACTCGCTTTTAGCCGTGCATTCAGATTTTGGGAGGAAACGGCCTCGGCATGGCTGGTGCCAGTTACTACCGTTAGCGACGATGCCAGAGGCGAAAGTCGGTCAACAGTCGCCTGCAAGAGGCTACGATCTTCCCCCAGTAAATCGAGTAAAAACTTAGGTTTACCAACTCGCGAAACTGGCCAGAGACGGCTTCCAGGACCTCCGGCAGGAATAATTACATGTAGGCTCATAATTTAAAAGTATCGCGCATAGTCCGAGTGAAGATTAGGCTCGACTAGGGCTGGCAAATATCCACCATTACTTGCGCCTCGTTGAGGCTCTCAGCTATTCCGCTCGGTGGGGCACTAACCGATATTACTCGTGAAAGCTTTTTTAGGGGACAAACTACTCCTAGCGCCGACCTTCGCCATGCTGAGGTTGGCACCATAATGGTGGCGAACTCGCTGTTTTCTATTAGCACTTTTTCCAGCATCGCTTTGTCCAGATTATTGCAGCTAAGACCAGTTTGAGTATCAATTCCTTCGGCTTCAATAAATACGGAATGAAAATGAAAATTGTAGGCGGTAATCACGCTAGGAGAACCTAAGGTTTCATGATCTACCGGCTGTCCGCCGAAGAAAATAATTTCAGCGTGAGCCCTGCCGTTGTCTCGCTGCATCTGTTGGGCTTCATCAAGAATCCGCATCGCAGGCAAATAATTGGTTGCCACTGTCAAAGACGAGAAGATTTCACTTTCACTAATTATTTTAGCGAGGCAACGACCGCTCCCACCTGCACCGATAAAAAGCTTAGAGCCCGGGCGAATAGTTTCAGCCGCCGCTTCAGCCAGTATCTTTTCTTCGTCGCTAGAAGCAGCACCGCTACCTGAAGCGGGCAAGCTTTCGCCTTCCAAACGAACCGCCCCTCCATGAACGCGCTCTAATTTCCCTTGATTTGCGAGCAGACTAATATCTCTGCGCACCGTCATTTCAGATACGCCGAGCTCAGTTACCAGATCGGTAACCCGCACTGATCCATTACTATTTATTTGCCGTAAGATTTCGTCGTGCCGCTGATGCGCTAGCATGGCTCTCTCCGCTGGTAGAGGAAACTTTCCTCTAGATTACCCTATTTTGTTGCTATTTGTCTTTTTCTTCGCGCGCTTTTGTTCGTTTGACTGAATGCGACTAACCACAGCAAAACCGTTAGATTGAGAGTATGAAAAAAACCAGTAACTCCCCCGAGATTTCCGTTCGCGACCGCCACCGAGAGCAATTTTCACCTAGCTTTATCGAGGTGAAAGCCGAATCCGGATTTATAGATAAAGTCAAACTATTTGTTTCTTGGTTGCAACGCCTGCGAATTATGCGTTCTCTTACGCGTTACGGTAATGGTCGCGGCGCGCTACTGGCTGGAGGTATCGCTTATTCTGCGATCTTTTCTCTCGCTGCTGCCCTAACTATTGGAATCACCGTGCTTCTAGGAGTACTAGGGCGCAGTCCCCAATTACAAGATGCGGTATTTTCTTCCCTCGCATCTTCCCTTCCTGGAGTACTGGAATGGAAAGGATCCTCTGGGATTGTTAATCCCTCCGATCTGGTAGTTTCCACCTCTTTTTCCATAACCGGAATCGTGGCGGTCGTAGTATTAGTGTTTTCCGCTACTTCGGTGATGCACGCCATGAAGTCTTCCATTCGCGCCATGTTTGGAATTGATCAGGTGCCTTCTGGTGCGGCAAGCGAAAAACTACGCGACTTACTAGGCTTTGTGGCTATTGCCTTGGGAGTAGGAGCAACCGGGATTTTAACTTTGGCGCATACGGTTATCGGCACTCAAGTCTTTTCGGCAATCGGACTAGAATCCGCACTCGCCTCCATGATGATCAGGATCGGTTCTTTTCTGATTAGTGCCGCTATCGACGGGTTGATCCTTTGGATCTTGATTCGTTTCGTGGCACTAGTTAGAGCACCAAAAACTGATCTTTGGTGGGGGCTAGCAGGGTTTGGGCTAGTAGCTTCTTTGATAAGGTCTCTGGGAACCTCAGCAGTAGGCTCAGTTGATAACCCGCTGCTAGCTTCTTTTGCCGCCATTGCCACCCTGTTGCTGTGGATTAACTTGCTTTCCCGAGTGATGCTGATTGCTTGCGCTTTTATCGCCAATCCTCCTAAAGCTCTCAAAGTTAGCGAAGCTGAGGACGTACATGCTACTGAACGCCCCAACTACGTATCGTTATCGGAGCCGCTAACTTTGGATTGGGCACACCATCGGATCAGTGGAGCCGTGGATCTTGACGTTCCCGCCGACACTTCTTTACCGGATCATTTGGCACTGGGGCAAGCACCGCTGTGGCGGTCTCGCCTGGTCAGCCAAAGCGGAAAACCGTGGCGTGGGAAGGTAAGCGCCCTGATTGATCAGATGATCGCGCGACATGAAAAACGGATCGCTTTCCTGCGCTCTCTAAAAGATGGGCGCCGGGATCCCCGATAGTATCTCGCGCCTAACGCGCTAGGTGTTTTTAGGGTTATAGGACCCAAATAACTTAGGAAGCTAGCTAACTAGCGGGCAGGAAGTTAGAGATCCCCCACTATCCGGTTCTTCATATGGTGAACTACCGAAGAACGCAATCCGCCATCGACACCAAGCATCACTCCGCCCAACAGGGAAAGCTTAGAGAAACGTTTCTTACCGGCTAGACCGATTAGGCCAGCGCCAATTAAGCCCACCCCTACTGCCATTTGAGCAATATTTGCCACTTTCATCAAAGTGGGGTGCTCTATTTCTAGTTTCCGTAGGATACCGAAAGGAGTTTTCGCGTCCTCGTCAGAATGCAATATCCGCATATCTACGCTGTGCCCCATGGCGCGCGCCCAGCCAGGTTCATGGAAGATTTCTATCCCAGGCACGTCCTCTAACTCAAGTCGCCCATAGAGGAAAGCGGCGGCCTCTGCCGGAAGCCCCATAACTTCAATCGCCCGCACCATTCCATCTTGACCGGCAATTTTGAAAGTCTGCGCTAATTGGTGGGCGTCACACCCGGCGGTTTCAGCAATCCGGTTGGGCGAGGAGGAGTGTCCAAGGTATTCCCGGATCTGTTCTTCCAGTGCCGGGTCGGGATTCTCTACCGCTCCGGGAACCACCTGGGTTTGGAGTAACCAGGAGTGAATTGCCAGTTTCTCTGGGTCGGCAACTTCATCGGAAGTAACTGCCACCACCCGCTGATCATGAGCAGAAACATACAGTCCCACCGCGGGAATCCGGGAAATCAAAGAACCTTCTACAATATCCGCGCGAATCGTTTCATAGCACAGAGCAATCCGGCCTTCCGGAAGGGTCACACACCCCAGGGTTTTCCCTTCCGCAGCCGCGCAAAACGGGACCGAAGAAACCGGCATCGAAGAAATCTCGACTACTCGTACCGGTTGCTCCCTATCACCTGACCGGGAGGGAAGAGGCATATCGGAAGGTAGTTTATTGGCATGATATTCCCCGATGGAAACGTCGGCAGCAAACTTTTCTGCCAGCAGTTCTACCACTTCCGGGAGTGCTGCCCCCACCCGCAGCGGTTCATCTGCCTCATCCAAAGATGCCAGGCCGTCAGCCTGGTTGCGTAGCACATTTACGCCCAGCAAATGCGGGGTATCGGGAAACCAATCTGCCTCGGCAACGATATTTTGTTCCCTAAAGAACTGGCACACCGTCCTGGGATCGAGCTTAGCAGCCACCATCGCGCCCTCTTGAACATTCCAGGTAACTACCGGGTCAGCATTGGTATCTACACTGGGCGAGCTGTCATTGCTCATGATTTCTCCTTTGCGGTTACTCTTTCCTCCAGATTAACCTTTGGGGACAGCTTTTTCAGCCGTTACAGGACACAGAATTGCGAATTTTCCTCTTATCGAAATAGTGACTTAGTTCTCAACTTCTAAGATTGGCTTGCTATTGACGGGCAACAGCAGGTTATCTTGAGGGCATGACACGTCGAATGTTCAGCTGACCCGCACGGTCAGCTCTTCCCAGTCCGCCCCTAGGTGGCGACGCGTTTGCCCGTGCAAAGAAAGTCCCTTTGGACTGCCTTGCCGGGCTTTTTGTTTATCCAAAGTGGACTATTGGCAAACGTTTTAGAAAAACCCAAATCTACTGAAAAGGATAAATAAAAATGACTAAGCAAAACTGGGGTTTCAACACTCGCCAGATTCACGCCGGATACCGTCCTGATAAAGAAGCCGGATCCCCGGTGCCTCCGCTGTACCAAACCAACGGATATGTGTTTAAGGACGCGAAACAGGGCGCGGATCGCTTCGCCTTAAAAGAACCCGGCCCCATCTACACTCGTCTAAACAACCCCACAAATGAGGTTTTCGAGCAGCGAGTTAACTCCCTAGAGGGCGGAGTGGGAGCCCTGTCTACCTCCTCGGGAGCCGCCGCGATTGCGCTGACTATTTTGACGATAGCCCAGGCAGGAGACAATATTGTGGCTTCGCCCTCGCTTTATGGGGGAACCTTGGCGTTCTTGGCGAATAACCTACCCCGCTACGGCATCACTTCCACTTTCGTGACTGACCCTACCAACGGCGCGCAGTGGGAAGCAGCCACCAATGAACGCACTATTGCGTTCTTCGCCGAAACTATTCCTAACCCCAAAAATGATTTCCTGGATATTGAGGGCGTAGCCGAGGTTGCAAAACGGGTAGGAGTACCTTTCATTGTGGATAATACGGTCGCCACCCCCTATTTGACCCGCCCCCTAGAGTGGGGCGCCGATATTGTGGTGCATTCGGCCTCGAAATACCTGTGCGGACATGGAAACTCTATCCAAGGGGTAATCGTTGATGGCGGCTCTTTCGATTGGGGAGCTGACCCGGAGCGTTTCCCCCAGTTCAACCAGCCAGATCCGTCCTATCACGGCTTGGTTTATAAAGACCTCGGCGAGGCCGCGTTTATTACTAAAGCCCGGGTGCAGGGGCTGCGCGACTTTGGATTTGCGGCCAGTCCCTTTAACTCATTCCTAGTAAATATCGGGATTGAAACCCTGTCACTGCGGGTACAGCGCCATGTGGAGAATGCTCAAAAAGTAGCAGAGTTCTTAGAAGCGCATCCGCAGGTAGCCTCAGTTAGCTATTCGGGGCTTGCCTCCTCTCCTACCCATGGTTTGCAGCAAAAATATGCTCCCGGCGGTGCGGGCGCGGTTTTGGCTTTTGACCTTAAAGGGAACCGCGCCGATGGGGAGGCGTTTGTGGATGCTTTGCAGCTACTAACTAACGTGGCAAACCTGGGGGATCTACGTTCGCAGGTTATCCACCCCGCCTCCACCACCCATTCGCAGGCTAATGAACAAGAGTTGGCGGCGGCTGGTATCACCCAATCCACGATCCGAGTCTCAGTCGGTTTAGAGGACGTAGCAGACATTATTACTGATCTGGAAGCCGGATTCGCGGCGATTAAGAAATAAGTGGCGCTTGCGCTTTTGCAATAAAAAACAGGAATCCGGTATTAGCTTGGAGAAATCTCAATGTCTACAGCGTTAAAAGAAAAAACCGCCGGCGGTACAAAAACCGAAATCTTTAATCCCCGCCAGCAATATCCCGGCACTAACTGGGCAAATAATCCCGCTTGGCTGCCTGGTGACGATCCCGGTAACCGCCGATTCGTTTCCCTTGGGGAATTACCTTTAGAAAACGGAGGCAGCCTGCCCGGAGGTTACCTGGCGTATGAAACTTGGGGGAAACTGAACGCCGATGCCTCCAATGCGATATTGATTGAACACGCCCTCACCGGTGATTCTCATGTAATCGGATTGCAAAGCCCGGCGCACCCCACTGCCGGCTGGTGGGAGCGGGTAGTAGGACCAGGTAAACCGATTGATACTGACCGTTACTTTTTGGTGGCTCCTAACTGCCTGGGCGGATGTCAAGGGTCTACCGGCCCCGCTTGGCCGGCGCCCGATGGTTTGCCCTGGGGGTCTCGTTTCCCCGAAATCACTACTCGTGACCAGGTGCGGGCAGAAAATAAGCTGCGCAAACAGCTAGGAATACTGTCGTGGGCACTGGTAGTAGGGCCGTCTGCTGGAGGATTTCGTGCCCTCGAGTGGGCGTGTTTATATCCGCAGCGAGTGCGGGCATTGGCACTGGTCGCAACGGCCGCAGCGACCAGCGCCGATCAGACCGGTTGGGCACATATGCAAGTAAATGCCCAAGAGTTAGACCCCAGTTTTGCCGGCGGAGACTATTATCTATCAGCCGATAAACAAGCGGGCAACCCGGGAATGGCGCTGGCTCGGCAAATCGCGCACGCCACTTATCGCACCGCCGGTGAGTTAAACACCCGTTTTGGGCATAGCCCCCAAAAAGGTGAAAACCCCCTGGCAGGAGGACGCTACGCCGTGGAATCCTACCTGGATTATCACGGGAAAAAACTGACGCGGCGTTTTGATCCCGGTTCCTATAGGGCGCTAACTCGCGCGATGATCACTCACGATATCGGTCGCGGTCGCGGCGGTACCCGCCGCGCCGCCGGCTCCATCTGCGCCCTCACCCTAGTAATTGGAGTAGATTCTGACCGCTTATTCCCAGTGGAAGAATGCGCGGAACTGGCGCGTCAAATCCCAGGAGCGAGGTACCGGCAAGTCACCTCGTCGTCTGGTCACGATGGTTTCTTGGTGGAAACTCGCCAGGTTGAAAAAATTCTGGCGGATTTCGTTGCTGGCTTATAGTTCCCGCTTAGGCACTCCCCGAAGCGATTAAGCCAGTTAAAGCAGGTAGGCTGGAAAGCGTGCAAATAATGGATTTAACCGGGCAGCTGCAGGACTATCGTGCCCTGGATAAACTGCATAAACAGGTACATGCCGAGGTGGCAGCGGGGAAGCGAGAAAACACGGCACTCTTAGTGCAGTACTCCCCCACTTTCACCGTGGGACGCAACACCAAACCGGAAGATGTACCCAATAAAGATGTACCGGTGATCGAGGTCAATCGAGGCGGCTCGGTTACTTGGCATGGCCCGGGACAGCTGGTTTGCTACCCGATAGTGAAACTGCCCGAGCCTTTAGATGTTATTCGTTTTATTCGCGCGGTGGAACAGGTAGTAATCGACACCTTGGAACCCTACGGGATTCGCGCGCAGCGAATTAAGGGACGGGCAGGAGCTTGGGTACTAAAACCGGGGGAAATCGATAAGAAGATTGCCGCCATCGGGATTCACACTGCACGGGGTGCTTCCATGCACGGTTTCGCCCTCAACGTGAATCCCACGTTTAGCGATTTCGCCCGGATAATTCCCTGCGGCCTTACCGATGCCTGGGTAACTTCCATGAACGAACAAGGATGCAGCGAAACCGTGACCTCTATGCGCGAACCAGTAATCGCCGGGTTGCGCCGCAACTTAGACACCCCTTACTTTAGAGGTGAGATTCAAGGGCAGGAGGGCGAAAATGTCTACACTTCCTGAGGTGGGCGAGCGCAAATTATTACGGGTAGAGGCACGGAACTCGTTAAGTCCGATCGAAAACAAGCCAGAGTGGATAAAAACCAAGGTAGTTTCAGGCAAAAACTATATGGATATGCGACACCTGGTGCGCCGCTCCGGACTAAACACCGTATGTGCCGAAGCCAATTGCCCCAATATCTATGAATGTTGGCAAGACCGAGAAGCCACCTTCCTAATAGGCGGAGCGGTCTGTACCCGGCGCTGCGACTTTTGCGATATTGCTACCGGACGGCCCAGCGAATATGACCGTGAGGAACCGAGCCGAGTCGCGGACTCAGTCGCCGAATTAGGGCTGCGGTACGCTACGGTCACCGGGGTTTCCCGCGATGACCTGCCCGATGGAGCCTCCTGGCTGTATGCGGAAACTGCCCGCCAGATCCACGCTAAATCCCCCAATACCGGGGTAGAACTGCTGGTAGATGACTTTCGGGGACATATAAGTGCCCTAGAGGAAGTGTTCTCATCCCGTCCCGAAGTATTCGGCCACAACCTGGAAACCGTACCTCGGATTTTCCGGCAGATTCGCCCCGCCTTCCGCTACGAGCGTTCCCTGCAAGTCTTGGAGGCCGCCTCCGATGCCGGTTTAATTACTAAATCGAACCTGATTTTAGGAATGGGAGAAACTCGCGAAGAAATCGAAGCAACCATGCGTGCCTTGAAAGATGCCAAAGTCGATATTATGACCATCACCCAATACCTGCGTCCCTCTGCCCTGCATCACCCGATTGACCGCTGGGTAAAGCCCGCCGAGTTTGTGGAACTCTCTGACTATGCCTATAACCTTGGTTTTTCGGCGGTTATGGCTGGACCGCTCGTGCGTTCTTCCTACCGGGCGGGTAGGCTCTGGGCGCGCGCCATGCAGGCGAAAGGCCGCGAGCTCCCCGCTAATCTAGCACAACTTGGCGAGGAAGGTACCGCGCGCCAAGAAGCCTCCGCCCTGCTAGCATCTCGTACTAATGCAATAGGGCTGGGAGAATAGGTTTTTCCTCCTGCCCAAGTCGGGTTTATTTTCTAGGTATCGCAGGGAGTAAGTTTTTCCTCCCGCCCAAGAATTCGGAAAAAGACCGTAGGCATTTTCCGAATTCTTATGCCCACCGCGCCCACTCGGATAAAACTTACTCCCTGCTCCCTACAAAAATTTCTCGCCCGTTCCCGTATTAGCTCGTTTATGTGAGAGTTACCCGCGTGCCCCGATAAAATCTATTCTCCCAACCCCTGTTCGTCATCACAGCTAGCAAGCTCTCGGAAGACTTATCTTGTGCTGGGTGGATACTTCCCCTGGTTCTAGCGATCACTTTCCCCACGCTTACGCTGCTGCTTGTTTAGCGGGGAGTTTCCCGGCCAGAAAGATAATAGTAAAATATGTGATTCCTCTTTTGACTAGCCGTTCCTTTAGGGGTGGGCGCTGACGCGTGAAAATCACTTTTCCATTTACGTGGGGCTCTGCGGTCTCGGGGGAAAAACTTACTTCCTGCTACCTGCGGAAACTTACTTCCCGCGACCTCCGTTACTTAAAGATTCTCTGAGGGTTTGGCGGGATAGTTTTCCGGCGCTGTTTAGAGGCAGGGCGCTTACTTGGATTATTTCCTTCGGGATTTTGTAGGCGGCTAGTTTGCCGGTTAGGAACTGTTTTAGAGATTCGAGGGTGGCGGTTCCGGTGATTACTGCACAGACCCGCTGTCCCCAATACTCGTCCTCCAGGCCGATTACTGCGACCTGCCCGATACCGGGGAAAGTTGAGAGCGCGTCCTCGACCTGCGCGGGGAAAACGTGTTCCCCGCCGCTAATGATTACGTCACTTGCCCGCCCGGATAGGCGCAGCAAACCGTCCTCGCCGATAAAGCCAATATCTCCGGTTTCAATTTGCCCCTCGATAGCACTCATGGCTTTGCCCGGATAGTTGGTTTTGCATACGTGCGGGCCGCCGATAGTGATTTGCCCCTGAGTGCCGGTAGGCAGCGCTTTGCCGTCCTGGTCGCGTACCGCCACCTGAGAATAGGTGAAGGGACGCCCGGCGGCCTCGGGGTGCTGCAAAGATTCGTTTATTCCCAGGTAACAACCAGCCCCTCCGGTCTCGGTCATCCCCCACACTTGGATCGGACGCAGCTCAAGTTTTTCCATCCGCCGCGCCAAGGATGCCGGTAGGGGCGCTCCACCGATCAGGGGACGGCGCCAATGCGGAAACGGATTTTCCGCGAGTTCCTCCCCCTCCTCTTTCTCCAAGGCATCTAGCATCCCGGTGAACATGGTGGGAACCGCGAACCCGATGCTGACTTGCTCGTCGCGAATAATCTGGGCAGCGGTAAGCGGAGAAAATCCGGTAATCACTACTATTTTTCCGCCGTGACAAAAAATATCGTTGGTGGTGCCGTTAAACCCGCCGATATGGGACAAAGGCGCGAGCGCCAACCCGGTGTCCGAGTTGCGGTAATCGAAAGCGTCCCGATAGTTCGCCCATGCCCAATACATGGTTTCCCGAGAGTGTTCCACCCCCAGGGGACGCCCAGAAGTCCCGGAGGTATAGATGATCGCCGACAGCTCACCCTCAGCTACCGGGGTAATCTCACTGGCTAGTTCCCCGGGAGAAAGAGGTTGCTCTCTATGGGAAGCCAAGAGCTGTTCATGCAGCTGATCCAGGTTTATAACCTGCGCTTTTCCGAGGGCACCCCCCGGGGAGGACACGGACTGTGCGGCAACGGGGTCAGAGCTAGCTAACGGCAATTCCCCCTTTTGATCGCTAAAAAGCAGACGCGGGGCGCAGTCGGCCACCATCGCTCGTAAATCAGCAGGCGCGGCGGCTTTAGCCAAGGGAACGAACACCGCTCCTATCTGGTCGCAGGCTATCCACAGCAACAGGTGGTATTCGCTATTCGCGCTGCAGATCGCTACCTTATCTCCGCTCATCACCCCACGTTCTTGCAGGTAAAGCACTAAATATTGCGATAGCGACCAGATGTCGGCCACAGAAAAATGTCCCAGGGGACCGGCTAAACTTTGCGCGTGGGGATGATCGATAGCGGCTCTTTGAAAATTTCTTATCGGTCTACTCATGACTTCCCCCGTTTAGTGTCCTCGGCTATATTACCCACCCGGTCACCTCTGCGAGTTAACCAGCAGGTAGGTTAAACTTATCGGCAAGGAAACCGGGTACCCCGGTGGCGAAGGTAGGCGAGGATTTAGGAGAACTCATGTCGGAAACTATTGAGAACCAGTTGGCACACCGCTCGGTGCGTCGTTTTGATACTCAGCCAATCTCGCCAGAGGTGTTAGCACAGCTAAAAGAGGCTACCCGACGCACCGCCACCTCCTGCGGGGTGCAAATGGCTTCGATTATTCAGGTAAATGATCCGGAAAAGAAGCGGCAGATTTCTCTGGTTTCTAAACAGGAGTATATTGCCGATGCTCCGCAGCTGTGGATTTTTCTTACCGATCTGTACCGTTCCTACCGGATAGTGGAGGAAAAAGGCGAGCAGACCGCCAGTGTGCGCGGTATGGATGGGTTTTTTCAAGGCTTTACCGATGCGGTACTGATGGCGCAAAATTTGGTGAATGCCGCCGAATCCCTGGGGTTAGGCACCTGTTTCTTAGGGTCAATCTTGAACGATCCGGCACGGATGATTGAGATTTTGGAGCTGCCGAAACTGACTTTCCCCGCTCTGGGGGTAATGTTTGGTTACCCGGGGCAGCAGCCGCAGTTAAAGCCCAGGATGCCGCTGGAGCTGCGCATGTTTGAGGACATCTATCGCTGTTTTGAAGGCTCCTATCTGCAGGAGTTCGCGGATTATGACCAGGAAATGACTACCTACTATGACACTCGGGCACACGGCCAGCGCTCGGATACTTTCACCGATAGCCTCACCCGAATCATGCTACGGGACGCTCCCCTGCGCCGCGGAATGCTAAATGCGGTGCGCGCCCAGGGCTTCGACCTCGCCCTCCAGCCCCGCTAAAGTTTAAATCAGTGATAACGCGTTGCAATTGCAGAACTTCGATAGCAATATCGCGTACCGTTTAAGTCGCCACGTGGAAAAGGAAGGAAGCTCGTGTCCGAACCAGATAGATTTCAAGTAGAGCTTAGAGAATTTACCTTTGAGGTTGAAATATCCTCTCTTGGGTACTCTGTTTTTTGGCTAGATTGCCCTGACGAAACCTACCCCTCTGGCTATAGCGTATTTCAGGGCGGAAGCGAACATGTTTCAAGGAAACCAAATGCTCGTGAGGAGATTATTCGCGACATTGAAGATTGGCTTGAAACCGAGCTTAAAGATAGGTGTTAACCGCATCTGACATTAACTGTGCGAGACCAGCCTTTTCCCGGAAGATCGAATACGCCGTGCACATCGACATCTACCCAAGCGCGAAACTTGTTGAGCGCTACCCCACGGCAGGTGTAGCGCGCTGTGGCACGTTGCCCACGCCCACCCCCTGCTCTATATTTTCCCCTTCCGCGCTTTCCGACATCTACCCACCTTCCATTGATTCTTTTTTGAAGTTGAACAGAAATAGTGGCGATTGTGGCTCTACAGTTCCCTTTGGTCCACCAGCCATGAGCTTGAACCGCTCTAGGCCCTCCGGACGAGGATATATGCGGGTTGTCTACTCTTTGAGTAAAAACACAGGCACCTACTGCCGATTGAGGGGGCGCGGTTTCAACGGTCTCTTTATCATCCTCACGCTCAACAGCACTGGCGGAGTTAATAATGCCGAATGTCATACATGAGGCAATAAAGATTGTTAATGCTATATTAAAGAGTTTTTTCACATTACCCTCCGTTTCCACTTTCGGGCGATAGGTTCGAGTTCCCGATAGATCAAATACGGTTCACATCTATTTTTACATAGATACTCATTTCCTTCTTAAATAATGATCCTGCACATTATGAATATTTCAAATCACATAATCTCACGTATCCGCTATTGGTAGATTCCTGCTGAAAGTGTAAGGCTTCGACCTCGCCCTCCAGCCCCGCTAAAAGTTAGCCGCCAACCGCTACCGAGCATCTAAACAATCATCTACTCTAACTGTAACAATGTTAGAGTACGTTACAGTAGGCGTTCCAGCATCCCCGCTAAAGGCTAAATGTCGATAGTACCCGGGCTTGAAGTAGCTATGTTGGGCTGCCTGCGAGAGACCTGTTTTATTTAGGAACGAGGGCGCGGGTTTTTTGGTAGCGGCTCTTTCTTTGGTAGCGGCTTTCCCCTGGGCACAAATAGATTTTCCATATCAACTTTTTCTAGGGTTAGCAGCTGAATTTTTCGCTCCATGCCGGCGCCATAACCAGTGAGGTTACCGCCCGCACCGATTACCCGGTGACAAGGAACAATTAGCAGAATCGGATTTGCCCCTACTGCTCCCCCAACCGCCTGTGCCGACATGCGGGGAATCCCTCTCTCGCGCGCTATCTGGGCGGCGATCTCCCCATAAGTTATGGTTTCCCCGAACGGGATGGTGAGCATGATTTCGCAAACCCGTTTTTGAAAGTCCGAACCCGTAAGCTTTAGCTTTGGGGTAAACGAGGGCGCGCATCCTCGAAAATAGGTATCTAACCAGCGGCCGGTTTCTTGGAATATGGGCAAAGATTTTTCCTGAGGACGACTGCTCGCTATAGCTACCCCCGCAGCCTGTTGCGACGCCAGCCCCAGCCCGATCAGCGCGTTGCCATCGCTGGACATTACCAGCTCACCCAGCGGGGAATCATAAAACTGGATATAGGTCTCCGTATCCTGCTTCCTCAAAGCCCCTCCTATCGGTCTTGCCGTAGCCGCGCAGAAACCGCTCTCTTACAGTTAGATAAAATCTTCATTGTGAAGACCATAAAGCTAGGAAGAAACGCTCTGTTAGCGGTTATGTCCTGATTTTGACACAAACATGCGAAAGTATGTCCTTATTTTGACATAATTATGAGAAAGTATGTCCTTATTTTCGCATTTATTCGCCGCGGTTTAATAATCTTTGCGGGGATCCATAGTGGAAAACTTCGGTAAGCCCGTCGTCAACGTTTTCGTCTTCAACTTGTTTCGCCTCTGATTCAACCTCATCAAGAGTCATTCCAAATCGGGAATCTTCATCGCTACGGGAACCAGTAAATAGCTCGTCAGGTTTAGCCATTATTTCCTCCGTTGTAGATTCTGAATTTCCCGAGTAAATCTTCATGGTCGGCGGGGTCATAGCCTGGTAAATAAGCACCTCATTACCACTTTATATTGCAGCTGCGCAATCTCTGGCCGTAAAAGGGGTTTTAGAGAAAAGGGTGCTCCCGCCACCGTCTGTCAGGGCGCGGTGGCGGGAGCTGTAAGGGCGGGTGCCAAGCCAGAGCACCCAGGCTTCCAGCGCGGAAAAATGAGAAAAACGCTACTGGAAAGACTTTGCGCGACTCTACCTGCTCGCTTGCTGCGAGCAGGAGGCGAGAGTCAGGAATCTAGGCCTTCTGCTAGGTCACTGAGCGGATCGTAGCCTCCTTCGCAAACCTCGCGAGGACACCCCTGCCAGGTTTTGTAAAAGTAGCCGACAATATCGACTGCCACCGGGTAGGGGTAGGCTGCGGCGACTTCGCCATTTATCTTTTTCGCACTATAGGCCACGTGGTCATAGAAGAATTCGCAAACCTCCACGTAGTTCCACATCTTCTGGCATTCTGCACAGACTGCCAGATGCGGCACCAGATCATCTTCGTAGAAGCCCAGTTCTTCCAGGTCAATTACCGCATCGATGCGCTCTAGCTCGTGGTCTTCCCCGCAGTCACACCACTGGATACCGGTGCGTTCCATTTCCCAGGGATCGGCAAGTGAAGGTTCCTCTGCGGGGACTTCTAGCGGAGTAGGTGCCTGAGTGGGAGCCTCGGTAGCAAACAGATCGCGAGATGCCTCGGCGCGCGCGAGAATCTCAGTTACAGTGTTATTCGTATGAAAAGCCATGATGGCCTCCTAAAAATCGTAGTTCCCAACCCGGCATTCCCGAGAGGGCGAATCTTCCTTCGAGGGCACCGACTTACGATTGATCCGGTTGCCTGGAGACCTGTCGAAGGACATTTTGCTTAAAGCGTGGTCATCCATCTGGATTCAGGAATCACTGTACATGATGAATACTTTTTAAGCAAGTGTTTTTTGAAAATTCCCGAAAATTTGAAGCAATTTTAAGGTTTGACCAGCGTTAATAAAAAAATAAATAGTTTTTTTAGCGCGTCGATACCGCGTGTAAAACTTAAAAAATGAAAGATTCTAACCCGCATCCCTGCATATCCTTCTACCCTACGGTGCAGCTGTTGACCTAGGAAAGCCGCGGGATCAGCGGCGAGGGCGCAGATCAAAGCAATAGTAAGAGAGTACGGCACAAGGGCCAGTTTGCGCATAGGGCTATGGAAACTAAAGGCCGCTCATAAGCAGAATGCTTATGAGCGGCCTTTATAGTTATTTAGTTATCTTTTTTCGCTGGGATTAGCGCTGATTACGCCGCCTGCGGCTGATTACAAATAACCCGCCGGTTGCTAGCAGTAGCAGCGAGGCGTAGAGGGAATACATCCCATTAGCCCCGGTCTTTGACAGGTTCGCGCCTGCTGTTGGGTTCTGTTTCTGCGGTTTAGGCTGCGGTTTCGCCTGGTTTCCAGATTTGTCTTTGCCTGGAGTGGTCGAGGGCGGAACCGGCTTGTTCTTCCAGAGGGCTTTCACCGTTACATCACCATTAATGGTGATGCTGTCGCCCACCTTGTATGTTTTACCGTCGATTTGCCAGCCATTGAATTCCTTGCCGCTTGGCGGGGTAAAGCCGCTCGCAGGCAGCGGGAAAGTGCTGCCTTTCTTGACAGTCGCCTGGCCCATTTTTCCGCTTCCGCCATTCCCATCGAAAGAAACCTTGTATTCGGTAATTTTCTTCCAGATAGCTTTGATAACGGTATTCTTGTCAGCCTTGATCTTGGTTCCAGGCGCAACCTTCTCACCATTAACTTCCCAAGTATCAAACTCTTGAGTGTCATCCGGGGCGGTGAAAGCGTTAGGCAACACCGTGTAGTCACTGCCCTTATCAACAGTTGCAGCAGTCATGCTGCCGCCACCGCCGTTGCCATCGTAGGTGATGTTTACTTGGATCTTCTTCCAGACGGCTTTCACTTCGGTGTCCTTGTCAACGGTGATTTCGGTACCCGCAGGAACCTCTTTGCCGTCGACTTCCCAGGCTTTAAACTCGTGGTTTTCATCCGGAGCCTTGAAAGTACTTTCAAGCAGGGTATATTTACTGCCCTTCTTCATGGTCCTGCCCGTCATATCGCCACTTCCACCATTGGCGTCATAGGAAACCGTCACCTCGATGTCCTGCCAAATGGCTTTTATAGTGGTGTTTTCCTTAACCCGGATTTTATCTCCTGCTTTGGGCTCGGCAGTGCCAATCTGCCAAGTCCTAAACTTCTCGTTCTCGGGAGCCTTGAACGCATTTGCCAGAATCTCATACTCAGCGCCCTTATTTACGGTCTTGCCTTTGATTTCGCCGGTACCGCCGTTACGGTCGTAACTAACAGTGGCAGTTTCCAGCTTCTTGTTTACCGGATCTGAATCGAGCTTATCGGTATCTCCTTCGAGGCCGCCATTATCTTTTGCGATTGCCTTGATGGTTCCAGCGAGTTCGATCTTTTCCACACTCAGAGTGATCACACCGGATTCTTCATTAACACCCGGTCCGCTCCATTTATTGGTTTTCAAATCTCTCGTTGCAGTTATGGTTTTCGCGTTACCCGCAGCATCTTTATAGGTAATCGTGTAGGACGCCAAGTCGGTATCATCACCTGCTTTTTCATAGGCAGGCGGGGTAATAGTTACTTCACCTTTATCCGTATCTACCGCAATCGCAGGGGACTCTGGTGCGATATTCTTCACCAGATCTTTAGCCGGGATTTTAATTACGTTATTTTCTTTACCGCTCTGTAGTTTATAGGTTCCATCAGGATTTTTTTGATATACCGGTTCGTAGTTACTATCCCATTCAACTTCCACATCATTAGGACTGATTATTGTAACGTTTCCATCTTTATCAAATTCAATAAATGCAGGATCGTCAATAAAACCAGTTCCATCGGGGAGTTTAGACTTACCATTTACCGTATTGGCATCTCGAATAGCTTTATCGATGACGCTTTTATCTGCATCAGTTAGCTTTTTGGGATCTCGAACTTCTGTTTTTTTGGGGTTAGCCAGTTTAACAGTAGAGGTTCCACACGATACAAACTTGTTCTTTTCTTTTACAGAAACACCAACTATTTGATCTAGGGGGAGGCCATAAGCACTAGGAATGGGGTATGTGAACTCGCCGGTATCGCTATTTACAATTGCATCTACGGGGTCAGAAGAGTTTTTATCAGTAGTACATTTCTGCTTTTTATTTTCGTCTTCGTGACCAAAACCTGGGGTACCAACTTTAAGAATTATTTGAACCTTTATATCCCCAAAAGGTCCGTCTCCCTCAAGCTTCCCCTTAATTACATTGTCAACAACGGTAATATCGCTAATATTAGCGCCCCGTGAAGTGTCGGTTACTTGTTTTATTTCCAAATTTGGAGCAGGAATTTTATCCGTTTTTGACCCATCTTTATAAGTTACTTCATAATAAGCTGTTTTATCTCCCACTCCGCCGATAGAAAAATCAATCGTTTTAATATCTGCTGCTATTGCAGGATTTACTGCTTTCAACATTGCAGCAGCTTCAGCTTTTTCTTCATCATTAACTATGTTAGCTACCGTTTGCTCAATCCAAATTTCGCCTTCTGGCATAGTAAGTTTGATCTGGTCTGCCTTTGATGGCTCCGCATCAGCGGTTACTTCAGGAGATTTTACATTATTTAATTCCTGATAGGCAGTGACGGTGTCACCTTCTGCAACTTCAACACCCGCAGGCAATTCTACCGACCAAGTGCTCCCAGTTTTAGGGGTAACGGAAACAGTGGCTTTTACTGTACCATCCTTATCCTTTAGGGTCACATGTACAGTTGCTCTTAGAACCTTTCCATTAATTCTCTCCCGGTGTAATTTTTTGCCAGAAATAGTTTTGGCTTTGTAAAACACGTTATTAATTGTCGGTGCCTCTATATTTCCTTCACCTACACCCTGCCCAATAATCTCCGGGCTGATCTCTAGCCCATCGGCCGCCTGGGTATTCGCTTTGGCATCCGGCTTGTTTTCTGTTACTGCACTGGTTTTAGGCTCGGCAGGGTCTGCGGCGCTTGCTGGCTGCACATTAGCGCTTGGTTGCTCCGCCGGCGTCCCCTCCTGCAAATCCTCTGCCTGTACCAATGAAGGAGTCGATAGCATAAAACCCAAGGCACAAAATAGGGTGATAAGCACCGCTCTCTTAAGGAAATTGGCGGACTTGCGCACCGCGCCGCCAGATCCCTCCGTCAAAAAAGTGCCAGGTTCATTATTAAACATCAGCATAAGGCCTTCCCGTAATTTACTTTTACACATGGCTACTACCTAATAATCTTATGATTGTTATTGAAAATCCACTAGACACATATTTGTCGTTAGCACAGGTCAGAGCAATGCTCACCCAGATTCCCTCTAAGGTACTTACAGATTGATGGTAATCTCACTATTAATACAGTAGGGTTTTTATTTTTACAGCGGGGAGGAAACCGTGGAGCAGGCAGAGCAACTGGTAGCAGGGCTGGGGGGAGCCGAGAATATCACCGAGGTTGAAGCCTGCACCACCTGCCTGCGAGTAGCGGTAAAAGACCCACTAAAGGTAGACGAGGAAGCGTTAACTACCTGCGGAGCCTTTGGGATCGTAAAAATCGGTCATACTGTTCAGGTAGTCGTGGGACCGGTAGCCGATGAGCTAGCGGCCGACATTGAAAAACTGCGTTAAACAGCCAGACTTTATGTATCCTCTCGAAAGCGCTTGCGCCCCCAACTCCCCTAAAGCCTTAACCTCGTCCTCCCCCGTTGAGGACGCGCCAAGCCCTAACTCCTGCAAAAACAAATCTTTTAAGGGTCTACTGCTTGACCTAGACGGCACCCTAATCGACTCCGAACACACGCATCTAGCCGCCTATCGCAGAATGTTTACCGCCAAAGGATGGCAGATAGCAGCATCCGAAATGGAGATATTTAAAGGACGCCCCGGCCCGGAAGTATTCCAAAGCGAACCCGGCCCTTGGCGCGGCCTCGACCCCGAAAGACTGGGGGTAGAAGCCCGCTCCTATGTGGATATTCGCCGCGATCCCCCGCGGATCTTTGCTGGTGCCCGCGAAATCATGCAGTTAAAGCTGCCGAAATGTTTAGTTACTTCCGCCTGGAGGCAATGGGCGCAGTTAGCCGCGCGGCTACTAGAGGCCCCCGCTAACCTCAAAGTGATTAGCCAAGAAGATATTCGTGCCGGCAAACCCGACCCGGAACCCTACCTGGTGGGAGCACAAACCCTGAGGCTACCCGCGTCCTCCTGCATCGTCATCGAAGACACTACCAGCGGAGTTATCTCGGCGCGCGCAGCCGGAGCCGGCAGAATCTATGGGGTGGCTACCAGCCACAGTCCAACCGCATTAGCACAGGCCGGAGCCGACCTAGTAACCGACAGTTTGCAAGAACTCCTGCCCTACCTCGGCGAAGAAATCGCCTGCTAACTGCCCGGCGAACGTGGCCGGGACGCCCTAGCTAGGGTGAACTGCTTTCTCTAGCATCTCCAAGAGCTGATTAGCGAACTGGTCAGCGGTAACGTTCTCTAAGAACCGGGTGTTGCCCTCTTGATCACGCAGAGGAACACACCAATTGGGGTATTCAAACTTGGTGCCGGGTTGATTCTCGGTTAGCTGCTCTTGCACCGCATCTGCCAGGGTCAACACCACCAGCTGAGCGGGAGTAGCCGCTACATAGCGGTAGAGGGCGCGAATAATCTCGCCCATATCGTGTTCATCTTCGGCGAGACCCGCATATTCAACCAACGCGCGGCGCACTGCCCCAAAAACACGCTCTTGATTGGCTTCTGCTTCCTCACGAGTCGAATCCAAAAGATCCAAAGATTCTCGTATCCGCAGGTCCTCGCCGGTAAGGTAACCGGCCACCGGCGGCATATCGTGGGTATTCACCGCCGCCAATTGTTCGCGTCGGTAATCTTCCGGCGGTACCAAATGGTCGGGGGCATCGAATTCAAAGAAGAACACCCCGGTACCCAGAATCCCCCGGTAACGCAGGTAGTCGCGTACCCAAGGCTCTACGGTACCCAAATCTTCGCCCACTACCACTAGGTTATTTCGGTATGCCTCTAGCAGCAGTACTCCCACCATCGCTTGATGGTTATAGCGCACATAGGTGCCATCTTTCGGCAGCATTCCTTCGGGAATCCACCATAGGCGCAGCAACCCCATAATATGGTCAATGCGCAGCGCACCCCCCATTTTAGCGGCGGCCTCCACCGTGCGCCGCAGGGGCTCGTAGGCTTGCTGTTCCAGACGATCTGGGCGCCAAGGGGGCTGTGTCCAGTTCTGTCCCAACTGGTTATACATATCGGCGGGTGCTCCCACCGAGATCCCCTGCGCATAAACTTCCGGGTCGCTCCAGTGGTCGGCGCCCAATTGGTGTACCCCCACCGCCAGATCGTGCATGACCCCAATCTTCATACCCGCATCGGCAGCCACCTGGTGCGCCTGTCTAAGCTGACGATAACAAACCCACTGCAACCATTTAAAGAGATCGCGCCGCTGTAGCAGCTCTCCTCCGCATTTTTCAAACTGGGTAGTATCGGGGGTCTGCCACTTTTCGGGTAGCTCTAAACCATATTTTTCGGTTAAGGCACACCAGGTGGCAAACTGTTCCAAAGCCGGCCCTTGTTCCTCTAAGAACTCCTGATAGTCGGCTTCGCGTACCTTTGAGCGCGGAACCTCATAAATAATCTCGAGGGCGCGCAGTTTCTGTTTCCAGACCGGATCGCGTTTGATTAAATCGCCGCTAAAGAAATCAGCACCGGAACCGGAAACTCCCGGATGAGTTTCCGGCATCGCTTCGCTAAGCGAAGATTGCGCCTTGGCTTGCAGCTCCGCAATTGTTTTACGCTTCTTTTCAGAGAGTTTATGGTACTCTGCAATCGCATCGGGACGAATGTAGATCGGATTCCAAAAACGACGCGAACACGGCAAATACGGAGAATTCTCTAAGGGGAATAATACTTGCGAGGCATGTACCGGGTTAATCAGTAAGAAATCCGCCCCCTTGGAAGCCACCCATTTACAGATAGTAGCCAAATCTGCCGCATCCCCAATGCCCCAAGAATCATCAGAAGGGTTAGCGTAGAACTGGCTCATGACTCCCCAGGCACGTCCCCCACGCAGATTAGGCATCCCTAGCCGCGCCGGCGTTACCGCTACCGGACAGGTATAGGGGCGTTCATCCCCTTCCACTTTCGCGGTTAACCGATGCCACCCCAGAGGTTGCCCGGGGGGAATATTGAAAGTTGCTTCCCCAGTTAACACCCCGTTGATTTCCCGGGGCGCAACTAGCACATCCAGCTGGGGCAGATCCCAAGATCCGCCCTCCTCAAAATGCATAGTTACGGTTACCGCTTTACCATGCGGAACGTGTACCCGTACCCAATAGTTGTCATCGTTGCGGGTAACTATACATTCGGGCAGAACCCGCCGCCAGGGACGCTCCTCAATCATTTTTAGCGAGGCCGCCACTTGCGCAGGCGTATCCGCGTCAATATCCATCGCCTTGAGGACTGCACGTAAAGTGTCATCGGAAACTACGCGGTGGACTCCGGAGTAATCCCAGTAGTCAATCGCGACTCCACAGGCGCACGCCAGTTCTTGCAGCGGATCTCGGTTCTCGCTCATTTGCTGTCCCTGTTCTCCTAGGTGATTTATCGGCGACTTTACTTCCGCTAGGCGCGGCGCAAACGGCGGTGAGTTACTCGATGCGGTCGCGCTGCTTCCGCCCCTAGCCGATCAACTTTATTCTTTTCGTAGGATTCGAAGTTACCTTCGAACCAGTACCAGTTCGCAGGATTATCCTCAGTCCCCTCCCAGGCTAAAATATGCGTCGCTACTCGATCGAGGAACCAGCGGTCGTGGGTAATCACTACCGCACAACCCGGGAACTCTAGCAGCGCATTTTCCAAGCTGGCCAAGGTTTCCACATCAAGGTCGTTGGTAGGCTCATCCAGCAGCAGCAGGTTTCCGCCCTGCTTTAGGGTAAGCGCCAGGTTTAACCGGTTACGCTCCCCACCGGAGAGCACTCCGGCAGGTTTCTGCTGATCCGGGCCTTTAAAACCAAAGGATGCTACATAGGCACGCGAAGGAATCGTCACTCCCCCCACGTCCAAGAAATCCAGACCATCCGAGACGACTTCCCATAGGGTCTTATCAGGATCAATCCCCGCGCGGTTTTGATCCACGTAACTGACTTTTACGGTTTCACCAATATCAAGAGTTCCCGAATCGAGTTCCTCTAACCCCACAATCGTTTTGAACAAAGTGGTTTTACCCACCCCGTTCGGCCCAATAATCCCCACGATTCCATTCGGCGGCAGACTGAAAGACAGATCCTTGATCAACTCACGATCCCCAAAACCTTTACAGAGGTTCTCAGCGCGCAACACCACGGTTCCCAGACGGGGCCCGGGCGGAATCTGAATCTCTTCAAAGTCCAGTTTCTTGGTGCGCTTGGCCTCTGCCTGCATTTCCTCGTAGCGCTGCAAACGTGCCTTAGATTTAGCTTGCCGCCCCTTCGCTGAAGAACGCACCCACTGCAGTTCTTCTTTTAGACGCTTCGCTAGTTTCGCATCCTTGCGTCCCTGGATTTCCAGACGTTCCCGTTTCTTTTCCAGATAGGTAGAATAGTTACCTTCGTAAGGGTACAGACGCCCACGGTCAACTTCCGCTATCCATTCCGCCACGTGATCTAGGAAATAACGGTCGTGAGTAATCGCGATTACTGCTCCCTTATAAGAGTGCAGGTGCTTTTCTAGCCACAGGATGGATTCGGCATCCAAATGGTTAGTAGGTTCGTCAAGCAGTAGCAGGTCAGGGGCTTTTAATAGCAGCTGGCAGAGGGCAACCCGGCGGCGCTCCCCGCCCGAAAGCACCGAAACCGGAGTCTCCGGGGGTGGGCAGCGCAAGGCATCCATCGCCTGTTCTAGTTGAGAATCCACATCCCAACCATCGGCAGCGTCGATCTCGGTCTGCAGGGTGCCCATTTCTTCCATTAGGGCATCAAAATCTGCATCCGGGTCAGCCATCTGCGCGGAGATCTCATTGAAACGATCGAGTTTGGCCTTTAGCGGACCTACTCCTTGCTCCACGTTTTCCTTAACCGTGAGGTCATCATCCAATTCGGGCTCTTGCATCAAGATCCCTACGGTATAGCCGGGAGAAAGCCGCGCCTCCCCATTGGAAGGCTCATCTAGCCCCGCCATAATTTTGAGGATCGAGGATTTACCGGCACCGTTAGGACCGACCATGCCAATTTTGGCTCCCGGAAGGAAAGCCATAGTCACATCGTCCAAAATGACCTTGTCACCTAAAGATTTGCGGGTGTGGATCATTTGGTAAATGAATTCTGCCACTGCTGCCACTTTCTGCCAGACGGTATTGTTCTAATACCCAGAATAGTGGAGTTAAAAACGCAAAGCGAACCCCCGCGCGACTAGGCGGCCTCTCCGCTAAAAGTAGTCTCTAAAATATATTCCCCTTCCGAGTCAAGGGCATTTTCACCGGCGCTTTCTTCCGCGGGCGCGGGCGGGTTGCTCCCGTGGGTACTTTTTGTCTCCGCCTCGAGAATTTCCCCGGTGTTAGGATCAGCAATCACCTGATCACCAGCGGCTGGTGCCGGTTTTATTCCCGCAGGGTCTGCCCCTGTTGCTTCTGTTCCCGCGGGCTCTGCTGCCGGGGTGGTCTCAAACTCGCCCTCGGGATCAGCCAGGGAGCCTTCCCCTTCCTTACTGGGGGTAGCGAAATTCCCCCGTTTAGGAAGCGCGCCTACCATCCGCACAAAGTTAGACTCCCCCATAGTCAGGTCATGTCCCAGGGAAGATGCGGTTAACTCTAACCCATAGTGGGTAACCTGTTCCTTATCCTGCCATTTAGAGCGGATCAACCGCCCACAAACAATAATCGGATCCCCGACTCGAATCGAGCGGGACACATAGTGCGCGCCCCACCCCCAAACTTTTACCCGAACCGTAAGCGACTCCCCTTTTTGCCAGTTTCCTTGATTGTCACGTGAATACGGGGTGTGCATCACCCGGAAAGTACTCAGCGCCTTTTCGGGTTTAGTCGGGTCGGGACGATGAAAAGTAGGCGCGGTTGCTACCCAGCCGGTAAAAGTAACCTCTATATTTGCTTTGCTCATGATTCCTCCTAGTGTTGGTTACCTCACCATGTTGCAAAGCGGTAGCGGTTTTTTCTAATGATAAATCTTGGCTACCAGGAAAAAAGAGGATCACCTTGCCCTGGGGACAAGGAATTAGCACCCGCGAGATTTCTCGATAAACTAAAGGAACAACCAGCCCCCGTAGCTCAAAGGATAGAGCAAGGGCCTTCTAATCCCGAGGTTGCAGGTTCGATTCCTGTCGGGGGCGCCAAGCCGCAGGTAAACCTGGTTTACCTGCGGCATTTTTATCGGTTAAATCCCTGATCTCTAGACCTTGTAAGCATCTAACATCTGAGATTCATCACCCGAATCCGGCTAGGCACCCAGCCCTTGCGCCAAAACCTCTTTCGCGGCCTCCTCACATTCCTCGCTAGACGGCCCTTCCCCGGCCGGCCAGAGCACTTTGCGGTAGTAACGCAATTCCTGGATAGATTCACGAATGTCGGCGAGGGCGCGGTGTCCCCCATGTTTTTCGGGCGCATGGTAGAAAGCGCGCGGATACCAGCGTTTCGCCAGTTCTTTAACCGAAGAAACATCCACTAGCCGGTAATGCAGATGTGAGATTACCTGTGGCATTTCCTTTTCCAGGAACTGTTTATCAGTACCTACCGAATTCCCGGCTAATAATGCCTGTCCCTTTCCGGGAACGAAACGTTTAATGTAGTCCAAAACCTGTTTTTCGGCCTCCTCCAAATCGAGCGCCGCCGGAGTTTCTAATTCCGCTAACAAACCGGACTTAGTGTGCATCTCGCGCACAAAATCCCCCATATTATCTAAGGCGCCCTCCCTCGGATTAATCAGCAGATCGATCCCCTCGTCGACGATATTAGTTTGCCCATCGGTGATAATCACTGCCACCTCCACCAGGCAATCTTTGTCTAAATCGAGTCCGGTCATTTCGCAATCAATCCACACTAAAGGATCTTTCAGGTTATTAGTCATACCTTTAGCCTAATCCATCCAGATTTTGATGCCAGATAGCGAAAGCTAAAGACGCGGGCGAAGTAAATATCGATAGGTTATTAACGATCGATTATAGGAGGGACAATGAGCACAGTTACCGCGAAAGATATAGAGGTGGCTGCCGGGGTATTAGCCAAGGTAGCTACGAAAACTCCGCTACAAAAAAGCGATCGACTGAGCGCAGAGGTCGGCCGACCGGTTTATTTAAAGCGCGAAGATCTGCAGATTTGCCGCTCCTTTAAAGTGCGCGGCGCCTATGTGCGCATGGCAGCTATGGACGAGGACGAACGCAAAGCTGGAGTGGTGTGCGCTTCGGCGGGCAACCACGCCCAGGGAGTTGCCTATGCCTGTTCACACTTGGGAATAAAAGGCACGATTTTCTTGCCGGCCTCCACTCCGCGGCAAAAGCGCAAACGGATCGCCACTATCGGAGGTAAATGGGTAGAGCCGGTGATCGTGGCCGGGGACTTCGATGAAGCGAACCGGGTGGCAGCGGCGGCAGCTAAAGATGGCGGCAAAGTATATGTACACCCCTACGATGACCCCTACACTATAGCCGGTCAAGGAAGTATTGCAGTGGATTTAGACTCCCAGCTTCCAGACGATACCGATATGGTTTTAATTCCGGTGGGAGGTGGCGGTTTAATCGCCGGAATGGCGACTTGGCTCAAAGCCCACCGCCCTGGAATCCGGATTGTGGGGGTGGAATCTGGCGGCGCGGCCTCAATGAAAGCGGCGCTCGAGGCTGGAAATCCGGTTTCCCTAGATCGGGTAGATTCTTTCGTAGATGGCACCGCCGTAGGCAGAGCTGGAGATCTAACTTATCAGATTGTGCGGGAACTGGTGGATGACATCGTGGTGGTTCCCGAGGGCGCGGTTTGTACCGAAATGCTCGACCTCTACCATTCCGAGGGCGTTATTGCGGAACCAGCCGGGGCGCTCGCGTCGGCAGCGGCACGCAACTTCCTGCCGCAAATCCCCAACGGCTCCGTGGTCTGTCTGGTTTCTGGCGGAAATAATGACCTGTCGCGATACGCGGAGGTAACTGAGCGTTCCGGGCGTTACGAAGGTTTACGCCACTATTTCCTGGTGACTTTCAACCAAGAGCCGGGGGCTTTGCGCTCATTCCTAAATGACGTGCTCAGCGACGGTGAGGATATCATTTACTTCCAGTACACCAAGAAGAATAATCGGGATACCGGTCCGGCGCTGGTAGGGATTGAACTGCCAGATCCCAGTGATATTAAGGGGCTGCGCAGACGCATGGCGGCCTCTCCCCTGCAGGTACAAGAAATAGATCCTTCCTCCCAAATCTTCAAGATTTTGGTGTAGGAGGAAACCTGCTTGGGGTAGATTCCGCTAACTAACGGCGACTGCGGGGCTAAGCCCGGCAGTAACCCCGACTGCTAGCTACTACAACCCAATATTTAGGGGGCTAGGCTGCCAGTTTTACCTGGCGACCTAGCCCCCTAAGTTTATGACGCTTGCGCTGTTAGCGGTTACTTCGCGGTCTTGGCACCCTCTTCTTGAGCAGAGACTGCCCGAGAAATCGCGTCATTTAGAGACTTTTGGGCTTCACCATACTTCGTCCAGTCCCCAGCTTTCATCGCGCTATCTGCTTCCGCCATCGCTTTCTTGGCATCTTGCAACGCGGTGTTCAGCTTCTCTTGCGCACTGGGAGCTTTAGTAGTTGTTTCTCCCGCTTTACCTTTTGCGGCCGGAGCTTTCTTATTACCGTCATTGGAGGCAGTAACCGCCCCGGAATCTCCCCCGAACACCTGATCTAGGGCATCTTTCAAGGTAGGCGCAAACCCGACCTTATCACCAAAGCCAACCAATACGCTTCTCAGCTGTGGATACTGGGTGGTACCGGTGGATTGAACATAGACCGGCTGCACATAGAGCAGGCCACCACCTACCGGCAAAGTCAGTAGGTTACCTCGGATAACTCTAGAGCCTTGTTGATCCTGCAGGTTCAGTTCCCGGTTGACTTCGGGATCAGAGTTGAAGGTGTTTTGTACCTGTCCGGGTCCGGGAACAGTGGTGTCGGAAGGTAAAGCCAAAAGCCGCATCTTGCCGTACCCTTCGCGCACCTTGCCTTTCTCATTACCGGTTTCAGAATCTACAGCCAAGAATCCCGCCATGGCGGCGCGTCGACCTTCGCCACCGGGGATAAACACGGAAGTCAGGGAGAACTCGGCGCTCCCCTGATCGGTGTTTTTACCGGTGGGCATCTTCATCGTCAGGTAATAGGGAGGCTGCAGTTTGCCAGATCCCTCCAGGTCACGAGAAGTAGCCGTGGGGTCTTCAGATAGTTTCCACTGGTCACCACCGGTGTAGAACTCTGAAGGATTGGTGACGTGATAGTTAGCTAGCAAAGATCGCTGGGCTTTGAAGTAATCCTCGGGGTAACGTAAGTGACTCATCAAATCCCCGCTAATCTCAGATAGTGGCTTAATCTGACCGGGATAAATCTTTTGCCACGCTTTCAGGATCGGATCCTCTTTATCCCACTGGTACAGCTGCACTGAACCGTCATAGGCGTCCACTACGGCCTTAACTGAGTTACGCATATAGTTCACGTTATTTTGTACCGCGAACTGAGCGGTTTTAGCGGTGGCCGTATCGGCGGTAGCATCCGTGAGGTTAATATGCTGAGAATACGGATAAGAATCAGTGGTGGTGTAGGCATCAACAATCCACACCAGCCGTTTCTTCTCGCCCTTCTTGCCATCGATATTCACGATCGCAGGATATGCCCGTGAATCCAAGGTTAGGTAGGGCGCTACTTTAGCTACCCGCGTAGCCGGATCTCGGTCATAGAGAATCTGCGATTCGCTGTTGATCTGGTCAGAGAAGAATAGATCTGTTGAGCGGAATTTCAATGCAAAGAGCACTTTATTCAGGAAGTTTCCAACCTGAGGCCCGCCGTCACCATCGAAAGTGGTGTATACCTGTTTATTGTTCTTTGCGTCTTGGTAATCCAACTCTTTAGGATCCGCCCCCTTGGGCGCGCCTACAATTGAGTATTCGGGAGATGCTTGCGAGAAGTAGATCCGTTTCTCGTAATCGCCGATCTCACCTGACTCTTTATCGGAGAGCGAAGATTCCCAATAGGAAGGCAACCCTTCGGAGGTCACCTGGTTACCGTAGGCGGCTACTACCCCGAAACCGTGAGTGTAAACCGTGTGGTCATTTACCCAGTTGCGTTGAGACTGTGCCAACCCGTTCAAGTTAATATCGCGTACCGCAATCACGGTGTCACGCTTTTCCATTTTTCCGTCTTTATCCGGGAAATTATAGCGGTCAACCGCAAACTGATCCGGGAAAGAATAGTAAGGACGCGACTGTTTCATCTGCCGTACCGCCGGAGAAATAATTTCCGGATCTAACAGCCGGATCTGCTGAGTAGAGTCAGCATCCTGACGCAGCTGGTTAGCACTGGTTTCATTGGTGACCTGGTCGTAGGAAATCAAATCCAGATCCTTCATCCCGAAGGCATCCAAAGTGGCTTTGATATTACGGTCAATATATTGGCTTTCCAGCTCCCGTTCGTTGGGGCGCACCCGGAACTGTTGGATAATAAACGGATATCCCGCCCCAATCACCAGGGCAGATACCACGGTTACCGCAATGCCCGCGGCCGGCAGATACCATCCACCCCTAAAGGCGGCGAACACAAACAGTGCCGCCACAATCAAAGCGATAACTGCCAAAATCGTACGTGCCGGAATAATCGCATGCACATCGGTATACATAGCTCCATCGGTGGGCGAGTTCTGCCCATAAACCATAGTCCAGCGGTCGATGACGTAAGTTATGCCCACCATCACCGAAGAGATCGCCAGCAAGATACCCATATGAATACGGGCACCACGAGTAGCTTTAGCTTTGGGAGTTACTGTCATTGCCCCCAATAGGTAGTAGGAAATCAGACAGGCAACTAGCGAAACACCTAGCAGAGTCAGTAAAAAGGTGACCGCCATATCGATTAATGGCAAACGGAATACAAAGAAAGAAATATCAAAACCGAATTGGGGATCTTTCTTCCCGAAAGAACCCCCGGTAATCGCTACTAGTACTTGCCGCCAACTAGCCGCCATCCCGGTTGCCATAAATAGCGCAATCAAGGCCGGAATTCCTAAGAAAATACCGCGGTGATGCCGGGTAATAGTGGAGCGATATGACCGGATAGAAGAAGCAATAGTTCCCATTTCCGGGCGGTTACGGTAGGAAATCTGCAAGTTGACCGCCAAAATTGCCCATGCAATCAGGAAGGACACAATAAACATTCCCCCAGCGGCAATCCACTGGGTAAGCAGCACCCGCAGATACCCGGTCTGGCGATACCACAGGATTTCGGTCCACACTGCTGAAGCCACCAACAGCACAACCACTAATGCCGCGATTACGCCAATAGCGATACCCAGGGGTCCTGGTTTCTTAAACTTTATTTTCGGTAATGGCCTATTTCCATTGCCACCGGCTCCTCCAGAGCCACTGCGACCTTTTCCCCCGTCTCTACCGGATCCAAATCCACCGGGAAAGCCGGGAAAACCACCGCCTTTGCCTCCACCGAAGCCAAGATTTCCAAATAAATCGTTACTCACGAGCCCCTCCGGGTTCTATTAAACATCTGCTTAACGCATTCTTTCACGTTTGCGATTTTTACTCACCCCAGAAAAGTGGACTAGCCGTCACCTTGGCGAAGATGGCAACATAGCACCATGGACACTTCACCGGATTTATCTTCCGCGCAATTATCCCTGCGCTTAGCGGTTTCCTCCCTAGAAAAAGATGTAGCTCAGCTGGGATGGGATCAATCCCCGAGCCTATTTGCACTGGTACCTACCAAGACGATTTTCCCGCAATTAGAAGCGGAGATGGAAGCAGCCCAAGCAGAGCAACTGCGCGCAGCATTATCAGAAAATCCGCAGCACCTCACCGCCGTCCTCCAAGATCAACTGCCTCCCGCAGATCTAATGGATACTCTCGGGCATCTAGTTTTTGGCGAGGACGTGGCAGGAGTGGCAGTCGCGATGGAACGTTTTTTGGTTTCTCCCCAAGCCGATGCCGAAGCGCCTGAAGACCCGAAGGAGCGGGAGAAGTTCTTACTGGCGCATCCAACCCGCCAAGACGTGCGGATCGTAGCTGCCGCTACCCGTGACGGAAATACCTGGTGCGCTTCGAGGGCACGCAGCGAAGATAGCGACGCTATGGTGGCGCAAGGCGATAATATCGTGCCAGAACTACTAGAAGTATTAAAAGCGATGTTGGTTAGTGATGCCGAACTAGCGGAGCTAGTTAGCGAGCCGGGCAGCGCGGAAGATTCTTAAGATCATTGGCTGCGATTTGCATGCTAACTTTACGTGCCTGCTCTAGATCTTGCACCGGTACCGCCCGGATTCCTTCCATGGGTTTTACTTGCCCGCAATTGGCTCTCGGCAACAAAAACCAGTGGGCACCGTCCTCTTTCGCGCCTGCCATTTTTTGAGGGATCCCCGAGATTGCCAGCACCTGTCCGCCATAGGAAATCGCGCCGGTACCAGAGATCTTTTTCCCGCCGGTCAGCGACTGGGCGGTCATCCGGTCGATTATTCCTAGCGCAAACATGGTTCCCGCCGAGGGGCCTCCCACTTCCTGGAGAGCAATTTTAATATCTACCGGCAGTTTTGCTTGGGGATCTAGATAGATACCGAGTTGGGAGCCAGTGCGCCCATCGGTAGGTTTACGGGTTTTCCCACTAATCGAGAGATTTTTACCCGCACGCTGCACCTTAAACTCGAGAGAAGTTCCCGGCACTGCGCCCTCCAAAATATCAAAAAGCGTATTAGCCCGGTTCAACTCCTGAGTTTTTCCCTGGAAGGCGACCCCCTGCAAAATATCGTTCTTCTTAAGTTTTCCCCGAAAATCGGAGTCCTCTCCCACTCCGGTAACTTTAAACTTGGCTGGAACTTGGTAGCCTAACTCGCTAAGCGCTGCCACTTTGGCGCTCAGTTGGGAATCCTCCATTTGTGCCTGAGAAACCTGCTTTACCTGTTTGGCAGTTGCCCCCGCGGGATAAACCGCAGATTCGGGTAATACTTCACTATCTGATCGCATTTTCGCCAGCAGGACTTCCGCGTAGGTAACGTGGGTTTCCGGACCTCCCCGCAGGGAAACGGTTACCATCCGTAACTGACCTTTGGGGGGATAGCTTTTAGCCCCCGCAATTTTAATGATCTCCCCATGTCCGGACTGGGAGCCAAGAACGTTAAAAGTTGGGCCGGGAGATTCAATTACATAGGGCGCACGAATGGCAAAACCTAGAACCAAGAATCCGATAACGGACAGCGTCATCATGGCTTTTCCAATTCGTCCTTGCCGGCGCGACTTGTCAGAGCGTTTACTCGTCACCCTTCCTCCTTCCCTAAGCTTCAAAATCGGCTTTGCCCAAGGCGAAACTCTCTCGCGTGCCTAGTCCCCAGCTCACAATACCGATACTCTTAAGAACGTAGTCTATTTTAGGGGGTGCGCAGCACTTGAGCGAAGCTAATGGCCAGGAGCAGCGACCGGAATGGTTCCAAATCCTCAAGAACATGCTGGGAGAAGAGGCCGCTGAGGACGCCTTTCAGCAACTACAAGCAAATGGAATCGACCCCGAAAAGCTCGCCGGCACCGCGATGCCCTTTCCTTTCCCCGGCGGATCCAGCTTCGGAGCCAGCCAATTAAAGCATTTCTTTGCCCCTCGCAAAGAAGCCGTAAATTGGGATGCAGCGGTGGAAGTAGCCGCTTCCCGCCTCCCCAATTTTCCTCCCACTAGCGCAGCTCAGGCGCAGAAGGTACGCGAACAGCTTTCAGTTGCAGACTTGTGGCTAGACACGGTCACTACCTTAAGCCCAACCGCTAGTGAACGGGTGGCGTGGACGCCTCGAGAATGGATTCAAGCTACGGTTCCCGCTTGGCAGCGCCTGACCGAACCGGTGATTGCCAATGTGGTACGGGCATTTACCGAGGCCATCGCGGAACAATTTGAGCGGCAAGGAATTGATACCGAAGAGATGAAGGCTTCGGCCGCGATTCCGGGAATCGGACAAATTATCGGCCCTATGGATCCCAATTCTCTACTAAAGAACCTGGCAGCTGGGTTATTTGCCGTGCAGATTGGGCAAGCCATGGGACAGATAGCGCAAGTTGCTTTTGGCTCCACTGATATCGGTATTCCCTTGGCGAAAGAAAAAATCATGGGACTGGTGCCAGTAAATGTCACCAACTTTGCCCAGGATTTAGAGATTACCGAGGAAGAGGTCGGACAATATCTGGCGGTACGCGAGGCCGCCCATGCGCGTCTTTTCCATTCTGTTCCCTGGCTACGTCACAAGCTGTCGCGGTTGCTCGCCCGGTATGCGCAAGAAATCCGGATCGATCCGGAAGCTATCGACCAGTCAGTGCGGGATTTACAAGACCGTCTACAAGAACAATTGGGAGAACAAGAAGGCTTAGTCGGCCTACCATTGGGGAACTTTGATCCCGCCAATTTAGGGTTGGGTCTGCCGGTAGATATTTTTGCATCTGAAGAAACCGCAGCCCAGCGTCAAGCTATGGAGGATTTGCAAACCGTCTTGGCGCTAATCGAAGGGTGGGTGGATGAAGTTTCTACCCGAGCCTGTATGCCTAATCTTGCCCACGTCATTCAGTTACGGGAATTGCTGCGCAGGCGGCGGGCAACCACTTCCCCGATAGAGAAAGTCTTAAAACCGCTCATCGGGATGGAGCTGAGACCTAAGTACTCCCGGCAAGCAGCCTCACTGTGGTCACGGTTGCTAAATGAACAAGGAATGCGCCAGCGTGATCAAGTTTGGTCACATCCAGATATGATTCCAACTCTGCAAGATCTAACCGACCCCGAGAGCTTTATGAGCCAAAGCGGGAAGGAACCAGAAAAAGACCAGGTAGATCAAGATTTAGATTCTTTGCTGTCTGGTACTTTGGGATGGGCAAAAGGGTTAACCCCCGAGGTGGATTCTCAGGGCGATCAACTGATGGGTGGCAATCTCGACTCAGAAAAAGAACCAAAGGGATCCGCGGGGCATCAAAATGATGAGGATTCTGGCCGAGCAGATAGGGATGATGAAAACGATTCCCCATCGGCAGACACAGCTAAATAGTGTTTAATAATAGAATATCCACAGTTTTTAACTCACTCTAGCGTCACCCTTTTTCCTTCTGGAATGCTGGACGCATGAGATTGATTAACGGCTCGGTAATGCTGCTTCGTTCCGGCGGTCAGGCACAATTTGGCACTGGCGGGCGTAATGGTTTCTTAGTTAAGGGACTCAGCCCGGTTCATATCGCCATTCTCAAGTGGCTTTTTGAGAAACAAAGCTGGTACAACTCCCATTTAGAACGTCGCTTTCCGGAAAACAAGAAAGAAATCAAAGACATTCTCCACATACTCAAAGATGGAGGTCTAGCTGCCAAGCATCAGGTACCAGATGGTGATTGTGCTTGCGCCTATCACCTCTACGGCTCAGATAGCGCAATCAAGAGCCGCGAGCAGGCATTGGTGGGAGTAAGCGGACTGGGTCCTTTAGGAATTACCCTGACTAGAAAGCTGGTAGCATGCGGGATCCACTCGCTAATTCTACGTGATCAAAGCAAGGTAAAAACCCGTGATCTGTGTGTTTACAAAGATGACTATCTAGGAGCTATGCGTCAAGATGTGGCACCCTTAGTGTTGGGAGTAAACAAGCAGCTGCCCAATAAAGCGGTAACCATAGAAGTTGCCATCAGTTCCTACCTTACTAATCCTGCCTGGGCGAAGGCTTGCATTAACAGAGGAATCCCCCACTTGCCGATTATCAAACGGGAAACCGAGATTGAAGTTGGCCCTTTGTTTATTCCCGGGACTACCTGTTGCCTACACTGTCAGCATTTAGCCAAACGAGATGCCGATCCGGAGTGGCCGCAGATAGCTGCCCAATTAGCCTGCGCTGCTCCGGTAATGGCCGACACTGCTCTAAGCGAATATGCCAGTGCCTTTGCAGTGCGAGAAATATTGAACTATCTATCTGGGCTTCCGTTATCTCTAACCGGAGCATCTTGGGTTTTCAATCTCGCCGATCCCCTACCTCAGCTGAGGCAATGGCAACCCCACCCCCAGTGCGGTTGCGTGCGGGACTAGTCCAAAAGATTTTGCAACTGCTGGTGAGCAACCTGATCGGGATCCACCCCTCGCAAAATTCGTAGGACGTCCGCCCCGAACTGTTCTAACTTGACCGGACCGATCCCTCGCAGCAGCGACAACTGTTTTAGGGTTTGTGGCTTGGCAATGGCAATATCACGCAAAGTGGTATCCGAAAACACCGTATAGGCCGGTTTCCCCTGTCCTTGAGACACTAGTAATCTCCACTGGCGCAAACGTTCAAAGCGTTCTTGCTCTTCCTGACTGGCCTCTTTTAAAAATCGTTTAGTATCTTTACGACTGCTGGGGGTACGTACGGTTTTTACCGCGGTTTCTTCCCGCGGCCACACTGGAGAGAAAAATCGGGAACAGGCGCGGGTGGCCTTACGATCTAGCGAACGCTTCTGCGCATAGCTAACGAATAGTTCATCGCGCGCTCTGGTTACGGCTACATAAGACAGGCGGCGTTCTTCTGCCAGTTCTTTTCCTGATTTCGCTTGGGTGATCGGCAGCAGACCCTCGCTGGCACCCGCCAGGAAGACAGTTTTCCACTCTAGACCTTTGGCGGAATGGATAGACGCCAAAGTGACTCCTCCGCCAGACGGATCGAGCTGCGCCTCGGCAAGTTCTTGCCATTCTTGCACCAAAGAGGCCAGCGACAATCCCGCCGCCTCTTTGAGCTGTGCCTGCGCTACCAGGGTATTTAACGCCTCCCAACGGTCAAGCAGCGCGCCCTGAGTAGCAGGAGCTTGCGGCGACCACCCAAGAGGTCTAGCTAATTCCGCCACGATTTCTCCGAGGTTGCCTTGCGCTCCGCGACGGGCGATCAGACTGGCCTGTTTTAGGAGGGCGGAAACTTCGGGGCGTTTAAAGAATCCTTCTGTCCCGCGCACGCAATATTTCACATCCCTATGCGCCAAAGCCGCTTCAAACATGCTGGATTGGGCATTGGTACGAAATAGCACCGCAATGTCACTAGCAGGTGTGCCTGCTGCGATCCGTTCCTTAATCATTTTTGCGATCGCTGCCGCCTCGGCCTCATCGTCTGGGTAGCGATCGAAGTGTACCGCACTACCAGACTCGCGCATCGAGGTGAGCTTTACTGCCTGTTTTTTGGTTTCCTTATCCCGGTTAACCAGTCCGTTCGCCAGGGAGACGATCTGGGGGGTGGAGCGGTAATCTCGAGACAGAGTAACCGTGTGGGCACCGGGATATTCCTGCGCAAAGTTGACCAAGTATTCCGGAGTGGCTCCGGCAAAAGAATAAATGGTTTGGGCAGCATCCCCCACTACGCACAGATCACGGTTTGACTCCCCCAGCCACAGCTCTAATAGGTGTTTTTGTAGGGGAGAAATATCTTGATATTCATCGACCACGAAGAAGCGATATTGGGAGCGGATCTGCTGGGCAATATCAGGACGTTCCTCGATCATTCCGCAGGTCAAAGCCAGTACATCCTCGAAATCTATAACGGATCGTTCCTTTTTGGCCTCGCTATATCCGCGCAGAATATCAGCCATATCGTAGGTGGAGATCCCGGCCGGAGGTTGTATACCGGTGTTTTTTACCCAGTTTCCATAGTCCTCGGGAGCAACCATACTCACCGCGGCCATTTCAATCGCGGCACAATAATCGCGCACCGCCGCCCGTTCTTTAGGGAGCCCGAGCCGGGCAGCTACCGCCCCTACCAGCGAAGATTTATTCTCTATTAGTTTTGGTAACTGCCCACCGATGGCAGTGGGCCAAAAATATCTGAGCTGTCTCAAAGCAGCCGAGTGGAAAGTACGCGCTTGCACGCCCTGCACCCCCAGTAGCCGCAAACGCGACCCCATTTCTGCGGCTGCCCGCACCGTGAAAGTCACAGCTAGAACCGAATAGGGGTTATAGACCCCGGTTCGCACCCCATAGGCGATACGATAGGTAATCGCCCGAGTTTTACCGGTGCCCGCACCCGCCCTAATACATACTGGCCCCCGCAAAGCTCTGGCAGCTTTTGCCTGATCAGGGTCTAAATGTTTTAATAGTTCTTCTGCCTGCTCCACGTCAATCAGCTTATAGGTAGTTGTCTTGGGGACGAACAATTGGTGAGCCCAACCAGTTTTCAATCAAGTTTGAGGCGATTGTGGACGGCCCGGGAGGACTGATTTGCCTACTGGTCACTAACTCCATAAATTCTCCGCGAGTTACCCACAACGCGCGATCGATCTCGGTTTGATCCAAAATAAAATAGGGGGTGCGCGAGCGAGCAGAAAACCCTAACATTAGCGAACGCGGGTAAGGCCAAGGTTGAGAGGTCAGATAGCGCACTTCATCGACTTCCAGTCCCACCTCTTCTCCAACTTCCCGGTGAACCGCGCCCTCTAAAGATTCCCCGGCTTCTACATAGCCGGCAATCACCGAATAGAAGTTAGCCTCCCAAGCCGAGTTATGGGCCAGCAGCAACCGGTCGGCCTCATCATTTATAGCAACGATTACGGAAGGATCTTGGCGGGGGTAAACAATTTCTCCGCACCGGGAACAGTGAAGTTCCCAACCCGCGGCCGCGATTTCAAGCCGCGTAGCACAGCGCAAACAATAGTTAGTGTCCAAGTGCCACAGTCCCAGACAAGTCGCGTGGGTAGCAATGGCCGCATCTTGACCGTTTAAAAAGGCTCCCACTTGACGTAAGGGAATTAGTCGTAGAGATGCTTCCGTGTGTTCAGCAAGTCCTGCCAGTTCATGGTCATTAATAAACAGGGCAACTCGGCTGGTGGCACCGCTTCTGCCCAGGTACCAGGCTTTGCCTGCTTGGTAACGTTCGTCCCAGGACTGTATTTGTCCTAAAAACTGCCGCTCACCGCTAGAAAGACGGTATAGGCTTCCCGTCCCGAAAGGAGCGGAAACGTGGAAACGGGAGGCCGTTATTTCCGGAGCCACACTGACTCCGTCACTTAGCGGCAAGAGAACCCGACGCCGATCGGAGACCGCAAAAACTTCCGTCGCGCCCTCTCGCAGTAGGCTGGGTACATGCACGAACTGGCGGCAACCTGTATCCAGATCGATGCGGTAGCGCGAAAGAGCAGGACTATCCATAAACACTAACCTATCCGTTTTACCGGCTAGCGGCATCTGCAGGACGCGGAAATGTCGATTCTATATATTTCGGGAAGTCTATTGCTACGTGCCTAAAATAAGCCCCTCCAAGAAGGCAGCTATTGCCTCCCTTTCATCGAAAACATTGTCCGAAAAGTTGAAACTTGCCGCACTTTCCTCCCCTGGACTCTCAGCCAGGGGATAAATACCGGAGGTGCCCCGCATGAGTACAAATGATGACAAAAACCGCAGTCATCTATAATCGGAAACGTGAGTATAGAAAAGTTTGTACGCGCCGATGGACGCGCTTTTGACCAGATGCGACCGCTAACAATTACCCGTGGCTGGGCAAAACAGGCCGAAGGCTCCGTGCTGATTGACTGCGGAAATACCCGCGTCCTCTGCAATGCCTCGCTAACCCAGGGGGTGCCGCGCTGGCGGCAAGATTCCGGTCTGGGATGGGTGACTGCTGAGTATGCGATGCTGCCGCGCGCTACTTCCACACGTTCGGGACGCGAATCGGTACGGGGAAAAATCGGGGGGCGCACCCATGAGATTTCACGTTTAATTGGCCGCTCCCTGCGAGCCATAGTAGATATGAGTGCCCTAGGGGAAAACACAATTGTGCTGGACTGCGACGTGTTATCGGCTGATGGCGGTACCCGCACGACTTCGATTACCGGTGCCTATGTGGCTTTGGTGGATGCCATCAAAGTAGGACAAGAAAAAGGATGGATCCGTCCCGGCAAGGTGTTATCCGATTCGCTATGTGCGGTCTCGGTAGGATTTATTGAAGGAAACGCCCTGCTAGATCTGCCCTATGAAGAGGATTCGCGCGCGGATGTCGATATGAACATCGTGGCGACTGGCTCGGGAAAGTTCGTAGAAATCCAAGGAACTGCCGAGGGCGAATCCTATAATCGTTCCCAGTTGAACCAGCTCTTGGATCTGGCCGATAAAGGAATCCAAGAGATTTCCCGCATCCAAGCAGGGGCACTATCGTGAAAATACCTCCCGGCGCGCGTTTGATCCTCGCCACCCATAATCCCCATAAGGTACGCGAGCTTGCCGAGATTCTTTGTCCGTTAATCCCCGGTTTTTCTCCGGAAATGGTTGCGGGAGCCGGCGAGCTGGGAATCGAGGAACCGGTAGAGGACGGGGTAAGTTTCACTGAAAACGCACTGATAAAAGCCCGTCTAGTAGCACAGCGAACCGGCTTGCCGGCAGTTGCTGATGACTCGGGACTATGCGTAGATATTTTAGGGGGTGCTCCCGGAATTTTCTCGGCACGCTGGTGTGGGCATCATGGGGATGACCAAGCGAACCTAGAGTTACTGCTCAACCAGTTGGCGGACGTACCTGAAGAAAATCGTGGAGCCAGTTTTGTATGTGCGGCAGTGCTAGTCTCACCGGCTGGTTTAGAACGACACTGCCTCGGGAAAATGACTGGAAAGTTGCTTACTGCTCCCCGCGGTGAAAGCGGATTTGGCTACGACCCGATTTTTATAGCTGACAAGCAGCAGCTTTCGAATGCCGAACTAAGTCCGAGTGAAAAGAATGCTCTGTCGCATCGGGGCAAAGCCTTCCGCGCCCTCGCCCCGGCAATCGCGGCCACTATTGAACTAGGAGGAAACGTTACCCCTGCTCAAGCACGACCCTAACTAGATACGTCCTCCTTGGAGGATCCTAAAGCTCGAACCTCATCCCGGAGCGAGCAATTTCGAGATCTCCGCGCCAGGTAGTTTTTGCTTCCTTTAACGGCACTTCTGGGTCTGTCCAGGGCTGAATGTGGGTGAGCACCAGCTTGCTGGTACCCGAATTCTGAGCCACCCGGCCGGCACGATCCCCCGACATATGGATACCGCGAACCTCATCTTCCCTGGTAAAACCGCATTCAGACAGGAATAGATCCGAGTTGGTGGCGGCTTGTACCAGGGTGTCGCACTCATCAGAATCTCCCGAATAAGTGAAAACCGCCTGACCGTTCTTACCAGGACCGGTTACCCGGAAGGAAAAAGCCGGAACCGAGTGCCAAGCCGCGAAAGGCTTAATCTGCAAGGGGCCAACATTAAAGTCTCGTCCCTGCTTTATATGATGAAACTCGAATTCTGAGCTGAAGTCGTCGCGGGGACTAAACCCATCTAGGCCGCGCACTCGATCCTTTATGCCCTTGGGGGCATACACGGGAATCGGCCCTAGCTCTCCCCTGGGATGCCAACGCCTGTGTACCTGCATCGATACTATATCGGAGCAGTGATCCGCATGCAGGTGAGAGAGTACTACCGCGTCTAGTTTTGTCGGATCCGTGTAGTTCCAAATCTGCCCGAAAGAGCCGGGACCTAAATCAAAAACCACCGAATAGGTGTGGGGTAAACCTAGAGAGTCGGTTCCTTCTGCCTGTAAAAGATAGCAGGATGCCGGGGAGGCCGGGCCGGACATGGAACCGGTTACCCCTACCACTGTCAGGATCATCTGGTGATCTCCTCCTCTTTAATTCCATTAAAGTTAGCCCCCATAATTCGGGAGGCAAGGGCGATAAAACTCTTTTTAGTTTCGGTGCATATGAAGTGGTGATCTGCTTTTTGTGCCCCAAAGGGACGCAACATTTTTGCTTCTACCAGTTCGCCATAAACTTTTCTGGCAGCTGCTGAGGAAGAAGAGATCAAGGAGACGTTTTCTCCCATGAAATAGGAGATTGGCCCTTCTAGTAGTGGGTAGTGGGTACAACCGAGAACTAAAGTATCTACTCCTGCTTCTTTGAGAGAAGTTAGATATTCTTCCGTAATGTCAAACAGTTCCTGGGAGGCGGTAATACCTTCTTCTGCGAATTCAACGAAACGCGGGCAGGCTTGGGTGAAAACTTCCGCTCCCATTTTTGAAAGCTTCCTTTGATATACCCCGGAATCAATGGTTGCCCGGGTGCCGATGACTCCGATCTTGCCGTTACGTGAACGGGTAACCGCGTGTTCTACTGCGGGCTGTACCACTTCGACTACTGGAATCCCCTGCTCTTCTTGGTATCTAATCCGCGCCTGATCTAATACCGCACACGAGGCCGTATTACAGGCAATTACCAGCATTTTTACCCCGGATTCCACCAGAGAATCCATAATCGACAGGGAATAGCCCCGCACAGTTTCCAAATCTTTTTCCCCGTAGGGAGTGTGGGCAGTATCCCCCACATAACGAATCTCTTCGCGCGGCAACACATTTAGCACTGCGCGCGCGACCGTTAGTCCCCCAACTCCGGAGTCAAAAATCCCAATAGCGGCTTCATTAGTCACAAAAAATAGCCTAGCTAGGCCGCGGCCAGCAATCTATCGCCTGCAACAGTGAATCTTGCCACCCAGAGAGCCATTCATAAAACGATGACACCAGGACTTCTTCAAATTTTTCATCCCTTGATTTCGATGTCACCTGCGAAGATTCGGGAGAGCTGTGCTGTGTACCTTCATCGCTATCCCCCAGTTTAAGTTTGCCAGATATGGCCAGACGCACATCGTTGGTTCCGCTAAGCCAATCCCATTCTTGCCCGTTTTCGATCACGATCACCGGGCCGGTTTGTGATGACAACAAAGAGTAGAGGCGATCCAGGCGCTCAGCTTTCTGAGTACGTAACTGCGAATCAGTCAAGTCCCGCATAGTTTGCGCGGTTGCCTCATCGGCAGATCCGGGCGGGAGTAACCGATCCAAAGAGGCGTTTTCAAGATGCACATTGCTGCCGGGGATTTCTTCTTCGCCCTCCCCTAACATCGTGGTGATTTCAAAAGGCAATACCGGCGGATCAAGTAGGGTGCGCACTTCGCAAATGGCTTGCAGGAACAAGTCCCGTTCAACTGCCCCCATCTGGCATTCCCACCCCCCGGGAACGGGACGAAAGGTATTCATTGTTGATCCGGTCCGCCCAAGGTGGCGCGCAAACCATAACCGTGCAACGCCTGCACTAGAGCTTCCATTCGTTCGCGAGTACCGGCGGCGACTTCCGTTTGTCCCTGGCTAAAAATTTCTAGCCGGGTGCGTTTGGCTTTTTCCCGCGACATTGAAAACTGGTGAGCTAATACTCTTTCTACATATCGCGGCTGGTTAACTGGATCTCGCAAGATAGTAACCCGCCACTGCTTTAGGCGAGTACTGTCCGAGTACGGCGGAGTACCCGGGTCAGATACCAGATCATTAACCATACGTCCAGACTATTAGGAAGGCGCAGGGAATGGGGGGGTTTGAAAAAATAATTATATTTCTGCAGCCACAATCAAGCCCAGAACCTTGTTTTCGCCTCTAGGTCGAAAACTGGATTATAGCTGGTTTGTGAGTATGCTAAAACTATGAGTTCTTCAGTTACCACTTCTTTGTTAACCGATATGTACGAACTGACTATGGTGGATGCTGCCTTGCAGTCAGGAACCTGGGATCGGGGAGCTATCTTTGAGCTGTTCGGCCGGCGTCTACCCCCGGCACGTCGCTTTGGAGTGATGGCTGGCAATGCCCGCATTATTGAGGCTCTGGAACGTTTTGAGTTTTCAAGTGAAGAGATCGACTATTTGTCACGGGAAAAAATAGTTTCCGATGACTGTCTGGATTACCTAAAATCCTATAGATTCAAGGGAAGCATTCGCGGTTACACCGAAGGGGAATGCTATTTTGAATCCTCTCCCCTAATGCAGGTAGAAGGCACGTTTGCGGAGTGCGTTTTATTAGAGACCCTATTACTGTCAATCCTAAATCATGACTGCGCGGTAGCTAGCGCTGCCTCGCGAATGACTATCGCCGCTCACGGGAGGCCGTGTGTAGATATGGGAGCGAGGCGTACCCATGAACGCAGCGCAGTTTCAGCCGCCCGCGCCTCCTATATTGCCGGCTTCAGGGGTACTTCCTGCCTAGAAGCAGGTAAGCGCTATGGGATTCCCACCATCGGAACCGCCGCACACTCTTTTACTTTGATTCACGACTCCGAAGAAGACGCCTTCCGGGCGCAACTAGCAAACCTGGGGCCGGGCACCACTCTCTTGGTGGACACCTATGATGTTCCACGCGCGGTTAAACGCGGGGTTAAACTGGCGCGAGAAGCCGGAGGAGAACTAGGATGCGTCCGTTTGGACTCCGGAGACCTGGTGGCGGAGGCTTTTAAGGTACGCGCACTACTAGATTCTTTAGATGCCCAAAGTACCCAGATTACAGTCACCAACGACCTGGACGAATACGCGATTGCCGCCCTCGGGGCTGCTCCTGTTGATTCCTATGGGGTGGGCACCAAGATGGTGACTGGTTCAGGCATTCCGACGGCGGCTTTGGTTTACAAACTGGTGCAGCGGGTCAATGAGGACGGTTCCATTCATGATGTTGCCAAGCGTTCGACCTCTAAATCCACTTTGGGAGGACGCAAGTTTGCGGGGCGCGCCCGCGGTGAGGACGGATATGCCAACGCCGAATTGGTAGTGGTGGCCGATAACGCCGAGCAAGCTGAGGCCGAGCTTGCTCGCCGCAATGCCCGCCCGCTACTGGTAGACCTGGTTACTGACGGTGAGCCTAACCGGAGTTATATGGGTAAACAGGCGCTGCAGGATGCTCAAGACCATCATGTAAAGGCACGTAACGAGCTCCCCTACCAGGGATGGCGGTTGTCGGCAGGAGAAGCGGCAATCCCCACCGAGATTATTGATTTAACCGAGCGGGAGGACGAAGTAGAAGCCCCCACTAGCGCAGATCTGCGAGCCTAGCGGGAACTGGGACCGCGAAATGGCCAGTCGGGTCCGCCGGAAGCATCCATCTCTTTCTTAATCTCTACGCAGCGCGGACATATCGGGTGATTTCGCACCTCCCGGGTGGGAACCCAGACTTTACCGCAGAGGGCAACCACCGGTTGCCCGGTAAGCCTGGAGGTTGCCAGGCGATGGGCAGACACATAATGCGCATAACGATCCTTGTCCCCGGGCTCTTGCCGGTGAGTTTCCGGGCGTTCGAGTACTCCTACCCCACCCTCGGTCTGTCCGCTATCTGGATCCGATAAACCGTTACGCATTTCCATATCCCCAATCTTAACTACTCGCGGCCAAAAAATGTCGGTAGCTTTGGATTTAGGGCAGGCATAGCGGGATTATTTGCTGACTGCGAAAGATTCTTTCAGTTTTTTTAAGCAAAGAACAGTGATAGCAAGAAGGTGAAGATCAATCCCAGTACGGAAACGATAGTTTGCACCACCATATGAGTCTTAGTCGCCTGCCCCAAAGTCATTCCAAAGCACTCTTTCACAAACCAGAATCCGGAGTGGTTAACCCAGTTTAGTCCGATAGAGCCAGAACCGATGGCGATCACAATCAAAGACACATAGGGTGCAGAGTATCCGATCACTAGCGGAGCTAAAATCCCACTTGCCGAAACGATCCCTACGGTAGCTGAGCCGGTACAAAACGACAGCAGCAACCCGATTAACCAACCTAGAATTATCAAGTTCATATGAATAGATCCGGCAGCATTGGCGATTGCATCTCCCAGATCAGAATCCTTCAAGGCAGCATTGAATGCGCCCCCTCCCGCAACGATCATTACCACGGTTGCTACTGCAGCCAGAGATTTGGTTACCGATTCGCGCAGGCGATCCCCATCCCATTTCTCTTGGATCATAATCACCGCACCGGTAAACAACACCCCGATTAGCATCGCGATAATTGGCTGCCCTACTACTCCGGCGATTGTTTCAAAATGGCTTTTGGGAGCCACAATTTTCACCACTGCCTGAACCAGCATCAGCACCACTGGCAATAGCACGCAGCAAAAAGCCATCGGAGTGGAAATACCCGAGCTACTAGGCGGGCTAGTCAAACCAGTTTTTGCAGTAGCAGTAGTTTGCGACCAAGCCCCAGGGCGCTGGGTGGGAGCCTCTTTAGGAGCGCCAAAAGCACCAGGGGTTTCGGTGTGATCGCGGGCAAGCTCAGCAAAAGATCCACTTTCCTTATAGATTCTTTCCGCTTCCTCATAGGTGGTGCCAGCGTATTGGGTAACTAGAGAAGGAGGTGGCTCTAACTTGATCCGGGGAGCGATGAAATTTCCGTATATAGGACCGGCCAGGATTACGGTAGGAACCGCACACAGCAGACCTAAAAGAATCGTCAATCCCATATCGGCATTAAGAGCCTGCACCCCGATAATAGGACCCGGATGCGGGGGAACCATACCATGTAGACAACACAGAGCGGCGATTGCTGGAATCAATGTACGTAAGTACCACTGCTGTGGCCGGCCGGCTCGTACCTCCAGCCGCAGTGCTACCGCGTAGATAACTGGCATTAAAACTACCAGCCCTACCTCGAAAAACATAGGAATCCCCAGGATGAAGGCTACTGCGGTTATCACCCAGGGGGCTGCTTTCGGGGAGGCATGATCGAGGACGAAGTCTGCGATATTTGAAACTGCCCCCGAATCCGCGAGCAGTTTACCGAGCATTGCTCCCAGGAAAACCAAGATCCCGGTATTCCCCAGTATCTTCCCGGATCCCGCCATTAGGGTTTCTGGAATCTCTGATATGGGCTCTCCCGCAGCGAGGGCAGTTAGGAAAGCGACTATGTACAGAGCAAGGAAGGGGTGCATCTTGGTTCGCCAGTTAATCAAAACTACTAAGAGAACTATGGCACCAAATAGAACCCCTAAAAGGTAAATTGTGTGTCCATCCATACCGGGAGTATAGACGCTATTTCCAAACATGAAGTATAATTATGAAATGTATCACACTAATTAGATGTGTAGACAATTCTGAAGATAGCGTGAACAGCAGATTTACGTACATTAAAGAATTAACCAACCTTCTTTGCGTGAACTTTACGGTACTTAGGTCACAAAAAGTGTTAATCTCCGTTTGTTAGCCAACTGGGAGATATAACATGCAGGAACCTAACGTAAACGATCTGCTCACCCAACCTTGGGATGTGATTGTAATCGGAGGCGGAAACGCCGCTGTCGTCTCCGCCATGTCCGCCCAAGACCAAGGGGCAAAAGTTCTGATTTTAGAGCGAGCAAACCAAGTTTTCCGGGGTGGAAATTCCCGGCATACCCGCAATATCCGTTGTATTCATGATGCCGATTTCCCCTATAACACCGGTGCTTACACTAAAGAGGAGCTTTGGAAAGACCTCTGCTCAGTCGGCACCGGCCCTTCCGATGAGGAAATCGCTGCCCTAACCGTGGAAGAGACCCGGACGGTACCCGCCTGGATGATGGATCATGGCGCTCTCTTCCAGCCACCTTTGGTGGGAACTTTGCACCTAGGGCGCACCAATACTTTCTTTCTGGGTGGAGGGAAAGCACTGATAAATAACTATTATCGATCGTTGCGCTCGCGTGGTATTCCAGTACTCTATGAATCCAGCGTGGAACATATGGACTTTGACGGTAACACCTGCACCGGCTTGACCGTGATGCATAAGGGTAAAAGCTACCAGGTAAAGGCCAAGTCTTATGTGTGTGCCGCCGGTGGGTTCGAAGCGAATGTTGACTGGTTAGCCAAGTACTGGGGACCAGCGGCTTATAACTACCATATCCGTGGGCCTAAAACTAATGACGGCACCATCTTGCGATTGCTACTGGATGCGGGAGCCGACCGCGCAGGACAGCCCAAAGGGTTCCACGCAGTAGCAGTCGATGCTCGCAGCCCCATGTTTGATGGCGGGATTGCTACCCGCTTGGACTGCATTCCCTTCGGAATGGTACTCAACCGCGACTACCAGCGTTTTTACAACGAGGGAGAAGAAATCTGGCCGAAACGCTACGCCATTTGGGGACGTAATATCGCCCAGCAACCAGATCAGGTTGCCTACGCCTTTTGGGACTCCAAAGCCAAGGGACTCTTCATGCCCCCGATGTATGGGGTTTTCAAAGCCGAAACAATCGCCGAAGTCGCCGAACAGATGGGGCTGGAAGGTACCCGCGCCGAGGAAGCCGTTCGCCGCTTTAACAGCGCTATCTCCCCGGATGCTAACCAGCGTTTTGACCCCACTCGAAAAGATGGGGTGGGTACCAGCGGGCTAGACCCGGAGAAAACCAACTGGGCTCGCGCCCTCGACACTGGCCCGTTCTACGGAATCAAAATGGCACCAGGAATTACATTCACCTATATGGGGGTAAAAGTTAACACCCATGGCCGGATCCAAATGACCGATGGAGGGCAGTTCACCAACCTGTTTGCGGCCGGTGAAATCATGTCCGGAAATGTACTTTCCAGTGGTTATATGGCAGGTTTCGGAATGGCGATTGGAACCGTATGGGGACGGATCTCAGGTAGGGAGGCAGCACAAAATGACAACTAGTGAAGTTGATACCGCTAAAGGCGGAGCAATTTTTACTGAAGGACGTCGGCAACTGGCAATTTGTAACGCCTGCCGTTATTGCGCAGGCTATTGTCCAGTCTGGCCAGCAATGGAGCGTCATCCTTCGCCCTCCCGTGAAGAAATGGAGCAGCTGGCGAACCTATGCCACGACTGCCGAGACTGCTACACCGCCTGCATGTACACTCCCCCGCACGAGTTTGCGCTTAATCCCCCAAAGCTATTTGCTGAAATACGTGAAGAAACCTATGACCGCTATATTTTCCCTTTCAAGCTTCCACGAGCGATCTCCGGAATACGCGGTCTGGTTCTCATTTTCATTTTGTGCTTGCTGTCTCTGTTTGGCATTGGGTACTTCTTTGGTACCGAAAACTGGCTGACTACCTCCAGTGGACAAATCTATGACGTGTTTGGGCACGTGGCTTTAGTACTGGTCATGTCGGCATGTTTGATTTACGGTTTAGTGGTAACCACCGTGGGAACGGTAAAGTTCTGGCACGCTATCCGCAGTGAGGGTTCTAGTCTCTTCAACTTTTCTAACTGGAGAAAGACTGTTAGCGATATTTTAGTGTTGCGCCACATGAGTGGCGGACAGGAAGGATGCTCCTATGTAGGCGGAGAGCCTTCCAGCAAACGCAAAGTAGGACACCAGCTACTCATGTACGGCTTCATAGGTACTTTCCTAGCTACAGTTTGTGCCGCGTTCATGCAGTACGTACTGGGAATGATGCCGCCCTATTCTCTATTATCGGTTCCGGTGATTTTAGGATCAGTCGGAGGCCTTGCGGCATTGATTGGTTCCATCATATTAATGGCACTAAAGCCAAAAACTGATCGCAAAGAAACTACCGAACGCATGTGGCAAGCTGACCATTCGCTACTGGGCGGACTGATGGCGCTGATGCTAAGTGGGTTCTTGGTGACAGTATTCAGGGGTGGAGCCGTATTTCCCTCCGTGTTAGTTTTGCATATTGCGATGGTGGCAACCGCTTTCTTAGTGTTCCCCCGTACCAAGTTTGTACACCTGTTCTTCCGCGCTATCTCTATTTATCAAGATAACTTGGAAGTGCGTGCGCATATGCAAGCCTTACAAGCTAAGAACGGGTAAGCCCCCAGCTCCTGACGTTTTTTGAGTAGTAGCTCCGGGCTAATACATTTTCGGAAAGCTTGCAGGATTCAAAGGTTTCGTGGGCGAGGACGTCGCTCAAATTGCTAGGCAGACCTCAGGGTTGTTTGGTAGGCTCACGAGAGAGTGTTCCCGATGATACCTTCACCACAGATCCTCCAGGAAGGGTGTGCGAGCTTGTACACAGCATGAGCGCACGCGTCTAAACCGCTATAGAAGCGCCGCAGGTTTTGTTCCATTTGAGTGGAGGGGAAGGTCTGGGTTGTGTCTACATAGTTTGACTAGGATGCGAAGGATTGTGATGAAGGGCAAATGCCCGATAACTACCCGGAAAGCAAGTAGGGAAGATACCCGTCCTGATTTGGTAAGGCGTGACTTTAGAGCGCCAGCTCCGAATCGTTTGTGGCTAGCAGACATTATGGAAAGAATCATTGATTAAAGGAAGAAGACAATGAGCCTACTTTTGCCGATAGTAGTTGGAATCTGCGTAGGCATTATCGTCGGTCTGCTTGGGGCAGGAGGAGGAATCCTCTCGGTTCCCATCCTGGTTTATCTGCTGGGACAGTCTCCTCATAATGCCGCCGCTGGTTCGCTATTGATTGTGGGAGCGACCTCCCTAATAGCCCTGGTAGGCAGACGTAAAGAAGTTCATTGGAAACAAGGAGCAGCATTTGGGGCGCTTTCAATTACGGGATCTTTTATCGGGTCGTTCCTAAACTCTCTGGTCTCACCGAGTCTATTAATGTATCTGTTTTCAGCCCTACTTGTAATAGTTGCCGGATTAATGTTCCGCAAGGCAGCTAAAGAAAAAAATGCGGCCGGTGAGAAACCCCGAACGATGACCCCCGATACGGATGAGAATGAGCAACTTAGTAATAAAAATACCCGAGGAAATGAAAACTCCCAGAGGGCGAATTCTCGCCTACATCACTGGATTACCATTATTATTGCAGCCGTCCTGATCGGGGTTTTAACCGGATTTTTCGGGGTAGGAGGAGGATTTGCGGTAGTACCTGCCCTCACTCTGATAATGCATTTCGACATGAAAGAGGCATCGGCCACTTCCCTATTGGTGATGGTGATTGCTTCCCTGGCAGGACTAGCTGCCAGAATGGATACCGCTATCCAGATTGATTATCTGAACGTACTGCCGTTCGCCTTCGCCTCAATGATTGGAGGTCCGATCGGCGCGAGCTTAACCCGTAAAACCAAATCCACCACTTTAACATTCCTGTTTGCCATATTGTTGCTGCTAGTAGCTGTTTACACGCTGAGCGCCACGTTACTAGGGGCGTAAAACCACTCAGTTGTTCGATTGGCTCTAAGCCTTATTTCTCGTGTCACATTTCGCTTGACTAAAAACTGCTTTACAGAAATAATGATCAGAGCATTCACACTGGGTGTTTAACAATTGAAGTTGGGTGTTTATTAATTTAATAGGGGTCGATCGGTTTCGACAGCTGGTATTGGTTGCAGAGAAGCGTGCCGAGAATGTGAAGTCATCTCGCTAACGTCCTTCACAAAACAATAAGTGCTAAACATAACCGCACTGACTTCGCTCTAGCTGCTTAAGCAGAGCCTTTAAAAGTCCGTCAGCTCCGGGGGTGCTTCTACCTCGGTTCCTGGCGTCGTTTTTCAGGAGCCACCGGCTGCAGTTTTCGTCAATGGGATTGCAGCGACACTTTACAGTGACTGAGCCTATAGAATCTCTAGTTTGCCGAGTAGATTCAGGCTGAGAAAAAGCTCAGGCAAACTGCGCACGGAGAAGAATGCAGGAGTACCAGTTGGACCGGGGTTCGATTCCCCGCGGCTCCACTATGACGAACTCGAACGGCAAGCAAGTTTGCTTGTTAGTGAGAGTGAGGAAATAGTGCGTAATCCCGTCAGGGATTACCAGCACCATGATTGCAGGTCTCAGGTTTATCCTGGGGCCTGCATATATTTTGAGCCCGGGAATCGAACCCGTGAGGGCTCAGTGGCGTGAGGATCTGGATGACCCGTGCATATCGCCTGGTTACAATAACAAGGATTCAAGCCATCCAAGTCTCAGAATAAAAACGGCAACCTCGTCTGTCCTACCATTTAAAACTGGCGGACGAGACGAGGTGACCTATACGACTTAGCTTCGCTAAATCGCTATTCCCGTAGTTCATGGTCGAGCATGACGGGCAGTTGAACCACTTGTACCCCTGCCTGATCAGCGACCGAGTTAATTATCTCCTGTTGCGCATTGGCTCGTCGTAGCAGGAACGGCGATGACGTTTCGGTTGCCGGGAGTGACTGGTTGATCACCCATGCCCACGGCTCAATACCTGCTCGCGACAGGTCCGCGGCGAGGGATTGTGCCTCGAGCATTGGCGTGGTTTCTGGCAGTGTCACGAGGATTGGCCGGGTCACTTCCGTATCTTGCAGGCGTTGGAGCGTGGTGGCGGAATCGTCACGTCCGGATTGGCGCATGAGTTCGCGGTGGTAGGACCCAGTGGCGTCCAGTAATAGCAGAGTGTGTCCGGTGGGGGCGGTATCGAGGACGACCCACTGGTTTTGGACCGTTGCTACGACCTCAGAAAATGCTTTGAAAACGGCCACTTCTTCCGTACATGGAGAGCGCAGGTCTTCCTCCAACTGTGCGTACCCTTCGGCATCGAGAGAAGCGCCTTTGGTGGCGAGCACTTCTTCACGGTAGCTAGCCGTCACCGCGTCAGGATCGATAGATGACACCGTCAAACCTTTGATGCGATCTTCGAGGGAAACATCGAGGTGGTTCGCAGGATCCGTGGTGGACAGATGCACTGGCTTGCCGCACTTAGCGAGCTCCAATGCCAGCATTTGCGCCACGGTGGTTTTCCCAACCCCACCTTTGCCCATACACAAGACGAGTTTCGGTTTTCCCTCTGCTAGCTCATCCACCAGATGGGATAAACCGACGTGCAGCTCGGAATTAGACTGCGCAGGGCTCGGCTCTAATACGTGACCCGAGCTCGAAGTTGCGTCGCCGTAAGCCTCGCCCAGATGTAACAGACCATCTACCCCCATCACCGGGTTAGCATTCAACTCGATCCGTACCGTTGGAACACTATTGATCGCGCTCAGCTGTGTATTCGTGGCAAGGCCATCTAGTAGTGCCTGTTCCCGGACATAAATAGACTCCGAAAGCTGATCGGTAGCGGCGCTCACTGGCAGGATCCCGTTGATCACCAACAGTGCGGGTTTGATTCCCATCTCAAGGAGTTCACCGGTGGAACGGTTAGCTTCTTGCAGGGTCGAGATTTGCGCCCTGGCCACCAGCACCAATGAAGTTTGTGCCGGGTCAGACAGAGCTGCGACCGCCTCATGATAGGTTTGCCGGTTCTTCTCTAACCCCGACATCGGCCCCAGACACGAGGCGTCACCCGCGCCTTTATCAATGAAACTAGACCAATCACCGGGTAAGGACAGTAACCGCAGGGTGTGTCCGGTCGGGGCGGTATCGAAAATGATGTGGTCATAGTGGCCAGTAATGTCTTCGTTGGTTAGATAGTCTACGAATCGATTAAAACTAGCGACTTCAACCGTACAGGAACCGGACAAGGTTTCTTCGGTTGTTGCTAACACCTCGGGTGGCAGCAAGCCGCGAACCGGACCCAGGATAGATTCCCGATACCGATCCGCTTCTGCCTCCGGATCAATCTCTACCGCATCAAAACTGATAGCACCGGGCACCAGGTCGGTTAGCTCTGCTCCGCCCGATCCGATCTGACGGCCGAATACCTGCCCAATATTCGAGGCTGGATCAGTTGATACTAGCAGTACTCGCTTACCTTCACCTGCCGCGCGGGTAGCTAAAGAGCAAGCAACCGTAGTCTTTCCAACTCCGCCTTTACCGGTGAAAAACGCAAACTTGGTGCTCAGTTCAGGAAGGGACATTAGCAGCACCCACTTCCGCCGCAACAACCAGACTCAACTACGGGCAAAGTTGTCTTTTCCTCCGGGGATGCCCCCGCGAATTGACGGAGCTGATCGACTTTGGGATAGGAACCAGTCGCGACGATAGTGCCATCAACCACAGTAACTGGTAGGCCGTCTGTGCCGGCTACCTCAACATATGCGCGAACTGGCTCGCAAGTCGCAAAATCAGCCGGGGCAGACGCCAAATTATGCCTGGTGACGGTAATTCCCTCTTTATCCAGGCCGGTCAGCGCCGCGTTGAAATCAACGAGAGCCTGATCTACGTCGGTTCCGCAGACTCCAGAAGAACAGCACAAAGCCGGTTCATAGATATCGATTTGACGCACAGTTAACTCCTTACATTTCGATGATTGTCGAATCGACACAAACTCTATCACACGTTTCGATGGGTGTCGAAACGTGTGATAGAGTTTTGGTATGAACAGCCAACACGCTCCGAATTGCTGCCCCGCACCTGCAATCGCCGGCGAAGGTCAATGTCAGGACGCGGCAGATATTTTTGCGGCACTCAGTGATGTCACGCGGCTGCAACTGGCTCTATTCATATACCGCTGTTCACCGAACCCGGTGTGCGCATGCTCGTTTCCTGAGGTTTTTAACATCAGTCGGTCAACCATTTCGCACCATCTCACCAGGATGGTAAATGCTGGCATATTAGGCCGTGAACAGCAGGGTAAGTGGGCCTACTATTCGATCGCTCCGGATTTTGATACTCGACTCCTTGACGTTGTCGCTAAACACATGCCTCAACAACCCACAAGCCGAAAGGGAGCCACCGAGACCAGAATCCTTTTTGCCTGCAGACAAAACGCTGGTCGCTCACAAATGGCAGCTGCCATTGCGCAAAAACTAGCCAGCTCTGACGTGACCATCATGAGTGCGGGCACCGAACCGGCCAAGGAAGTACACCCCGAGGTGCGCGACACCCTCGCCGAAATAGGGTTAGAGCCGTTTGCGCAGCCAGAAAAACTTGATCCGGCGAAAGTGAAGATGGCAGATTGGGTAATCACGATGGGATGTGGCGAATCATGCCCAATTTTTCCCGGAACCCACTATGAAGACTGGGAGGTCGCTGATCCGTCGGGGAAACCTGTAGAGGTCGTACGCGAAATCCGCGACGAAATTACCAAGCGCGTAAGAGAGCTACTAACCCGAATCGCTTAACGAAATATCGCTTCACATCCAAGCAATACCGAAACATCATCAGTCGGAAAACGACGGCGCGACCAGCCCAAGCCATTGGAATGAAGCCAACACTAGGAATTTGCACCCGCCCAGAGCCTGATATCAAAATGAACGTCTAAGCAACCACTAGGACGCTCATTTTGATACAAAGTGAGCGTCCTATTTTGTTTTTCCTCTCCTCGAACGTATCAGTTGGGCATCAATATCGCTTTTTCGTTGTTCTCTTGGCCCAAAAATCACCCGCTTTTATTACTGATTAACAGCATCGCTCGGGTAGATATCAACTCCAACACATCCTAGGGAAGAAAAACATGCTGAACCGTCACCCGGAGGGAGTGGTTTCGTATACCCAAAACGCTATCTATCGACTATGGTTGCCCTTCCCAGGACGCCCCCCATCCCATTTAACAATTGTTTCCTTACGCCAGCCTGCAACCGCCCGGTCGTCAAGACCAACCACCGCGTCAGGCTTAGGAAGCATCCCCTTAGCTTTATAAGATGCCGCCGTCCCCTTAGTGACACCGATTAGGCACGCCACATCACGCAACGCTAAAAAAGTCTCACTCACCGCCTTCACCTCCAGCGTTCAGATCATATAGACATACCCCCATAGCGATAACCCAAATAACCCACATGGTTACCGTCTTCCAAGTGGCAGCCTGCAGGTCAGTGATGGCTAAGTTAGCACCACCAATGGCGATAAGACACCCCAGGGTTCCGAGATGCCCCTTAAACTTTTTCCGGTTCATGGCTCTTTAGCGGTGTTGACTGGTAGAATCTGACCAAGACAGGATCGACGTAGGTATGTGCTATTTAGACCCTGCCAGACCTTCCCGGCTACTTTTCGTCTTGATGGAAGTGATCCCACAAGGCAAGTAGCAGACCGGCTAGGGCTAGTAGGTTTCCCAGGTCAGTTTTATCTGTAGTCCTGCAACCGCACCCTCCTTTCGTTTTCTGGTTTCCCCTAACCGAGACTTAACTTACCATTATACGGTATACGTTTAGCATACTGAAAACACTATTAGTAGAACCAGAACAACAAGCACAGGCAATAGATACCAAGCCAATCCATCTGGCGCGGGAAGGTCGCGAACGCGGGCTGAGCGTTCGCCTGTGCCAATAGGATTTTCGCGGTTATTGTAAAAATTATCGAGCTTCTACCAAAAACGGGATTACGGGTAGTGGTCGCACTGAGATTCGGAAAGCAATGCGGAATTATCGCGTTACTTCACCAGTCAACAATGCCTTTCGCAAGTTTGTTTCGCGTGTTTCCCCGTACCAATACTCAATTCCTTTCGCAAAAGCGATTAATCCTTGCAGATGGTTTAGGAAACTCAATACTGGGGGCGGGTTGCCTTTAGTGTGCGCCACGTGCTGCTGAATCCCAAATTTAGCAATTCCACGTATGTGGTAGTCAATATTTTTCTTAAACGCGGTGTCCAGACGGACACTGTCGTCCACTTGCAGACCTAATATCAGCTTCTTAGACTCGGGCGGCACTACCCTAGTTTTGCCTTGGTTTATCCGAAAACCCTGTTTTAGTACGACCCGATTAACGTCGCGGATGATTAAACCGGCGAAGCCGCGGTCAAAATGTTCATGGTCAGGTCGCGGGGAGAAAAACAAGTCATCACAATATCGGGAATATTTTAGACCGTTATACAGCGCTAAAGACGCAAGCTCTTTATCAAGTTCACCAGCGCAAATATTGGCGATAATCCCGGATATGGGGGCTCCTTGCGGAAGCACGCCGCGAATGATCTTCCCCGCACTGTCTCGATACCTGGGGTAGGGGCAATCGCTGCTATCTATTGATATTTCGAGCTTCGTGTAGTTGCGCGCCGCTGGGGTTATTTCGAACTTTTCATTATATAGCGCCTGAATATTGCGTCTTAGGTTTTTATCGGGGAGGAAAGTTGTCAGACGCGCTAGCTCAAAAGCGACAAGTTTTTTATATCCAATCGCTCTAAAGAGTTCATATACCCGAGCCTCATTTGTAACGATACCGGGCGGAAATCTTAGTCGGAAGATATCTTGCGCAACTCTTTTCGCAGATTTACGGTAGTTGCGCTTGCTTTACGGGCAAGGGCGAGGGTAATAAGCTAGCAAACGCAGCGATAAGTCCGTATCTAGCTAAAAACCTACTCAGGGTAAAACCGCACCCGATGTTAAGGAGCAGCACCAATGATGGGGTACCTAGATGCCTGGGACATGGTTCTTGCCACCATCAGCAAGGCGGGTCACACTGACCTGCTAGAAAATCTTAAAGAGCTCGAAATCCAGGATGGCCCCGATCTTGATCTGGCACTTGATTGGGCAAGTGCCGCAGGTATCCCCCTATCTGATGAAATAGAGAAAACAGCTCGGGAATTAGTTGCTGGCGGAGATCTGGAACCAGAGGCTCTAGAAGCATTCGAGTAACGACAAACCAACCTATTGGCGCCTTCCCAACTGCCCCTAGGAGGACGACAAACCTGGTTGCCACCTCAGCTTAAAGCGGTAATAGTACGTAATACTTTGGCCGCATTTTCGCGGAAAGAATCTGTCTCTAACAGCAGAGACAGGCTGATAGTGCCAGAGAAGGGCAAATCAAAAAAGTAGCCGGGCTGGCAGTAAATCCCAAAGTCTTGCAAGAGTTTTTCAATCAGCTCGTCCTCGTCAATATGGGAAGGGAAACGCAACAGTACGTTCCAGCCTCCCTGCGGCGCCATTACCGTAACCGGGCTGGCCGGATCCTCCCCTACCAAACCTTGCAAGACGTCCAAGTTAGCGGCGCACCGCCCGCGAGTTCGCGCCGATTGCGACGGTATTTGCTCCAAGAAGCCCGGCAGCTGCGCGGCCAAAATATCACTAAAGGGCAAGAACGCATCCGCAATGATATCTAAACGGGCTTTCGCCTCTGCTACTAGCGACTCTGGCCCCGAAACCTCCAGCCAAGCGATCTTCACCCCAGGCGCACACAAATTTTTCGATAATCCATCGAGGGCGAAGGTGAGTATGTCGGGGCAACCGGCCAGGCGGGCGCGAGATTGCGGGGCAGCTGGCAAGGGGAAGTTATAGAACACTTCATCCGCTATCAGGGGCAGATTATGGGATCCGCAGTAATCCATTAAGAGCTGGCACTCTCCCCCATCTAAATAGGCACCGGTGGGGTTCCCCGGATTGATGACCACCAGGGCTCGCGGACGCCCGGCTTCGTTAACAGTCGGCAGCGAGAGCGGATCCAGTTCCCAGTTTCGTCCTAACCAAACAAAGCTATAGGAAGTCACCTGCACATTTTCTAAGCTAGCTAAGGTCTCTATCAACGGATATCCCGGAGTAGGCGCCAAGACTGCCTCACCGGGATCACACAGTAGTTTCATTAGCCAGCTGTAGCCTTGCGAAGTGGAACTCAGCAGATACAAGTTATCGGGGTCAACCTCGCGCTCGTCCCGCTGGGAAAGATAATCGGCGAGGGCGCGGCGGGCTTCACTCTGGCCGCGCGGATCAGCCTGGTAGGGACTGCCAGATTCCCCCAGCTCATGCCGAGTGGGATTCGAGTCAGAGATATTTACCAGCTGCTGCCCCTGCGCGCGCCGTTTCCCAGCCGCCAAGGTTATGGCGTTGGGCTGAGAAAGGCTAACTCGCTGTGAAAAATGCATCGCCCCTACTCTATGACGGCGAGATGCTCCGGTGCATCGCCACTAAAATTTCCGTCTTTACCCGCTCGAGCAAATGAAAAACCCCGGGAGAGAGCATCCTCTAAACAGCCCGCTTAACCCAGCGGATATAGCCAAGCGCTAAGCATAGTAAGCATGACCTTCCATCTAGCTTTCGAATTAACAGAAAACCGGAAGTTTACTGCCGGTATCTGAAACAGGAGCACATAATGGTAAAAGCAACAGTAATTCATTTACGGGAGGAGCAGTTATGATCGGCGCGATTATCGGGGATGTTATCGGCTCAACCCGGGAGTTCTCACCGGTAGCTCGCCGAGATTTTGAGCTATTTCCCTATGGCTCTAACTACACCGATGACTCTTTAATGACTATTGCTCAGGGAATGGCATTTTTAAGGTGGCTAAACCTCAAAGATTCCGAACGTACTGAGCAGCGTCTTACCCAGCTCCTGGTGCAACGTATGCAGGAAATGGGGCGGCGTTTTCCCGAGCCGATGGGCTCCTACGGAGGGCGTTTTGCAGCTTGGCTAAGTGAAGATAGCCCGCACCCCTATAATTCCTGGGGAAACGGCAGCGCCATGCGGGTATCGGCAGCCGCCGAATCAGCCAATAGCCTGGCGGAAGCCCTCAAATTTGCAGAAATAAGTGCGGCAGTCACCCACAATCACCCCGAAGGCATTAAAGGCGCAAAGGCGGTGGCGGCGGCAATCTACTTAGCGCGCAATAGCCGTAGCAAGCGGGAAATCGAATACTACATTTCAGAGAATTTCTATCCTCTTGAGCAATCGCTCGCCGAAATTAAGGCTAACTATCACTTTGATGAATCCTGCCAAGGTACGGTACCCCAAGCTATCCGGGCATTTACGGAATCGATTAGTTTCGAGGACGCTATTCGCAACACCATTTGGTTAGGGGGTGATGCGGACACGATGGGGGCAATCACCGGCGCTATCGCCTGGGCATATTATTCCACCCGGTACGGGATTGATGAACGCATGAAATTTATGGCGCAATCAGCACTCCGATATTTGCCCGAAGACTTGCATGCGTATGTTGCCTCGTATGAAGCAAGGTTTGATACCAGTTTCGAGTGGCCGGATAACCGCTGACTCAAGGACGTTAAGCGTGATGAGCCAGTTGATTATGTATGCACCGAATCTTTGTGGAAGTTATTGCTAGAAAAAGACAGCTACGATGCGGTGCTACATAGCAATGTAGAAGAGCTCTTCGAGGTAGGCGAGCCTGGGTGCGCGCTAATGCTGATTCTTTCTGCCCTCAAAGAGCAACGGATAAAAATCCCTCGCGACCTGGTGGCCGAACTTTGGGAAGGTGTCGATTGCCTGGACGATTAGATGGTTTGGAACCTCCGGAAGGAATGGAAATACCCTTTGCACAGGCACTAGCTACTATTGGTGAACAAATAGCAGATGATCCCAATCTCGTCTTACATGACTACGGCTACGATATGGGTTCGGTCTGGGTTCCGGTAATCGAAGATAGGCGCCTCCCCTTTACCTATCCCCATATTTTTTACGGCGGCGACCTCAGTTGGATAAGAACCTGCGAGTTCCTGGTAGTTGAAAAATACTATGGTGCCGTGCAAAAAGTTAATCTGAACTTTTATGATTTTATCCATGCAATTTGGGTGGGAAACTGGCCGAAAGATGCTGCGTCTACCCGAGTAAAAACCCTAGAAGTATTTAAAGATGACCGGAACTGGAAAAATAGACGCCAGGCAGTGACAAGATTTCGCGACCGGCTGCTAGCCGGGGGGTTTGGTGAGTTGCATTCCCGGCAACGGGAAGATGACGGTTCTCTATTGATCTTTCCCCCTAAAGATTCTCTGTGGCTTTATCAGGGAGTAGTCGATGCTCTCGATTTTCTAGCAGATGAATTAGACGCAGATGACGAAGAGTATTTCCAAGAAGCTTTACGAGGAAAGAAAGTACCCGTGGAAGAAGCTGACGTCGATTGGCTATTTTCGAAGCTATTAGCTTTATGGAATCTGGAAAGAATCCAGGAGGGAGTAATCGCTGATGCTGCCCGTAGCGGGGAGCTACGGGCATTGATTGAAAAGGTTCTCGATTTTTTCAATGCCCGCAAAGATAAAGATAAACGGGGAAGTATTGAAGATTTTCTGAAAGATCCGGCGCTGGGATTGCAGGAAATTATCGATTTGGACAGCGATTTCACCGGTCTGGAAGAAAACTCCTAACGGATAGCGGCAAAAGTTGAAAACCGGTTGCCTCCGCTGTGCTATCTACCTCCATCTTTGCTATTCAGCTGTAACTAAGTGCTAAATGGCGCATTTTGTGACAACCTAGAAGCATGGAAATTTGGCCAGGAAAACCGTATCCGCTCGGGGCGACCTATGACGGAGCTGGGGTAAACTTCGCAGTTTTTAGCGAGGTAGCAACCAAAGTTTATCTTTGTTTAATTGCAGAAGATGGTAGCGAAGAGCGTATTGAGCTCCGCGAAGTAGACCACCATGTATGGCATTGCTATATTCCGGGACTGCGTGATGAGCAGCGTTATGGTTTCCGGGTAGAAGGCCCTTACGATCCGGAACAAGGACACCGCTGTGATATTAACAAGTTCCTCCTGGATCCTTATGCGAAGGCCACCGATGGCACTGTGGGAGCCAAGCAGTCACTATATTCCTATGACTGGAACGATCCCAGCCAGCCTAACCATGATGATTCCTTACCCGATATGGCGGTTTCAGTCGTAACTACCCCTTATTTCGATTGGGGAAATGACCGTCCTCCGGGACACGAGCTTCACAAGTTAGTAATTTACGAGGCACATGTAAAAGGCTTCACCAAATTAAATGAACAGATCCCCGAGAAAGAACGCGGCACCTATGCGGGAATCGCCAACCCGGTGACTATCGAATACCTGAAGGAATTGGGAGTAAATGCCATTGAACTGATGCCGGTGCACCAGTTCGTAAACGATTCCACCCTGCAAGAACGTGGTCTGTCGAACTATTGGGGGTATAACACTATTAGCTTTTTTGCTCCCCATGCCCAATATCGCTCTCAAGACGTGGTTGATGGACAAGTTCAAGAGTTCAAACAAATGGTGAAAAATCTGCATCAGGCAGGGATCGAAGTAATCCTGGATGTGGTCTATAACCACACCGCTGAAGGCAACCATATGGGTCCGACTCTATCCTTCAAGGGGCTAGATAACGCCTCCTATTACCGCCTGGTAGAGGACGATAAGGCGCACTATTTCGACACTACTGGAACCGGGAACTCGCTTCTCATGCGCTCACCGGCGGTGCTGCAACTGATTATGGATTCTTTGCGGTATTGGGCAATCGAGATGCACGTAGATGGTTTCCGTTTCGACCTCGCCTCTACCTTGGCGCGTGAGCTTCACGATGTAGATAAGCTTTCCGCATTTTTCGATATCATCCACCAAGATCCGGTTCTTTCCCAGCTGAAACTGATTGCCGAGCCTTGGGACGTGGGTGATGGCGGCTACCAGGTGGGGGGTTTCCCCTCCATGTGGAGTGAATGGAACGGCAAATACCGCGACACTGTTCGCGATTTTTGGCGCGGAAACTACGCTACCCTACCCGAGTTTGCCTCCCGTTTTTGCGGCAGCGCAGACCTCTATGAACAAAGTGGCCGCCGCCCGAATGCCTCTATCAACTTTGTTACTGCCCATGACGGCTTCACTATGAATGACCTGGTTTCTTATAACGAGAAACACAATGAAGCCAATGGCGAGGAGGGAGGCGACGGGGAATCCCACAACCGCTCCTGGAATTGCGGGGTGGAAGGCCCCACCGATGACCCGGTGATTCAAAAGCTGCGTTCGCGCCAGCACCGGAACTTCCTAACCACCCTATTCCTATCCCAGGGGGTTCCGATGCTACTAATGGGAGACGAGGTTGCCCGCACCCAGCAGGGAAACAACAACACCTATTGTCAAGATAATGAACTTTCCTGGATGGATTGGTCTTTCGAGGACGCCGAAGAGGACGACTACCGCCTCCGCCTCCTAGAGTTCACCAAACATCTGATTAAGTTCCGTAATGATCACCCCGTATTCCATCGTCGTCGTTTCTTTGCCGGCGCGCCTTCGCGCGGCGGGCAGTCCGATCTGGGCGAGATCAACTGGTTTGCTCCCAATGGACAAAAGATGACCGAAGAAGCCTGGAGCAACGAAGAAGCACGCTCCCTGATGATTTTCTTAAACGGGGAAGCGATTCGCGAACCTGATTCCCGCGGGCAACGCATCGTTGACGATTCTTTCTTGCTGCTCTTCAATGCCGACCCCGATCCCCGCACCTTCCAGATACCGGAAGGGCACGGCTCCGGCTGGAAAATCGCGATCTCCACTATGGAAGACCTTCCCGGAAGCGATACCGAAGAGGAAATCGAATATGGAGCTAGTGACCAACTCGAGCTGTTAGACCGCTCGGTAGTGGTACTTATCCGCGAAGTAGTGGAGGAATAAGGAGAACCTCGATGAACAGTCAGCATCCCCACCTGCCCGCTCAGGGAAAACATGTCCCTATCAGCACTTATCGTCTGCAGCTGAGTGAGGATTTTACCTTTAAAGATGCACGCGAACACCTGGGATACTGGCGAAACCTGGGAATCACCGATCTATTCCTCTCCCCCATTTTGCAAGCGGTTCCCGGATCCATGCATGGCTATGACGTAGTAGACCACACCCATATTTCTAAAGAACTGGGTGGGCGCGCCCAGTTTGAAGAACTCGCTGATGCTGCCCACCAAGAAGGATTAGGACTGGTAGTCGACCTGGTTCCTAACCATATGGCGGTACCGACTCCGGTATGGATTAACCGCCCTATGTGGTCAGTGCTCAAGAGGGGGAAAGAATCCCCCTATGCTCACTGGTTCGATATCGATATTGATCAACCGATTCTGATGCCCGTCCTCGGAAAACGAATCGGGCAAGTATTAGCCGACCAAGAGCTCAAGCTAGAGCAGATGATAATTCCTACCGAGCCCGAACGCGGCGAGCAATGGATTCTGCGCTACTATGACCATTATTTCCCAGTGGCTGTCGGTACCGAGTCCCTGCCACTAGAAGTACTGGTAGAGCGACAACACTACCGCCTGGCACATTGGAAAGTAGCTGATGAAGAGCTTAACTATCGCCGGTTCTTCGATGTCGATACCCTAGCGGCACTGCGGGTGGAAGAACGCGACGTGTTTGACTCTACCCACGCCTTACTCCTAGAACTGTTCAACGCCGGCTATATCGATGCTTTCCGGGTTGACCATCCCGACGGATTAGCCGACCCGGCAGGCTATTTCCACTGGCTATCTGAAGCCACCGGGGGCGCTTGGATTGCGGCAGAAAAGATCCTGGAGGACGCCGAACGGCTACCTAGCGACTGGCCTATTGCCGGCACTACCGGTTACGACACCTCCTGGCGGCTAACCGCCCTGCAAGTAGATCCGCGAGCATCCTTGCCGCTGGGAACCCTAATGCAGACTTTAACGGCAGATTCGCCCTCGTCCTATCCGCAAATGCAGCGCGAAGCCAAAGCCCAGATTATCGATACCTCCCTGGCTGCGGAAGTCCGCCGGATCGGACAGTTAGTATGGAAAATCTGTCAAAATGATTTTCGTTTGCGCGATTACACCTTCCGCTCCCTGGTTGATTGTTTGCGAGAACTGATTATCGAAATGCCTTGCTACCGTGCCTATGTGACGGTAGGGAATCCGGCCCCCGCACTCTCCAGAGAAATCGTAGCGGCAGCAGCGAGGCGAGCACTACGCAACCTGAATCCCGAACATGCTGACACCATGGCGGTGGTAGTTGCCTTGGTACTTGGGGATGAAACCGGATCTGCGGCTTTGAAAGTAAGCGACCTGGATCGGCAAGAATTCTTGGTGCGTTTCCAACAGGTCTGCGGAGCAGTCATGGCCAAAGGAGTAGAAGACACTACTTTCTATCGCTGGACTCACCTACTGTGCCTAAATGAAGTAGGTTCTAACCCGCAAGCTTTCGGAATTTCTGCCGATAATCTGCATCTATTTGCGCGCGATATTCAAACTAACTGGCCAGCTACCATGACCACTAACTCTACCCACGACACTAAACGCTGTGAGGACGTGCGGATGCGCCTGGCCATTATCAGCCAGTACCCGACGCTTTGGGCACAAATTGTTTCCGACCTGCGAGATGCCACTCAACCTTACCGTCCTAACGATCTGGATGGCCGCAGCGAAAACATGCTGTGGCAAACCCTGATCGGCACTTGGGATGACAACGGACCGATCTCTTCTGAGCGGCTGCGCCAATATTTAGTAAAGGCGATTAGGGAACAAAAATCTTGGACGACCTGGACTGCTCCGGATGAGACCCGAGAAAACGAGCTCCTCGATTATGCCGACCAAATTATATGCGACCCCCAGGTAGCTGATATTGTTTCTCGCTGGCACGGCGAAACCGGGCTAGCTACCCGCTACACCATCGTGGCTAATAAGGCTTTACAACTAACCATGCCGGGGGTGGCGGACGTTTATCAAGGTTCAGAAATCACCCAAACATCGTTGGTGGATCCCGATAATCGTCGCCCCGTTGATTTCACTGCGCTAGCGCAAAGACTTTCCCATCTGGATCAAGAAGGCTTAGATCAGGCGGCAGACTCAGCGCTAGATGATTTGAAACTCAACCTTACGGCAGCAATCTTGCGGCTACGGCGCCGCCGCCCCGAGTGCTTCGTATCTGCTACCGCCACCTATGAGGCGCTCGCCCTCTCTACTGGTTACGCGGTAGCGTTTGCGCGCGGGACTGCACGTGAAGGTGCGCAAATCGTAACTATTGCCCGGCGTCTTTCCGGAGTACTCTCCCGATATCAGGGAGATTTCCGCAGCGAACATACCGTGGTTCTACCGGAAGGATCCTGGAAAGATATTTGCTCAAATGAAGTTTTCCCTGGGGGAATGCAAAGCTTGGAAGAGCTGCTATTTAAACGAGGCGCACGGATACTGGAGCGGGTGGAATAAATGGATTTAACCCCTTCGGATCTAGATTATGAAGGCTTGCCACCCTGGGAGCTTATAGCCGGATGCGGACGAGTACCGCTGTGGGCACCGAATAAAAAGCAGGTAAACCTGATGGTAGGATCCCCAGAGAATCCGCGAAAAACCGCGATGGTGCAATACGGCTCCTGGTGGCTCGCTCCACGCCCGCTCCCCAACGGCACTACCTATGCTTTTGAAGTAGACGGAAATGGCCCCTTCCCGGATCCCCGGGCGCGCACCTATGTTCCGGGCAGTGAACTGTGGGTGCAGACTGCCGATATTTCCGCTATTAAACATACCTCGAGCTGGCAACCCGATGGAAAACTTTTGGGTAAGGTCTGGTATGAGCTGCATATCGGAACTTTCACCGCCCAGGGAACTCTGCGGGCAGCTACAGAAAAACTCCCCTATCTCGCAGATTTGGGAGTCGAAGTAATCGAACTGATGCCGATCGCGGTGTTCCCTGGCCAGCGAGGTTGGGGCTACGACGGGGTTGGCCTGTACGCCCTCTTCAATCCCTACGGTACCCCGGAAGATTTGGTGGCTTTTATTGATGAGGCTCATAAGCTTGGAATCGCAGTTGCCCAAGACTTAGTCTTAAATCATTTGGGTTCCTCCGGAAATTATTTAAGTCAGTTTGCTCCTTATTTTTCGAGCCGCCACGAAACTCCCTGGGGTGATGGCTACAACTTAGACGGCTCTGATTCTGGCCCGGTAAGGGATTTCTTAATTGGGGCAGCGCTAGCTTTACTGGCTGATTACGGGTTTGACGGTCTGCGGCTAGATGCAGTCCACGAAATCCAAGATGATTCTGAACTGCATCTTTTAGCGGAGCTTTCCCAAGAAGTTCACAACCTTTCGGAAAAGCTAGGCAGGCCGCTAACTTTGGTGGCCGAATCTGACCTCAACGATGCCCGCATGGTTAGCCCGGTTGATCAGGGCGGTTACGGCATGGACGGCCAATGGGATGACGACATTCACCACGGCATTCATGTAGCTTTTACCGGAGAAACCCAAGGATACTACGAAGATTTTGCTGATCCCGCGGCTCTAAGCAAGATATATTCACAAGTGTTTTACCATAACGGCACTTACTCGAGTTTCCGAGGGAAAAACTGGGGGGCTCCAGTTCCGGCAGATATGGAACGTAACCGTTTCTTTGGTTTTGCTTCCAACCACGACCAGGTGGGCAATCGCGCTTTAGGGGATCGTCCCAGCGAGAAACTCTCCCCCGGGTTACTGGCTGGTCAAGCGGCTTTGATTCTAGCCTCCCCGTTTACGCCGATGCTGTTTCAAGGAGAAGAATGGGGCAGCCGTTCGCGCTTCCAATTCTTCACTGACTATGCGGATGAAGGCATTGGGAAAGCGGTAGATGAGGGACGCAAACGCGAGTTTGCCTCCCATGATTGGGAAAAAATTTATGATGGTGAAGTGGAAGTGCCCTCCCCGCAAGCTCTCTCTACTTTCCTTGACTCTAAGCTGGCGTGGTCCGAACTTTCTGAGGTCGAGCATAAAAAGATGCTCACCTGGTATAGACGCTTGATCGCGCTGCGCCACGAAGGAGTGTTTGCGGATTTTATTTCTTTGGAGCGCCAGCAGCAGCTACTGGTATTGAAGACAGAGCGCGCTCAGGTAGTAGTAAACCTACATCACAGCTGCGTTGATATCAGCGATTTAGTCGCGCAGCTGCCGCAAGGTGACTTTTTCTCCTTCACAAACGGGAAACTGGATAATCCTCCCGCGGAAATCCTAAGTGAAGACACCCTACTAGTAGTTGCTTAGCGCACTACTAGTTCCTAGTGCTTGAGGATCTCTCTCGGATTCCCTAAGTACTGCGGCCGGCAGTAGCAACCAAGCTAGGGCTGCGTTAAGGCAGCAGTATCTAGGGAGCGGGTTTCCCCCTGCTGGAATTTAGCGACCGGATAGTTGCGATGGTACTTTCTCCAATGATTCTCCCGGGCAATCATCACGTAAGCGAATCGTTTTAGGCCACGCAGACTAAAGCCGAAATCCGCCGGATAGAACAACGGATCATGATTTTTCTTCTGCCGGTACAAGGTCCTGATCTTCTTACCCATCTGTTTATCTACATACCGCAGCACTAGCCGTTTGGGCAGAATCGAATAGTAGACGCGCTTTCCTAAACGTTGCGGGGATACCTTTTTCCCTTCGACTACGTCCTCGACAAAAAACCTCATAGGATTCATCCCCGCAGAGGTGTTGTAGTAGGAGTTCCGTCCGATGCGGGGATTAACCTCGAAGCAATAAGCAATCCCCGTGCGCGAATCTACCTTAAAGTCAAAGTTGGCGAAGCCGTGCCAGCCCACTCCCTTTAGGAAGCTACTTACCTGCTCATAGAGGCGCGGATAGGGTTCGGTAATCATCGCCACCGGGTTACCGAGAGCAGTCGGCGAATGGTCTTCTAGTAGCACCTGGGCAGATCCCAGCATAGTTACCCGCAAGTTTTGATCAACGTAGGCAGTTACCGAGAGATTGAAGCTGTCGTTGCCTTCCACCCGGGGCTGCAGCACGAAGCGGCGGGCATGCGGATTATTGTGAGTGTGTTGATAAAGATTAGCTAGTAAGTTGTGCGCTTCTTCTTTAGTGGAAACCGTATAGACTTTCGCTTTGCCCGGCCATTTAAGGCGCTCGTAGCCAGCGCTGGTAGCCGGTTTAATAATCCAAGGGAAAGGCTCATTTACCTGTTCAAGTTTAGCTAGTTCGTCCTCTAGAGAACCAGAAAAATCAATTTCTAAAGTTTTGGGAACATTCAAGCCATGCTGGGCAGCTAGCAGCGGAAACTTTACTTTATCGGAGGTATCCTCAATAACCTGCAAGGAGGGGAAGGCGAACGCATAATACTTCCGTAGCTCTTCCCCGCGGCGCATAATATCACGCACATTGGAATCCATATTGGCAATTAACAGCAGCTTCTTTCCTGGATACTCTTTTTGCAGCTCGGGAGCAAGTGCTAGCAATCCATCAATCAACGGCATATCCGAGTCTGGATTGGGCAGCGCATGGGCGTCGACTAGGCGAGTATCAATAATGCTAGACGCCATTATTGGCCCCAGAACCTGCAGGGTGAGCAGCGTTGGTTTCACCTTCCATTTTTCATGAAAAGATCGCGCTAAAGCGTACGCTCCGATATCGGTCCCTGGGATAACCGGTTGAAACGCTATATCCTGTTTTTCTACCACAGTGCCTCCCTAAGATTTGAGCCACTCAATGCTATCAAATCTTGCTCATTGCCCCGGAAGGCACCCGAATCCTACTGCCAAGAAGCTGCTTATCCAATTGCACTATCGGGTCAAGAAACCAACTGTCCCAACCGGGAAATTGGCATGTTTACAGCTAGGTCGGTTGATTATCGGCGTGGCAGTGGCTTTAGCAGAGGTTTCCTGCTTACGCTGAAATAGTGAATCAGAAGACGCCTGCAGAGTTTACCGATGCTCTACTCACTTTGCGCCATGCCGCCTATGATTCTCACGTTACGGTCAGCGAAATTTCTGCTCCCCATGGAATCGCTCCTTTTTCTGCGGCGATTCGCATGGACTGTGGCTCCTTGGAGGGTAACTCCCACAGCGGCGGATCCGGGCGGCTCGTGATTCTTTATGACCCCCAGGAACAACCCGGGTGGCAAGGACGTTTTCGTCTAGTGACGATGCTAGGGGCACACGTGGATGTAGATCTAGTGACTGAACCACTGGCTGACCAGGTTTGTTGGTCCTGGTTCACCGATTTTTTGACCCAGACAGATGCCAGTTTTTTCCAGGCTGCCGGATCAGTTACCCGCTCCCATTCGGCCAGCTTTGGAGAGTTAGAAAAACGCTCTGAATCTGCAGAAATGGAGCTGCGTGCCTCCTGGACCCCCCTAGAAAATGACCTGGCGCCCCACGCGGGGGCAATCTCGCGGCTATTAGCGATGATGTCGGGATACTCCGTGGAAGTTAGCGCCGGAATATCTCGACTGGGACAGGTAAAGCTGGTATGAGCGAAACCCTTTACCGTCCCCGCCTCGGGTCGGTTCCCCTAACCGATAACCAGCAGCAATACCGCCACTGCTTGCGAGAATACCGCACCCCCGGACAGTACGTGGCTTTTGATACTGAACGCGCCAGCGGTATCCGCTACCAGGACAAGGCCTATTTGATTCAGGCTAAAGGGCAGAACGCTCCCCTGGTTTTACTTGATCCTCTGGTACTTGATGACCTATCGGATTTAAGTGAGGCCTGCAAAAACAGTACCTGGGTGCTGCACGCTGCCAAAGAAGATTTAGAGTGCATGGAGTGGGCAGGTTTAGTGGCACCGCATCTATTCGATACTCAAATCGCAGCGAAGCTATTGGGGTATGAACACGTGGGATTGGGGGCAGTTACCGAGGAAGTTCTGGGGGTAAAACTAGCCAAGAACCATACTCGGGAAAACTGGTCATTGCGTCCCCTCAAACAATCATGGCTTGATTATGCTGCCCTGGATGTGGAATACCTGGTGGAGCTGGCTTTAGCGCTCAAAGAGCGTTTGGAAGCAGCAGGTCGTTTACCTTGGGCGCAACAAGAGTTTTCCTATACATTAACCAACTACCATCGTCCGCGTAGTAGCGAACCTTGGCGGCATATAAAAGGTGCTGGTAAAGCCCGTTCTCCTCGCCAGCTCGGCTTGCTGCGGGAGCTTTTCAATAGGCGCGATGAAATTGCGCGGGATGCAGATTTAGCACCCCATCGGGTTCTACCTAACCGCGATCTCATAGATTTGGTCTTGCAGCCTCCGCGTAGCTACCAGGAGCTGTCTCAGCGCCCCTTCATGAAGCGCCGACAGCTGCGCCGTCATGCACGCCTTTGGTGGCAGGCAATAAAAAAGGTACGCAACCTAGAAAAAGACCTGTTACCGAAAAGGCAATCCGCCCGGAAACTTCACGAAATAACCTCGCTAGCAACCTGGGAAAAAATTAATTCATCCCGCGCTGAACTGTACCGCTTACTTAAAGAGGACGTATCCACCTGGGCACAGGAAAATCAGGTATGGACAGAATGCGCGCTTTCTCCTAGCGCCATCCGGCAGGTAGCTGCCTATTGGGAAAAATCAGATGATACCGCAACCCTATTGGAAGCAGCTACTGCGAGAAGCTGGCAAAAAGAGATCTTCTTCCCCCGCCTTGAGGAAATCTGCGCTCATTGGACTAAAGAGTAACAAGTTAAAACTTATGGTAGCCGGAAATAATCCCCATTCCCCGGCTAGCTGCATTGAAGTTGCTTAAAAAATATAGAAAGGCAGGGCACAAAAACTGTAACCAGCTTCTGTACCCTGCCTTTTAATGTGGTTGTGGTGGTTTCTTACTCTCCCGCGCTCGTTGGGGCGTAGTACCATCAGCGTTGCCTAGCTTAGCTTCCAGGTTCGGGATGGGACTGG
>NZ_JAWGMB010000005.1:0-150277 GCF_032557235.1 Varibaculum cambriense
GGGAGAAGATCTCCCCGCCCGAGACTTTTACATTTATAGCGACCAGATAATTCCGGCAACTCGGGTTTGATAAGTGTATTAGGTCACCAGGTTTGACAATAAATGTCGGAAAACCACTATACTCATAATAGATTTGTTACAAAAACGTTATATGCGGGTGTCTTTATGGTGACATCCATCCCCCAAAGCGCAGGAGATATCGTGAGAAAAACCTGGTTGATGGCACCAATCGTGGTTATGGCAGCATTTGGTTTAGTAGCTGCAGATTCTGTACATCCCTCAGTAGCAGCAAATGCACCTACGGTTAACGTTTCCCAGTTAGCTAATAATATGCTGCAGGAAAATCTTTACAACCAGGCAGTATCAGTTGATGAGCAGGTAAAAGTGGCTACCACTAAGGTAAGCGCTTTTTCTGCAGGTGCTTTCCCCGCCTCTACCTCCACTTCGGCGAAGACCGATGATGCTTCCCCTCTTCCGGCTGCCGAAACTCCTAATTGCGCTCCTCCCAGTGGAGATAGCGGGGTTCAACCCTGGCCGCGGCAGGTACGCACTATGATTACTCAACGTTTTGGGGTAACCAATATTGGTGGCTTGCGCCCCGGAGACCCGCGTGATCATGGTAAAGGCCTGGCTCTGGACGTAATGGTGCCGGTATCCAGTGGACTAGGAGATTCCATTGCCAATTGGGCAATCGCTAACAGCGGGGATCTCAACATAAAATACGTGATCTGGAAACAAAAAATCTGGATGCCCGGGCGCGCCTGGAAAGCTATGGAAAATCGCGGTTCGATTACCGCCAACCACTTCGATCACGTACATCTCAGCTTTAACACTGGATCCGGGCGCTGCCTGTAGGCAAAGCCCGGCGCGAACCCCGAAGCGCATTTACCCATAAACGCCCGAAGGATTAAACGCGTCTTTTCTTAGACGCGGAAGGCGAGCTTCAGCTTTTCGACCCGCGGCACGCCCTCGGAAATAGGGATAGCAGTATAGAAATTACCGAACCCGCGTGAACATTACCCCAAAAAGTATCTGCATGTGCTATTGCGAGGCTAAATTGTGTAGGCTTTTAAGGGTTAAAGAATTATCTTTTTTGCCGTGAAGAACACAGATTGCTGGAGGCAGCTTGCTAAGCGTATTCGTACAGGCGTTTAAGACGCCCGATCTCAGGAAAAAGCTCCTGTTCACCTTGGCGATTATGGCGCTATATCGGGTCGGATCCCATATCCCCTCACCGGGGGTTAACTATCCGAACTTGCAGGCGTGTTTAAAGAACAACGAGCAAAACGGACTCCTCGATTTGGTGAACCTGTTCTCCGGGGGAGCTTTGCTGTCCCTGTCGGTGTTCGCCATGGGGATTATGCCCTACATTACGGCCTCAATTATTATCCAGCTGATGCGGGTAGTGATTCCTCGTTTCGAAGATCTGCACCGGGAAGGGCAAGCCGGAAAAGCTAAAATGACCCAATACACCCGTTACCTGACCATTGGGCTAGGGGTATTGCAGTCAGTGACCATTATTTATATGGCGCGTTCGGGGCAACTACTGCAAGGTTGCGCCCCCAGTAAACCGATTATCCCCGACCAGTCGGCGCTCAACTACTTGATCATGATGGTCACCATGACCGCCGGCACCGGCCTAATCATGTGGCTAGCGGAGCTAATCACCGAAAACGGTATCGGTAACGGCATGTCCCTGCTGATCTTCACCGGTATTGTGGCTAATATGCCCGCCCACCTGCAATCGATTGGGGCTTCCGGCGGAGTCTGGAAAGTACTGGTAATCATTGCTTTGGTTGCATTGATTACCCTGGCGATCGTATTCGTGGAACAAGCCCAACGACGCATCCCGGTTCAGTATGCCAAGCGGATGGTGGGCCGGCGGATGGTGGGCGGTTCTACCACCTATATCCCCATGAAAATCAATATGTCCGGGGTTATCCCGGTAATTTTCGCGGCCTCGCTACTAGCCATGCCGCAAATGATTTCCCGCTTCGGTAAACCTACCGCCGGTTGGGTCAAATGGATAAACGATAACTTCCAACATGACTCCCTGCTGTATTTGATTTGCTACGCGCTGCTAGTGTTAGGCTTCGCTTTCTTTTACACCCAAATCACCTTTAACCCGGAGGAAATCGCCGACAATATGAAGAAGTACGGCGGATTTATCCCCGGTATTCGGGCTGGAGCTCCCACCGCGGACTATCTGCACTACGTAATCAGTCGGATTACCACTGCTGGCGCGATCTACCTGGTAGTGGTAGCCATGGTGCCGATCGTGGCACTGATTCCTTTGAAGGTAACTCAGATGCCCTTCGGGGGAACCACCCTGTTGATTATGGTGGGTGTGGGTCTGCAAACCGTACAGCAGATCGATGCTCAGCTTCAACAACACCATTATGAAGGATTCCTGAAATGAAAAAACGCCTGGTGATTCTGGGCGCACCTGGTGCTGGAAAGGGCACCCAGGCGCACCAGATCTGCGAACTACTGGATATTCCTACGTTTTCGACCGGCGCGATGCTGCGCGCGCAAATGCAAGCAGGAACCGAGCTAGGTAATAAAGCGAAAGAACTAATCAACCGGGGGGAGCTAGTTCCTGATTCGGTGATTAGTACTTTGGTAGAGGCAGAGCTAAAAACTGATCGTTACCGTGGCGGCTTCTTAGCTGACGGCTACCCCCGCAACCTGGAGCAGGCGCACTTCCTGGATCAGGTGCTCAAAGATATGGGGACCCAGCTGGATGCGGTTATCAACCTAGATGTTGATTTAGAGGATGTGGTGGCACGGCTGCTAAAGCGTGCCGAGATTGAACACCGCTCTGACGATACCGAACCGGTCATCCGCCGCCGCCTGCAGGTTTACCATGAACAAACCGAGCCGCTAGTACGCTACTATCGGGAGGCCGACCTGCTGATCAATATTGATGGCAACGGCTCTATCGATCAGGTTTGGGAAAATATTGCGGCTGAGCTGAAGTAATAAGTTAGCCGAACTGGGAAGAAGATAGATACCTATGCTATTTGGGCGAGGCATCGAACTAAAGAACCGCAACCAATTGGGTTATATGCTCCAAGCTGCCCAGATCGTTAATCAGATTCATGAGGCCGTCTGGGAGAATGCGCGAGCCGGGGTTACTCCCCGGCAAATAGATGAGATTTCCGCGCAAGTGATCGCGGACGGAGGAGCACATTCCAACTTCTTGGGATATTTTGATTACCCCGCCACCATCTGCATCTCGGTCAACGACACTGTGGTGCATGGGATCCCCGGTGACGTTCCCTTTAATACCGGTGACTTAGTTAGTTTCGATTGTGGCTGCTATCTGGAACGTGACGGCAAGCAATGGCATGGCGACTCCGCGTTTTCGGTGATTATTGGGGATGAACCCGCCCCCAAGCCAGATCCTTCTATTTCCGCGCATACTTACCCCACGTCCTCGGAAAAAGAACAACTCTTAGAGATAACTCGCTACAGTACCTGGGCAGGCGTGGCCGCTATAGCTGGCAAGCGAGCCCGCGTGAATGATATTGGCGCCGCGATCGAGGACGCGGTGGACACTTTCGGGGAACGCTTTGGTTGGACAGCGGGAATCGTAGAAGAGTTCACCGGGCATGGAATCGGCACTGCCATGCACCAGGTGCCAGATGTTTTCAACTTCCGAGCGGCCGGCAGGTCAGCGGCGATTAAACCGGGAATGGTGCTGTGCGTGGAGCCGATTTTGACGCGCGGATCTAATCGGGTTACCACCTTGGCCGATGACTGGACGGTGAAAACCGTAGATCACTCCCTCGCCTGTCATTGGGAGGCGCAAGTGGCAGTGTTACCGGACGGCATCTGCGTCCTCAACCAGCCGGATTTTGGCGAGGCGGCTTTGGCGCCCTTCGGAATAAAACCGGTCAAACTATAAATCGTTACCTGAGATATCTCCGTCGCGCTCATTCTCAAAGATCCGCTAGCAGTTTTGGGGATACCTTTTACTGAGCGCTTGAACCTTGCCGCCTGGTAGAGTCAGTTCTGAAAAGGAGGCGAGCCCATGCGTATTCCCTTCCGCAAACTAACCCGGGTGATATCGCTGCTAGGGGGCAGTCAGCTAGAACAAGCTACTTCCCACCCAAATCGTCGGCGCCAGCAACAAAAATATGTGCGTCCGGCTGGCCGGGCACGTTACCTAACCAAAGGCGATAAGGTTCCTCCCTTCGTCTATGACCCTGATACTGGGAATGGAGCGGCCGACCCCGGAGAAGTGATTTGGTGCTGGGTTCCCTATGAGGAACAGGATGGGCGCGGTAAAGATCGTCCCGTGCTGGTCATGGCGGCGTTAGCAGATGCAGTTATTGGGGCCCAGTTGACCAGTAAAGATCATGATAAAGATGCCGAGCAAGAAGCACGTTGGGGACGTTACTGGATGGATATCGGCACTGGTGCCTGGGATTCTAAAGGGCGCGAATCTGAAGCCCGCTTGGATCGTTTGCTGCTGATTCCTCGCCGAGAAGTACGCCGGGAGGGAGCCCGCCTAGATCGCGAACGCTTTAACCAGGTAGCCGCGGCTATCCGCAAACAGCAAAGACTGAAATAATAGGTAGCAGACAAGCGGCGTTCAGATAGGCAGCAGAACTTAGTTATTAAGAACAGGTTTTGCAACCTGCGACACGCGCATAACGGTAGAAATAGTGAAGGCGTGACCGATCTAACCCTGTATCAGCTTTAGGTTAGTCCCGCAACTAACGTAAAGTTGACTATTGGGTTTGTGACTAGAGGGGAATATTATACCCGCTAGTCATCCTATGTTGACAAGGTTAGTGAAGGATAGATGGCTAAAAAAGAAGGCGTTGTAGAGGTCGAAGGTACCGTAGCAGAGGCACTCCCGAATGCATATTTTCGGGTGGAACTGGAAAACGGTCATAAGGTGTTAGCGCACATCTCGGGCAAAATGCGCCAGCATTATATCCGGATCTTGCCAGAGGATCGTGTGGTAGTAGAGCTCAGTCCCTACGATTTATCGCGCGGCCGGATCGTTTATCGATACAAGTAAAGCAGCGGACAGAGAAGTAAATTCGTCGCAGCTAGAGGGAAGTTATGAAGGTTCAACCCAGCGTTAAGAAGATCTGTGAAAAATGCAAGGTGATTCGTCGCCACGGCGTTGTCATGGTGATTTGCGAAAACCCTCGGCATAAACAGCGTCAAGGCTAGCCGAGGAAAACAATAAGCGTGCTACCAGCACCTTTCAGGTTTGAAAGGTGACCCCAGGTCCGGAGGCCTGGGCCGGGAAAACGGAAGGTGGCGCGACGGCCTCCGGAAACAATGTGGAGAGAAAATTAATGGCAGCACGTATTGCCGGTGTTGATCTTCCCCGCGAGAAGCGGCTGGAAGTGGCACTTACTTACATTTACGGCGTAGGGCGCACCCGCGCTCAAAAAACGCTGCAAGAAACCGGGGTTAGCCCGGATGTACGCGTAAAAGATATTTCTGAAGAAGATCTGATTAAAGTTCGCGACTTCATTGAATCGAACTACAAAGTAGAAGGCGACCTTCGTCGTGAGGTCCAAGCCGATATTCGCCGCAAGATTGAGATTGGTTCCTACCAGGGTCTGCGTCACCGTTTCCATTTGCCGGTGCACGGTCAGCGGACCAAAACCAATGCGCGTACCCGCAAGGGGCCAAAGCGCACTGTTGCCGGTAAGAAGAAGGCTGTATAAGTAAGCGCAGGCACCACCTGCTGGATCTGAGAAAAGAAGGAAGATATGGCTGCTAGTTCTATTAAGAGCCGTAAGCCGCGTCGGGCTGCGCGTAAGAACGTTATTCAGGGAAAAGCGTTCATTAAGTCCACATTCAATAACACTATCGTTTCGATTACCGATCCGTCCGGAGCCGTTATTTCCTGGTCGTCTGCTGGCCAGATGGGCTTTAAAGGATCACGTAAATCCACTCCCTTCGCTGCGCAGATGGCTGCTGAAGCTGCTGCTCGGCGGGCTCAAGAACACGGTATGAAAAAAGTTGACGTGTTCGTGAAAGGACCGGGGTCGGGTCGCGAGACCGCTATTCGTTCCCTGCAAGCTACCGGCCTCGAGGTCGGTTCCATTCAGGACGTTACCCCGCATGCCCACAATGGCTGCCGTCCTCCCAAGCGCCGTCGCGTATAACGCGCGTCCTAACTGAAGTAGAAAAAAGAAGATAGTAAAACACTTCTGTGAGTCTCCAGGCCGTCATTTGGGAGATTTCGCAGTCTTGTCTATAAAGCTGACCTTTGGTCAGGACGTCCGTTCCAGTCATATGGCGGGCTGGGCGACAGAAAGGACAACACGTTGCTTATTTCACAGCGACCCGTGCTATCAGAACAAGCGGTTAACGATCAACGTTCCCGCTTCACTCTTGAACCCCTAGAACCCGGATTCGGACACACTCTAGGAAACAGTTTGCGGCGTACCCTACTTTCCTCCATTCCGGGAGCCGCAGTCACCTCGATCCGTATCGAGGGGGTGCCGCATGAGTTCCGCACTATTCCGGGAGTAATGGAGGACGTCTCCGAGATCATTCTGAACATTAAACAGATTGTGCTTTCTTCGGAGAATGACGAACCGGTAGTTATGTATCTGCGTAAAGCAGGTGCTGGGCAGGTCACCGCCGGGGATATTACCCCTCCGGCAGGCGTAGAGATCCACAACCCGGATTTGTACCTGGCCACTTTGAACGATTCCGGAAAGCTAGAAATTGAACTGACGGTAGAACGCGGTCGTGGCTACGTTTCTGCTGATCAAAATAAGTCTGATGGGCACGAGATTTCTCGGATTCCCATCGACTCCATCTATTCTCCGGTAGTTAAAGTCCGGTACAAGGTAGAGGCTACTCGTGTAGAGCAGCGCACGGACTTTGACCGTTTGATTGTGGATGTGGAAACCAAGCCGGGATTAGCTCCGCGGGATGCGCTGGCTTCGGCGGGCAAAACCTTGGTAGAGCTGTTCGGTTTGTGTCAGGAACTCAATATTGAGGCCGAGGGGATTGAGATTGGCGCTCCGCAAACGGATCAGGCGCTGGCTCAAGACCTGGCACTGTCTATTGATGACCTGAATCTACAGTCTCGTTCCTACAACGCTTTAACGCGGGAAGGAATCAACACGGTGGGGCAACTGGTTGCTCGCTCCGAGGCCGATCTTTTGGATATCCGGAATTTCGGCGCTAAGTCAATCGAAGAGATCAAAGCGAAGCTGGCGGAAATGGGGATGGCGCTAAAGGATTCTCCGCTGCCCACCTCGGTCAATCTAGATGATCTGACCAACCCCAGCTCGTTGCAGTTCTCTGACGACTAAGTCGGGTTTTCTCGGCGCTGAAACAATAAAGTTTTTTAGGAAAGTAAAGGAAGAAACATGCCTAAGCCATCTAAAGGTCCGCGGCTAGGAGCCGGCCCGGCACATGAGCGTAAAATCTTGGCGAATCTGGCGAAATCGCTGATCGAGCACCGTTCGATCCGCACTACTGAAGCGAAGGCTCGCCGCCTGCAGCCCTACATTGAAAAGCTGATCACCAAGGCGAAGAAGGGTGATATCCACAATCGCCGTATGGTTGCCCGCAAACTGAGCACCCAGGTAGATAAATACACCCGCGGTTTTGATGCGGTTTACACCCTGTTTGATGAAGTAGTTCCGGATCTGGATCCCAACCGTCAGGGCGGGTACACCCGGATCGTAAAACTGCCTGCTCGCCGCGGTGACAATGCGCCTATGGCCGAGATTTCTTTGGTCACCGAAAAGGTAGAGTCGAAAGCCAAAGTGCAGCCGACCAAGGACGAAGCAGCTAAGCCTGAACAGCCGGAGGAATCCAAAGAGGCTGAAAAGGCCGAAGAATCTTCTTCGGAAGAGGCAGTCGCAACTTCGGACGCCAGCGAAGAGAACGCGGAAGCTGAAAAAGCTGAAGACGCAGACGAAGCGGCAGATTCTGAAGAATAGTTCTTAGGGCTTATCCGTCAAAAGCTGACGCGGTAAGTTGCAATAACTTGAGCGGGCAGTTGGCATTACCTATGCCAACTGCCCGCTTTTTAGTACCAGAATTTTACAGCAGGTATTTGTTCTTAACGGTCAGCCAGATCGGCCAGGCAGAATCTGCGGGTAAGCTAAGAACATGGGAAAAGAGATGAGAACCCCGCTGACCTTGTCTGTTGATTGTGGCGGAGGCGGGATCAAAGCCTCGGTGTTAGATAAACGCGGCACCATGGTGGCGCCTTCTTTGCGAGTTCCCACCCCTTACCCGTTGCCTCCGGAAAAACTAATCCAGATTGTAGAGGTTTTCCGCGCGGAATTTAAAGCAGTAACCGATCGGATCACCGTGGGGATGCCGGGCATGATTCGCCATGGAGTAGTGATCTCCACCCCTCATTATGTATGCCGGTCTGGCCCGCGCACCCGGGTATTACCGGAGATGGTACAGGCGTGGGAGAACTTTGACCTGGCAGGTGCGTTAGAAGAAGAAACTTCGCTGCCTTCGCTGGTTTTAAACGATGCGGAAGTGGCAGGAGCCGGGGTAATTTCTGGTACCGGTATGGAGATGATTATTACCTTGGGAACTGGGCTGGGAAATTCGATTTGGGATGGGGGACGGTTGGCTCCCCATATGGAACTTTCCCATATGGTTGCCCGTTGGGGTCTCCTTTTTGACGACTATGTAGGGGAGCCGGAACGCCTGCGCATGGGGGATGCTCACTGGTCACGGCGGGTTCGCCGTGTTGTCGGGGTGCTACGCGATGCAATTATGTGGGATCGGCTTTACCTGGGCGGGGGAAACTCTTCCCATATTGTGGAATCGGTGCGTAAAACTTTGGGCGAAGAAGTGGTGATTGTACCTAATGATGCTGGTATTCGCGGCGGGGTGCGGGCATGGGGGCTGACTACCTAATGGACAGCTCGATTCGTTTACGTCTAGACCTGGCCTATCGCGGCGTGCCTTTTCACGGGTGGGCGCGGCAACCGGATCTCCTAACCGTCCAAGGGCGCTTGGAAGAAGCGCTGAGTCTGATTACCCGCCAGCCGATACTCCTTACCGTCGCCGGGCGTACCGATGCGGGGGTGCATGCCCGCGGACAGGTAGCCCACCTGGATGTGTCGAAAGAGTTTTGGCTTTCCCTATCCAGAGGGCGCGAGGAAAGCGACCAGATGCGAGGGGAACGATTAAGGGCTCGCCTAGAAGGATTAGCGGGACGCGGTTTGAACGGAGCTTTAGCGCTCAAACAGATCAGTGTAGTTGCAGGAGATTTTGATGCTCGATTTTCTGCGCTTTCCCGCACCTATCGTTACCTCATTTGCGACGATCCCCGTTTTCAGGATCCTTGCCGCCTGGATATCGCCCGCACGTCCTCGCCCCTGGAGGAGGAGAAGATGCAGGTGGCAGCGCAGGCATTATGTGGCGAGCATGATTTTCTGCCTTTCGCGAGGCCGCGGGAGGGCGCGACCACCATCCGTACCCTCCATTCCTTTACTGTTTCCCGACCCCAACCGGGAATCGTGCAGGCTATGATCCGGGCGGACGCGTTTTGTCATTCGCAAGTTCGTTTCATGATGGGGGCGTTAATGGAGATTGGGCGGGGTAAATACCAGAGCGATTGGATAGGGGAGCTGCTGGCTACCGGAGTGCGTGACCAGCGGGTTCCGCTTGCCGATGGACGGGGTTTGACTCTTTGGGAGGTAGCCTATCCGCCTGCCGACCAGTACGCCACCCAAGCTCAGAAAGCTAAAGTAGTGCGTACCCTGCCTGAAAACTCGCCCTCCTAACCTGAGCGAAAAAACCGGAAGGTCTCCAGCGCGCATTGAGCCTATGTGTGCAGTTCAACAGGCTATTACTTTGACCAGGTAGCCACGGTTCCGTAAAATACTAAATGTTGTGTGTCCTGGAACAATCCAAGCGCAGGTATTTGACCTGGGACTTTGGCAAAAACAGGACGCTAGACGGAAAGAAATACGAAGTCGGGTGAAGGCACTACGGCGGCGTCCGCAACATTTTTAGGCAGTTCCTGCCATTCTGTTGCCGCGCCCTCGCAGTTCTCACCCCCAAAGAAGAAACGAAGGCTTAAGCCCGTGCGAACTTATAATCCGAAAGCCGGTGACACCCAAAACAAGAAATGGTATGTCATCGACGCTGAAGACGTCGTTCTCGGACGACTGGCGGCAGTTGCCGCCAAGCTGCTGCGTGGCAAGCATAAGCCGACCTACACCCCTAACGAGGATATGGGCGATCACGTCATTATCGTGAACGCCGCCAAGGTCGGACTTACCGGCAACAAACGTCAGCAGAAACGCGCCTACCGCCACTCCGGGTATCCCGGTGGCTTGAAATCTGTAACCTACGGTGACTTGCTAGCCAAGAAACCGGAAGTTGCAGTAGAAAAGGCTGTGCGTGGCATGGTTCCCCACACTCGGTTGGGACGTGCCCAGATGAAGAAGCTGCATGTATTCGCGGGTCCCGAACATAACCACGCGGCACAGCAGCCCGAACCTTACGAAATTAAGAAAATCGCCCAGTAGCCCTGAGCCAAGACCCTGAGGAGAATTGTGGCTGATACCACCGAAAACGAGGAGCTGTTGGAGGAGAACGCCCCCAGCTCTTACACCACGGAAACCCAGTCGGAGCCGACCGGCTCTGGACAGTCCGTGACTGCTCCCGGCATTGGGCTGGGACGCCGTAAACGCGCAGTTGCGCGGGTCCGGTTGATTCCGGGCAGCGGCGAATGGAAGATTAACGGCAGAACTTTGGAAGACTATTTCCCGAACAAGCTGCACCAGCAGCTAGTACGATCCCCGTTTACCCTGCTAGACCTTGAGGGACGTTTCGACGTTGTTGCTCGAGTCTCTGGTGGCGGTACCTCCGGACAAGCCGGAGCGGTGCGCCTGGGCGTTGCCCGCGCCCTGAACGAAATCGATCGGGAAGCTAACCGTCCGGCCTTGAAGAAGGCAGGATTCCTAACCCGCGATTCGCGCGCTGTTGAGCGTAAGAAGCCCGGCCTCAAGAAGGCGCGTAAGGCTTCGCAATACTCTAAGCGCTAAGCTTTCACGCTTATATATTTTGCCCGGTAAAGGCGGTTTATTCCGTCCTTACCGGGCAAAACTATATTCGGTAGACCAAGTAGATGAGATTTTGAACCGAGAGTACGGCAGCTAATTAGATTTTGCGGAGGTAGACGTTTTCTAGGCGGTGATGGGCGTCTTTACGCAGGATTAACGTCGCCCGTCCTCGGGTAGGACGAATTTGTTGCTCCAGGTTGGGCAGGTTTATAGAGGTCCAAATATCGAGGGCGATCTGGCGCGCCACCGAATCAGAAATCCCGGCATAAACCTGGAAATAGGAACTGGGGTCAGAGAAAGCAGATTCCTTTAATGATAAGAAACGCTCCACGAACCACCGTTCAATATCCCGGGTGCGGGCATCAACATAAATAGAAAAATCAAAGAAATCGCTGACTGCCAGGGATTTGTGATCATATAACCCGCTGCGGCCATCATCTTGATCCAGCTTTTTCTCCAAGTTAGGCAGATCTTGGTGACCCCGGTAGAACCAAGCGGGTTGCAGTACGTTGATGCCTTCTAGGATCAAAATATCTGGGCTGGAAACAGTGATATATTCATCGGGCACCACGTCATAGGTGACATGCGAATATACCGGAGCTTTCACTTCGGGTTCCCCGGCTTTTACCTGGGTAACAAAGTTAAGCAGGGCGCGGCGGTTATAGGACTCGGGGAATCCTTTCCGCGCAACCAGCCCGCGCCGCTCTAACTCTGCATTCGGATACAAAAACCCATCGGTAGTGACTAAAGCGACCCGCGAGGTTTCCGGCCAGCGACTAAGCAGGTTTTGCAGAATGCGGGAAGTAGTGGATTTCCCGACTGCCACGGAACCGGCAACCCCAATAATGAAGGGAATACGGCGTTTATGGGGGCGGCCAAAAAAATCTTGTTGGTCTTGGGCGAGGGCGCGAGAATGTAAAACCCGGTAACGCAGCAACGCGGAGAGGGGACGGTAAACCGCGTCTGCCTCCTCTAAATCAATCGGGTCACCCAACGCTGCCAGGGAACGCAAATCTGCCTCGGTCAGTGGCATCGGTGTTTTCGCGGCTAGGGCGCGCCAAGCGTCCCGATCAAATTGTTCATAAATGGATTTTGCCGGCATATCTTTTACGCTCCGCTATGTTGGCTCCGCTCAAAACTAGTGCGTCGATATCCTTTTTCGCCCTGCCGCCAGCGCCTAGGATGACCGCGCTGGAGGCAGGGCGAAAAAACTACAAAGATAGGCGCTCTTTTACAACCCCAGCTAGGTGTTCACAAACCGCATCGGCTTGTTCTTGGGTAGCGGCCTCCACCATTACCCGCACCAGGGGTTCGGTTCCCGAGGCGCGCAGCACTACCCGCCCGGTATCGCCTAGCTCGTCCTCGGCTTTCGCAATTTCTGCCCGCAACCCGGCATCGTCGGTGCGGGTCTTGTCCACGTTCGGTACGTTAATCAGGGTTTGCGGTAAGCGTTTTACAAACTCGCAAATCTTCTCTAAGGGTTGACCAGCATCTTTAACTGCCCGGGCAATGCATAGCGCGGTCAGAATCCCGTCTCCGGTAGTGGCGTGGTTACCGTTAATCACGTGACCGGATTGCTCCCCGCCCAGGACGAATCCTTGCTCACGCATTTTTTCGAGGACGTAGCGGTCACCGACAGCGGTTTGTACGGTGTTGATTCCTTTTTCCTTCATCGCCAAAATCAAACCCAGATTCGACATAATCGTGATCACTAAGGTGTTTCCGGTTAGCTCGCCCTTTTCCTTGAAATAGGCAGCTAACATTCCCATGATTTTGTCGCCATCTACCAGGTTGCCTTGGGAGTCAACTGCTAGGCAGCGGTCGGCGTCACCATCGAAAGCTACCCCGAAGTCACATCCGGCTGCTACCACTTGACTCTGTAACTGTTCGGGGTGGGTAGAACCGCAATTGTCGTTAATATTGCGTCCATCAGGGGAGGCGTTGATTACTACGGTGTCGATTCCGGCCTCTTGCAATGCCTCCGGACCTAGATGGGAAGCCGCACCATTGGCGCAATCCACGGCTACGCGCAGGCCAGAAAGATCTCCCACTGCTCGCACTAGGTGCTTAACATAAAGCTTTTCGGCGCTTTCTCGCTCTGCTTCAATCTCCCCGACCTGGTCGCCGGTGGGACGGTCAGTTTCCTCACCCAGCAGCTGTTCGATTTGATCCTCGATCGCATCAGGGAGTTTATAGCCGCCCCGGGCAAAGAATTTGATCCCGTTGTCTGGCATCGGGTTGTGAGAGGCAGAAATCATTACTCCCAAGTCAACGTCAGCTTTCGCGGTCAGGTAGGCGACGCAAGGGGTGGTTACTACTCCGATGCGGTTAACGTCCACGCCCTCGGAAGCTAGTCCCGCCGATATCGCGTGGTCAAGAAAATCGCCGGACATGCGAGTGTCCCGGGCAACGATTGCTCGCAATTTTTTGCCCTTTGGCGCATCTTTGCGTACCTGTTTAGCAGCGGCTCGTCCCAGTTCCAAAGCCAATTCTGGGGTTAAATCTCTATTAGCTAGGCCGCGCACTCCGTCGGTCCCAAAAAGTCTGCCCATTTTACCTGTCTTTCAACTAGCAGAATCTGACTTTCTCAGCCTACCCCACCAAGCCGGATTGGTTTTGTCTAGCAACCTGCTGTCGGCGATAATTCGCATTTACACTGTTTAGGCGCGCGAGATAGCAATGAGGAAGAACTCGTGAAAAAATCTATCTCATGTGTGGAATCTTAGGAATGGTTGGGCTGGAACCCACTAAAGATGCAGAAGAAGTGATTATGGGGGGTCTGTCCCGCCTGGAGTATCGTGGATATGACTCCGCAGGAATCGGACTAGCTACTCCCGGTGGCATTGAGATTCGTAAAAAGAGTGGAAAGCTCGCTAATCTGCGGGCGGATTTGCAGGAAAATCCCTTGCCTCAAGCTTTCGCGGGTATTGGGCACACCCGCTGGGCTACTCACGGCGGCCCAACAGATATTAACGCCCATCCGCATGTTTCTTCCGATGGGCAACTCGCGGTAGTACATAACGGCATTATCGAAAACGCCGATAATTTGCGCCGCATCCTCGAAAAACAGGGGTTCAGCTTCGCTTCTGAAACCGATACAGAAGTAATCGCGAACCTACTGGCAGCGTCCTATTTAGCTGATGAGGACGCGGGTACGTCTCTCGGGGAGGGCGCAGCTGAGGTACCTGCTCCCGTCCTCGATAATGCGCAGGTTTGTGCCGAGGTGGCTGAGGGAGCTCACCGGGCGGCAGCGCGTCTTTCCAGGGCGCTTTTGGCTACGATGGCCAAGCTTAAAGGGACTTTCACGATTTTGGCGATTCACCGAGATGCCCCCGGCATGGTGGTTGCCGCGCGGCGTTCCTCCCCACTGGTTATCGGGGTAGACAAAGAATGTAACTATCTAGGTTCGGATGTTTTAGCTTTTGCTGATCACACCAAAGAATGCCTGGAAATCGGGCAAGATGAACTGGTAATGGTGACAGCCAAGCAGGTGCGGGTAGCTGACAGTGCCGGTAAAGAGGTCACTCCTCAGCAATTCACCGTGGATTTTTCAGTAGACCGCACTTCGAAAGACGGGTGGGGTACTTTCATGGAAAAAGAAATCCATGAACAACCCCAGGCAGTTACTGCCACTTTGCAGGATCGAACCGATTCACAAGGCTACCTGACATTAGATGAACTGCGCATTAGTCAAGACGTGTTGCGACAAGTCAACAAAATGGTGATTATCGCTTGCGGCACTTCCGCCTATGCTGGACAGGTTGCCCGCTATGCGATTGAGCATTGGTGTCGGATCCCGGTAGAAGTAGAGCTGGCCAGCGAATTCCGTTACCGTGACCCGGTAGTTGACCAGCGCACCCTAGTGGTGGCAATCAGCCAGTCCGGGGAAACCATGGACACTATTATGGCGGTGCGGCACGCGCGCGAACAGGGGGCGAAAGTGCTGGCGATTGTGAATACGCCCGGCTCGACAATTCCTCGCGAATCCGATGCAGTGCTGCTAACCCATGCCGGCCCCGAAATTGCGGTGGCTTCCACGAAAGCATTCACCGCCCAAATCACTGCTTGCTACCTGCTGGGGCTATATTTAGCGCAGGTGCGCGGAAACAAATTTATTGATGAAATCGCGGATTATCTGGAAAAACTGGCAGAAGTGCCCCACAAGATGCAAACTCTGCTCAATGAAATAGAGCCGGTAGTAGAGGTCGCTAAACGCTACGGGGAAGATCTAAAATCCACGATTTTCTTAGGACGTCACGTGGGATATCCGGTGGCCATGGAGGGAGCGCTAAAACTTAAAGAAATCGCCTATGTACATGCGGAAGGTTTCGCCGCCGGAGAGCTCAAACACGGGCCTATCGCCCTAATCGAGCCGGGACAGTTCGTATTTGTGGTAGTGCCCACCCCGCGCCGCCCCGAGCTGCACCAAAAAGTGATTTCGAACCTGCAGGAAGTACGCGCTCGCGGTGCAATCACCTTGGTAGTAGCGGAAGAGGGCGACGATAAAGTCGATAAATATGCCGACCATATTTTCCGGGTCCCCAGCACTCCCACCCTCTATCTGCCTTTGCTAACGGTGATTCCGTTGCAAGTATTTGCCTGTGAAGTAGCCAAGAGCAAGGGATACGACGTAGATCAACCGCGCAACCTGGCCAAATCGGTGACAGTGGAATAGTCAGCAGGAGGGAAATCTGGCGGCATGATTGAGGCATTCGAGAAACAGACAGTAAGGGAGGCCGAAGCCCAAGTGGTGGCTGCCCATCCGCAGGGGTCACTGATGAAGAAGGCGGCTGGCGAAGTCAGCGACACTACTGTCGAATTTCTGCTTGCCCGGGGCGCCAAAGTCGAAGAAACCCGGATTCTGGGTTTAGTTGGTGGCGGCGATAACGGTGGCGACTGCCTATACGCCCTAGCTTATTTGGCGAAACTAGGTTATTCCTGCCTAGCGCTGATACTTTCTGAAAAGCCCCACCGCAGAGCACTGGCGGCGGCAGAAAAAGCGCAGGTGACTATCGAGCAGGTAGATTTAGCAGGCAGTAGCCGCCAGATTGCACGCCTATGTGCCCGCCGCGCCCGAGTCGCCCAGGTGTGGATTGATGGCCTGGTAGGAACCGGGGTAAACGGGAAACTACGCGAACCATTAGCGCAGGTAGTAACGGAATTAAATCGCTTATATGAATCTCGGCATTTAATGGTGCTGCGGGTGGCAATCGATATCCCCTCCGGGGTTTTCACCGATGACGGACGCCTACCCGGTCCTTTCCTGGCAGCTGACGTGACCGTAACTATGGGAGGACGCAAATCCTCCTCCTTGCTACCCCCCGCCGCCTATCAATTCGGGCAGGTACGGTTAGTAGACCTGGGTCTGCAGATGAAAAAGCCGCGGCTCGCCCGCTTGGAGGCAAGTGATGTGGGATCTTTGTGGCCGGTGCCTGGCGCCGAAGACCATAAATATACTCGCGGGGTAGTACAGGTAGTTGCCGGTTCTTCAGCCTTCCCTCTAACCGGGGTGATGTGTGTAGAGGGCGCAGGCAGAGCCGGTGCCGGGATGGTGCGCTATGTGGGGCCCGAGGACGCGGCCTTCGCAATATTGTCTCGTTTCCCGCAGGCAGTCGCCGGCGCCGGGAAACATCAATGCCTGCTGGTAGGTCCCGGTATCGACCCTAAAGATACTTCCCGGGTACGCGAGGCGATTAACCAAGCGGTACAGGCTGCTACCAGTGGAATTCCCCTGGTGCTGGACGCGGGTGCCATCGACCTCTATCCCCAAATCATCTCCCAGATTCCGGGCGGAAGCCTCAACCACCGGGCAGTACTTACTCCTCACGCGGGGGAGGCCGCGCGTCTACTTTCTACCCTAGGAGCAGGAGGAGGACGTGGCGGGGTTACTCGCGCCGAGGTGGAAGCCTCTCCGGCTGCCTGGGCGCAGTTCATAGCGGATAAAACTGGGGCAACGGTGCTGCTTAAAGGAGCAGTAACTGTGATTGCCAGTCCAGAAGAAACTATGTTTAGCCAGGCTGGGGCGCCTTTCTGGACGGGTACTGCCGGTTCAGGCGATGTACTTGCGGGCATCACCGCATCGGTGTTAGCCCAACATCAAGCCCGCGCAGAGCAATCAGGGCGCCGCCTGACTCCTTCCCAAATGTCAGCCGCGGTTGCCTCAGCTGCCTGGGTACACGCCATGGCAGCCCGGAAAGCGGCGGGACTTCCGGTTACCGGTGACGATCCGTCCGGCGCGGTGTCTTTGGGGGCACCGATAGTGGCTACCGATATTGCCCACCAGGTTCCCCGAGCTATCGCCTATGCTTTGAGCCAAGCCTAGAGCGGTATAGTCATGGTCATGGATACTGATTTTCCGGCGCGCGCGATTATTGACCTGTCGGCACTGGAAAAAAACCTGCAACAGCTGCGCAAATGTGACCCGAATGTGCAGGCAATGGCGATTGTAAAAGCCAATGCCTACGGGCATGGAGGCGGGGAGATTGCTCTTGCCGCCCTCGAGTTCGGGATCAAATGGTTTGGGGTGGCGCAGCTGGCAGAAGCAATGCAGCTGCGACAGACACTGAAAGATTTTCCGCAAGCCCGGATTTTTACTTGGATTTTCAGTCCCGATGCGGATCTGGGAGCCGCGATTAAAGCCGATTTGGATATTGCGGTATCTAATCCCCAAACATTATTGGCTATTGCCAGTGCCGCCCGAGCGGCAGGTAAAAAAGCCCGCATTCACTTGGCGGTGGATACCGGGATGGGACGCGAGGGGGCACTGCCTGAAAAGCTGGCGCCTTTGCTTTCGGCGGCAGAGCTCGCCAGTGAAGAGGGCGCCGTGACAGTTAGCGGAATCTGGTCGCATTTAGCCCGCGGAGACGAAGCAGGAGCAGGAGACGCAGCGACTACACGCCAGCTTGCAGACTTCCAGCAGGCGTGCGAACTTGCCCGCCAACGCGGTTTTACGCAGGTGGTTCGGCACCTCTCGGCTTCTTCGGGACTGCTGTGGCATCCGCAGGCACATTTTGACCTGGCGCGCTATGGGATCGCCATGTACGGCCTCACCCCGAATCCGGCGCGCGCCACTACTGCCAGTCTGCAGCTGACCCCGATTATGCGCGTCGAAGCCGATTTGATCAGTGTCAAGAAACTTCCCGCAGGTCACCCGGTTTCCTATGGTGGTACCTGGGTGGCGCCCCGCGATACCTATATCGGGATCGTGCCGCTGGGATATGCGGATGGAATTGACCGCCATGCCTCCGGAAAAATCTGGGTCGCCGCCAATGGGCACAAATATCCGCAGGTAGGACGGATTTGCATGGATCAGTTCATGGTGGATTTAGGTAGTGGCGACGAGGGGAAAGCGCCACTGGCGCCCGGGGCGACGGTGCGGGTGTGGGGAGATGGCTCCCAGGGGGAACCTACCGCCGACGATTGGGCGAAGGCCGCCGAAACCATAAACTATACGATTGTTACTGGCCTTAATCCTCGGGTGCCGCGAGTCTATATCTAGGAGGAAACATGTCCTTTACTATTACCGTTAACTCTTCCGATCAGACGCGCGCCGCCGGAGAACTATTAGCCAAGCAGCTTCGGCGCGGTGATTTAGTGATGCTTTCGGGAGGTCTGGGGGCGGGGAAAACCACTTTTACCCAGGGGATCGGTTCTGGACTGCAGGTGAAAGGGCGGGTATCTTCCCCCACTTTTATCGTTGCCCGGGTACATCCGTCCCTGGCGGGAGGGCCGGATCTGATTCATGCCGACGCCTATCGGATTAAAGATTTAACCGATCTAGAAACTCTCGATTTGGACTCCACCTTAGAGGAAGCAATCACCGTCATCGAATGGGGAGAAGGAAAAACAGAACAGCTTTCGGCTGATCGCCTGGAGATCGAGATTCACCGGGAACACGGAGGGGTCGCTACCAGCAGTGACGGGGTAGTGGATCTGGCGGAAATGGATGATGGTAAACGGACAATCACTATTCGCCCGCTGGGGAAGCGCTGGGAAGGCAATGACTGGGAGCAGATTTTTTCCGCGTTTGAGGACGGACAAGAAAAGTAGGTAATAATATGCGGATTCTATGCATTGATACTTCGCTGGGAGCTTCGGTTGCCCTGTGGGATAGCGAAGCGAAGAACCAGGTGTTAGCTAGCCGGTCTAGCCAGGACTCTCGATCTCACGCGGAACACCTTTCGAAGCTGGTTAGTGAGGTAGTTGAGGAAGCTTGCGAGTGCGTCCTCGCGAAAGCCGGTATTGAGGCGGTGGCGGTAGGACGCGGCCCGGCTCCTTTTACCGGATTGCGTTCCGGGTTGGTAACTGCCCGCACGATTGGTTTTGTACTGGGAGTGCCGGTGATCGGAATTAGTTCCCTCGATGCCCTGGCACGCGCAGTATTAGACCTGGTTCCGCCCACCCAGGAAGTATTTGTGGCTACCGATGCGCGCCGTAAAGAGGTTTATTGTGCTCGGTATCGCGCGGACGGCCCCGATGATGTTTGCTGCCTTTGGGGACCGGAAGTGGGCAGACCCGCAGCTTTCGCTAATCGAGCGGCTACTCCCGGGCTGATTGTGGCGGGAGCAGGCGCGGAGCTTTATCCCCAAGACCTGGCGTTAAATCCCGGGCTCCCTACCGAGGTAGAAGCGGCGGTACTAGGTAGGATCGCGCAGGTACGATTGGCCGGGAAGTCAGCTGATGAGCTCCTAGATACATTATCTCCCCTGTATCTGCGTCGCCCGGATGTGCAGCCTCCTAAACAGGGAAAATAGGCTTTGTGAGTAGTTGCGTTTCTTTAAGTCTCGAGGACGTGCCCGGGCTGCTTGCCCTGGAGCAATCCTGCTTTGGGGGAGAGGCTTTTAGCGACACACAACTGCGGCAAATGCTATCTGCCCGTTATGGGCTAGCCATTGGGCTCTGGGAGGAGCAGACCTTAGTAGGGGCAGCATTGCTGGAGGTGCTGGTTCCCGAATCTGAGCTACATTCCCTGGCGGTGCTGCCTGGAAAGCGTCGCCAAGGGCTAGGAGCCGCCCTCTTAAAAACTGCCCTGAGCGCAGCTCGCAAACGAGGAGCCGCTGAAATGTTTTTGGAAGTGCGCCGCTCTAACCAGGCTGCGATCGCACTTTATGAACGCGCCGGTTTTGCATCCTTGAGTGTGCGCCGCGGATATTATTCCCATCCCCGTGAGGATGCGTTGGTAATGCGTAAGCGCTTAGCGAGCCCGTCTCCCGGCCCTATCGGCGTAGAAATAACCTCCCCTTGAGAGCCAGGGAAATGTATTTAACAACTTCAAGCTTTCTCAATTGTTTGAAAATTCCCTGCTTCTATTATTTTCTTATCGGAAATACCCACCTGCTTTTTCCTTCCTTGCCCCGCCGATTAATCTATGATCTTTGCAGGTAAACCCGGAATAGAGTGCTAGTGGTAATTTGGTTTTTCCGCAGGTTTTTCTCTATCTAGCCCCAAATTCCTAAGTCTTAGAAAACCGGTGGGTTAGCCTGTGAATCGTGGCCAATACAAAAGAAATTCAAAAGAGGCGAAGCTGGAACACCCTGGTCTTCGCGAAACAGTGCATGGCCGTTACCGGCGTATTTTTTGTGCTGTTTGTGTTAATGCATTCCTACGGCAACTTGAAGATTCTGGCGGGACCTGATGCCTATAACGGCTATGCCCACCACCTACGGGTCTTCGGTGCCCCTATCCTGCCTTATGAAGGCTTGCTTTGGATTCTGCGCGTACTGCTACTTGCTTGCGTCGTTATCCATATGATCTGCGCCTTCTACCTCTGGTATCGCGCCAGCAAGGGACGAGGCTCTCAGAAGTACGTAGTCAAACAGAACGTGGTTAACAACTACGCTACCCGAACCGTACGTGTCGGATCCGTGTTGCTAGCGCTGTTCATCTTCTTCCATATCTTCCACTTCACCACGAAGTGGGTACAGATTGGTGCAGGGGAAGCCTATAGCTCTGCTACCTGCAGTGTAGAGGGAGAGATGATCCCGGTAGCACCATGGAACATGATGGTGACCACGTTCTCGCCAGCTAACTGGTGGACGCTGATAATTTACCTGGGTGCGGTTGCGATTGTGGCTCTGCACGTGGGGCACGGCGTATGGTCCGCCCTGCAAACTATGGGTTGGATCCGGGAAAACACGCATAAAGCGACCGTTTATATTTCCGGGATCGTGGGGCTATTGCTGTTCGCCATGTTCGCCATCCCACCGCTGTATCTGGTAATCACCAACCCCGCTCCGGTGGCGTGTTAGTTAGGGAAGGATGCGTAAGATGACTGAACAACAAAACCTAGTCGACGGTCTCTACACTGTCGGTGAACCGATTGCTGACCAGAAGGCACCGCTCGAGGTGCCGATTGAAAAATGCTGGAAGCAGCGCCAGTTTAATGCGGCGCTGGTTAACCCGGCTAACCGTCGTAAAATCAAAGTGATCGTGGTGGGCACCGGCCTGGCAGGGGGCGCCGCTGCGGCTTCGCTAGGCGAAATGGGCTACCACGTCGATGCCTTCTTCTACCAAGACTCTGCTCGTCGGGCACACTCGATTGCGGCTCAAGGCGGGATTAACGCGGCGAAGAATTATCGCAATGACAACGACTCTGACTACCGCCTGTTCTATGACACGGTTAAGGGTGGGGACTACCGCGCTCGGGAAACTAACGTTTACCGGCTCGCGGAGGTGTCTGCCAATATTATTGACCAGTGTGTAGCGCAGGGCGTGCCTTTTGCCCGCGAATACGGCGGCCTGCTAGATAACCGTTCTTTCGGTGGGGTGCAGGTTTCTCGTACTTTCTATGCGCGGGGTCAGACGGGTCAGCAGCTGCTGATCGGCGCCTATCAGGCGCTGCAGCGTCAGGTCAACGCGGGAACCGTGGTTTCTCACTCCCGTCATGAAATGGTGGAACTTATCGTTTCGGACGGTCGGGCGCGCGGGATTGTGGCTCGCGATATGGAAACTGGTGAACTGGAAACTTTCACTGCCTCGATTGTTATTTTGGCGACCGGTGGCTATGGGAATGTTTTCTTCTTGTCCACCAACGCTATGGGGTGTAATGGTACTGCTGCTTGGCGTGCTCACCGTAAGGGTGCTTATTTTGCTAACCCTTGCTACACCCAGATTCACCCGACTTGTATTCCGCAGCATGGTGATCAGCAATCTAAACTCACTTTGATGAGTGAATCTTTGCGTAACGATGGACGTATTTGGGTTCCCAAGAAGAAAGAGGATTGCAAGAAAGACCCGCGGGAGATCCCGGAAGAAGATCGCGACTACTACTTAGAGCGTATCTATCCCTCTTTCGGTAACTTGGTTCCCCGTGATATTGCTTCACGACAAGCCAAGAATATGTGCGATGAGGGTCGCGGGGTAGGACCGGAGATTGACGGTGTCGCTCGCGGCGTTTACTTGGATTTCGCGGATGCGATTGAACGTATGGGCAAGGAAGCCGTATCTGCCAAGTACGGCAACTTGTTCGATATGTATAAGCGGATTACCGATGACGATCCTTATGAGGTTCCGATGCGGATTTACCCGGCAGTGCACTACACCATGGGCGGGGTTTGGGTTGACTATGACTTAGAGACCACTATCCCGGGTCTGTACGTGGGCGGGGAAGCTAACTTCTCTGATCACGGCGCTAACCGCTTGGGTGCCTCTGCTTTGATGCAGGGACTATCTGATGGTTATTTCGTGTTGCCGAACACGGTAAATGACTACCTGGCTCATACCTTGGATTGGGAAGATCTTCCGCACGATCATCCGGATGTGGTGGCTGCCAAAGCCCAGGCGCAAGAGCGTATTGACCGCTTGATGGCGATTGAGGGCACTCGCTCGGTGGACTCTATCCACAAGGAACTCGGCCACATTATGTGGGAGTACTGCGGCATGTCCCGTACCCGCGAGGGGCTGCAGAAAGCTATCGGCATGATTCGCGAACTGCGTAAAGAGTTCTGGACCAATGTACGGATCCCGGGCAAGAAGAGCGGCGAGATGAACCAGTCGCTAGAACGCGCCGGTCGCTTGGCTGACTTCCTAGAGCTGGGCGAGCTGATGTGTATCGATGCGTTGCATCGTGAAGAATCCTGCGGCGGTCACTTCCGGGAAGAACATCAAACTCCGGAAGGAGAGGCTATGCGTGACGATGAAAACTTCATGTATGTAGCCGCTTGGGAATGGAAAGGTGAGGATCAGCCCCCTGTCCTGCACAAGGAGGATCTGATTTACAACAATATCGAGGTCAAGACAAGGAGCTACAAGTGAACATCACTTTGCGAATCTGGCGTCAGGCTGGCCCAGATGCCGAGGGAGCTATCCACGAATATCAGCTCCACGGAGTTAGCGAGGATTCCTCTTTCCTGGAAATGCTGGATATCCTCAACGAGGATCTATTTGCTCGCGGGGAAGAGCCGGTTGCCTTTGACTCGGACTGCCGCGAGGGAATTTGCGGTATGTGTGGTCTGGTGATTAACGGGGTTCCGCATGGAAACCATTCCCCGGATCCGAAGGATAACGCCACTACCTGCCAGCTGCATATGCGTTCCTTCAAGGATGGGGACACTATTACCATTGAGCCTTGGCGCTCAAAGGCCTTCCCGATCATTAAGGATCTGGTGGTTAACCGGAATGCCCTGGATCGGATTATTCAGGCGGGCGGATACATTTCGGTTAATACCGGTGCCGCTCCGGATGCACATTCCACTCCGGTTCCCAAGAAAGATGCGGATCGAGCTTTCGAGGCTGCGGCCTGTATCGGTTGTGGAGCATGCGTGGCTGCCTGCCCGAACGGTTCGGCAATGCTATTTACCGCTGCGAAAGTGACTCACCTGGGTCTTTTGCCGCAAGGTAAACCGGAGAATCTGCGGCGAGTTACGCAGATGCTTAACCGGATGGGTGCTGAAGGATTCGGTGGATGCACCAACTTTGGTGAATGCTCGGCGGTGTGCCCCAAGCAGATTCCACTGGACTTTATCGCAGTGCTAAACCGGCAGCTTGGCAAGGCTGTTCTATCTGGAGTTTAAATCTGCAGTTAACAGTTAAATAGCCGTTCTTTTGCATGGCCAAGGCGGGCTCGGAGAAAAATCTCCGAGCCCGCTTTCCCTATGTGCGCTGCCAGCTGGGGGTAACAACGAGGTTGACAAGGAAGCGGCCAGAATTTTTGAAGGCAGTTAGTGTCCGAAACTAGGTGGCAGGGTGGCACTGTCTCGATTAAGTCCATTCAAGATAAATTCATAATAAATTCAGGATAAACTCTTTTTATAACAATCCAGATAACTGGTGCTTCTAGTCTGGTGACTGCATCTGATGAGCATAAATATCGGGATTGTTTCTGGTAGTAACAGGAAAGGAAAACAAGCAATGAGTGAGGAAAATCGGGAATCCGTCCCCCCCCCTCCGTAAATAGCCTCCCGCCGGAGGCGGGTAAGCAAGCGCAGCCAGCAGATAGCAATGAGGCTTCAGCTGGAATTCCAGAAAATAAAAAATCGCGAAAACCATGGATTATTGCCCTAGTGGCACTACTTGTAGTGTGCCTGGTGGGAGGGGGAATCTACTGGTTTGGATTCCGGGAATCGCCTGCCGCTGTTGACAGTAAAGATGAGGGACCAAATACTGTTTTAACGGGAATGAAAAACAAACCAAAAATTGTTCCCATAGCGGCCGCTGAAGGTGCTTTAGCCTCCAGCGAGCATCAAGGTGAAGTACTCTATTTTAATGCTAAAGAAATTTGGCTATGGGACTTGAATGCTCAAAATGAACGTTGGCGGGTAGATAATCCCTTGCCAAAAGAATATTTTGCAGATTCACATCCAGATGTTTTTGCTGAAACTAATGAAAGCGGGTATGCATTAATTACGGCTTCTATCTATGGCGATGAATCTGACGTTAGCAGTTATTTAGCGTTATCGACGAAGGACGGGAAAGTCACCGGGCAAAAAAATGATTTACCGCAAGCATCGACTCATCTTTTGATGAATTTCAAAGGTCAAGTCTTTGGATGCTTAAATAAGGGTGACCTAGTCGTATTTAAGGGAGTAGGTAAAATGGACACTCCCGCCTGGACTAAGAGTGGCGCTTGTCCGGAGGGGGCAACTCTTGGTTATAGTGAAACCACCGTCACAGTTGACAATGACAATAGATCTGACTTGGGGGATGAGGGAAGTTCACCCCAAGATAGGGCGGAGTACCGGCTTTCAGATGGAAAGAAACTAAAGAATGATTTCGGTGATGGATCGGAGCAAGGGTCAGGCAAACTGGCTAAAGAAAAAGAAAAGCAGTTGGAACAAGATCGTCAGGTAAAAGAAGGTTATTTTATTTATCTGACCAGCGATAGTGGTAAATATCAGTTACTTTCTCCTCTTCGGGGGGATTCGGAAGCTGATATAGTTTTTAATCCTTCCACTAAGGAAGAGGTTTCAAAAATTAAAACCCCAGAAGGTTTTGAGTATGTGGATATTACCTCGATAGATGATAAATATGCTTGGGGTGTTGCCAGTGGTACCAAAGAAACTGAGGAAGGTGTCGAGCGGTATGTCAGTAAAGCTTTTGTCTTCGATGTTGAGACTGGCAAGGTAAACGATAAGGTGCTGTCTGCTGAAAATGCTCAAGAAACCGAATGGCAAGTGACAATGTTTAGAACCAGCGAAGGGGTAATTCTTCGTCACGCAGATAAGCTAACCCACTTGGATAAAAACGGTAAAGAACTGTGGCAGCTAGACATTACTAAAGGAGGCGGCGTTGACATGTCCTATTGGGACAAAAACCAGAAGAAGCCTTACTTAGTAATCTCAAATGACCAGAGTGTTATAGATAGGTATCTGCAGTAAAGGATTCTGAAGAATGATGCGTCGTGGGGGTTTGCCTCATCTGGGGCAAACCCCCACCGCACTCCCAAAAATATAGAGGCCCCTGCGGGTAAATGAATAACAAATAGGAAGTCTTTTATTTTTAGTTTTTCTTCAGCGTTGGCAACTGGGTTTAGTGCTGATGGCTGGGAAGGATGTTTGAGTGTTCTTTGTCTTGAGCAAGAAAGGTAAATAATCAAATGAGCGAAGAGAATATAGAAGAGCCAGGCGGGCAGGAAGAGGGCGCCTGGCCGCAGCTGGGCGCGGCAGGCTCTGATACCGGGAAAGCTGGTGTGGCTATGGAAGGAGATCCGGGAGCACCCGAGTCACCCGAGTCGCCAGAGGCACAGGAATCACCGGAGCCGGCGAAAAATAAAAAATCGCGGAAACCGGGGATTATTGCTTTAGTAATCCTACTGGTGGCATGCCTGGTGGGAGGGGGAATCTACTGGTTTGGATTCCGGGATACCACTGTGAACCAGGGAGACTCTGTTCTAACCGGCATGGAAAATCAGCCAAAGATAGTTCCCATTGCCGGCGCCAAAGACGCGGTAGTTTCCAAGGAACATAACGGAGAAATCATTTATATCAATGACCAGAATATTTGGCTATGGGACAGTAACACCCAGAAAGAACGCTGGCGCATTGACAATCCGCTTCCCGCAATTTCAGGACTAGGCAAAGATAAGGTTTGGATCATTTTCAGTTCCGAAGGGCATGTCTTAATTGCAGCTCAGGTTCGCAACGAGGGCGAGACTACGTATGATAATAATTCTTTAATTAGTCCTAATCAATCTTTGGTTCTTTCCACTGAAAATGGAAACATTACTGCCCAAAACGATACTGCAGTCATCGTTAATCTTGATGATAAAGGTCAGGTTGTAGCCTGCACGGAGTATCTAGATTTGGTTGCTTACCAGGGGAAAGGGCAGATGGATAATCCGGTCTGGACAATAGACAAAGGTTGCTATTATGACGGAAACCTTTCATTGGGGTTTGGAAAAGACACAGTTCGTGTTTATAAAGAGGATGAACAGGGAGCCTTTTATGCGGGCTGGGGATTCACTCTGAGCGAGATTCAAGGCGAATATAAGTTATCCGATGGTTCCGAGGTAGAAAAAGGCTATGCAAATGTCAATGGTTACCGCCCTCCCGAAGGAGGACGCATAACCGGATGGACAAAGTATGAAGCTTTGAAAGCCACTATGGTTGCTTACACGGATGCCCAAGGTCGTCAGAACATCGTTTTTATTAATAAAGATGGAAAAGTGTTATATCAAGCAAAGCCCGGTTATTGGTTTAATCAATTCACTGCGGATAAAAAGTATGCCGTTGTGCTGAACGTTGATGCGGGGCTAGCGAGTGTGGTCGACACGGCGACTTGGAAAGAAGTCACCCAGATTGCTGCTCTGAAGGGTTTTAATAAGCTTTATATACAAGCTATAAATAACCGATATGTTTGGGTTAATAATGAACGAACCGATTCGGAAGGCGAAGAGAAAAATCTAGCTAGCAAACTGCTAGTCTACGATATAAAAACTGGAAAGCCCGCTCCGGCGCTCTTAGCTGAAATCAACACCAAAGAAACTACTGGGGGACTAAACACTTTCCTAACCACCCCAGGTTTTATAGTTCATCACGATACGCAGTTAACGCACCTTAGGGAGGATGGCAGCAAGCTTTGGGAAATGAAACTACCCGAAGGATCTTTTGTCGCTAAGTACTACAAAGATAAAAAGGAAACGAAACCCTTCCTGGCGATTAGCAACAGTGAGGGAGTTATCGACAGCTACCTGAAATAAGGGCGAATGCCTAAAATAATGGGTAAAAGCATCTTGTTTGGGGGTTGGCTTTGCGCAGGCGCGCGAAGCCAACCCCCAACACTGTCTGGGCTGATATTGATCTTGATGCCTGCAGTGAAGGGCTTATGGTGCCCTCGGTTTTGCCATGAACTGGTTGTGGTGATTCTTAAAGATCAGGTTGCAACAATCAATTAAACTCCAGCTATTAGGGGTGTTCCCCCAGGGCAGTTAGCAGTGTTTTCTAAAAACGGCCTTTAAATGATAAATGCATAGCTGTATTATAAAAGTGTTAGAAAAATGGCTGCCTCTTTTTTTCTTCTTGCCGGCAGGTTTTCGCCCGAAAACTTGCGTAGGGGAAGGGCAGTACTAGCAAAGTTTTGATGAGGGATATATGAAAACGCATTTTAAGAGGATTCCCCAGTGGCTGCGCTCTGTTTTAGCAACTTTGGCAGGATTCGCGGTTGCTATCACCGGGTTGTCGTACGGGGTAAGTGCTTGGGCAGAAGATGCTAATAGTCCGGCAGGGGGGGGCGCTAAAGCTCCAGGCGGTATTGCCACCCGCGAGGCAATTGAATCTCCAGGTTCGGCCAAGAAAGGTGACTCCATAGTGGGTCTCACCGGCGTTCCCTATGGGGATAACATCGTCGGTATCAGTAAATATAAGCCACTAAAAGGTATCCGGGTCTATGCGCAATGGTACGAAAAGAACGGCAAAACCTACGTTGCCTCCCCGGTGTATACCACTACCTCTGGTGATGACGGCAAGTGGGGCATATCCATGCAGCCGTTCCTCATGCCCGACGGTAAAGTAGCCAAGTTTGATGCTGACCCCAATCTTCCCGAGGGTGAAAAATGGCGGGTTTGGTCCGATAACTGTCCCCAGAAAACTGATTTCTTCGGAGACGGTCGGGACACCGCTTGTTACCCAGATTTAGCGGTCGCCTATACTTACGGGAACGCTTCAATTTACCCGCAGTCGGTCACCTATGAAATCCAAGCGGGAACTAATATCGGGATCGGTCCTAACGTAGTCGAAACCGCTAAAATCTGGTATCAAGAAAAGCCTAAAAACGATTTCATGCACCTCAAAGAGGGACAGGAGGGCTACAGCTCTTCTGAGGGGGTAAAAATAACGTCTCCTACTCCCAGCGGAACTGTAGATGGCCGGGTAATCTGGAATAACTTCCGGGATACCGGTACTAACTGGGAAGCTCCGGGCGTTGGGGCGTGGCTGGGATATGATCCAAAGAAGGGTGATAATCCGGCTCCCAATATGGTGGTGAAAGCCACCTATCTATCCGATTACGCGGTTGCCAAGATTCACAGCGATGCTCCGAAGAGCGAAAAAATGAAGAACGCTGGAATGAAAGCCGATGGTAGCGGAAAAGTCCGCGGAGCTGGCTGGGACTGGCAGAAAGAAGCGGCTTTACAAGAATGGATTAAAGAGCAAATACAAGCTGAGGGCGCAGAAAAATGGTATGCCGAGACTGCTTGGGCTAAAACCAATAGCGATGGGGAATATGCGATTCAGTTCCGGGGGACCTGGGGTGAATCCTGGGACAAATGCGGATACGATTCGAAAGTAACTCCTGACAACACCTGTTTTCAGGGTGAAGGAGAAGTAAACCACGATAAAGCCAGCGAATATGGTTGGCATACCCTGGCTCCCACCTATGAAAAAGGCTCCTGGGTTAATACCCATGTTGTTCATATTGGGGACAAGAAAAACCCGAAGCATATTAACCGCGACTGGCTGTACGTATCCGTACAGGATGTACCAGAGGGCGCGATAGCGGTCGGTCCCTATATGTACAACAACTTCACCGGTTGGGGTCAGGTTGATATGGCTAACCAAGGTGGTGGCTGGGTTCCCAACAGCTCCGGTGGCTGGGATACCCATGGCACTACGCTTTACAGCAACCAGACGAATACCAATTTTGGTATCAGCGCGAACATGATTACTTTCGACGTTACCCCCTATGACGCCACCTCTAACTGGGCGAAACCAGGGGATACCGCGCATACCAATACCGGGGGACTGCCTTACGAAGGGGCTTTAGCTACTTCCGGTAAATACAAGATTGTGTGGACTACGGATTACAACGCCGGTACGAACCAGGTCGGAGAGGTTCTAAAAGAATGTGAACTTTCCGCAGCCGATGTTAAAGGGCAAATTCCAGATTGTCCTTTCACTGTGCCTAGTGATTTAAAGGGAACCACTACCTATATTGCGGTAATGACTAAAGTTAATCCCGATGGGGTCGCGGTTTCGCAACCAATTGGCATTGACGGGTTTACTGCCTACGTTACCGACCAGCCGACTTTCCCGTGGGGACAGGTTGGAAAGCCGTATCCGGATGGTACTGACGTGACCACAATCGAGGGCGAAAAAGCAACCGGTTCTCTGCCGATTTTTGACTCGAAGAAAGTTGATGTCCAGTGGAATTTCACCACTGCTGAGGGCAAACCGCTACCGGAAGGCCTGAAGGTTGAAACCACCACCAATAAAGATGGAGTGGTTGACGGCTGGAAACTGGTGGGCACTCCCACCAAGGCCGGTAACTATGATGTACGCATTTTAGCTACTGCCACCGGCACGATTAAGGCCGATAACAGTGAGGCTAAGGATCAACAGTTCCAGCCATTGACAATTCCTTTCGAGGACACTTTGTCGATCCTGGATTTGTCGCTTGAAAAAGATACATTCGCGGTGGATGCCAACAGCGCTGACCAAACTACCACTTTGAACGTCGCCGGAATGCCAGATGGAGCTAAAGCCAAAGACTTTACGCTTCAGAAAGCGGTAGACGGGATAACTCTCGCACAAGACGGGACGGTAACTGTCACCAAACAGGCGGCAATCGGTAAACATACTCTGGAAGTGCAATACCAGGTTGAAGAGCAAGTTGACGGTAAAGCCGTTATCCGCACCGTGACCGACACTGTTGAGCTGGAAGTTACTCAGAAAGTCGATACCGATGGTGACGGTGATGGGGTTCCGGATGCTTCTGATAAGTGTCCTGATGTTGCCGGTCCGTCTGCTAATAATGGTTGCCCGGCTTGGGGTGATGGTAGTGGTGATCCCGGTACGGATGTGACCTTGAGTAAGGATCAGAAGAATGGTGAGTTGCCGGATTCGGTGAAGTGTTCTGCTGATAATGGTGCGACCTGTTCTGTTGAGAAGGATGGTAGTGTCAAGGTTTCTATTCCTGCCGGTGCTACGCCTGGTACTGAGATTACGGTTACTGTTAAGGATGGGGACAAGACCTTGGATACGTCCAAGGTGACGGTTACCAAACCTGCCGATGATGATGGTGATGGGGTTCCGGATGCTTCTGATAAGTGTGCTGGTACTCCTGCTGGTGCGAAGGTTGGCAACGATGGTTGTTCTGCTGCGCCTTCTGTGGGTAAGGTTCCGGGTATTACTGGTCAGGTTGGTAAGGAAATTTCTCCGGTGAATGTTCCGGTTGATAATCCTGGTAAAGCTAAGTTGACTGCTTGTAGTGCTGAGGGTTTGCCGGCTGGTTTGGCTATTGCTTTGAATGAGCAAAAAGATGGTTGCGTGATTACTGGTACTCCTAGTGAGGAGGCCAAGGATAAAGAGGTAACTGTTAAAGTCGGTTTCGAGCCGGTTGATAAGACTGACCAGCATAAGGGCGGAGATGTTACCGGCACTGCTACAGCAACTATTAGCGCTGAAGCCGATGGTGACGGTGATACTGTTCCTGATTCGAAGGATAAGTGTGCTGGTACTCCTGCGGGCGCAACGGTAGACAACAATGGTTGTTCGGAGAAGCCGACGGCTGGTACTCCGGCTGCTATTAGTGGGCAGAAGGGTAAGGAGATTACCGAGGTAGTGGTGGTTCCGGTTGATAATCCGGGTATGGCTGCTGTTACTTGTAGTTCTGATTCTTTGCCTGCTGGTTTGAGTGTTAAGTACTCGCCGGAGAAGAAGGCTTGTGTTGTTAGTGGTACTCCTAGTGAGGAAGTTAAGGACAAAGCGGTTACTATTAATGTGAATTATGATCCGCAAGATGGTGATGATACTAGTAATCCTGCTGGTAGTATCCCGGTGAAGACGACTGCTACTATTACTGATCTTAGTAAGGACTCTGATGGTGATGGGGTCCCGGACGCTTCTGATAAGTGCGCTGGTACTCCTGCGGGCGCGAAGCCTGATGCTAATGGTTGTGCAAAAGTTCCTGTTGTTGGTGATTTCACGGTTAAGGGAATGGTTGGTAAGGCTATTTCTCCTGTGAGTGTGAAGGTTACTAATGATGGTAAGGCTAGTGAGTTGTCTTGTTCTGCTGAGGAGCTGACGGCTATTGGTTTGACCGTTAAGTTCGATGCGGCCTCTTCTACTTGTGTTATTAGTGGTACTCCTACGAAGAGTATTGATAAGCAGGTGGATTTGACTGTTGGCTTTAAGCATCCTGATGGGGCTAAAGAAGCTGGCACGGTCAAGAAGAGCGGTAGTGTCTATGTGGCTAAGGATGATGATGGTGACGGGGTTGCTGATCCGAAGGATCCGGCTAACCCGGTTGCTGGCGAGGACAAGTGTCCGAGAACTCCTAAAGGCGCAGAGATAGACGAGGACGGCTGCTCGGTACCGCCTACAGTAGGCAAGATTGACCCGATTGTAGGTGAAAAGGATAGCCCGATTACCTCGGTTACTGTCCCGGTAGATAACCCCGGAAAGAGCAAACTTACTGCTTGCAAAGCCGAGGGGCTGCCTGCGGGGCTAACCATTGCCCTTAACAAAGAGGGGACAGCGTGCGTAATCAGCGGTACCCCCACCGAGATAGTTGATCCTGGTAAGGACGTGAACGTCACGGTCAGCTTTGAACCGGTAGATAAATCTGCCGACCACCCCGGTGGTGATATTCAAGGCAAGACCAGCGTAACTATCAAAGACAACCTGACTGATGCTGATCGCTACAACCCGGCATACCCGGCAGTAACTGGGAAACCAGGTGACAGCGTTAAAGCCACGCAAACGGGAGACAAGAACATTCCCGATACCGCTCGGTACGTCCTCGGCGATGATGCTCCCCAAGGGGCAAGCATTGACGCTACAACCGGTCAGGTTACGTTGAACATTCCTGATACCGCTAAGAACGGTGAAGAGATTACTGTTCCGGTGAAGGTGAACTATGCGGATAACTCGGCAGATAACGCTACCGTGACCGTTAAGGTTCGTACCGATAAAGATGGTGACGGTAAGCCGGATCCGGTTGATCCGGAGAACCCACAGGCTGGGGATGATTTATGTCCGGGGACTCCGGCTGCCGATAAAGATAAGGTAGACGAGTTCGGTTGTACTCTGGCTGACCGTTGGGATCCTTCCTATACGGAGGTTAATGGTCAGGTAGGTAAGCCGGCGGTTTCTGCGGCTCCGCTCTTTGATGAGGTAACCACCAAAGATAAGGACGAGAAAGCTGCGGCTCCCGAGGGAACCAAGTTCGCCTTAGGTGAGGACGCACCAGAGGGAGTCTCTATTGATGCTAAGACCGGGATTATTACCTGGGATAAGCCAGTTCAAGGAGACACCGAGATTCCGGTGAAAGTCACCTATAAGGATGGCACTACCGATAAGGTGACTGCCAAGTTCATGATTGCCCTACCAGGTGATGATGACGGTGACGGTGTTCCCAACGATAAAGACAAGTGCGCCGGAACCCCGCAAGATGCCAAGCCAGACGAGAATGGATGCTCAGTGGCTCCTAGCTTGCCGGACGCTCCTAAGATTAGTGGAGAGAAAGGTAAAGCCATCGACCCGGTTGATGTGCCGGTAACCAACCCAGGTAAAACCAAGGTCACCGCTTGCCAAGCCACCGGATTACCTGCTGGTCTGACTATCGAATGGAACGAGGGCAAACAAGCCTGCGTAATCAGTGGTACCCCCACTGAAGAGGTAACCGACGGGAAAGTTACGATTACTGTCGATTACACTCCCCAAGATAAGACCGATGAGCACCCCGGCGGGAAAGCAAGTGGCGAAACCACTGTTACCATTACCGATCCTGCAAAAGATGCTGACGGTGACGGAATAGATGACGACCAGGATAAATGTGCTAACACCCCGAAAGGTGCCGAAGTCGATAATAACGGTTGCGCTCTAGCGCCCAGCGTCCCGGCAGTTCCTAGCATCGAGGGGCAGAAAGACAAACCGCTAAACCCGGTGGTTGTCCCGGTAGATAATCCCGGTAAAGCCACGATTACTAGCTGCAAAGCCGAGGGACTACCTAAAGGCTTGAGCATTAAGTGGGACGCAAAACGCTCCGCTTGCGTGATTAGTGGTACTCCTACCGAGAGAGTAACTGGTCAAAAGGTAACTATTTCGATTGACTACACTGCGCCTGATGGAGACAAGAAGCCCGGTAGCACCAAGGTGGAAACCATGGTGACTATCAAGTCGGCTGCCGTTGAGCCTCAAGATGTGGTGCCCGGTTCGGGTCTACCAAAGACCGGTGCTCCCATCCTGGGATTGTCCCTACTGGCATTGGCATTAACCATCGCCGGTATGGGTACTTTGGCAGCCAGGCGCCGGCAGAGTTAAAGCGATACCAAACAGTTCTTTTCGGAGCTTTCATGGCAGCTAACAGCTGTGAGTACTGAAAAGAATTAGCGGTTCGCTTAAACTTCAAGGTGGGGTCGGAGATAAATCTCCGACCCCACCTTTATACTTGCTGCTCTGCCCTTGCCAGCCTCTCTTTGCCAGCCTCCAGTGCGGGCTAAATCCCAGCGGTAATACCGGGCGAAGCCCCATCCCCGTCCTCGGAAATAATTTTTTAAAGTTGCGCTCAAGTGTTGCAATTGTATGGAAAAAACCTACATTCGGAACCTTAAAATCTAATATCCTTAGGCCTCTCGGGATATTTCAAACCGCTGATATGCAGGTGCCGGTTTTTCAACTCATTTTCTTCTCCTAACAGCAAGTTTCGTAAGAACTTCACTAGGTATTCGTTAGTTTCGTGAATCCCAGCAGGCAGGTTTTCGTAGTTGGCGCGTACCATCGCATTTCGGAAATACCAGGAATAGCTAGAAAAAAGAGTGTTATCGACAGTGAAACCCAAGGTGCAGAGGTACTTGATGAAGAACACGGCAGTAGTGCGAGTATTTCCCTCATCAAAGAGGTGAATCTGCCACAGCCTAGCCACAAAGGAAGCTAGGTGTTCAATACTTTCGGCGGTACTCAGCGCCCGGTAACTAAAAGCGCGTTCTAAAGCTAAATCGTATTCCAGGGTAGCCATTAAATCGGCAGCATTCCCATATATGACGGTATCTCCGTCCAGTACCCACTCTTTCTTGGAGATATTGTAGGTGCGAGCTTTTCCAGCCTGGGGGTAGATTCCTGCAAAAAGTCGGCGGTGTATTGCCAGATACTGCGCAGCCGAGAACACGAATCCGTCCTAAGATAATACTTGCGCAACCCGGGTAGCTACCTTATCTGCCTCCTCAACTCGGTTTAGGCCTCGCTGAGGGTTTTGTTGATAGTAGGAATTAACCAGGCTTTGAGCTTCATCTAAAGTGATTTCGCCTTCAATGGAGCTCTTAGCGGTAGTTATTAGATATGGTGAGGGCTCTAAGCCATCGACAGCTTGTAAACCAATTCCTGCCTGCCAAGCAGCGGTAAGAGCGCGTTGAGACGGGGATCCTTGGCGCACATACTGGGCAAATGGATCCTCTTTGGGTTCCCCGAGCTCGGCTGTATTTGTCATTGCACCTCCCGCCGCTAGTGTCATTTTAGCTGAGAGTGGTACCGTCCTGCCCATTCAATATCCTGATTTTCCAATCCAATGTCCTGGTAATCAGCCCCAGTGTTCTGTTTTTAGGTAAAGTCCCATTGCCGGTGAAACTAATGTCCGGATGCTATTCGAACAGAGTTATTACAGCTAGAGGCGATATCGTTAGGTCGCAAATCCAGGGTGTGGGTAAAATGGGGACTATGAGTGAACCGCTAATCCTGGGAATCGAGTCTACCTGCGACGAAACCGGCGTGGCGCTGGTGCGCGGGGGGAAACTATTGGCAGACCGCACTGCTACTTCTATGGATGAGCATGCTCGCTACGGGGGAATCATCCCCGAAATTGCCTCCCGCGCCCACCTGGAATCCTTCCTGCCCACCTTACAAGCCGCCTGTGAAGAAGCCGGGGTAGCGTTAAACGAGGTAGACGCGATTGCCTGTGCGGCAGGCCCGGGACTAGTGGGGTCGCTGACCGTGGGCATTTCCGCGGCGAAAGCCTTGGCACTCGCCTTAGATAAACCGCTGTACGGCGTGAACCATGTAATCGGACACCTGGCGGTAGATGCCCTGGTAGAGGGGGAGTTTCATCCCCCCTTTATCGGGTTGATTTGCTCGGGGGGACACTCAAACCTGGTGCTGGTGCGCGACCTGGCCACCGATATTACCGAACTTGGCGGTACCTTGGATGATGCCGCTGGGGAAGCCTTCGATAAAGTAGGACGTCTGCTTAATACGCCCTATCCGGGAGGCCCGCATGTAGACCGCTTGGCGCAGGCGGGGGATAAGAAAGCTATCCGTTTCCCGCGGGGACTCGCGGCCGGTAAAGATAAAGAGCGTCACCGCTATGACTTCTCTTTCTCAGGTCTAAAAACTGCGGTCGCCCGCTATATTGAGGGGCTAGAGGCTGCCGGGGAAACTATTAACCGGGAAAACATTTGCGCCGGATTCTCTGAGGCGGTAAATGATTCCCTGACCAAGAAAGCGGTAAAGGCGGCTCAAGATTTTGATTGCCGGGAAATCGTGGTGGGGGGCGGTTTTTCCGCTAACTCGCGTCTTCGTGAACTGCTCACCCAGCGCGCCGAATCGGCGGGTATTACCGTGCGGATTCCTCCGATTCGTTTTTGTACCGACAATGGCGCGCAGATCGCTGCCTTAGGGGAGGCGCTAGTGAAAGCGGGAATGCCGCCCTCGTCAATAGATTTTGGTCCGGACTCTCAGATGGCGCTCACCCAGATTTACATGGCTCCTAGCTCCGAGGATACGGAAAAACCAGCTGCTAAAACCAGTATTCCCCAAGAAAAACAGGTAGATGCGGAGAGTATCTATCGAAAGGTGAAAGAAAACATGGCGAAGTCATTTGACCAAATGCGTCCCGGGTTGGAAAAGGCGGCCGACCGGATTAAACCGCTGGTAGAGCAGGGACGCGAGTACGCGGAAGAAACCATGGAGAAGGCACGTCCCTATGTAGAGCAGGCGGTAGAGAAGTCTCGCCCCTACATGGAGCAGGCGGCAGAGAAAAGCCGCGAGTATGCGGAAGAAACCATGGAGAAGGCGCGCCCCTATATGGAACAGGCAGCGGAAAAAGGGCGCGAGTACGCCGAACAGGCGGTAGAAAAGGGACGCGAATACGCCAAGCAAGCACAGCAGCGCCTACATGAGCGTTCGCAGGCGAAAAAGTCAGATCCGGATGAACCGTCCGTGACGGTAGAGCCGCCCGATGATGTGGAGCCCCGCCGGTAACCTGATCGGCGTCTGACCGGGCAGTCGGCAGGCAGCGCCGGGCTATCGTCCTAAGGTTTTCCCGGCGCCCTCTAGCACTAGGCACCGGTGTGCTCCGCCTACCCGGGTTAACGCTACGGTTACGGTGCGCGGAGTCCAGTCTCGCTGCTTTTTAGGCATTACTTTTTTGCGCCAGCTAGCAATATCGAGGGCGACTCCCCGCTTTAGGATATCCAAGCGAGTAGCCTGGCGGGAGCGCAAGTAAGAGCTAACCATCTTGGTTTTCAAAGGTAGGTTTTCCACTATTTGGTAGCAGCGCACAGCCGGGGTGTCTTCGCCGGTGGGAAGAGTGTTTCCGGTCAGGTAAGCGATTGCGCTAGATACTGGTGCGGCCTCTAAACGTTCGCAAATGTCAGGCAAGATTCCGGCGCGGATAATCGCGGGATCGGGATCGAAAAGGTAGTTCCCCAAGTTAGCTGCCTGTCGCACCTGTACATGACTTTCTCCCGGGTTGCGGGCACTGGCGCAGCGGTATTGTGTTACCTCATCGCCCTCAATGATTAGTGCCGAACGTCCGGCGCCTTCGGGGGCAAGGCTGGGCGAATAGAGGGCGCATTCTACCAGGTCGCCCGCTACGCTCACCCACTGGGCGTGGTAGCCAGCTGGCAGGTTAGTGAGATCAATGCCGGGTGCTATTTTTACTGCTAGATAGGGCGTATGGTTTCCCCATTCCAACACTGTCTCTAAGGGCGGGGACCAGGCGGCAGGGGAGAGGACGCGTCCGGTAGCGGCGCGGCGTGCCGGATCCACAAACAGGGCGGGCAGAGTTTTCTGGGTGACAACTTGTTCGGCACTTGTGCATAGAACTTGGGTTCCTGACTGGTCAGAAAGGTTAATCGCCGCACAGGTGGCAGCTGCCGGGCTCTGATCGACTGCGCGAAAATCTGGGCAGATGCGTGCCAGTTCCCGCGAGTCAGCGCCAATCCCGCACCCCAGGTCTATCAGGCTGGTGACGCCGGCGGTTGCAAAACGTTTAGCTCGCTGCCTAGCCACAATTTTTCGAGTCGCCTGCTCCAGCCCATCGCGAGTAAAGAGACAGTTCCTGGCCTCCGCGCTCCCCATTTTTTCTTGGGCTTTCTCCCGCAGTTTCCATTGGGTTTGCAGGGAAGACACTAAATTTGCCGGGTGGTGCTTACGCAGGTATTTAGCGATAGCTGCTGTTTCGGAGGAGGCGGGGGCGGGGTGTTCCTGTAAAAGCTGCCAGCCGGTTTGGGTGGTAAGCGCCGCTACCATCGGATCCTCACTGGGTGGAAAATGCCCGATTAGCTGCCGTAGCTGTACGTAACTTAGTGGCATGTTGGCAGTAACCATAGTTTTCTCCCCTCTAACATTTTTAGTCTAACTGAGCTCGTATCCTGGTAGTTTCTCAATGCTAAAAAGGACAGAAACCGGATTCGCCCAGGGCGTAAGCTAAACCTGGCACTCAGCTTGATTGAGTGCCAGAATACCCTTAAGCTAAATAGTGCATTTGGAGTTACAAGACTCCAGACTGGCACCGGAAATCTGGCAACCCGCGACGTCAAAGTTCCGGTACTAAAACCGAAAAGTTTTTGGAAAAAGAAAGGGAGGTCTGCAGTGTCAGTCTCCATTAAGCCGTTAGAAGATCGCGTCGTGATTCAGCAGGCAGAAGCGGAACAAAAGACCGCTTCGGGTCTGGTTATCCCCGACGCTGCTAAAGAAAAGCCGCAGGAAGGTAAAGTAATCGCGGTGGGACCGGGTCGCGTTGATGACCAGGGCAACCGGGTTCCGATGGATGTTGCCGAGGGCGACAGCGTGATTTACTCCAAGTACGGCGGCACCGAAGTTAAATACGGTGGCGAAGAATACTTGATTCTTTCCGCGCGTGACATTTTGGCAAAGGTTGAGCGTTAAGCATTAACGTGGCTGCGCGGTTTTCGCGCCATTAAGCCATAAAGCAATCGGCGGGATCGGAGAAATCCGACCCCGCCTTTTGTCTGCCCTCGCCGCTGCGTGAGGCACCGCCGCGGCGAGGGAAAATGCTGGAGAAACAAAAGGCCGGGGACGAGAAAAATCGTCCCCGGCCTTTAAGGCTATTTAGTTGTTATTTCATCGCGCGGAACTACTTTTCTTTCGGCGCCGGCAAAATCACGTCGCGAACTAGTTCTTGCAGGTCAGTGTTGGACTTGAGGAACCCGCGTAGGGTGCGCACCGTGGGGCCGAAGGTGTCGAACTCTTCGATGCTCATGCCATCTACTTCGTAGGCGCGGCGGAAATCTTCCACCTTCATCAAGGTTTCCATGATTTCGTCTGCTACCGGTTCTTCGAAGCGTGGCTCGTACTGGTAGTCGGACTCTTGGATCCGCTTGGACCAAGCAAAAGGCGGAGAAATAACGATGTCGCCACCGACCAGCTCTGTGTACTGCATGGTGTTACGGAAGGCCGCAACTAGCATGCGGGAACGCAAGCCCCGTTTTTCGAACTCGGCAGCAGCCTTCTTGACTGCAGCAATTCCGCCCCATTCGAGGTGTCCGGGGTTTAGAACCAGTTTGTCGCGGTTTGCGCAAATCTTCAGCCAGTCATCGAGGCGGCCAACCATCAAGGTTACGACCGGACCCATCGTGGAAATGTCTTTGCCTTCAGCTTCGCGCCGTTTCAGGCCGCGCTCAATAGCTTCACCCGAAGCAACTGCCTGGGGAACGGAGAAGGATACGGTTACGTTCATGGATACGCCACGGTAGGTGGCATCTTCGATAGCTTCAATCCCAGTCTTGGTGGCAGGTACTTTTACCACAATGTTGGGAGCCATTTCGGAGAACTCTACTGCCTGGTCAGCTAGTGCCTTGGCGTTGCGGTAGTTCGCCGGATCGGTTTGCACCGAGAGGCGACCGTTACGGCCATTGGAGGCTTCGAAGGCTGGTTCTAGCAGCTTGGCGGCCTCAATGGACATATCTTTAACAGCCTGCCAACCGATTTCGGATTCGGTGGCGGTGGGCATGCTCTCGGCAATCTTTTTGATGCGAGGAGCCCAGATGTCTAGGTGCTTGGAAATAGTAGTGTAAGCAATGGTCGGGTTACAGGTCGCACCTACTCCGCCCCAAGAGATCGACTGACGGAGTTCTTCCAGATCGGAAGAATCGTTCCACAGCGCGGTCTTTGAATTCTTGGCTGCATCTAGCAGGGGACCGGGGGTCATCTTAATCTCGGTCATTGAGTCTCCTTCGTTCTTCAACGGACACCGCCTTCGGTGCCGGTTCCCTTCCAGGTTAAGGGGAAAAACCCACAGCGTCAAGACTTTGACAGGACAATAGAGCAAAGGGAGAGTGAGCTTCGTCACTAAAGGCTGACGGTGAAGCGATATCGAGATGCGCGATAAACGTGGTCTCCGATTTCAATGGGAACCCCGGATTGGTTGTAAGAGACGCGTCGCATACTCAAAATTGCGGCTCCCCGTGATTCTTGCAGGGTTTCTGCCTCTTCGCTGCTGGCTTTACGGGCGGAAATAGTTTGCGAGGCGCTAACCACTTCGTGCCCATGGCTACGCATTGCGTCATAAAGGCCGCCCGAACGTAGCTCCTTTTCAGTGGGGGCTACTTCCGAGGGAAGATAGTTAGTCATAATCGCTAGCGGCTCGCCATTGGCAAGGCGCAAGCGTACAACTTTGATAACTGTTTGTCCTTCTTCAAGGCGCAGATCCTCTGCTATCTCTTTACTAGCCTCGACCTCTTCGTAGGAAAACACCTTAGTGGTGGGCTTTTGTCCTGAGTCTTTTAAGTCGTCGTAGAGGGAAGAGAGTTTTACCTGACGGTGTATTTCTTTAGGGGCAACGATAGTGCCTACAGCGCGTTTGCGTACCACCAAACGTAAATCGACTAGCGATTGCAGGGCGCGCCGGGCAGTGGGGCGCGATACTCCCAGGCGGGAGGCCATCGATAGTTCATCTTCAAGTTTTGCTCCCGGCGGAATAGTGCCGTCTAGGATTAACTCCTTAATGGGTTCAGAAATCTGGTGGTACAGGGGAACGGGAGAGGAATGGTCGAGCTCAATATCGGTTACGTAGGTTTTGAGCGTTGCCATGGGGGAACTCCTTCCTAGGGGCGCTTTGAGGCTACAATAGCGCTTATTGTTATATGGCTATTACATTAATGTAGAATACACCTAAAATTAACGTTGGCGACACCCTTTGTTAACGGTGTGTAATTGATTTTTGTCACCCGTCCGGTCGCTCTAAGTCTCGAAATTTGAATTTCAGGCTTCCCCTCGCTTTAGAACTTTGCTAGAATGTCATTACAAAGCGTTGCCAGTTTGTGATTATCACACCAGCGGCGCTGACAAGGTAGTCAACAACGATGTAAAAAGGGGATAGCTGGTATGAACAGTTTCAAGATGCCGGCCGTAGACGTGCTCACCATCGGGCGCTCAGGGATAGATATTTATCCGTTACAGACCGGAGTAGGGCTAGAAAAAGTTGAACAATTCGGAAAGTTCTTGGGTGGCAGTCCCATGAACGTCGCGGTAGCAGCCGCAAAGCTGCGCCACTCTTCCGCGATTATTACCGGAGTAGGTAAAGACCCTTTCGGTAAGTTCGTGCGTTCGGAGATGCGCTCACTAGGGGTGTATGACAGCTACGTAGTTGATAACCCCAACTTCGCCACCCCGGTAACATTTTGCGAGATATTTCCGCCCGACGATTTCCCCCTCTACTTCTACCGGGAACCCTCCACCCCTGACCTGGAGTTAACGGAAGCAGATATTCCCGAGGACGCCGTGAAAGACGCCAGAATATTTTGGATTTCCGTTACCGGCCTATCCGAGGAGCCCTCGCGTAGCGCTCATCATCACGCCCTAGACCTGCGGGATTTGTCAGAGACAGATAAATGGACAATCGCTGACCTGGATTACCGGTCTACTTTCTGGAGCGATGAAGAAACCGCTCACCGCGAAGTGGAACGAATGCTAGAGAAAGTTTCGGTAGCGGTTGGCAATAAAGAGGAATGCCGCATTGCGGTGGGAGAAACCGAACCGGATCGCGCCGCCGACGCCCTCCTGGAGCGGGGAGTAGAAATCGCAGTCGTAAAGCAGGGGCCCCTGGGAACCTTATGCAAGACCCGCGAAGAGCGGATTGAAGTCCCCGTAACTCCGGTGAAAGTCACCAACGGTCTGGGTGCGGGCGATTCATTTGGAGGATCGCTTTGTCATGGATTGCTCTCGGGCTGGGATTTACCGGAGATTATTTCGGCGGCCTCCACCGCCGGGGCAATTGTCAGTTCCCGTCTGGAATGCTCCACAGCGATGCCGTCTGAACCGGAAATCCTAGACATGATTTCTAAGAACCCCCAGTCCGCTCCGATTGTTACTAAGAGGTAAGGCCATGGGACAGCTAATCGCAAAACTGGCAGAAATCCGTACCTTTGAACCGGAACGGATAGCAAAAACTCTGGAAAATCGTCCTCGTCCCAGCCTGAAAGAAGCGCTGCAAGGAAAAGACGGTAAACCGGGAAAACTGATGGTCATTGCTTGCGATCACCCGGCGCGCGGGGCACTGGCAGCCGGAGATGATCCCTCCGCCATGGCCGACCGGGAAGAATTGCTGGCGCGCTGCGTGGAAGCGCTCTCGCGACCCGGAGTAAATGGGTTCTTAGGTACCGCCGATATGATCGAGGACTTGGCGCTGCTGGGCACCCTCGATAATAAAGTCGTCTTCGGATCCATGAACCGCGCCGGCCTAGCGGGGGCTACTTTTGGAATGGATGACCGTTTCAACTGCTACGATGCCCAGGGCGTGAAAGATGCCGGGTTGGCCGGGGGGAAAATGCTGACCCGGATCAACTATCAAGATTCCGGCACCGTCTCCACCTTGCAGGCGACCGCCCGCGCCATCGATGAACTGGCAGAGCGAAAACTCATGGCGATGGTGGAGCCGTTTATTTCGGAAGGCCCGGCTGAAAACGTCAGCAACGTCCTCACCCCGGAAGCAGTCATTAAATCGATGGCGATAGCGGCCGGGCTGGGACGTACCAGTGCCTATACCTGGTTGAAACTTCCGTGCGTTGCCGAGATGGAACGCGTCATGGAAGCTACTACACTTCCCTCTTTGATCCTAGGGGGAGAAGTATCTAAGGATCCCGATGCCGCCATGGAGTCATGGGGTAAAGCTTTGCGGCTGCCCAATGTCTTAGGGTTGGTCATCGGTCGTTCACTATTATTCCCGGCCAGCGGCGATGTGGCGCAGGCCGTAGACGAGACGGTAGGTTTGCTATGAGCGACAACGAAAATTATTTATTCCGCGACGGTCAGTTAAAAAATGGCCAGTTCGAATTGGATTTAACCCCGGAAAAAGCCGGTTGGGAGTTCTCGGGACTGAAAGTCTTGAATCTGCCGGCCGGAGCCAGCCAGGAGGTTACCTCCGGTAACTCCGAACTGCTGGTATTACCGCTCGAGGGCGGCTGCACGGTTAAAGTTGGCGGTGAAACTTTCGAAATCAAGGGACGTAAGGATATCTGGAGCGAAATCACCGATTACCTGTACGTACCGCTTAACACCACCTTTACGGTGAGCAGTGAAAAAGGTGGGCGGTTTGCCCTGCCCAGCTCGAAGGCCAATAACGAAAAACCGCTGCGCTACTGCCCCAAAGATGAAGTCATCTCCATGATTCGCGGTAAAGGCGACTGCACCCGGGAAGTCCACAACTACACCATGGGCAACCCGGTAGAGGTCGATCACGTGCTGGTCACCGAAGTGATCACCCCCGGTGGTAACTGGTCTTCGTATCCTCCTCATAAGCATGATGAGCATTCCGAAACTGAACGGATTTTGGAAGAAATCTACTACTACCAGGTAAAACCAGCTGCAAATGGCACTACCGGAATGGCGCTGCAGCGGATCTACCCCTCTAAGGGGCACACTATTGATGTGTGCGCCGAGGTACACAGCGGGGACGTAGTGGTAATGCCGCACGGTTGGCACGGCCCGTCCGTGGCCGCGCCCGGATACCACCTGTACTATTTGAATGTAATGGCCGGCCCGGCTGAGGACGCCACCTGGCTGGTAACTATTGATCCCGACTATGTCTGGCTCACCGAAGATTGGGGTGGCGGCGAAGCTGATCCCCGTCTGCCCATGACCAACGCCACCATCAAGGAGGACTAAGAATGGCAAAATTTGAGACCGTTCGCCTAACTACCGCGCAGGCGACAATTCGCTTCTTAATCAACCAGTATTCCGAGCGTGACGGCAAAGAATACCGTCTGATCCCAGGCACGTTCGGGATTTTCGGACACGGAAACGTGTGTGGCATCGGTCAGGCGCTGCTTCAAAACGAACTCGATTCCACCCCCGATGGGGGAGTAATGGAATACTACATGCCGCGTAACGAGCAGGGCGCAGTCCATGCGGCCGCGGCTTTCGCTAAAGCCAAGAACCGCTTGCAGACTCTCGCGGTTACCACTTCGATTGGTCCGGGTGCCTTAAATATGGTGACTGGCGCCGCGCTGGCCACCACTAACCGGGTGCCGGTATTGCTGTTGCCTTCTGACCAATTCGCTACCCGCTACCCGGATCCGGTGCTCCAACAGTTAGAGGATCCGCGTTCTTTGGACGTAACCGTTAATGATGCTTTCCGCTGCGTCTCGCGTTTCTTTGACCGGATTAATCGTCCCGAACAGCTAATGCCCTCTTTAATGAACGCCATGCGCGTGCTCACCGACCCGGCAGAAACCGGAGCGGTAGTACTGGCAATGCCACAAGACGTACAGGCCGAGGCCTTCGATTGGCCGGTAGAAATGTTTGAAAAGCGGGTTTGGCACGTGCGCCGTCCGGCAGTATCTGAAACTGAGATGGCGCGGGCGGCAGCGATTATTAAGTCGGCGAAGCGTCCCTTGATTGTTTCCGGTGGCGGCACGATCTACGCGGAAGCCTCCCAGGAGCTACGCGATTTGGCGAGTGCTACCGGGATTCCGGTTTCTGATACCCAGGCAGGTAAGGGCGCCATTAACTTTGATCATGAATGTGCCGTGGGGGGCGTCGGCTCTACCGGTGCCAATAGCGCGAACCATTTGGCAGATAAAGCCGATGTGGTGATCGGGGTGGGCACTCGCTACTCGGACTTCACTACTGCTTCCCACACCCAATTCAAGAACCCGGATGTGCGGTTCGTAAACATCAACGTGAAAGCCTTCGATGCGGCGAAACACGCGGGTGAAATGGTGGTGGCTGACGCCAAGTTGGCGCTGGCTGCTTTGAAAGAGGCACTCGGGGATTACCGGGTCTCTGAAGATTACAGCCGCGAGATTGCAGATGAGCGCGCAGACTGGTTCGAAAAGACCGCCGAATGCTACGGTGCCCATGACCAAGAGCTACCGGCGCAAACCGAGGTGTTCGGGGCGCTTAACGACATGATGGGCGACAACGATGTGGTGATTAACGCCGCCGGGTCGATGCCGGGTGATTTGCAGTGCCTGTGGCAAGCGAAGACTCCGGTGCAATACCACGTAGAGTATGCCTTTAGCTGTATGGGATATGAAATCCCGGCGGCTATGGGTGTCAAGATGGCGTTGCCGGATTCGGAAGTGGTGGCGATTGTCGGTGACGGCACCTACCAGATGTTGCCGATGGAACTGGCCACCGTGGTGCAAGAAAACATCAAGGTTATCTATGTTTTGTTGCAAAACTACGGGTTCTCTTCGATTGGCGCGCTTTCAGAGTCTCATGGCTCCCAGCGTTTCGGTACTCGCTACCGGATGGGTGATGGCAATCCCCATAACGAGGACGGGGAGCTGCTGCCGGTAGATATCGCCAAGAACGCGGAATCTTGGGGAATTAAGGTGCTGAAGGTGCACACTATCGAAGAGTTCCGGGATGCCTATCGCCAGGCGGAGAAATCTGAGCAGGCAGTGATGATTCATATCGAGACTAACCTGTTTGGTCCGAACCCGCCGAACTGTTCCTACTGGGACGTGGCGGTGCCGGAAGTTTCTCGCATCGAATCCACGCAGCAGGCTCGTAAAGAATACGAGGAAGCACTGGTGGAGCAGCGTCACTACTGGAAACAGTAGCCAATAGTCTCTGGCAAATCTAATAGTGAATGAGTCGGGCTAACGCCCGAAAAAGTTCCGGGGCGGGGAGCCTTTGGGGATAACCCTCAAAAACTCCCCGCCCCGGGAGTGTTTTTATGGGGAGGGTTTTTAGCCTCTATCGGGGCTGGTATCTATTTATCAAGCTCAGTCTGCCTAAAGATGTACCTTTCGCAGCGCTAGGGTTCCAGGATTCCTTTGGTTTGCTTAGCGAAGAAGTCATCTAAGGTCTGGGAGTAATACTTGGTCAGGTGGTCGTGATCCATATAGACGTAAAGATTTCCTACCAGGGGACTGCACGCATCATTGGGACATATCTGCGGCGATAAATCCACGAAATTGAAACCAGGGTTTTCTACAGGCAGGCCGTTAAGGGTCTTTGAATATACCTGTCCATAGGGGACGCCACAGGACTGGGGATTAGGGGATGACACAGCGCACTCATAGATATTTTGAGAAAAATTGGGAGTGTCGCGCATCGCGATTACCTTTATCCCCTTCGCCAGGAAATCGGAGACTACATCGGGGTGACCAGGCAATACTTGATCGGGACTGCCGGGTTGCGTAAGCGTGGAGACCATAATCACCGCATCTGGTTTTGCCTTATTTAACGCCCAATCCAATCCTGCCTGTACCCATTTTTTGCAGGTATCGTCATGGCCGTTAAAGTCACGGGAGATCTTGCAGCCTCCCATTAGTAGTGCGGCTAAATTCCAGTTGCGTTGCTGCGCCGTTTTCTGGATGGCGGGCAGATACTGTTCGGCATGGGAATCACCGAATACCAACACGTTGGAGCCACCAGTTGCTTGCTGGTGCAGCTGGCGGCAAGAGTTGTTATGACCAGCTGCCTCTCCAAAATCTGGCGCGCCGGCAAATGCGCCGTCACATTGGTACGGCAGGCTTGCCCACTGTTTATCTAGTTCTCCAGGAGCGGGCAAGGGATCTTCCTTGAAACTGCTAGGAGGATTTTTCTGTAGGAGGATTCGTGCTCCGGGGTGACTAGACGCGGTGACGTGCTTGGCGGGAGAGATTCGCTTGTTTATCTGCCAAGAGGCGGTAGCGATTCCGTTAGATCCTACTGCTAACGCCAAGATAATCACGGCCGCTTTGCGCCCCCAATTTTTGTTGAATAGTTTGAGCGAACGTACCGGGTTATCAACCAGTTCGGTAAGTAGAACAGCTAGCCCTAAGGAAACTAAGAAGAGGAATCCGCCCTCGAAAAGCGAAAGGTTAGCCTGCTGACGTGTTCCCATATAAACCGCGAAGATTGGCCAGTGCACCAGGTAAAGCGCATAGGAATTATCCCCGATATATACCAAAGGACGGCAAGACAATAGCCGTGCCGAAGTGGACTTCGAATCACTGCGCACAAATAGCATTACTAGGCATGCTGCCACAATGGGCAGGACACAGATGGGGCCAGGATAGGTGCCCACGGAGAGCAGACCGAAAACCACGATGATTGCTATGGAAATCCATCCCAGGGCATCGTGCCATTTGGATCCCGCTTTAACCCTGTTCATAGCAAGAGCCGCTAAAACTCCGATCGCGAACTCCCAAAATCGGATGCGAGTGTCGAAATAGTATTGCGAAGCGGTGCCGTCGAAAAACTTTACTAGTAACCAGGCAAATGAGATCAGGGCGGCGAGGGAAAAAACAGTGAAAATCCCTTTGCGGACGGAGAGTTTTAATTTGCGACAAAGCAGTGCAGTTACCGCGAAAACTACCGGGAAGATTAAGAAAATTTGTCCTTGGACTGCTATGCACCACATATGCATTAGCGGAGAAGACAGGGAATGGTCGGCAGCAAAATAGTCGACTAACTCTGACTGTAAATACCAGTTTTGGTAGTAAAACAAGGATGGCCAGGACTGGTTGATAATCTCGGTCCATCTAGTCTTTGGCAGATATTTGATGGTTAACGCAATCGCTAAGAGGATGGTGACCACCAAGGGAGGAAGCAGGCGGCGGAAAGTTTGAATCCAGCGTTTGATTATAGAGTAGCTCTTGCCAGCATCGGATCCGCGGATAAAGGAATCTGCTAAAAGGAAAGCAGAGACCATAATGAATACATCCACCCCGATGGGGGAGCCTACCTGCCAGGCGTGGAACACTATTATTTGCAAGGCGCAGAGGGCGCGCAATCCTTGAATTTCGGGGCGGAAGCGCCGCTTTTTTGAGGTAGTGGGGACTGTTGGGGAGCTCATTGCGGTGTTCTTTCGGTAGAGTTAGCTTCCTAAGGATGCTATGGCAGCACGATAAATATATGCAATCTACTGTCACATAAAACGGCTTGGGTGAGGCGCATCCTCACCCAAGCCGGTAGTTTATTTATTTTTATAATATTTAGGCGAAAGGCTGTGATTTTTCGTCTAGGGTCGCAATCGCTTCTGCCGGTAGGCTCAGGCTGGTGGAAGCCACCAGATCCTGTAGCTGTTGGGGATTACGTGCGGAGGCAATCGGGGCGGCCACGCCCTTGGCGCGTAGCCAGGCGAGAGATACTGCAGTGGGGGTAGAACCGAGTTCTGCAGCCACCTTCACCAGGGCATCTACCAGTGCAAAAGATTCGGGACGATTGTATTCCGATAAGAAATCGCTGCGGTCTTTACCGGCCAGGTCTTCTGCTTTACGGTATTTTCCAGTTAGGAACCCGGAAGCCAGCGAGAAGTAGCTGAACTCGGCAACCCCGAACTCGCTGCAAATAGGCTGGTAGTTTTCTTCAAACTCTTTACGGTAGAGCAGGTTGTATTGATTTTGGATCGCGACCGGTGCTGACAGATTCTCCTCTTTAGCAACCTGGAACCATTCGCGCATCCGGGGAGGGGAAAAGTTTGACATGGCCACGTAACGGATCTTGCCCGCTTTTACTAGCGCATCGAAGGCTCTTGCCATCTCGGCAATAGGGGTCTTATTGTCATCGAAATGCGCGTAATACAGATCGATATAGTCGGTTTGTAACCGCTTGAGGGAAGCCTCGCAGGCAGCTTGAATATTTGCGGGGGACAGTCCGGGAAAATCGGGGTGTTGGCTGACTTTAGTAGCGATAACTACCTGGTCACGTGCTTTGCGCTCGCGCAGCCATGCGCCAATTACGGTCTCAGATTCTCCGCCTTTTAACCCTTCGCCCCAGGCAGAATAAACATCGGCAGTATCAATGAAGTTCCCGCCTGCTTCCCGGTAAGCATCAATTACCGCAAAGGAATCATCCTGATTACTGGTCCAGCCGAAAGTATTTGCACCTAAAGCCAGTTCGAAAACGGAAAGTTCAGTTCCCTTAACCTGGTACATTATCTCCTCCAAAAGTAATTGTACTGTCAATTGACATGATACTAGATTCCTAAAGGTGGGGCGGGAGGACGATATGCATAGCTTATTAGTCGGCTCTTCTACCTCTGAAAGCTATCCAAGAAAATCGCTTTCTGCGCTAGTCTGCCTCCAAAACTTCTTGAAAATGTATAGCCTGTTAATAGTGAGATTGCGCAGGTTAACGCAAGGGCGATTATTTTAGTCTAAATAAAATGGCGACGATAATGGAATAATTGTTGATGTAACGGTCAGCCGAGTGGAAGCCAGATGAGAAACATAGGAGAGAGCTATCAATGAATCCGCTGGTATCAGTATTGATTCCTATCTACAACGTAGAGAAATATTTGCAGGAATGTTTGAGAAGTTTGGCGGCGCAGGACTTCAAACAGGCTGAGTTTATCTGTATTAATGATGGATCAACAGATGGCTCGCGTGACATAATCGAGTATTTCTTGAAGAAAGATTCACGTTTTAAGCTCATTGACAAGGAAAACTCTGGATACGGAGCCTCCATGAACCGGGGTCTGGAAGCAGCGCAGGGCGATTATGTAGCGATTTTAGAATCAGACGATTTCATGGAAGCAGATACGCTTAGCAAACTACACCATGCCATTAGCAGCACCGGAGCAGATGTGGTTAAAGCTAACTTCTGGATGTACTGGTCTATTCCCACAAAGCGTAACGACTTTTTTGAGGCAATACCGGGGAGAAAAAGCGAAAAAATAGCTGATCCCGCCAGCGATCCATTCATCTTTTATGCCAAGCCTTCGATTTGGTCTGCGATCTATCGAAAGTCTTTCCTCGATAAAGAAAAAATTTCTTTTTTGGAAACTCCAGGTGCTTCTTTCCAAGACACCAGCTTCACTTTTAAGGTTTGGGCTTCCACCCATAAGGTCTATTATTTGCATGATGCATTTGTGCATTACCGGCAAGATAACGAAAATTCTTCGGTAAACTCTCCTGGAAAAGTAGATGCTTTGTTTAATGAGTACCGAGAGATTAGCCGTTGGTTGGCAGCCAATCCCGAAAAGCAAAAGACGTTTTCACCCGTAAAAGTAAAAATGCTTTACGATGCGTTGATCTGGAACTACGAAAGAGTCGCCGCGGAGCACAAGGTGGAGGTGTTGCGTAAGGGACGCGCAATGTTCCTGGATGATTTTGCTCGGGGGAACGTGGACATCCGGTTATTCGAGCCTTGGAAACTCTTGGACATGAGGACAATCATGCTCTCACCGGAAAAATATCATCACGATCGAAGTCAAGGAGAGTCATTAAACCAGCGCGTTGGTAGAGTAATCCAAGAGCGTGGCTTTAGTGGGTTTGCTCGCGCCGGTGCCGTAAAGGCGGTAAATAAAGGGAAAGGTCTGGTTAAATCGTGCCGACGATATCTGTAATCGTACCCGTTTACAATGTTGAGAAATATTTAGCTCATTGCCTGGAATCGATTCGCAAACAAGATTTTTCAGATCTAGAAATCATCTGCATTAATGATGGTTCTACTGATACTTCCCCCAGATTGCTAACCATTGCCTCTGAACTTGATCCGCGCATTCTAGTGATCAACCAAGATAACCGCGGGGTTTCTGCCGCACGCAACCGGGGTCTGGGCGTTGCTTCCGGAGAAATAATAATGTTTGTCGACGGTGACGACTTCTTAGCTCCGGGAGCATGCAAGACAGTAGCAGAAGCTTTCGCAAAAGATAAACCAGATATTTTTACCTTCGGAGGCAAGGCTATTTCCTATGGGAAGCCGTCACCCTGGTTACTAAATGCTCTTTCTCCCAAGAAAGAGGTTATTCGAGGTCTAGGTGGGGACCTCTTTAAAAAAGCGAAAGAAAGACCCTATATCTGGTTATCGGCTTTTTCTCGTGTTTTCCTGGAAACCAACGCTGTGCGCTTTGAAGAGGGGCTCGCAGTTGGCGAAGATCAACTGTTTTACTTAGAAGCCTATGTTAGGGCAAATCTAATAGTAACTTCTCCTAAACCCCTTTATTTCTATCGAGCCAATCGTCTCGGATCCGCAATGTCTAGTCAGCATAAAGATGATGACAAGCGGGTAAAACAGCACTTAAACTTGGCTGACCGAGTATTTTCACGTTGGAAAGCGGCAGGCTTATTTGAACAGTATAGGGCGGGGCTGCTGTATTGGTTTCTTGATTTTATTTCTTACGATGCTTTCCATACAGATAGCTCTGAAGAGGCACTTCACAGCGTACGAAAATTGATATTCAATTATTTTGGGAATCCTCATGACGGTGATCTTGACACTGCCACCGCTTTAGCATTGCGCAATTTGGAGCATCCTGAAAATCCTCTCAGGTACCCCCGTAACCTTGTGGTGATGGTACTCGAAGGTATGCAAGATCCCGTACTTAGTTCCCAGATGGCTCTGGAAAAACTCGGAAAACTAACCCCGCTGCGAATACTTTCAGCCATTTATAGACGAATTTTTCCGGCTAGCAGTTTAATGCAATATTGGTGGATTGCAGGGGTAGGCTACACTACAGCCGCCGCGGTGGAAGATGCGCAGTCCTATAATCGTCTAATTGCCGAGTGGTCATTGTTCAGGCAGTAACCGATTTGGATACCTATGGTGCAGTTTGCTCAGGGCTATAATTTGCAGTTATGAATGTGCCAGCTGCGGGTAGTCTTGAGGATGTTTGCGTTACTAAGTAGATATGAATCAGAGTTCCAGCGCTCAAATAGGAGAGTTAAATGGATGTCGTGGGAGTAGCCTCAAACGCCGATTTCTTTAACTCCTGGCTGCTATTCTCGGTTCCTTTGGCTGTTTCTTTAGCGGTGCTGTTCCTACCTGGTCTGGCATCTGGATATGCCTTGGGTTTACGCGGCCGCTGGCTTTGGGGATGGGCGCCTGCCGGTTCAGTGGGGATAGTGTTTCTAGCGGCGGTAATAGCTTCCAAGTTAGGGATTACCTGGGGATTTCCAGTTTTACTAATCTTCTGTATCGGCGCAACTTTTATTTGCTGGCTGATTTCTTTTCTCCATATCCATTTCTATAAGTCAAAAACTATCGATACGGCAAATAGTGATGTTCCAAAGCTAAGTAGGGGCGATAAGAAGTGGGCATATTTACCACCGATACTGCTGATCGTCATGTTTTCATATGAGACAGTTCGGTTCGCTACAGCGGTGAAACGCCCCGGAGCATTTGCTCAAATCTGGGACAATCTTTTTCACTCTAATCTAGTTATGATGTTTCTCCAGAGCGGAGAGGCATCACCTTTCAAGGTTGATCTCTGGAATCCGGGAAGAGCCGGGTTCTATCCGGCGGCCTGGCACCAGGTAGTTTCCCTGGTAGCCAGTACCTGTTCAGGAGCTGTAACTACTGCTACCAACGCTGTGGCACTGGTAGTCGCTTTCATTGTTTGGCCTCTGGGAATCTTCTGTTTAGCTTCCGCAATTTTTAATTCACGTGTGATTCAGGTGATCTCCCTAGCGTTCTCCTTAGCGTTGCCTCAATTCCCATTCGCTCTCTTCAGCTGGGGGCCTCTCTACCCGAATTTGTTAAGTTCATCGCTGTTACCGGTGGTTATCGCCCTGTTTGTTAAGTGGCTTTCGGGCAATTGCCGTGCTCTCATCCCAGGATTATTTGCCACAGCTTGGGGGCTGGTCAGTGTGGGAGCCAGCCAACCTAATAATGTATTTACCTTCGTCATTGTCGCCATGATTGTCATCTGGTGGTTTGGGGTAACCCGGATGATCCGGTATTCCGGAAGATATCGAGGTCGCAAAGGGATAACAAGTGTAGTAGTGGCGGGTTGGACTGCGCTATGTCTAGCCGTCTACTGCCTGTGGGAATGGGGAACTTACCAAATTTCGCTGATCAGAGGATTCCGTACGAAAACCCCCGACTGGTTGCCGCAGGGATCTTACTGGTCAGGAATCAAGGAGATTCTTGCTTTGACTGGGGGGAGACCAGACGCTGGTTTTATGGTTTATCAGCGGTTAAATATGTTGCCGCTATCTGTTTTATTAATCATCGGTTTGGTGGTGCTGATCTTTAGACGCAAAAAAACCTGGTTGCTTCTATGCTGGCTAGTTTTTTCCGGTCTTGCTCTCGTGGGGCACTCGATGCAAGATTTGCAGCTACGTCAGTATTTGGTAGGGGTCTGGTATGCAGATTCGCCACGACTGTTTGTGTCAGTCGTAATGTTTTCTATTCCTATTGCCGCCGGGGGTTTGGGATGGTTGATTTGCCAATTTAATAAGTGGATTTCTCCAAAGGTAACTCGGAAAACTAAAACTATTATTTTAACTGTCTGTCTGGTAGCACCGGTGGGAGTAGCTGCCGACCCGACTCATTTGAAGAAGTCGTGGGAATGGATTGGCGATGTTTTTTCTATTCGCACCCCCGCAGATAAAACCCTCGGTTTAGTGGACGAGGATGAGCTCGAATTACTGCTGGAACTTCCTCGTCTCACGCCCCCCGACAGTGTAGTTTTAGGAAACCCCTGGGAAGGAGCTGCCTTTGCTTGGTCATTGGGTCAACGTCGTGCGATTTTCCCAACCTTACAAGCTGCTAGCGACCCTATGCCGGATAGGGCGTTCTTAGCTAACCAACTATACCAAGCTGAGCAAAGAAAACAGGTGTGTTCTTTCCTGGCTACTAAGAACATATACGTATTAAACTTCCGCAACCACTATTCAGGAGCGGAGGGAAAGACAGGCATTCAAAAGAAGTACCCGTCATTCGATTCTACAAATACGTCCCTACTAACTCCGGTGAAATCAGTTGGGCAGGCACACCTGTTAAAGTACCGCGGATGTCTTGGACAACTCCCTAGCGGGAAGCTTGATCCCCGATAACCATGCGGGGGGTACCCTTCCACAGCTGCGGATCGGTTACCCGGCGGCCATCAAACAACAGCTTGATGCCGGGTAAATCCTTCGCGCTAATGGTTTGGTATTCGGCGTGGTCAGCCTGCACGATGGCGGCGGTTACCTCCTCGCCTAGGTGGTAGGCGTCCCAACCGAAACCTGCTAGTTCCTCATCGCTAAACATGGGGTCATGAACCAGCACCTTTGCCCCTCGCTTGCGTAAGGAGTCAACGGTTGCGAACACGCCGGAGAACGCGGTTTCTTTAACTGCCCCCCGGTAGGAAGCTCCCAGTACCGCCACCTTGACGTCTTTCAAATCGCCTAGCACTTCCTCTACGCGGGAAACTACATATTCGGGCATTCCGGCATTGTAGGTACGCGCGGTGCGAACCACGGAGGCATCGGGGTCGGTAGATAGGTACAGCCGCGGGTATACCGGAATACAGTGTCCGCCAACCGCAATCCCGGGGCGGTGAATATGGGAATAGGGTTGAGAGTTACAGGCATCGATTACTTTTTGCACGTCAATACCGACTTTGTCCGCGTATACGGCGAACTGGTTGGCGAGCCCGATATTAACGTCCCGGTAGGTGGTTTCTGCCAGCTTGGCCATCTCGGCAGCCTCAGCGTTACCCATGTCCCAAACCCCGTTTTCACGAGGCAGGTCGGGGCGCTCATCAAATTGCAGCACGCTTTCATAGAACTTGATTGCTGCCTGGGTGCCCGTCTCAGATAGCCCGCCTACCAGCTTGGGATAGCGGCGCAAATCCTGGAATACCCGCCCGGTTAGTACCCGCTCGGGGGAGAATACTAAATGAAAATCTTCGCCCTCTTTCAATCCCGAGATTTCCTCAATCAGCGGCTTCCAGCGGTTCCGGGTAGTGCCCACTGGCAAAGTAGTTTCGTAGGAGATCAAAGTTCCCGGGGTCAGGTGTTCGGCAAGGGAACGAGTAGCTTGATCCATCCACCCGAAATCTGGCTGCCAGGTTTCGTCATTAACAAATAACGGAACTACCAGCACGATGGCATCTGCATTAGGAATAGCGTCTGCGTAGTTGGTGGTGGCGCGTAGTTTTCCTGCAGGTACTAGCTCAGAAAGTTTTTCTTGCAGGTGAGCTTCCCCCGGGAAAGGTTCTTTGCCTTGGTTAATAAGCTCAACGGTCTTCTCGTTAACATCGACCCCAATCACATCCTGTCCGCTGGAGGCAAACTGTACCGCCAAGGGCAAGCCGATTTTTCCCATTGCCACAACTGCTACGCGCATCAAAGCTCCTTTGATATTACTAAAGACTCAATAGATCCTGGTTCCAGTCTACTCGGCATTTAGGATTCTGAGTTTATTTTGTATCTCTGGTTAATGGCGCCCGGGTCTGCGCCGTATTTTTCTGCGGTTTGGACTCAGCTGGGATGGTTAGCCGAGGGTAGAAATAGTGTTTTCTGATAACATTAAATGTTAACTGTTTAATGTATATTGAACCTTGCAAGATTACGGTGTCACCATGAATGGTTTGAGGGTTTAGTTATGGCTGTCAAGAAGAAAGTAATTAGGACGGTAACCTGTTTTACGGCAGCTGCCAGTTTAGTGCTGGCCACGGTACCGGCATACGGAGCTGAAGTTCCAAGTCCGGATGCGCCACAATCTCCCACAACAGCGGAAAATGTTATTCCTGCTAGTGAAGAACCTCAGGATTCATCCTTACCTGCCGCCGACAGCTCAGATGAAGAGGCTGAGAGTAGCGCTAATGATTCCTTGGAAATCCGAGAGTCTGGTCCAGAAACCTCCACTCCTCAAACTGCGGGGGAATCTGTTCAAGTTCCCTACACCGGATCAACGGTTTCACCGGGATCATTACCCCCAACTAGTGGAGATCCCCTGACTAAGTCCTCATACCCGGGATTTAGAGTGGCTTACTCAAAGCAGATTGGTCACGGGTGGCGTTCAGATGGGGTATTAATGCTGAACAAGTATCTCGGGAGCAAATACCCAGACCTACTATTTTTTGATAAACGAGGAAATGACGTTTTTATTCGTCTCTACGGGGGAGCCCCAGGTGGCAGAGTCTACACTGTGGGCGACATCGGCCATGGCTGGAATGACTTCGATTTAGTGATGGCTGGAGACATAAACCGAGATGGGAAAACTGACCTTTTGGGCAGGAAAGCTAACGGCGATTTATTTTATTACGAAGCTCGCAAGAGATCGTACTACTTTAAGCGAGGGGTAAAAGTCGGTCACGGCTGGACCGGTATGCGTTCATTGACCTTTATGCCTCGTACCATTGGGAACAAAGCGGGGGTTCTAGCAGTGGATTCCAATGGACGTATGCATATTTACCCCTTCGCCAACCGCGGCGGAAATTTTGCTAGCTCGGTGAAACTAGGATACGGCTGGAGTAAATTCACCAGAGTAATGCGCATTGGCGATGCAGACCGTAACGGGAAGTCAGATTTCTTAGCAACTGATAGGTCAGGCTATTTGTATCTTTATCGTGCCAACTCGGCCGGGAATGCCTTCACGCCAGCTCAGGTGGGTCACGGGTGGAATGGAATCTCTCAAATTCTACCTATCGATGTGTCACTAGGTGGGGGAATAATGGCAGTGGACAGCAAGGGAGCACTTCTCTATTACACGGTGAAACTCCCCGCTCCCGCATCTAAACGTGGTTGGCGTGCGCCGGGTCACTATCTGCAAGCGGTTAGCAAAGTCCGTGCGCCCGGAAATACTGTAGTCCCGCGTCGTGGTTGGAATGGCACCAAGGTTAGGGAAGTTCGTGCTCGCTTAGGCGTGGGGGTACCTCTAAATTCCGGAATGACTTTTGACGGACGCACTGAAAATGCGGTTAAGCGTTTTCAGAGTCGAGCTAGGGTTAGAGCTACCGGTGTTGCTGATCGCCGGACTTGGCAAAAACTGACCCGGCGTTCCTGGACTATGGATAATTTTCAAATGCGTCCAGTCAGCCTGAGTGCAAACCGCACTCAGCGGGTTAATGCCATGATTTCTTTCGCTCGCCGTCAAATCGGCACGCCCTACACTTGGGGCGGTGCCGGAGGCCATCGTGATGGATATGATTGCTCCGGGCTCGCTCTGCAAGCTTTGTATGTTGCCGGTATCGATCCGCAACCTATCAACGTCATTGCTCACGCGGCTCCGACTTACCGCAGTTCTAAGCAGCTCTATGCCCATCCTAAATTGCAAAAAGTTAGGTTTGCTTCTCGTCAGCCAGGCGACTTGGTGTTCTGGCAAGGACGGGGCGGAATCTACCACGTAGCTATCTATGTGGGTTCCAACCAAATAATCGAGTCTAACTATGGGCATACGCGGCAACGGGGACTGTATAACTGGGGAAGTATTGCTCCCTACGTTGTGCGTCCCTTGGCCAGATAGCTAAGACTTACGTTACTATTTGGGATTTTGTAGGCTATGCGTGGCAAGAAGCTTGGCATCGTCGTTGGGGTAGTTGTTGTCCTGGCGTTGATAGTGACAGCAGCGGTCTGGTATTTTTGGCCGCGCTCCAGGGCGGAATCCCTTCCTCAGGCGACCGGGCCGCAGGTGAAAACATCTGTAGGCCCTAACGCTAGCTTGCCGGAGGTGCAGGCTGGTTCCCAAGGGTGCGCTGCTATGGATAAGGTTTTGAGTAACCTCCTCGAGCGAACCCCCCAAGGTAAAGCATTCACGGGGCGCATAGCACAGATTCAAGCTCAACAAAATGATCCTGACTCTGGAACTGAAAATGCCGCTCAGGAGTGGTCGAAGTTTTTGCAAGTTCTTCCGAAGTACTACCCTGAATTCGAAAATGCTGCCGGGGAAGACGAAGCAGCTAATCAGGCAATCAATAATATGCGCGAGATTGTCACCTTGGAACCGCAGCTGATTTCGGGGAAGATTCCCGAATATACCGATGGGCAGGCCGCGCAACGCCAGGTTGAAGAAGGTAAAACTCCCGAACAGAACCCGGAATATGTCAAGAAGTCGGAGCAACTAGATAAACTGTTAGATCAAGTCAGTTGGTGTATGCCTACTTGGCCAGTTATCTACGGATAGCAAGTTTCGTGATGGCTTACTGTTGTAGATAAACTACCTGTAATAAACCAATGAAAGGTACCAGTATGACCCGCATAGTTGATAGCGCAGATGTTTCCCCTGAAGCCCGGATTGGGGACGGCTCCAGCGTTTGGCATTTAGCACAGGTGCGCGAACACGCCCAGCTGGGCAAGAACTGTATTATCGGCCGCGGCGCCTATATCGGCGAGGGCGTGCATATGGGCGATAACTGCAAAGTGCAAAATTATGCCCTGGTTTATGAACCGGCCTCCCTAGAAGACGGGGTGTTCATCGGTCCGGCAGTGGTGCTCACTAACGATCATTTTCCCCGGGCGATTAACGAGGACGGTTCAATTAAGTCTGCCTCCGACTGGGAACAGGTGGGGGTAACCATTAAGCAGGGGGCAGCTATTGGTGCGCGCTCGGTTTGCGTAGCTCCAGTAACCATCGGCGCCTGGGCGTTGGTGGCGGCAGGTTCCGTAGTCACCAAAGACGTTCCTGAGTACGCCCTGGTTGCGGGAGTGCCTGCACGTCGTATTGGATGGGTAGGGCCAGCAGGTGAAAAACTGCAACCAATATCGGGCGAAGAGAACATATTTGAGTGCCCAAAGTCCGGTAAGCGATTCCGTCAAATCTCTGAGAATAAGTTAGAGGAAATCTAGGCGAGGTATTTGCGATGGGTAAGCGGCGTGGTTTCGTCAGGATAGTTTCTCGGATTTATTTGCCAGAGGCAGCCGCTGCCTCGTTCCGGCTGGCGGGTGTGGCCAAGGCGTTACGGGAAAAAGGTATAGATGTTGAGGTAGTGACCACCACAGCCCCACCGGGTGCACAACTCAACGATCAAGATCGCGTGCGGCGTTTTCCGGTACTGCGTGATAAAGAAGGTTACGTACGCGGGTACTTGCAGTACCTTAGCTTCGATATTCCCGCATTTTTCCGGGTTTTGTTTTCGCCTCGCGCTGCCGTGACTTTAGTGGAGCCCCCTCCTACTACTGGGGTTTTCATGCGCATAGCCAATAATATTCTGGGCGTTCCCTATATTTATTACCTGCCCGATCTGTGGGGAGAGGCGAGTGCATCATTTGCCCCAAAAATAGTAGTTAAAGCAGTAAAAGCTTTAGAGACATTTGCGGTTCGGGGTGCGGCGGCAGTAATCGCGGTAAATGAAGAAATCGCTGAGACTGCTCGGTCAATGGGAGCAAAATCGGTGCACCTGATCCCGAATGGCATAGATACTGATACCTTTACTAACGAAGCTAAGCCCTTATCCCGAGTTGAGCGAGATAACATAGGCTTGGCAGATGCGCCCTATTTTATTTACACCGGAACTGCCTCCGAATGGCAAGGTGCCAGCATTTTTATCTCTGCTCTGGCTCAGGTAATAGACAAAATTCCTCACCACCTGGTATTCCTTGGCAAAGGCAGTGACTGGGATCTACTTAAAGAACAGGCAGCGAAACCGGAACTGCAAGGACGGGTGCACGTCCTAGAAACACTTCCGCCAGATGAAACTGCACGCTGGATAGCAGGCGCGGACGCCGGGCTGGTTTCTATAAAAGCCGGAGCAGGATATGACCATGCGTATCCCACAAAAGTGCTCTCTACTTTAGCGTGTGGAACACCGGTAATCTATGCGGGACCGGGTCCGGCAGGCGAAGATATAGTTGAAAACCGTTTAGGAATTTGTGCCGAGTACTCTGCGAGTAGTGTTGGTACTTCATTTACCAGGATAATTGATGAAAAAACGGCGCTTGTGGATAGTAATGCCAGGCGGAAATGGGTAGTTGCCTGTCGTTCCTTGGAAGCCTCTTCGGCCGCAGTAGCTAAGGTTCTCATGTCTAACGCTTGAAAAACAACGATTAGCGGCGGAAAAATAGTATCCATCCGTTAGAAAAAGCTGGGAGAACTAGTCTGTGTTAAAGGTCTATCTGCTGCAAGTAACTTGTTCTTTACTGCTACTTTTTATCCCTGGTCTAGCTGTATCCTGGGCTTTGCGTATAAAAGGGGTTATTGCTTGGGCTTTCGCTCCGCTGATCAGCCTATCTATCAGTGCGCTAGGGGCGGTAGTAGCTAATCTAGTAGGAATCCGCTGGGGCATAGGCAGCTTCCTGCTAATGACCGCTGTTTTACTAACGGTGACTTTCCCCCTGTCAAGAAAATTTCAGCCGTTACAGGTATCCTCCCCGGCACCATGGCTATTACCTACCGGTATTGCAGCTTGTCTGTTACAAATAATTCCCTTTTTTGTCGCTAGCTCTATCCATAACCCGATTCAACAGGTTGATTCGACCTTTCATATGAATCTGGTGTGGAACATCTTGGATTCTGGAAATGGCTCAACATTTGGTGGGGCAACCAGAATGTATGGTTTAGAGACGACGAGAACCATTTACCCAAGTGGCTGGCATGATTTTTTGTCCCTATTTACTACCAAGGACACCGTAGCTACCGGCGTGAATGCCGTTCACGTAATGATTTGTGTACTTTGGGTTTTGGGGATAACCATACTGGCACATTGCCTGTTCCCCGACCGACCAGGAATAGTATTGTTGGCTCAGGGGTGCTCTGCCCTGGTAAACGAATTCCCCACTTATATGCAAACTGTGTACCCTATTTTTCCCAACAGTTTGGCTGTGGCTTGCTTACCAGTGGCCGGAGCCGTTTTCTTCTGCATACTGTGTCCACTGAACCGAGTAAGTCGGTATCAGCGGGTGTTTTTCCTAGGGATATTAGTCTGCGTAGTTCTATCGATTTGCTTAGTCCATCCCTCTTTTATCTTTAACTCCGTCTTATTAGGGATTGGGCCGCTTCTCTATCTACTCTGGCATAAGATCCGACAGATTCCACCTGATGCAAGAAAGCGAATTCTGCTAATTGCTACTTCTATGGTTCTAGCTTTATTAACACTGGTGGTAGTAGCCGCGACTTCTAGCAGCTACGTGCGTACTACCTTGTATCGAATGGCACAGGCATACAATACTAGTCCCCGGGTGAGCCTATTATCTTTCGTCAAAATTCTTTCGTTGGCCTCTTGGTATCCTACCGAAGTTGCCGCGAGCGCGAGCCGCAGCCAAAATCTGTTAGCGTTCGCCTGCATGATACTCACAATTTTTGGCATTTTTTTCGCCCGAAAATTTGGAAGACCTGCAATAGCCTTAATATGGGCATGCATTCCTTTAGCTTTGATCGCTTTGGGCACTATGTGGCGCATCTTCCCACTAACGATTATCGCCGGGTTTTGGTATATGAGTCCCCATCGAGTCTTATCGGCTCTTGCTGTTCCGCAGATAATAGTTATGGCTCTGGGTGCTTCTGCCATTTTTTCAAAATTGTCGATGATTATAGGCTCTTATTCTAAACGTTCGCCTCATCGAATTAAACGGATAGTAACTGTGGTTAGTAGCTTAGCTTTCGCGGCAACTATTCCCTTAGGGATAATATCTAAGTCGACCTACTACCGGATAGTTTATGATCCAAACTCAAGCTTTCCTACGATTGTGGCTTCTCCTGCGGAACTGTCAATGCTGGAGCGTTTGCGAGAGTCTGACCTGGACAAGGGGATGATTCTTGGCGACCCGATGAATGGATCCGCTTTATCACAGGCAGTTAGCGGTAAAGAGGTAGTCCTACCCCAAATGTATTATCGAGATGAGAATGAGGATGAAAACTATCTCAAAGATAACTTCTCGAGAATAGGTAAGGATTCTAAAGTTTGTAGCATTTTACAGAAATACCGTATCGCTTATTTTTACTATGATTCAGATCGGTTCGATGTCACAGCGGACGCTAACCAGAAAGCACCTGGGTTTTACCAAGATATTAATTGGTCATTTTTGCGTAAAATTGATTCCGGGGGAACGGCTTCCCTTTACGAGATTACTGGGTGTCGCTAGAAAAGTATCTAGGTATGAGAGACTATTTTAAGAGCAACTACTTATATAAGCTGGGAAAACATACAATATATATACCTAGACTACGAATGGATGAGTAATGAAAAAGAAGCGCTTAATCTTGTTAGATGGATATTATCCTTACGGGCACGGGGAAGAATTTATTGAAAGTGAGATCTCCTATGTTGCTAGCAAGTTTGACGAAATAATTATTCTTCCAACTCATCTAAGTGGAAGCGAAAAAATAACGCGTACTGTTCCAAAAAACTGTAAGGTATTTCCGGTAGTTCAACGTAAAAAAATCCAACAAATGTTATATACGATTCCGGCATTTACCACCGGGATGATTAACTATGATGGCTGGAAAGAAACGTTGATTGATCTATGGTTTTCCACTAGTGTTTCGAGTCTGTACTCTCAAGTTAAGCAGATTCTAAAAGAGCACAGTATTGTGGCTGAGAGTTCGACTAGCACGGTGATTTATAGCTACTGGATGTTCAAGGAAGCTGCCGTGGCTATCATGCTGCGCGATAAGTATTTTTCCGGAAATGCGAAAGCGGTATCACGCGCACATCGATTTGATGTGTACCCTCAGCATTATATTGCTGGTCATCTTCCCGCGCGTCCTTTCATTGCCTCGACGATAGATATGCTTTTTCCCATATCTGAATCAGCAAATCACGAGATTCATAAGATTAAAACTGCTCAGCCCATTTGCAGTACAGTGTCCCGCCTGGGGGTACAAGCATCTACCCTAAATGCCCCCCGTACTAGACCGGCTATCTGCCATTTCTTAACCTGCTCATCGCTTTTAGCAGTAAAGCGTCTGCCCCTAATTGTGGCCGCCATGAAGGAGCTGTATAAACAGCAAGGAAAGAGTTTTCGGTGGACTCATATTGGTGACTCCGGCAAGGGATCGGGAAGAAGGCTAGATGAAATGGTACACGATGCCGGATTGTGTGAAGTGTTCACCAACATGGGACGCTTGGGTAACTCGGAAGTAATCGCTGAAATGGAAGATCAAAACTACTCGTTTTTAGTTAACTATTCGGCGTCCGAGGGTGTTCCAGTGACTATTATGGAAGCTTTTTCGTGCTATCTGCCGGTTATTGCAGGTGACGTGGGGGGAATCGGCGAACTGGTAAAAGATCAAGTTAACGGATTTGTCGACAGTTACGACCCTACAGAAAAATCACTGGTAAAAATGCTGATAAAAGCGGTTAACTGCAGTGAAACAGAATATTCAGCTCTTTCGCAAAACAGCTATGAGACGTGGAAGAATATGGCTGATGCAAGAGCCAATTATCAGCATTTTACTCAACAGCTCTTAGATTTGAATTAGTTTCAAGCTTTGCATAGCTGATTTTCTCAGCGGAGATGGAATAATCTCGGAAAGGATAATAGCGCTCACCTTACAAGGAGAAGTGTTAGTACAACGGAAGCTTTAGATTTCCGCATCGTATTTTTGCGCGCTCCAAAAGGCTAGGACAATCATCAGTGCTAGGCAAATAGTCATGCATATTGATAATAACCAGGTGGTGGCTATCAAAGACCATCCGAGTAACGTGCCAATGTAGACAGCGCCCAGACCCACGGCCATATAACTAACTGCAAATCCAAAAAGTACCTGCTGCCGATCAATGGTTAAGAAAACCGTTGAAATCGGAGAAGTCGCAACATTTAGGTATAACCACGGCACCAGCGCTTGTCCAATAAGTCCAGAATCATTCCATTGCGAGCCCAAAAACCAAGGAAATAGCCAGGGGGCAATTATCGCTATTACTGCGAAGGGGAAAAACCCGGCAATTAGGGATAGTTTTACGGATGTTTTCACTAGAGCGGTCGTGTTACCTTTTTCGGTTGCCGCAAATTTTTGATAAAAAACCTGCGAGATCGCTCCCGTTATCAGGCTCACTGGAGCCTGCATCAGGCGCCATGCTTGCCCAAACTGACCCACGGCATCAGTAGAGAAAAGAGCACCGATCATCATCATGATCCCGTTCAATCTGATCGCATCGACTAAAGCATTTGGGCCATTAATTAGTGGCATCTTTTTGTAACGCTTGAGTAGTTGTTTGCGAGTCAGCGAGGGCGCGGTTTCGCCTTCAACCTGTTTCCTCCCTTTCCACATTAATGTTCCAGCAGCAAGTGACTGGCCTAAAATGTGACCGATGACGAGACCGGCAACGCCCCCCAGGTGACAAAGTGAAAAAATAATCTGTGAGATAGCAATTGAACCGGACATTTGTACCCGGTTTATGGAGATAACCCGGTATTGGAGAGTTCGGGTAAACCAGTAATTAAACGAGTTGACTTGAGACAGAGTAAAAACCGCTAGGCCTGAATATATTAGCCAAGGTGCGAGTTCGGGATTACCTAACCACTGCGCTATAGCCCTAGCAAAGGGGATCATAAAAAGCGTAACGCATATGCTCACCACGAAAATTATTACAGTGACAGTATTACGTAACAAACGCGCGTTACCATGCGATTTTGGTAGCACTATTCCCAAATCATATCTAAGACCAGCGACTGCCACGACAGTGGCTACTACCGAGGTAAAAAGCGTGTACACCCCAATTTCTGTTGGCGAATACAGTCTAGAAATTAAAGGTGCTGTAACAAGCGCCAGCAGTTGCGCAATTACGGTTCCTGATAGCAACGTAGATACGTGCTTTGCCGTAGGGCTTTTTCTGATTAAATCCCGTATGCGTCTAAGCATCTCCACCCTTTTAATCCATCATGAGGAATAACCGAATCATTCCAACTTTAGTTAGGTTTAGGTCGCATTTAGCTATATGTAATGGGCTTTAGTTTTTCCAATCCTGCAGTGCCTGAGCCACAGCTATAGCGGCATATCCATCTCCATAAGGGGTTTCCTTTGTGGCTTTTGGTTGAGGACGTTGGGCAGATTTAACCAGGGCATCTCCCGGCTCTACCAGCTGGTTCCATCCCAGCTCTACGGTCTCTACCCATTCGGTTTCTGGACGCACGGTGGTACACATGGTGTCAAGCAAGAAGGCTTCCTTTTGTAAACCACCGGAATCAGTTATTACCCCTGCGGAATGCAGGGTAGAGGCTACCAGTTCTGGATAGGCGAGAGGACGATGCGCTAGCAGGTTCCCGCGTCCAAGGTCAATACCGTGTTGCTTACATTTAGCCACTAGTCGCGGGTGCGCCAAGATAACTGTCGGCAAATCCAGGTCGGCAAGAGAATCAAGGATTTGCTCTAACCGATTTTTATCATCGGTGTTATCTGGCCGGTGAATAGTGGCGAGCCGATACGCGCCCTCAGAAAAACCAAATTCTTCCATAATCGGAGAAGGCTTATCTTTTACCTGCTCTTTTACCTGTAAAACCACATCGGTCATTACATCACCGACTACTACGGTTCGCTTCGTTAGTCCTTCGTTACTTAGATGCTTTGCCGCAACCGTAGTGGGAGCCAGCAGCAGGTCGGCAGCATGATCAGTTAAAACCCGGTTGTGTTCCTCGGGCATTCGGCGATTAAAAGATCGTAGTCCGGCCTCTAAATGAGCGAGCGGTAGATGTAGCTTTACCGCTGCCACGGCGGCGGCCAAGGTCGAGTTTGTATCTCCGTAGACTAAAACCCAATCCGGTTTATACTTCTGCAGGACGGGTTCAATGGCAATGAGCATGCGTCCGGTTTGCTCAGCATGACTGCCGCTGCCTATCCCCAAATGCTCATCAGGGGCAGGAATTCCTAGGTCACGGAAAAAAACGTCCGATAGCATCGGGTCATAATGTTGGCCGGTGTGGACGATAATATGATCTATCCCTTGCTTTTCCATCGCCTTTGCAATGGGAGCGAGTTTTACGAACTGAGGACGTGCCCCTACCACTGAAAGAACTTTCATAGCTTCCATTGTATGTTGTTACTTGATAAAAGAAATCAAGCCCACTATCCTGCTAAATCTGAATCCTTATCCCAGGTGTTTACTGACTTTAAAACATAAGTACTACACTCGTAGTCTCGTATCACTTAGCTGCTAGTACAGTAATAAACTACCGGTTCTTGTGAAGTAAATCAGTTAAAATCTTCCGGGCAACAGCTGCGTCTTTCTCAAAGCAAAGATCAGTGGCGGCATGATCCACTGCCTGTTTATATTTTTCAATGCTTTCGGTGTCTAAGGTATTCAATGAAGCTACAATTTCTTCTACAGAGAACCCTTTTGAAACGATCCCTAGATTGTATTTCTTTACTACATCAACCATCTCCACCGTGGGGCCGACTGCTATAGCTAAGCGAGCTTGCACAAAGTCGAATAACTTGTTGGGCAGAGTTAAGCGAGCATTGGTGTTAAAGGGGGGAATCCAAAATACTCCTACATCGTATTGATTTAGAGTTTTCGGTAGTTCTGCCGGTTTCACCGGATCGTGGAACACGATACGCGGTGATCCCTCAGCCAGGGATTTTAGTTCGCGTAGGTACTTGCCGCCATCATTTGCCGGAACCAGGTACAAGTCGAGGGTGAAGCGCTCTCCCGCAGCTACAACGGCTTTGATGGTGGTTTCTAAAGCCCGGCCAGGAACGGCCCCTCCGGAATGAACTAAGCGAATTTGTTCACTGTTTGTTTTGCTTGGTTCTAAATCTTGCAGGCGGCAAGAGTTTCGCATTATCTGGGGTTGGACACCAAAAGTTTCCTGATACAAATGCGCAATTCTGCCGGCAACGGTAGTTTGAGCGCTGGTGCGAGGAAGATATTTCTTGCAGATGTAGCGAATATAGGGGGCAACTAAAATCCGCCAAGAGGCGATATGGGTTCGCTCTTCCGGTGCCCATTCATGCAGATCCGCCCACACCGGGGTGGAGTCACCAGCGGCATAAAATGCCACCGGCAAAGCCCGAGCATCATTAGAGATTACCAGGTCGAACTGGCGGTCACGTAATAGCTCACGGGCACGCCTCAAAGCTGGGGCAGCGAACTCGCTAGCTCCATGTAAATGCAAAGCCAGTTTTAGTACCCCCGGAACAGTTTGCGGTAGCGACGGCAGATTGCTGGGAACTTGCAGGTGCTCATCGCTGCCCTCCGGCTGAGTGCCGTAACCTAAGGTAGTTACGTGTCCGAAGTCTTTCACCACGCTGAGCTGCCGTAAAAGACGGGCATCACGTCGTATATCAGAAAAGGAAATAACCAGTATATTTGGATTCGAACGCATATAGGCATCATACCTGCGCTAACGACTTGATGGATAACCGGAAAGCAAACAGACGGGGATGTTCCTCGATCAGAAAATAAATGCTGACAATCGGACTTTGTATAAATAGTATCTCCATACCAAGTGGAAAAACAGGAGGGATTCGCACCGCCGAGTCAATCTTCTAGATAAAAAGTATGTATATAAATTGCTTGTTTCTGCCGGTGGTAGCCGGAAATGACATAGGGTAGAATCATATTTCCCCCAGAAGAATATTTGAAATATGCTCCGGCAATATTAGGGAGAACGACAGTGGCCAAGAATAAAATGCTCACAATTCTAGTTGCTATGGTCTTAGGCCTAGGGTTGATGCTACCCACTTACTCGTTCGCCTCGGCAAAAGAGAGGGAAGAAAAAGATCAGGTTGTAGTGGTCGATCAGATTCCTCAGCAAACTCCGGTAAATGTGTCCGTAAAGGACGAACCTCTAACTGCTGGAGAAGGGGAATCTGAAAATTTGGTATCTGCTGAGATTAGTTCCGACTTGGCGATTGTGGGGGTTACCTGGTCGAAAAAGTTGTCGAAAACTCCGCAGATAATGTATCGCACCTTGGGTAAAAACCAGGTTTGGAGTCAATGGCAGAATATTGATGCCGAAAAAGGAGAGAACGAACAGCGCGCTTCAGGAACTGAGCCGATTGTAGTCACTGAGGCTTCTCAAGTTCAGGTTCAGGCTACTCTTCCGAATGGCTTAACTTTGGAGGGGCTCAAAGTTACAGTTATTAATCCAGGACTGGGAGCCGGCGATGCAGTTACTGAAACCGATCGGAACTCTACTCAACTCCGATCTGTAGAGGACGCGCGCGGGTTAGCTATTCATTCCCGCTCAGATTGGGGCGCAGACGAGAAACTAATGACGTGGCCTCCAAAGTCCATTAAACCGCAAGGCGTTACCATTCACCATACCGCTGGCACTAATAACTATTCTGCCGCCCAGGTTCCGGGAATTTTGCGAGGAATTTATTATTTTCATGCCGTCACTCGGAACTGGGGAGATATCGGTTATAACGTGCTGGTAGATAAGTATGGAAGAGCCTGGCAAGGACGCAGAGGAACTTTCCAGAACCCGAGTGAAGGTGCGCATGCCCGCAGTGTGAACGGGGTGACCTTCGGTATTTCAGTTTTAGGCACTTATGAGACGCAGGCACCGCCTTGGGTGGCGCAAGACACCGTCACCCGTTTGGCTGCTGCCCAGCTGAAACTGCGGGGTGTCAACCCTCTGGGCACTTTCACTTTCCGGGGCCATACTTTCAACCGTATTTCCGGGCATCGCGACTTTGTCGTGTTGGGTACCGGTAATAACACTGCTTGCCCGGGAAATGCATTTTATCGTCAGCTCGATGTAATTAGGCAACGTGCTGCCACCTTGGCAGCCGGTTGGGCATCTGGAAAATTCTCACGGGTAAACCGTACTTTCAACGGTGAGACATTACTTTTTGATGATTCAGGTAACGCGGTTTCCCTTTCAAAAGCAAAAAAACAGATTTCTATCGGACAGCCGAAACAGCTTGGCAGAATCGTTGAGACGGGTTCGCGGGTCTTTGCGCCTGGTGATTGGAACCGAGATCGGAAACCAGACCTGATTTCCATTAGCCGTGACGGAAGCATGTGGCTACATTCGGGAACCGACAAGGGATTTGCTGGTAAACGGAGAATTGGTCATGGTTGGAACAGCATTAATTCTGTAGTTACCGGGATAGATTGGGACGGAGACGGAAATAAAGATGTGATCGGCCGGGTAGCCAGAGATGGCAGGTTGATTCTTTATCCCGGTAATGGTCGTGGCACATTCAAGCGGACAAGACAAATTGGTCATGGATGGCATGGTTTTAGCAGACTGGTAGGGGTTGGAAACTTTATGCGAGGCCGACCAGTCATTCTCGCTCAAAACCGGCAGGGTGGATTGTTTACCTATGCTGGCAATGGTAGAGGAGGCTTCGCCGAGAGATTCCAGTCTGGATGGAACTGGGGTTCTACCCGCACCCTAATCGGTGCTAAAGATTGGACGGTCGATAGAGTCGGAGATCTGCTAGCAGTAAAAAATGATGGAACACTGACCGTATACCCGGGTACTGGACGCGGACGTTTTGGACAAACGCAAAATATTGGCGCTGGTTGGAGTGCTTTCTCGACTGTTCTAGATGCCAATGGTACTTCTAGCTCTGGAACAACTCTTATTGGAGTTTCTAGTAATGGAGAGATAAAAGCTTATCCCGCCAAGTTTTTTAAAGACCCGATAACCAAGTCACCGCACCTTGCCTCCACGATGACTATCCCCGCGGGTAACTGGGATGCTGATTCTTCAGCCGATGTGATCACTCGCAGCGCTGATGGAAATCTGATGCTCCACGCAAATGGCAATGCCGCAGCGGTACAAATTGGTAGCGGCTGGTCAGGATTTGACGAAATCGTGTCTGCTCCCTCGTGGAACCTCGACGAACTACCATATTTGCTAACCTACCGGCGCAGCGATGGGGAACTTCTTTATTACAAAGCGGATCAAAATGGTAGTTTCACTTCTTCGGATGTAATCGGTTACTACCCGGGGATGAAACAAGCTGTTTATTTAGCCGATTTCCTGGGACAATCTCAGCCTACTGTTGGTTTCATTAAACCTAACGGGGACTTTATGGCGCTTGACCGGAGTACACGTTCCTTACGCCGAATTGGTCATGGCTGGCAGAATTTCCGCTCGGTCATTGGTGGAACAGACATCAATAATGACGGCCGAACAGACGTAATTGCCCAAACTTCTGGTGCCATCAGAGTTTATTACGGTGCTGCCAGGGGTGGCTTTGGGAGAAATGCAGTACTGAAAACCCTGCCTGCAGGACTTGGTCAGTTGCGCTAGCACCGTTGATTTCATTTATTGATACGGAGGTTTCAGTCCGGAGCATGTCGCTAGAACCGTGATCCTAGTGGATAAGACTAAATAAAGCTGCTGATAGTTATCAATCGCGGTTAATGGTGTCTAATTCCAAAAGCTGGTGGGGTAGGAAGAATATTCCTACCCCACCAGCATTACAGGACTGTTAGGTGTTACTTCGCAGAATCCAGAATTTCTTCTACCACTTTCAGGGCCTGCAGCGCCTCGGACATAGAGACATGCTCACTGCCTTTGCCTAGAATAGCGTCCCGGAAGTGTTCATGTTCTACCCGCAGTGGCTCCCGCTTGGTTAGCTCGTAGCGGGTTACTTCGCCCTCGGAAACTCCGCGGAAGTTAGCAACCTGGGTCCACTCCACCGGAATCGATCCGTTCCGGTAGAAGGTGAGGTCACCCATCATAGTGTCGGCCACCAGGGCACCCTTTTCACCGATCACAATAGTCTTGCGATCTTTGAAAGGACAAAGCCAGTTCACCAGGTTGTTGACTAGCACCCCGTTTTCCAGTTTGCCGACCACATTGACCATGTCCTCATTTTCGCGGCCAGAACGGTAAGCGGTTACCGCCGACACTGAGGCATAGTTTGAGCCCGCCACCCAAGCAGTTAAATCTACGTCGTGGGTAGCAAGATCCTTGACTACCCCCACATCCGAAATTCGTGCCGGGAAGGGAGACTGGCGGCGGGTTGAAATCTGGTAAACCTCCCCCAATTGTCCCGCAGAAATCCGTTTCTTCATTTCCAGGAGGGCGGGGTTGCAGCGTTCCACATAGCCCACGGCTCCGACTAAAGATGCCTCCGCGAACGCTTTTACAATCCGTTCTCCGGATTCTGCGTCGGTAGAAAGCGGCTTTTCTACCAGGGTATGTACCCCGGCTTCGGCTAGTTTTAGCGCGGTTTCCTCGTGGAAAACGGTCGGGACTGCTACTACGCAAGCGTCGAGCCCCTGCGCAACCAGGGCATCAATATCGGGGAGGACTTCCATCCCCTTGGAAACTCCAAACTTATCTCCAGCCGGGTCGGCCATCGCTACCAGGTCAACGCCGGGCAACTCGCGGATATTACGTACGTGGTGTCGACCCATCGAGCCGATACCGATAATTCCATAACGCAGGTTCGCCATGTTTTATGCACCCGCCTTGGCTAGTTTGTTTACCGCTTCCACGATCCTCTCCAGATCGCCTTGCGAGAGGGAGGGATGAACCGGTAGCGATAGGCATTCTTTCGCTGCCTTTTCGGTGTGGGGCAGTTCCAGACCTTTGGCATAGGGAGCGAGAGACGGCAGGCGGTGGTTAGGAATCGGGTAGTACACGCCGGAACCAACCTGGTATTCATCTTTCAGGGCAGCGGCAAAACCGTCGCGGTCTTCGCTTACCCGGATAGTGTACTGGTGGTAAACGTGCTCAGCCTCTGGAGCCACCGGGGGAACCCTAACTCCCTGCAGATTCTCGTTTAAGAACTTCGCGTTCGCCCGGCGCTTTTCCATCCAACCTGCAACCTGAGACAGCTGTGCCAGGCCGATAGCGGCGTTAATATCGGTCATCCGGTTGTTCAGACCCACCAGTTCGTTCGCATAGCGCTTTTCCATGCCCTGGTTACGAATCATCCGCGCTTCACGTGCGAGTTCCTCGTCTCCGGTGGTGATAGCCCCGCCCTCGCCAGCGGTCATGTTCTTGGTGGGGTAGAAGCTGAAAGCTCCGAAAGCCCCGAAAGTACCCACCTGCTGTCCGTTCCAGGTAGCGCCATGCGCTTGGCAAGCATCCTCGAACACTAGGAGGTCGTGACGCTTAGCAATATCCATAATGGCGGTCATATTTGCCGGGTGTCCGTAAAGGTGAACCGGCAAAATAGCGCGGGTCTTCGGGGTAATGGAGGCTTCAATCGATTCGGGATCTAGACAGAAATAGTCATCCTCAATATCGGCGAACACCGGGGTGGCGCCGATAATCGCTACTGAGTTACCGGTGGCCGCGAAAGTAAAGGAGGGGACGATTACTTCGTCACCCGGTTTAATCCCGGCAGCCAGCTGACCCACGTGCAAAGCGGAAGTGCCCGAGTTAACCATTACTGACTGCTGGCCATCACCACTGGCCATTTGGGCAGTGAACTTTTCTTCAAACTCTGCTACCCGCGGGCCTTGCGCCACCATGCCAGATTTTAGAACCGCATCCACTGCGGCCCGTTCTTTATCGCCAATAATAGGTTTTGCGGCGGGAATAAACTCTGCAGTCATTAGTTAAGTAACCTCCTGGGTATGGTGCGGGATAGCCCTTTAAGCCTGATGATCGTCAGTCAGCTTCCCTGTTTCATCCCTATTATAAGGGCGAGAGTGCCTGGCGCCTATAAGAAAAGTCCTGATTGCTTGTTATTCTAGGAAAAGAAAACAATTCGCACGGAAAAGGTAATAGCAGACTATGGTAGCTAGAGATGACACCTGGGTCATCATTCCCGTATATAACGAAGACCAGGTGATAGGGCAAGTAGTTAAAGATCTGCTCCCCACCTTTCCCCATGTGGTCTGCATAGATGATGGTTCCCGGGATCGCTCTGCGGCGGTCGCGAAGGCTTCCGGTGCTACTGTTATTCGTCACCCGGTGAATCTGGGGCAAGGCGCGGGGCTGCAAACCGGGATCGAATACGTGCGGGGATTCACCCCGGCTAAATACCTCCTGACCTTTGACGCCGACGGGCAACACCGGGTTGAGGACGGCCTCGCCATGGTGGAGCAAGCTGACAAAGAAAACTTGGCAATAGTTTTTGGGTCGCGATTTTTGTCCTCTGAAACCCAGGTCGGTTGGATGAAACGATTGGTGCTAAAAACTGTGGCGCGAGTGACTGCCCACCGCACCGGAATGAAACTCACTGATGCTCATAACGGGTTGCGGGTACTGCGCCGGGATGCCTTTGAACAGGTCAACTTGCTGCAAAACCGGATGGCACATGCCTCTGAAATAGTGACGCAACTGGCCAAAACCGGACTGTCCTGGGCAGAACATAGTGTGTATATCCGCTATACCGATTACTCGAAAGCCAAAGGGCAATCCCTGCTTAACTCCATAAATATCCTCACCGAATTGCTGATCAAATAGGGGCGCATGATGCTAATAAAAATCCTGCTCATTGCTTTGGTGTTGGTTCTTTCTCTCTATATGTTTAAAGCCAATCTGGGCGCCAAACAGACCGCCTGGCGGCGCCTGGGAATACTAGCTTTTGCTATTTCTGCGGTAGTGGTGGTTATTTTTCCGGGGATCACCACTACGGCCGCGCGCTTCGTGGGGGTTGGGCGCGGTGCTGACCTGCTGCTGTATGTACTGGTAGTAGTGGTTCTTTACAATATGTTGATGCAGGCGAAGCAGCGTAATGCCGCGGAGCGGCGCCTGACGAAGCTAGCGCGAGAAGTGGCAATCACCCATACCGTCCTCGGTGAGGACGAGAAACGAGTTTCCCCCGCTGGAACTGGTAAGCCCACTGAAGCCGATACCCGCGTCAGCGGCGATTATAACGAACCTCAGCAGGCAAGCTAAGACAGCTAACGCCAATGAACAAAGCTAAATGGGTAAAGTTGGCCTACCGCTCGGGCAGGAACTCATAAAAATATTGACTCTGACCGCCCGCTTTTATAGTCTCGCCCTGCTGCGTTTAGCATCGCTAAACCGGCGAGCCGCTAACCGTCCCCCAAGCTATCCCTCGTTACCTGCGCAAGCTTACAAAGACGCGCTAATGATAAGTAACCTGCCCCAATAATTGTCGGGACAATTTTTCGAGACCTCTTGACCGAAACGATTTTGTCAACTATCGTAGCAATACCGAACCGATTCGGTAAGGTTTTTGGTAAATGAGTAGATCGCGGGAAACCGGTAGCACTATCGGCGATCCTGCAGCCAAATACGCCGGCGGAGCAGCTGGTGAGGCGGAGGAAAGGACACTGCGATGGCGCAGAACAAAGCAATAAATACCAACGATCCTAAATATTCCAAATTGTCCATCGGGGTTTGCCCCGACCAGTGGGGCGTATGGTTCCCCGAGGACGAAAAACAAATGGATCCCCGGCAAGCCTGGGAAGAAATGGCAGAAGCCGGCTTCGAAATTATCGAAACCGGGCCGTTCGGCTATTTCCCCACCGATCCCAAAGAACTACAAAAATGGTGCGATGAATTCGGAATGAAGGTAGTCGCCGGCACTGGCTGGGGGATTCTCCACAAGGCCGAAGCCTGGCCGGAAACTTTGAAAACCTTCCGCGCCATCGCCGAAACCCACGCGGCAGTCGGCGCCGAATACATCGTGCACCTCCCTCCGCTATACCGCGATGACAAGACCTGGGAATGGACAGATGACCGCGTCCTATCCGATGATGCCTGGAAGCTTTATGTAGAGCACGCCAACGCTCTCGGGCAAATGCTGCTGGATGAATACGGCTTGAAGATGGTGCTGCACCCCCACGGAGATTCCCATATCGAAACTCCCGAGGAAATCGCGCGTATCTTTGACGCGACTGACCCCAAGTATGTAAACCTCTGCCTGGATTCCGGCCACGTGGTTTACGGCGGCGGCGACCCGGTAGAACTGATCAAGAAATACCCGGAGCGGATCACCTATGTACACATCAAGGCTTTCGATGAAGCCATCACCAAAGAAGCGCACGAAAAGGACTGGCCTTTCGGCGAGGCCGTGGCTAAGGGCGCATCGGTATGTCCTCCGAAGGGACTGCCGGAAATGCATGAGTTCGTGGACGCGCTCGCGGAACTAGATCGCGAAATCTACTGCATTTGCGAGCAGGACTGCTACCCGTGCGAGCCCTCATTCCCGAAGCATAACGCCATCAACATGCGGGAATACCTGGCCAGCTGCGGACTAGGTCTGAAGTAACTATCCATCACTTACCTGATGCCGCGGGAGCGGAGTGATTATTCCGCTCCCGCCGGCATCTCCATTCAGCGGCTGTGAAGTCGCGCCTGGGCGCACTGAGGCCGCCAGGCAAATCACTCATAGGGGAGAAAAATGACATTAAATATTGGCTTGATCGGTGCGGGGGGCATGGGACGTGCTCACGTGGAACGGATCGAAAACGAACTGACCGGCGGCAAAATTGTAGCGGTCGCCGATCTAAACCTAGATGCCGCGAAAGAAGTAGCGGACAAAGTTGGCGGCAAAGCCTACGGCTCCGGCGAAGAACTAATCGTGGATCCCAACGTAGATGCCGTCCTGATCGCCACCTTCGGTCGGGTACACAAGCCCGATGTAATCCGGGCGATTGAGGCCGGAAAATACGTGCTTTGCGAAAAGCCGCTGGCAACCACGGCAGAAGACTGCCGCGAAATTATGGAGGCCGAACAAAAAGCCGGGAAGAAACTAGTAACCGTCGGGTTCATGCGTCGCTTCGACCAGTCTTATGGCATCTTAAAAGCCAAGATGGACTCCAAAGAGTTGGGCGAAACCACCATGGTGCACTGCCGTCACCGTAACCCCACCGTTCCGGAAAACTACCTGTCTTCTATGGCGATTGATGACACCGCCATTCACGAAATCGATACTTGCCGCTGGCTAACCGGTGAAGAAATCGTGAACGTGCGGGTAGATATTCCCCGCTCCACCAGCTACAAGTTTGAGCACCTGACCGACCCGATCGTAGTGGTCATGTACACCGAATCCGGGATCCGGATTGATGACGAAGTAAACGTCAACATCGGCTACGGCTACGACATTCAGTGCGAAGCGGTAATGGAGCAGGGTACCGCCTACCTGGGGGATCAAGAAAAAGTATATGTGCGCTCTAGCCAAGAACGCGCCAACGCCATCTGCCAGTCCCATATCGACCGTTTCCACGATGCCTTCAACCGCGAGGTGCAGCAGTGGATTAATGCCGCCAGCGAGGATCGCCACACCGGCTCCAGCTCTTGGGACGGCTACGCTGCCACCTGCGTAGTGGATGCCGCCCTGGAATCCTTAGAATCACGGGAGTCCAAACTGGTCTCCGTGGAATTAATTGAACAGCCCGAGTTCTACAAATAACCTAGATCGCTCTTAAAGGAGAAAACATAATATGAGCAATGATGCTTATAAGGAGAAGCTGGCAACCCCACCCTCTCCCGAAAAAGTTAAAGAGATGGTGGCCAAGACCCCCATGTCCGGGCCGCATCGCGGCACCATAATTTTAGCTGCTACCGCCACTTTCGGGTCGCTGCTATTTGGGTATGACACCGGAGTAATCGCCGGCGCTTTGCCCTATATGTATATGGACAATGTGGCCGGAGGGCTGGGGCTAGATGCCCTGCACGAGGGTTGGGTCAACGCCATGCTCGCCATCGGTGCAGCCTTCGGTGCCTTAATCGGCGGGTGGCTCACTGACCGGATCGGGCGCCGCACCAACATTATGGTCTTGGCGGTCATCTTCCTGGTTGGTACCTTGGGTTGTACTTTCAGCCCCAACGTATGGGTGATTTACCCCTTCCGCTTCATTCTCGGTTGGGCAGTAGGCGGCGCATCCTCTTCGGTTCCGCTTTATCTAGCGGAAACTGCGCCGAAACGAATCCGCGGTCCGCTAGTAGCAGTAGATCAGTTCATGATCGTGTTTGGGCAGCTAGTTGCCTATATTTGTAACGCCGCCCTCTCGCAGGCGCATAACGCTCCCGAAGCAACCGTGAAAGCCATTAGCGCGGGCGCTGTTTGCCCTAAGGGATCCCCGGATGCCGGTAAGGCCGTGCAGGCCGGTGGCACCTACACTTGGGACTGCCTGTCTGGCCTCTCGGATACCGTCCGCGAGACTATGGTGCTCTCTGGCGGTAACGGTAACGCCTGGCGTTGGATGTTGGTAATCGCTACTATTCCCGCCATCTGCCTATGGGTAGGTATGCGGGTCATGCCGGAATCTCCGCGTTGGTATGCAGCTAACCAGCGTTACTATGAAGCCATTGGTGCTTTGAAACGCGTGCGTGACACCGATGAAGAAGTAGAGTTCGAAACCAACGAAATGATCGAACTGCACCGTAAAGAAGAGGAAGAAGAACAGTGGAGCTTCTCCCGGATTTGGAGCACTCCCTGGACACGTAAAGTACTAATCATCGGGGTGTTCCTGGGGATCTTCGACCAGACCACCGGGATTAATACCGCTATGTGGTACATGCCCAAGATTCTAACCGCCGCCGGTTTTGATACTGGTCAAGGCATTATGCTCAACGTGGTAACCGGTACTTTCTCCGCAGTTGGATCCGCAGTGGGCTTCTTGCTGATTGCAAAACTCTATCGCCGTACCGTAGGTATCTACCAAGAAACCGGGGTCGCGATTTCCCTATTGGTATTGGCCGGAGTGTTCTACTGGGGTATTGAGCCCCATATGGATGCCCACGGCAACGTGGCCAGCGATATTCCCAACTTCTTGCCGTGGTTGGTGCTGATTTTGGTGTCGGTATTCCTGTTCATTAAGCAGTCGGGAACCATTCACTGGGTGCTGCTGTCCGAAATCTTCCCGGCGAAGATCCGCGGGGTTTCGCAGGGAATCTCGGTTTGCGCGCTGTGGATTTTCAACGCGATTGTTGCGGGAACTTTCCCCTGGATGATCGAGAACCTGGGTGGTTCCGGTACCTACTTGGTCTTCGGAATCATCAACGTGATTGCGTTGTGCTTCTACATTAAGTTCGTTCCGGAAACCAAGATTTACACCTTGGAAGAGGTGGAACAGAACCTGGAGGCTAAGTACTCCAAGTAATAGCTATATACCCAGCTATCGCCCTGGCCTGTCGGCAAACTATTCGTTAGTTCGCTGGCAGGCCAGGGTTTTTATTATTCGTGTTTATTTCCAAATTTACGAGGGCGAGCGCTAGGTTCTTCCGGGAGCGGGGGATCGGCGCAGCACTTTCACGGTAATGTAGCGAGAGATAGCTTCTCGCGAGAGCGGGGCTGAGCGCGATGTCCTCATCAGGGTACGTTTCTTTTTGTAATCGGAGAGCGCGGAACTCGGACTGTGGGCTTCAGAATCGCTTAGCGCTACTTTTTACAGGTGGTGGCGCGCTGCAGTAAAGAGGGACGAATCGCGATTTCTTGTCCGGGCTCGCCCGGGGCAGCGTAGCGCTTAGCCAAGGCGGCAACGGCTTGTTCACCCAACTGATCCGCATGTTGGTCGATAGCAGTGATAGAGAATTCCTCTAGCTGTCCCAAGTAGGTGTCGTCATAGGTGATTAATCCACAGTCTTTACCCGGTTCCATCCCGAGGGCGCGCAGCGCGGTACAAGCTTCGATAGCTATCAGATTATTGTGGGCAATAAACGCTGGCCGCTTTGCCACCGATCCTTCCAGGCATTGCCGAATCTGTTCACCCGGTTCCAGATCTGGTACCAGAGCCTGAAACCCTGGGAAATTCTGTCTCTTTTTGCGGAGGCTCTCAAAGGCCTCTCGCTGCACTTTGCGGCGGGTCACTACCGCCTGATCAACGCTTTCCGGACTGGATAAAGAAAAGATACGGTCGTATCCACACTCGGCTAGGTGAGTGATCGCTAGCCGGGCTGCTGCTTCCTCGTCCATATGGATAGAGTCTATTTTTCCTGCCACGTACTTTAACCCCAGCACCGCTAGGGGGAAGGTTTCAGACAGGTGCGCCAGGCGCTCTTGGGAGGAGGCAGGGGAGATCAGGATGACCCCGATAGTCTGCATCTCCTGGTAGCGGTTTATCAGGTTCCATTCTTTTTCCGGATCCTGACGTGCAGTTGAAACCAAAGATAAAAGTTTGTTTTCTTCTGCAGCGAGGCGCAGCGCATCCTCGACCTCTTCGAAAAAAGGATTTTGCAAGTCAGGCAGGATTACCCCGAGAAGATCGGTTCCGGAGGTCGATAAGAACGCGGCATTTTGATTGCGTACGTATCCCATTTCCGAGGCAACGCGCAGAATGTTGGCCTTAGTTTCCGCATTAACCCGCGGGGAATCAGATAGCGCCAAGGAAACTAATCCGCGTGATACTCCCGCCTTGCGGGCTACATCTGCTTGCGTAGGGCGAAAACTCATAGCCCAAGTATAAATAACACGCGAAAAAAATAGGGGTGACTTGATGGTGCAGTTAAGAATCTCGGCTGCTAGAAGCGCAGAACCTAGATTTTAGAAGGCTTCGAAAAATATTTGAAAATAGGCCTTGATTTGTGGAAAAAAGTCCTTTACTATGGATAGTAGTTAACGCGTGTTAACACTGGTTTGCGGGGGCGCTTTCGCCAGGAATCAAGACACTAGAAAACTCAAAGAGGAGAAAAAATGACTAAAGAAACTCTATCGGTGGCGGTGATCGGCGCGGGTATGGCCGGGCGAACCCACGCAGATGGTTGGCGGCAAGTCAACACTGTGTTTGCCTCAGACTTACCGCGGCTTCGCCTAGCTACTATCGCGGATGCCTATCTTCCTTTCGCGGAGGCTGCCGCCCGTGACTACGGGTATGAAAAAGCCACTGACAACTGGAAAGACATTGTAGATGACCCCGATATCGACATTGTCTCGATTGTGGTGGGCAACAAGTTGCACCGTGAAATGGCCGAGGCGCTGGTGAAAGCGGGCAAGCATGTCCTGTGTGAAAAACCCCTTACCGACAACTTAGAGGACGCTAAAGCGATGGCAGAGTTCGGGGCAACCGACAAAGTAGTAACCGGTCTGGGATACTGCTATCGCCGCAATCCCGGACTGGCAAAAATTGCGGAAATGGTGCAAAGCGGACAGCTGGGAGAAATCACGTATTTTGACGCGCGTTACTGGTGCGATTACGGCTGTGACCCGAACACTCCGATTGCTTGGCGCTATAAGGGGTCGATGGGTTCGGGTGCTCTCGGAGATGTGGGCAGCCATCTAGTTGATACCTCAGAATTTATCTGTGGTCCTCTAAAGGCGGTCGCTGGCGCCCAGCTTTCCACCGTGATCAAGAAGCGTCCCCCGGCTCTAGAAGGAGTAGCAGGAGGGCGCGGCGCGTCCTCACAGGCCGAAGCAACTGAAACTGTAGAAAACGATGATGTTGCCACCTGTACTCTTAAATTTGAAAATGGCATTATTGGGACTTTCTCTGTTTCCCGGGTAGCGTTCGGATCCCCGAACTCCATGCAAATCACCGTTAATGGCACCAAAGGAATGGTCTCCTTCGATATGGCGCGCGCCGGGGAAATCATGGTTGATGACCAGAGTGCTCCTGACGGGTTAGGCGGCCCGCGCCGCGTCCTCGTTAACCCTGATTTTCCCTACTTCAAGGGTGGATCCTCGATGGACTTCGGGGGAGTAGGGGTCACCCAAATCCAGCAGTTCGTGTACCAGGCTCACGCCTTCTTAGAGCAGGTAGCCGGGGTTAATGACGGATTGCCTCCCACGCCGGACTTTGCCTATGGATACCGCTCCATGCGGATCCTCGACACTATTGCCAAATGCGCAGCCAACGGTGGCGCCGAAATGGAAATCAAATAACCAAAATCACGAAAAGGAAAAAACCATGGCTATGAATCTTGGTGCTTACACCGCCTGTCTACACAACTTCACTCTGCCCGAGGCGCTCGATCATTTGAAATCCTTCGGGCTAACCGGCGCGGAAGTAAACGTGGGGGGCTTCATTCCCTCCCCGCACTGCCCGGTTGACCTGCTCATCGGTTCAAAAACCGCTCGTGAAGACTACCTGGGCATTTTCGAAGAAAAAGGAATGCGGCTGGCCGGACTGAATACCTCTGGGAATGTGCTAGACCCCCTGCCCGATGTGGGGCCGCGCCACACCTATGACCTCAAACGCGCCATCGAACTGGCCGGAAAACTTGGGATCAAAGAAATCGTATGTATGTCCGGGCTGCCCGGCACCGACCCGGACGCCAAATATCCGGCATGGGTAGTTAACCCCTGGAACGGCGAACAGTTAGAAGTCCTGGAATACCAGTACGGGGTGCTAGAGAAATTCTGGAAAGAAATGGATCTGCGCGCCCAAGATGCGGGAGTGAAACTGGCTTGGGAACTGCATCCCACCAACACCGTGTTCACCCCCACCCAGTTCCTTGAGTTTGACGAACGGGTCGGCGGCTTCAAGAACATTGGGGTAAATATGGATCCTTCCCACCTGATGTGGCAGGGGATGGACATTATGAAGTCGATCGAACTGCTCGGTGACAAGATCGTGCACGTGCACGCCAAAGACACCAAGATTGAGCCAGGGGTAGCCACTCGCGGGGTACTCGATCCTTCCTTCGGGCCGGTTCCCGAGGACGAATCCGCGCGCACCCCCGTAGGGATGGATCACTACTGCTCGTCCTGGCCTTCTGATCCCGCCTGGCGCTTCGTTGCCATCGGTGAAGGTCACGACGTGCCTTGGTGGAGCGAGTTCCTAGCCGCGATTGCCAAGATCGATCCGGAAATGAACATCAACATCGAGCATGAGGATGCCGCCTACGACCAGCTAGAAGGTATCCGCCTCGGGGCAGAAAACCTGATCGCCGCGCAGAACGCTTAGCGCCGCACCTGCCGCACCGGGCGAATCGATACCATTTCCACCATAGCGTTTTCTGGAGAATCAATAGCGAAACGAACCGCTCTGGCGATTGAATCCACGGTCATGTGATCGGCGGGATCATAATAGTCAGCGTTCTCTTGCAAAACGTGTTGCATATCGGTATCGACTCGCCCGGGGTGGATAGAGGTGACCCAAACGCCCAAGGGTTGGAAATCAATTTTCGTTATCACGATACTTCTTGAGGTCTTCCTCAGTGCCCGCAAGCTTCTTTTTCTTGTGTTTTTTGGCAACCTCGCCCGCAAAATCAGGAACATACTTGGAAACCGCCACCGAAGGACGGATATAACCACTGGAGTTAGGGCGCGGAGGCAACTTGATCGGCTCCGCATCGCTTTGAATCTCCGTATAGGGGATAGAGCTGAGGAAATGATGAATCATATTCAACCGCGCCTGCTTCTTAGAGTCAGAAAGCACATGATGCCAAGGCGCCACCGAAGTGTCCGTATGTACCATCATGTCGTCCTTGGCACGCGAGTAATCTTCCCAGCGAGTGATGGATTCTAAATCCATGGGGGAGAGTTTCCATTGGCGTAACGGATCACCGAGGCGAGATTTGAAACGCTTGTACTGTACTTTATCTGACACACTGAACCAATATTTACGCAGGTAAATACCGTCCTCGACTAACATTTGTTCAAAGATGGGGCATTGCCGCATAAACAGTTGCACCTGGTCAGGGCGGGCAAATCCCATCACTTTTTCTACCCCGGCCCGGTTGTACCAGGAACGATCGAAGAGGACGATTTCGCCGGCTGCGGGCAGATGCTCGATATAACGCTGGAAATACCATTGAGTTTCTTGCCGCTCTGTCGGTTTAGGTAGCGCCACAATCCGGGCAACCCGCGGGGAAAGGTATTCGGTCATTCGTTTAATGGTGCCGCCTTTACCGGCCGCGTCGCGTCCCTCAAAAATAACTACGATCCGGGCACCGGTAGCTTTCACCCACGTTTGCAGCTTTCCGAGTTCGCCCTGTAAGCGGTAAAGCTCGGCCTCATAAACTTTATTAGGGATTTTCTGTACCTTGATTTCGTCAGCTTCACTAATCCCATGTTCGCTTTGATTCATCGGTATCTCCTGGCTTGGCGGTAATTCTTAGCGTAGATCAGGGGTGCGCTGTGTGGAGGTAAAACGGGAAGAATATTTTTAGGGAAGGAGCGGTAAAGAGTAGGCAGGCGAAGGGAAAACAAGCTAGTTTTAAAGTATGGAATTTAAAGTCATTGACCATCCGCTGGTGAAACATAAACTGACCATTCTGCGAGATAAAGACACCCCCTCTTCGGTGTTTCGGCAACTGGTTGATGAACTGGTTACCTTGCTCGCTTATGAAGCCACTCGGCACGTGCGGGTAACTCCCAAGCAAATCGAAACCCCGATTCAGCCCATGGAAGGCGCGGTAATCTCGACGCCTCGCCCGATCGTGATTCCGATTCTGCGTGCCGGGTTAGGGATGCTGTCTGGTATGACTGCCTTACTGCCGACCGCAGAGGTCGGTTTCCTGGGGATGAAACGGGACGAAGAAACTTTGGCGATCGAAACCTATGCGAATCGTCTGCCCCAAGATTTAACTGACCGGCAAGTATTCCTGGTCGATCCCATGCTGGCAACCGGCGGCACCCTGGTGGCCGCAATAGATTACGCTCTGGAGCGAGGCGCCCGGGATGTTACCTGTATCTGCCTGGTGGCAGCTCCCGAAGGGGTTAAGCACGTAGAAGAACATATCGGTCAGCGGGCAGATGTTACCGTGGTGGTGGCGGCGCTCGATGAGGGGCTTACCCCGCAGGCTTATATTCGCCCTGGTCTGGGCGATGCCGGTGACCGTTTATACGGGATTGTAGATCAGTAGTAGCGTTCGGAGTTGTATAGCACGGTTGCGAGGCAGCGTGCTGGCGGCTCTGCTCTGTTTAGCGAGGTTTGGCGTGGTTACGCGGCGGTGATTGTTTTGCCACGGCGACGACGCGAAGGGACTAGCCGCGGGAGTGATCACATTTCGCGCCCAAAGTTTAGTTCTGGCGGATAAATCCGCTAAACTTTTGAAGGTCTGTTAATACAGCATTTGGTAGCGGTTCCTCGCGCTTCGCGAGATCCCGCAACCAATAAATAGGTGGCGTTTCTTCGCTTTGCGCCTCAGGTACCTTCGGTGCCTTCGGCCGCGAGATTCCGTAACCAATGAATAGGTGGCGTTTCCTCGCTTTACGCCTCAGGTACCTACGGTGCCTTCGGCCGCGAGTAACCACACCAACAACTGAATAGAATTACCTGGTAGCGTGTCCGAGCGGCCGAAGGTGCAGCACTCGAAATGCTGTGTGGGGCAACCCACCGTGGGTTCAAATCCCACCGCTACCGCAAGGAAAAAATGCCCCAAGCGCTTGCGCTTGTGGGCATTTTTGACGCAGCGGTATGTAAAGCCGCGGAGCGGTTTTACTAATACCGCAAGGTATTTCAGGTGGGGTTTTGGTGTTGGGTGTATGCCCCAAGCGCTTGCGCTTGTGGGCATTTTTGACGCAGCGGTATGTGAAGCCGCGGAGCGGTTTTACGTTTGCCGCAAGGTGTTTCAGGTGGGGTTTGGTTGTTGGCGTTTCGTGTGCAAAGGCGATTCGCACGTGAGGATAGTTTCGGTGCGGCGCGCCAGGCAGAAGGAGATAGAGATTTATGAGTAAAGCATTTGATACCTTGACCGCCGAGCAGATCGATAAAAAATTCGACGACGGTGAGGACGTCCTCGAATATTTTGACCTAGAAAACCCACAGGTAGTTACACCAATAAAGCAATTGAAGAAGGAAATAGAGCCCAAAGCAACTATCCATAAGCGAGAAGGTTTTAGTGGCGCCTAGGATACTTGCAGAGAGAGTCGTCCCGCCAACGCGGCAGAAACTATTTGTTGCTTCATAGTGTCTAAACGTTCCAGCACTTCTGCAACCAGTTTGTCTGTTCTCTCAATACGTTCAAGTTGTTCGTCCAGAATTCGCGCAATTTCTTTCTGCTCACCCAAAGGTGGGAGTGGAACTTTGAACAGTTTAAGGCTCTTTGCGGATAGGTTGGGTTGGGCTGACCCGTTATCGAACTCGTCAATCATAATCTGTGAAATAGGTGAGAGGAAATAATAAAAACTAAACCTGGGATTAGCGCTATCTCCACTTCGTATAATTGCAATTGAAGAACCGATTGCCCCCTCTTGGTATGAGGTATTCAAGGCACACTTTCCCAACGAACCTCGCAGGCAGAATAAAATATCGCCAGGTCTTAGTTTTCCACCGTTTAGCTTAGAATACGTCTCCTTAGAGATATAATTCATTCCCTCTTCAGTTAGTACGGAGTTTTGTAGAGTTCCTGCATTTACAAAGGGGATCCCGGAATCAATCCAAGTAGAGCGACCTGCATAATTCTTTCCTCGATCGCCATTTAGTATCGTGGCTACATCACCCAGGGGTAGCCACTTCCACGTTTCAGGGACTGAAACTTGCTGTAGCTCCTCATTTGTGAACATCGTTCGTGAGCAATCCTGGTTTTTTTCTCGCCACTTTTCTGTCAGGTGACCGGTTACTCCGGCTTGGATGAGGTTATCTTTGCGTTGGGCTGCGTGATCCAGGAAGTCTTGGAGTTTGTCGTGAACGCTATCAATCTTCCCAAGTTTCTCGTCAAGATAAGCGACAATCTGTTTCTGCTCTTCAATTGGAGGCAGTGGGAATGGGTATTGCGCAATACTATTAAAAGAAACCCTGGGTAGATTAACTCCCTTTGAATTAGTTATTGCCGCATTTAGGAAAAATGGTGTTGAAAGCCAGAAATCTAAATAAGCCGCGTCAATTATTTTCTCTGGGCGCAGCGCCAATATGTCAGTTGAACATACTCCTGAAAAACTAGCGACAGCGTGCTTGTTAAGATACGGGCGGAGTTTTCCATACAGGACATCACCGTATTGGAAAACGGTCTTGGCGCTTTTTAGGTCGTGCGTGTCAGAAATTCGTAAAATGCCACCCCCAGTGTTTAAGTCCTCCAGCCCAAGGTATTTATCAGCGGCATCAAACGATTCTGTTTTGACGGTAATATTTTTTACAGTTGTCCCCAGCCGCACCCACTTCCAATGCTCGGGTAGGGGATATGGCTGCTCTTCCTCCGGAACCAGGGATTCTACGGGGATATGGTTAAAGTCTTCAATCAGGGGTATCTTTTTTGCTTTTGCCATTATTCCCCCTTGGCTAGGGTGAGATCCTTGGCTAAGGAACGCAACAGGTCGCTAGCTTCTGCGAGAAGGTCGGCAGCTTCGTTGGCTTGCTCGGCAGGGTCATAGGTTTCCCAATCTATGGTTTCCATTTCTGGTTGCATCAACCCCAGATCCAGGGAATCCCCGGCATCACGGATTTCCTTACGAGAGAAATAGCTGAGCCGCTTATCTTTCACTGTGGAACGATCCTCTGCCGTATAGGCGGTCTCAAAATCGGAAAAATGCGCGGTAGTTAGCGGGGTTCGTTTACCGAAAGACGGCATCTCATTACGAAGATCGTAGTACCAAACGCCGGTGGTATTACCCTTTTCGGTTTGTCCCCGGTCAAAGAAGAGCACATTTGTTTTCACCCCTTGCGCATAAAAAATCCCGGTAGGTAAACGAAGAATAGTATGGAGGTTACATTTATCCATGAAATCCTCACGGATACGTTTACCTTCACCACCAGCAAAAAGCACGTTATCGGGCAGAACCACGGCGGCTCTTCCATCACGTTTAAGGCTGCGATATATATGCTGCAAGAAATTCAGCTGCTTATTCGAAGTGGGGAAAGTAAGATCGTCACGAGTAGCCCGTTCCCCGCCTTTCTTAGTCCCGAAAGGAGGATTGGTGAGAACCACATCGAAATCTCGGAGATTTTTACCAAATGGTGACAGGGTGTCGTTTAAATGTATCGGCCCCTCTACCCCGTGAAGCATAGCGTTCATTAACGCCAACCTCTGAGTATCATGCACCAGTTCCACCCCGCTAAAAGCTTCCTGAATCTCGAAGCGGGCTTCATCTTCACTCAAATCAAAGAAATCATCGGTTGCTTTACGGACATGAGCCGAGGCAGCAATCATAAAACCAAAAGTGCCACAAGCAGGGTCATTACATAACTCGCCAGGCTTCGGATCAATTAACCGCACCATCACGTCAATCAAAACTCGGGGAGTGAAGTATTGCCCTGCCCCGGATTTCTTTTCATTAGCGTTTTTCTCTAGTAAGCCCTCGTAAAGATTACCGAGCCCTTCTTCGCGGGCAGAAAACCAGTCAAGCGCATCAATAGACTTAATGATTTTTTCGAGATTCTTGGGTTCATCAATATTTGTAGCGGCACCCGCAAAAATTTCTTGGATACGTCCCCGAGTTTCCTCACCCAGGTATCGCAGGAGATCGCGATAGAAACGTTTAAGTTCAATACCGCTCTTGGCGCAAAGTTGATCCCAACGATACTGTTCCGGGATATCTTTTTCTGCCCCGGTTTCTTTCGCCATTTTGAGGAACAGAATGTAGGTAAGTTCGGTGACATACTGGTGATAGGTGATTCCGTCATCACGGAGCACATCACAAAGATTCCATAGTTTAGCCACAATCTGCTGGTTGTTCATGCGATTTCCTTTTGATCTTCGTACAGGTAAGTGTTGAGTTCGTGAATTATTTCGTCGACCTTATCTCCGAAAACCAGATTAGCTTTCTTTAAACCTCCCCGCTGGCGGAAGCGACTATCACTATCTAAGGTTTGTGGGCTGATGATTGGTTCATTCTCGAGGTATTGCTCGATGCGATCCAGCCAGCCAAGCTGAATTTTATTTAAAGAGTGGTGGTTTTTAATTTTTTCCACTGCCCGGCGAACCCGCTCTTGATGGCTCACCAGAGGAGACCCGATGGAGTAGCGGCGTACCAAAGAAATAATATCGGCAGTTATTTCCTGATTAGACATCTGCGAAACAGCCCGAGAGAGTTGAGCTTCCGTAAACCCTTCACGGTCAAGTAGCAATTTGAAAGACTTAAGCTCCTCGCGGGTGAGGTCAGCGGGACGGGTGCAAATAGTTTTCAGGATGGCTATATCTTCACGGTGAGTGGCAAGAAACTGGGTGAACTCGTCAAGATAATCTTTCGGGTTATCTGCCTTCCCGTAATCACGAGTGTGTTCAAGCAGCTTGTCCTCTTTATGGGAAATTACCAGTTTCCTTGGTTTGCCAAAGTTGGTTTCATCAAGGTAATTAAATAGTTCCCCATGGTCTTTAACCCAAGCCGCAGCATCAGCCGGGCGGGACCCTTTAAGGGTCTCAATAATCTTGTCTACAGACTCTAGCCCAGAAAGTGCTTGCACTTGATCAGCGACTTTGCCCGTAATATGAGTTTTTTTTCGCTGAATTTTTGCGATAACTTTATCGATAATTGCTTTCACCGAATTTTCGTCAGAGGCATTATCTATACCTTCGATAAGATCGGCGAAACGAGTATTGGGATTAGCGACTACCGGTTTCATAGTGTTGATAGCTTCAAGTGCTTCATAAACGCCAACGGGGTCATAGATTTCAAATTTTTCTTTCGCAATCTCAGGACAAAGTCGGCTAGCCCTACCCAGCATTTGTTCGAACAGTATGCGGGATTTTACGCGTCTCAGAAAAACTAGAGTGGTGATAGCAGGAACATCGATGCCGGTAGTAAGCAAATCAACGGTGACAACAATCGAGGGGTAAGATTCATTCTTAAATCTCCTAATCGCCTCCTCGATTTTCCGTCTGTTTCCCCCCGCTACGCTGCCAGTTATTTTCATAATCGCATCGGAGTCAACCCCCATAGAGGAAAATATCTCTTTAAGCAGGTCAACAAGCATATCTGCATGAGAGTCGTCAACTGCATAGATCAGGGTTTTGCCGGTTTCTTCCGGGGAGCTAGGGTCAAGGTCTTGAGCAATTTCTTCCAAAACTGTGCGGTTAAACTCTTTGGTGATAACTTGCTTGTTGAACTGCTCTATTTCAAAGTTAACCTCGTCTTTTAGTTGCTCACTATTAGTAATTTCGCCGGTGGCCACATCGAAAAGCGGAAGGGTTTCCCCTTTCCTAAATTGGATTCCCTCAGTCGATAACTGGGTAGTTAAGCGGTGCGGTGCGTCATGATCCACCAACCAGCCATCCATAACTGCTTCGCGGTAGCTGTAGCTATAGACCGGTTGACCAAAAATTTCGGTAGTGTGCAAAGCAGGAGTGGCAGTTAGCGCAATTTTCACGGCATCAAAATACTCGATTAGGCTTCTATAAGCTGACTGATATTCATATTGATCGCGATATTGTGCCTCTTCATTGGTCATTTCTTTATCAAGGAGATATCCCCTATGCGCCTCATCAACAATAATCAGGTCATAGTCGGTGACCGCAGGGCAGGGGCTGCCACCAGAATAAAAAACCTGCCTCACCATGCTCTGGACAGTGGAAACCCGAACCTTGGTTTCCTTCTCGAAATCACTATCCCCTAATCCTTGCACGTTATAGAGCTTGTCAAGGGTCATGAGTTCTTCAAGTTTCACGTCCTTGAAAGCATCCGTAGCTTGCACTCCGAGTGCATTTCTATCCACCAGGAACAAGATTCTGCGGAATCGTTCAGACTTGAGGAATCTGTAAATCATACCCAAGACGGTGCGGGTCTTGCCGGTTCCGGTTGCCATCGCCAGTAAAGCAGTAGTTTTACCGCTGTCAACCGCGTCCTCTGCAGCGTGAATCGCGTCTACCTGGTAGTTTCGCAGGTTAAGGCCGTTAGGGTCAGTAAGCATCTGGTCACTAAAACTTGTTAGCTTTTCCTCGGCAGCTTTCTTATCGTGGTCGAGCTTATCTTTGAGTCCCTCCGGACGCGGCCATCCTGGCAACGCGTAGGGATTATTTTCTGGTTCGCGGACATCACGGAACCAAATGCCGGACTTGGTTTCAAACTGTTTAAGATAGGGTCTGCCATTGGTCGCAAAAATGAACGGAACAAAGAAATCTCCCCAGCGTCCAATCGTGTAATGCTGGTCTTCCTTTCTGATCTGACAAGCATAGTCTTTGGCCTGATAGTCAAGGACAGAGGGGATGTTTTCAGATTCAGCTTTTGCCTCGATGATCCCGACTAGTTCTTCGCCGACAAAGAGGGCATAGTCGGCTCGCCCGTTCCTTCCAACTTTAGAATCCGTGGGCCACTCGGCAATAGCCAGGTTTCGACCTTTTTGAGGTCTAGTTCCCTTTGAGTAGCGTAAGTTGGCGGTGTCGGCTTCCCAGCCTACTTGCGTAAGCTGGGCATCAATAATTAGCCGGGTCTCTTCCTCAGACCTTGGGCGTTGATTGTTTGCAGATTCGCTGCGCTTAATGCGGTCAGACTTGGCGACTGTGGGCGCCTGCTCCGCCCGAATTTCATCATGTTTTGCTAGCTCTTCCTCTTTTGCCTCCAAAGCCTGCAGTTGTTCTGTAGGAGGGGCTGCTGGTGGTTGATATTTAGGAAACGGGTCTTGAAAATTACCGTAAGTATTAGCAAACCAAACAGAAAGCGAATAGATAGCTGGCAAAATTCTCTTTGCTTTTTCGGTGGTTCCCTCTCCGGTATGTGCAGCTTTATTTCTTGCCCTTCGCACATTATGCAGGAGGTTTGCAATATCATTGGGAAGAAGCTTTTTCCATTTGAGAAAGTTTATGCGGGTAACAGCAGTACGGTCTGTGGGTTCAGGTATGTGGTCATATTTGTAAATCATTGAAACGATGGACTCGGCGATTAAGCCGCTTTTCCAAATCGAAGCACTAGGATCATCTTCCGCATAGGATTCCGCTAGCCGTCCAAAGTTCGTGATAGAAGGAAATTGCTGTTCAAAATAGTCAAAGCTGCTTCGCATGATCATTCTCCTGTGAGCGGGATATCCTCATGGTAACTAGTGGTTTAGATTTTTGGGGTATTGGATTAAATATTCTGCTATTTTCATTTTCGAAGCTCAGATAGAAAGTAATAAATCAGGGTGCCAGGAAATAGTAAATAGGTGGAGGAACGGTGGGAAGACGTAGCAAGCGAAGGGCGGGGACGCGTCCGCCGGCGCGGGGCGGAATCGATCCGGTGGGGTTCGTTTCTCCCGGTCAGGAAACGTTAGAGCGACAGTTGCAAGCTCAGCTGGAACGCAAACTATCGCTGTCTACCGCCGAGATTGCGGATTTTGTGGCGAAAGCGTTCGCGGCGGGGGATGTGGTTTCCCCATTGGGGATTGCCCTGTCCCCAGACAGTAAGCTATTGGAGGGGCAGCGCTACTATTTGCATCGAGCGGCTCCCGATGAGGGCGCTGCCTTACCGAAGTTGCAGGTGCTTTGGGAGGGTGAGGGGGCAATTGTAGTAAATAAACCCGCTAGCCTCGCAACTATTCCTCGCGGCTCTTGGGTTACCCGGTCAGTGGTGGTGGCCGCTCGCCGCCAATTCGGAAACGATGAAATAACCGCCGCGCACCGCCTAGATCGCCTCACTACCGGATGTTTGTTACTGACCCTAGATCCGAAATATCGGGCGCGTTACCAACAGCTATTTGACCGCCGGCAGGTAAAGAAAACCTACCTGGCGCGCAGCCGTGGCGGTGACGGCGGGGAAGAAAGGGAGGCTCCCCAAGTGGGGGAGAGTTTTGATTTCCAGCTCCCTATGTTTAAAGAAACTGGCTCGCTGGCGGTGTCGATAGGAGCTCCCCCGATAGGTTCAAAAGTAGCGAGTTGTGAAAGCCGAACCCGCGGCCTCGTCCTCGGAAAATTCCCCCTCCCCGAAAAGACAGAAAAGGCAGAGGGAGAGGGAAACACAAACCCAGGCAACCCGGGATACGCGCCAGAAGAAGAACTGTTGTGGCAGTTAGAGCCAGAAAGCGGCTTTACTCATCAGCTGCGCGCCACCTTGGCGCATTTCGGGTATCCCCTCGTAGGTGATCCCCTCTATCCGATAGTCCTGCCTGCAGATGCCCCAGAAAATGTTGAGCCCCAGCTGTGCCTGCACGCCCAAGAGCTGCAGTTTCCCGACCCAGGAAATCCCGGTACCACCGTAACCGTCACTGCCCCCGCCCCCACCTGGGCAAAAGGCGCCTTAAACTGACTTCCGAATTGCTTAGATTGGCAGGTATACACGGAGCTCCACGGTAAACACGCAAGAAAAACGCGCAAGAATTGCGTATTTCCTATTGAAAAAACACGCAAGAATTGCGTAAAATAGTTGCGTGTTTTTGATTTTGGTGAGATAGGCCAAGAGAGGTGATGAGGGTGACCCTGAAGGAACTCCGTAGGCAGAAGAAACTAACTCAGGTCGAATGTGCCTCCTACTTGGATATTCCGATTCGCACCTACCAAAATTACGAGAACGAAGAAAAGAAAAGAAAATCTTTAAAGTACCAGTACATGATGGAAAAACTGGAGCGATACGGATACATCGATGAAGGACATGGGATTCTCACCATCGCAAAAATCGAGGAGATCTGTCGAAAAGTATTCGCCTCCTATGATGTGGAGTACTGCTATCTCTTTGGATCCTATGCCAAGCGGAAAGCTAAACCGCAAAGTGATGTGGATTTGTTGATATCCACAGATATTTCCGGCATTAAGTTTTATGATTTGGCAGAATCCTTGCGGGAAGCGCTCAATAAGAAAGTGGATCTTTTGAAACTTGAGCAGCTTAAAGATAATCCCGAGTTGGTGAACGAAATACTGAGGGACGGAATTAAAATCTATGGATAATCCCAAAACAAATGAGTACTACCTAAACAAGATTATTCTCGACCTAGAGTTCGTCATCGCGCACACGGAAGGTTATTCGCAAGCAGAGTTTGAAGACAATGCGGTTCTGGTGGACTCTACCTTATTTCGCCTAATTCAAGTTTCGGAAAATTCGAATAAACTGACGGAAAGTTTTAAGCAGCAGCATCGATCTATCCCTTGGCGCGCTATGAAAGGTCTTCGCAACCGAATCGTGCACGAATACGGCAATGTTGACCTTTCGGTTGTCTATGAAACTGTGCGGGATGATATTCCGGAACTGCTTCGCAACCTGAAGGGGTTGGAGTGACGGATGGCGCGCTAACCCGTAAGCTATAACCCATGCGAGAAAGGCTGCCGTTTTTATTTATCCAATGCCGTCCCGCCGGAAAAATAGCGCGTGACGAGCTGCAAACCATTGCCGAGGTCACCGGACTAAAGATTGGCCAGGAACTACATTCTTACCTGCTGCCAGAAGAAACTGACCTTGACCTGGTGCACGACCTAAATATTGCGGGCGGGTATAGTGCAGTCATTATTTCGGGATCTCCCTTTCGGGCGCAGCCGCCAACTGGCACCGAAGATCCCGCACAAAGGCAGCTATATACCCAGCTAATGCCATTCATGCATTACCTGCTAGACCAGGACTTTCCCACTCTGGGACTGTGCTACGGACTGCAAATGTTGGGGCAGGCGGCTGGTGCCACTTTAACTGACCGCACTGGGGAAGACCTGCAGGCGGTGGAAGTCACTTTAACCGCGGAGGGGCAGCAAGACCCGGTAACCGGGCAGCTAGATCCGGTAATCCGCGGTTTTACTGGGCACGGGGATTCCCTGGCGGAACTACCAGAGGGAGCAACTTTGCTGGGCAGCGGGAAACACTGTCGTTACCAGCTACTTCGATTACAAAATAATCTGTATGGCACCCAGTTTCATCCGGAAATCACTACTGCGGGAATGCAGATCCGCATCGACCAATATGGGGACGCCTACTATGCGGCCGCCGAACGCGAAGCAGTCATTGCCCGCTGCATGAGTCAAGATGTGACCAGCTCGCACCGGTTGTTATCCGCATTTACTGAGCATTACCGCCGTTAGGAGACACCAGATGGGTATCAAATTTTCAAAATCTGAGCGTTCGACCATTGGGATCGAATGGGAACTACAGCTAATTGATAAAGACTCCTTTGACCTGCGGCAATGCGCGAGCGCGGTGATGGAGGAAGTGGAGCGGCTGCACCCCCAAGACACCCTGGTGCATAGGGAGATGCTACTTAATACCGTAGAAGTAATATCCCGTCCTCGCCACAGGGTTCGTGATTGCATCATGGATCTGAAAGAGGGGATTAATCTGGTACGCCCGGTTACTTCCGCGCTGCGAGTGGAGCTGGCAGCTGCCGGTTCCCACCCCTTCGCTAACCCCAGCTATCAGCAGGTTACCGATAGTAAACGCTATGAAGAACTGGTTAATCGCACTCAATATTGGGGACGCCAGATGCTGCTTTTTGGTACCCACGTGCATGTGGGGGTAGAAGACCGCGACAAAGTCTTGCCGATCCAAAACTATTTAACCAGCAAACTTGGTCATATGCAGGCGTTATTCGCTTCTTCGCCCTATTGGGCGGGAGTCGACACTGGCTACTGTGACAATCGGGCAATGGTATTCCAACAGTTACCCACCGCCGGCAAGCCTTATCAATTTGAAACCTGGGAGCAACTGGAAGAGTTCACCGCGGGGATGTTAAAAACCGGGGTGATTGATTCCTTCGACGAGGTGCGTTGGGATATCCGCCCCTCGCCTAAGTTTGGCACCATCGAAGCGCGAGTAGCAGACGCCTCTTCCACTATTAAAGAGGTCGCCGCCTGCGCGGCACTTACGCAATCCTTGGTAGAGACTGCTTCACGGCACCTAGACTCCGGTAAAGAACTGCCGGTACTGCCCGACTGGTTCGTGCGGGAGAACCGCTGGCGGGCGGCCCGCTACGGGATGGATGCCATCTTGATCGAGGACGCACACGGGGAAGAAGCCCCACTCAGCGAATCTTTGCCGACTTGCCTCGAGAATCTGACTCCCGCCGCCGAAGACCTAGGATGTGCGGAAGAACTCTGGTCAATCCTAGAGATGGTGAAACTAGGTGTCGGCTATCAGCGGCAACGCGCTATTTTTGAACGTACCAACTCTTATGAGACGGTAGTAGCTTTCCTAATAGCCGAAATGGAGGCCGGCGAGCCCTTAAATCCGGAATGTTTCGTAGACAAATCCCTGCATAAGAGCGGGGTCAAAGGATGGAAAGTCCGTGTCCGTTAAGAATGCCAAGTTCTCCTAGCGTAACACTTAAGGAGGGCGCGGGAAAAGATACGACAGGGGGCTTGAGCCGAACTTGTTGAGGCTCACGGGGTCCCCGGAGTGTTTTTCCCACGCCCGTTGCCAGCGGTGTCTTGCGCTGCTAACACGTTATTAACACGGGGAAGGATTATAGCTGTTTGGCATCTGTGAGCGCGGGGGAAAGTTTTTCCTCCCGCCCAAGAAATCGGGGAGAGAATAGGTCTCTCCCCGATTTCTTATGCCCACCGCGCCTGCTCGGATAAAACTTTCCCCCACGCCCGGTTCTGAAATCTCTCTGAGCTATTAACGCGTAAGCGCTACTGCTTAACTAGCTGTAAACATGTCATGATCAACGTGCTTACGCACTATTAGCCAGGCGAGAGCCAAGGCTAGGGTTACGCACGCGAAAGCGATAATAGCGGTTGGCCCCAGTCCTCCCTCGAACCACATAAGCACAATCATTGCCCCCAAAACTGCTAATACCAGGTAGTTAGAGTAGGGCGCGAGAGGAACATGGAACTTGGGGCGTTCCAGACCATTCTTTCGACAGTGACGCACAAACAAAATGTTTGAAATCATGATTGATCCCCACATGGCACAGATCCCAATCCCCGCCATATTGGCAATCACATCAAAGGCTTCATTGGGGTAGAACAAATTCACCATAACCCCCACTAAACCGATAGTGCCAGCAGCGATAATAGCCGCATAGGGAACCGCGTTCCGGTTCATACCGGACAAGAAACGAGGGGCAGACCCGGATACAGCCAGAGAACGCAGACCTCGACCACAAGTGTAAAGTTCCGCGTTAATAGCGCTAGCAGCAGCCAGCAGTACCACCAGATTCATGATGTGACCAGCAGCGGGAATACCTATGCCACTAAAGAAAGTCACAAACGGTGACTCGTTACGGTTATATACGTTATAAGGCAACAGCAAAGTAAACAGCACGATACACCCTACGTAGAACAACAGAATCCGCCACATCATAGAGTTGACTGCCCGCGGCATTTCCTTTTGGGGATCCTCGGCCTCACCGGCGGCAGCCCCCAAATATTCAGAGCCACCATAGGCGAACAAAATCCCTAAAGATAGGGTCACCATAGTGAATGCGCCCTTGGGGAATAGTCCTCCATGCTCGGTGATCGCGTGCACGCCGGGAGTGTAGCTGTTTCCATTCACCGTTAAGGAAATCCCGAAAACAATCGCCACTACAGCCAAAATCATAAAGACCACAATCGCCACGACTTTAATCATCGCGAACCAAAACTCGAATTCTCCGAAAAACTTTACGCTGGCCAGATTGACAATCACCATTAATGCCAGGGCGATAAAAGCCCACGCCCACAAGGGGACAATCTGGAAGGGCTTCCAATAATGCATATAGTTAGCGATTGCAGTGATATCCGCCATTAAAGCAGAAGAATAAGTAATAAAGGCAAACCATCCGGTGAAATAGGCGCCACGCTCGCCCATAAACTCGCGAGCGTGAGAAATAAATCCCCCGGAAGAGGGACGGTAAAGGCTAAGTTCTCCGAGGGCGCGAAGCATTAAATAAGCAATCCCACCGCAAATTGCGTAAACAATAGCAACTGACGGTCCCCCGTCAACGATACGTCCAGATGCGCCATAAAACAGGCCGGACCCGATGGCCCCGCCCAGCGCAATCATGCGCATGTGGCGAGACTTTAACCCTTTGCGGTAGCCCTCATCGGATTTATCACGATGCGGGGTGCCGCTAATCGGTTTTTGAGTTTCGCTCATTAGATTTCTCCTAAGTTTTACCTTTTATGCTCGATATCAGAGCACATAGGGAGTATAAGTTAGGGCAGTGACAGACATTTTAGGTAGTCAGCATGTGGAATCAGACATTTATATCAGGAAATATTTAGGTAAAAGCGCCCCCGGTCACGGTAGACTTAGGGCGTAACCGTGACTGGCGTAGGTGGGATACCACCGGGGAACAAGTGGTCAATCAGTCGCTCGCCTGGGCTGATTTGGCGCTACGAAAATAAGGAAAACTCAATGGGAGACAAGCTTCTTATTCAATCCATATCGCAAGTAGATCCCGAGATTGCAGCGGTGCTAAACCAAGAGCTAGAGCGGCAACGTGGCACTTTGGAAATGATCGCTTCCGAAAACTTTGTGCCGCGCGCCGTGTTACAGGCGCAAGGATCCGTCCTCACCAATAAATATGCGGAAGGCTACCCGAGCCGGCGTTACTATGGTGGCTGCGAGGCGGTAGATGTGGCCGAAAACTTAGCACGGGATCGCGCTAAGGAAGTATTTTCCGCCGAGTTCGCTAATGTGCAGCCCCATTCGGGTGCGCAAGCCAACGCAGCAGTGCTATCGGCACTGGCTAAGCCGGGGGACACCATTATGGGGCTGGCGTTAGATCACGGCGGGCATCTTACCCACGGTATGAAAATCAATTTCTCCGGTCAGCTCTATAACGCCACCGCCTACCAGGTAGATAAAGAGAGTAGCTGGGTGGATATGGATCAGGTGCGCGATGCGGCCTTGAAATATCGTCCCAAAGTTATTATCGCGGGCTGGTCGGCGTATCCTCGCCAGGAAGACTTCAAAGCTTTCCGAGAAATCGCGGATGAGGTTGGAGCCTACCTCTGGACAGATATGGCGCACTTTGCGGGGCTGGTAGCCGCGGGATTACACCCGAACCCGGTGCCGTATTCCGATGTGGTTTCTACGACCGTCCATAAGACTTTGGGCGGGCCGCGTTCCGGGATGATTTTGTCGCGCGATAAGGAACTCGGAAAGAAAATTAATTCCGCGGTTTTCCCCGGTCAGCAGGGAGGTCCGTTGATGCATGTAGTTGCGGCGAAAGCAGTCGCCATGAAGATTGCTGGCAGTGACGATTTCAAAGACCGGCAAAAACGCACTTTAGAGGGAGCTAAAATCCTGGCCAAGCGGTTAACTCAACCAGATGTGGCCGAATGCGGGATCTCCTTACTGACTGGAGGAACCGATGTGCACCTGGTGATGGTGGATCTGCGTAACTCCCAGCTAGATGGGCAACAGGGCGAAGATTTGCTGCATGAAGCCGGAATTACCATTAACCGCAATACGGTGCCTTTCGATCCGCGTCCTCCGCGGGTAGGATCCGGGCTGCGGATTGGTACCCCGGCGCTTGCTACTCGCGGTTTCGGGAAGAAAGAGTTCACCGAGGTAGCGGAGATTATCGCCGGAGTGCTGGTAGATGCTTGCCAGGGGCAAGTCGATAAGTCCAGTTATCGCGAGCGCGTAAATGCTTTGATTAAACGTTTCCCGTTGTATGTGGGGCTCAATCAGGTAGCGTAAAGCGCAATCAATAGTCGATGGGGGAGCGGGCAGACTGGTAGGGTCTGCCCGCTCCGCAAACTAAGGAGAAGAAATGCGTAAAGGTTGGAGCGGGGACGCGGTGCTGCTGGATGGGGCGGCGCGGGCTCGGCAATTGAAAGAAGAAATGCGTCAGCAAGTTGAAAGCCTGCATAAACAGGGGATTAAACCGGGACTCGGCACTATTTTGGTGGGAAGCGACCCGGGTTCGGTCTCCTATGTGGCCGGTAAACATCGTGACTGTGCCGAGGTAGGAATCGAGTCGATTCGGGTAGAACTTCCAGATACCGTTTCGACTGCCCAGGTATTAGCCGAGATTGAAAAACTCAACGAAAATCCAGCTTGTACCGGCTATATTGTGCAGCTGCCGCTGCCTCGCCAAGTCGACGTTAACCAGGTGTTGGAGGCGATCGATCCCGATAAAGATGCTGACGGACTACACCCCATGAACTTAGGAAGGCTGGTGCTGCGGGTTAAAGAACCGGTAACCTCCCCGCTGCCTTGTACCCCCAGAGCCTGTATCGATCTGCTGCAGCACTACCAGGTGCCGTTAGAGGGCGCGCAAGTGTGCGTAGTGGGACGGGGAACCACGGTGGGACGTTCCCTGCCGTTAATGCTGACCCGCAAAAATATTAATGCCACCGTCACCTGTTGCCATACCGGAACCCGGGATTTAGCTGTCCATACGCGCGCAGCGGATGTGATTGTTGCCTGCGCGGGATCGGCGGGAATTATTAAACCCGAGATGGTTAAACTGGGCGCAGCAGTCCTGGATGTGGGGGTTTCCCGTGGTGCAGTTAATCCAGAAACCGGGAAGGCTCGCCTAGAGGGTGACGTGGCAGAGGGCGTTGACAAGGTAGCGGGCTGGCTCTCGCCAAACCCGGGGGGAATCGGTCCCATGACCCGGGCTAATCTGCTGCTCAACGTGGTGGAAACCGCGATGCGACACGCCAACTAGATGGAGAGTTCTCTATGCGGATCTGGAAAGTTTCGACTGCTTTAACCTGGGCGGCAACTTTGGTGCTTACGCTGGGGGCTTGTACTTCCACGCCTCAGGCCACCCCTAGCACCTCGACGCCGGTAAACACTCAGGTAAATAAAGCGTTTTGTGTGGTGGAAAAACAGAATTCGCAAGATATAAGAGCCGTGGCGTTAGGGAAAGCTATGGGGGAGGAGTTAGCTAATCCCGATAACAAACAAGTAGCTAAAGCCGTTAATCTCAGCGTGAAAACCGCGGAAGAAATCGCGGGAAAACTCCAGGAAAAGAAATGCAAAAATGTGCTTTCTTTAGAACCGGGATTTGCGTGGGCTCTGTTACAGATTGCTAGAGATCACGCAGACATGAATTTTGCAGTCATGGGAGCGGTCGGGAAAACGGATGCGTTAACTAATGCCAGTGGCATAGATTTTGATTTGCGTGAACCAGCTTTCCTCGCCGGATACGCCGCGGCCGGCGTCACGAAAAGTGGTTTAGTAGGAGCCGTAAGTGACCTTGAGACAGATAAAACCGCTAAGGAAGCGGGCGATCGTCCCGGTATCTATACTCCATCTTCCTGGGCAAATAGCTTTCGTCTCGGGGTCGAGTACTATAACCAGTTTAAAGGTTCGGGAGTTAGACTTGCCGCTTGGGATCAAAGCTCTGGACAGCCAGTTCAGGTGACAAGTGTGCAGCTGCGCGACCAGCTACTCAAATTAGCGGATAACAAGGTGGACATTGTTTTCGTAATGGCACCTCCGGGTGAATCCGGCGTGGTAGAGGGACTCGCGGCAAAAGAAGCCACCGCTATCTGGAACGGGCAAGATTTAGCCGCCGCCTCCCCAAAGCTAAAGAGCAACGTGCTCACTTCGACAGTGGTTGATCCTTCCGGGTGTGTAAAAAAGTTGCTCAAGCAATTGCAAACCGGTTCGATTGGCGGGAACGATTACCGGGGAACTCTAAAGAACTCCGGAGTTAAACTCGCTGGTTGGGGCGAATATGCTCCTAGGTTTTCTGATAGTCTCACCGCCGAATTGGCAGGGATTCGCAGCCAAATCGACAGCAAGAAAATTGATATAACCAAACTTGCAGTTCACCAAAAATAGTAGCGGGCGCAAGGTAAAGGGGAAATATGCTCAAGATAGCCACAGTTAATGTCAACGGGATTCGGGCAGCGTTCCGTAAAGGAATGGATACCTGGCTGGAACAAGCAAATCCCGATGTAGTGTTGGCGCAAGAAGTACGCGCTAGCGAAGAAATCACCCAGGAACTTTTTGGGGATAAATGGCAGGTGGCAGTAAATGCCTCGCAGCTCAAAGGACGGGCGGGAGTAGCGGTCGCGGTGCGTAAATCCTCGCCCTGGCAGCTAGAAGATTCCAAAGCCGATACGGTACCGGTCGCGGTTCCTCAAGATGGCGGCCGCTGGTTAGAAGCTGTTTTAGCTAGGGATGAAATCGAGGGGGGTGAGGACGCGCGGTTGCGGGTAATCTCTGCTTATTTTCATTCCGGGGAAGTCGGATCTGAAAAACAAGACCATAAAATGGCACATCTAGAGCGAATCGGGCACCGGCTGGAGCAGCTTATCTCCCCGGCCGCGTCCTCGGAGAATACCGAACCCCTAGTGCTGGTAGCCGGGGATTTCAATGTGGTGCATACCGAGCTCGATATAAAAAACTGGAAACCGAACCACAATAAACGCGCCGGAGTCTTGGATGAAGAAATCGCCTTCTTGGATCGCTGGCGCGAGCAGGGTTGGGTTGACGTGGTACGCGCCCTAGCCGGTCAGGTGCAAGGGCCGTATTCCTGGTGGTCGTGGCGGGGTAAAGCCTTTGATAACGATGCCGGGTGGCGCATCGACTATCAGCTGGCCACCCCACGACTAGCGGCGGCGGCAAGCAGTCAGCAAGTGGATCGCGCCACGGCCTACGACCAGCGGTTTTCCGACCATGCCCCGGTGGTAGTTACTTACAAAATATAAAGTCGCGCTTGCCAGTGATAATAACTGGCAAGCGCGACCTAGTTAGTAGTTAGTTACTTGCTGGCTTTCGGGTGAGTCATATCTGCAACATTGAGGGCTTTATCTAAATCTTCCTCACTGATTTCCCCACGCTCAACAAAACCCAGATCCAGAGCCGATTCCTTGACCGTCATTTTCTCTTTCACCGCGTGCTTAGCGATTTTAGCGGCATTTTCATAGCCAATGTAGCGGTTCAGAGGGGTAACGATGGAAGCCGAAGATTCTGCCAATTCTAGGCAGCGCTCCGGGTTAGCCACGATGCCATCCACGCAACGCTCCGCTAGCAGACCGGCAACCGCTCCCAGACAGTTAATCGACTCTAGCAGGTCGACTGCCATCACCGGCAGCATTACTAAGAGGTCGAAGTTGCCTTGCGCGCCCGCGAAAGCAATCGTCTGATCGTTACCGATAACCTGGGCAGCCACCTGTACCGTGGCCTCCGGCAAAACCGGGTTGATCTTGCCAGGCATAATCGAAGAACCGGGCTGCAAATCTGGCAGAGTGATTTCGCCGAGGCCGCAGCGCGGCCCAGAAGATGCCCAGCGCAAATCGTTAGCAATCTTGACGAAAGAAACCGCTATCACCCGCAGCGCCCCCGACATTTCTACCAGGGAATCTTGCGCAGCTTGCGCCTCGAAATGGTTATCTGCCTGACGGAACGGTAGATCCATATTTTCGGCGATCAGGGCAATTACCCGCTCGGAGAAACCTTCGGGAGTGTTAATCCCGGTACCGACGGCCGTGCCACCTAAAGGTAGCTCCGCCAGGTTCTTTTCTGCGTCCTTTACCCGGTCAATGCCTTTGCGTACCTGCGCGGCGTAACCGGAAAATTCCTGCCCCAGCATAATCGGGGTGGCATCCATCAGGTGAGTGCGCCCAGCCTTGACGATGTTAGCGAACTCTTCAGCTTTCTTTTCTAGGCTGGTGGCCAGCTGATCTAGTTTCGGCAGTAGGGCGTGCTCAACGGCCTCATAAGCGGCGATATGAATCGAGGAGGGGAACACATCATTAGAGGACTGGGAAGCATTCACATGGTCATTGGGGTGAACTTTGCTGCCTTTAAAACCGGTGGCTAAAGTCGCGACCACCTCGTTGGTATTCATATTCGAGGAAGTGCCAGACCCGGTTTGGAAAATATCAATCGGGAACTGGTCATCATGTTTACCAGCGATAACCTCTTCGGCGCCTTTAACGATCGCGTCACGGGTTTCGGAATCGATTACCTCCAGTTCAGCGTTAGCGATCGCCGCGGCTCGTTTGATTTGACCGAGGGCTGCAATATGGTGGCTGGAAAGAGTACGACCCGAGATTGGGAAATTTTCTACCGCCCTTTGGGTTTGGGCTGCATAGAGGGCATCCTTAGGAACCCGAACTTCTCCCATAGTGTCATGTTCAATCCGATATTCTTCGCTCACGTGTAGCTCTCCTTTGACGATAGTGAAAAACGATTACTTAGTTTCTAGCCTACCCGGGTTTAGTGGGAATAGTCCTGTCAAAAGCTGGGTAAAATCACTACCAGCTATGGGATTTTCTTTTATAAGGCTGGTAACAGCTTAGACTGTAGCTAGCGACAGAAAGTAGGAGCACCATGAGCAATAGAGCCTCAGACGATCAACCTACCGAGTATCTGCCGGGGGGAGCGATGGCAAACGCCTATGTTCCACGCGGACGTCAAACTAATCGACGGATTACCCGACAGGTAGCTCAGCCCGATGTTGACAGTGCCGCGCAAAGAAAAATCTCGGTACCAAATCCGCCTGCAGGCGCCCCCTCGGCCGTTGGGGATGCCGTCGCTATGTCCGCAAATGCCCAAACGGAAGCAATCCCGGCGGCTAACGCTCCCGCCGCAAATAGCACCGGTTATGTGCCTTCCCATGCGGCGGGTACTCGGACACCTGGCGGTTCCACGCAGCCCTATCCAGATTCGGGAGCGGCAACTACCAAACTGCCTCCAATTGATCCGGCCGCTGCCACCCCGCAAGTTGATTCTTTCCCGCAAGGGGTTCCGGTATCCTACGATCCTAAAGTCGACGCGGAAAAACTACGTGAAGAGCAAGAATACGAGGAAGAGCGCGCCGATAAACGCCGCCTGTTGAAAGTAGCGGGAATCGTGACTGCGATTGTGGCGCTGCTGACGGGAGCGGTAGTTGTAGTGGCGCTAATGATTTCCTCTCGACAAGTCTTGCCACCGGCAGAGCAAGAAAACACTACCTCTCAAAGGGTTACTACCAGTTCTTCAACTCCGGAAACTACCCGCAGTCAGCCCCAGACACAAGAGCCAACTTCCAGTGAGCCTTCGCAAACTGAAACTACTAGCCGAGAGCCAACGCCTACGAAGACTACTGCCAGCAACCGGCCTACCGCTGAAAATCCAACCCCATCAGAGGAAGCGCCCACCGGAAGTCAGCAGCCCAGCGAACAGCCTAGCGAGCAGCCCACCCCCAGTGAGAGCAACTCCCAATAAAAGTGAGAGAACGCGCCCACCTTACCCAAATGATCACAACGAAGGGTAGGAGTGGACGCGCCCTAAGGTTAGGAGGGTTTACTTAGCGGTTTTACTGGCCGTAACCGCTGCCCCTACAATCCCGGCGGTGTTACGCAGTTCCGCCGGAACAATCGGGGTTTTAATATCCAATAGTGGCAAGAACTTCTCGTGTTTACGAGAAACACCCCCGCCTACTACAAATAAATCCGGACTAAACAGCTTCTCTAGTTCCTGATAGTAACGGGTTAGGCGTTTCGCCCATTTCTTCCAACCCAAGTCATCACGTTTACGCACCGAGGCAGCTGCCCGGCTTTCCGCGTCATGACCATTAATCTCTAGGTGACCGAGTTCGGTATTAGGAACTAACACTCCATCAATAAACAGGGCAGTTCCAATCCCGGTTCCTAAGGTAGTAAAAATAGTGACCCCGGGCTGATCTTTAAAAACGCCATATGCTTGCTCCGCAACTCCAGCAGAATCAGCATCGTTTAGAACCGCAACCCTGCGCCCTAACGCTTTAGAGAACACTTCCGCTGCGTCACAGCCTACCCATTCTTGACCCAGGTTAGCGATGAAAGGAACTATCCCTGCGGGAAGGGGAGCCGGGAAACAAACCCCCACTGGCACGTCCTCGGGAAGGTCAAAATGAGCTAGGACATCCGCCGCAGTTTTTGATACCGCTTCCGGAGTTGCCGGGTAGGGGGTTTCTATCCGGAAACGTTCCTGGGTTAACTCTCCAGTTTCTAAATCGACCGGAGCTCCTTTAACTCCAGATCCGCCGATATCAATGCCAAATGCGATAGCCATTTGTTACTCCTTGCTAGGCAGAGTCAGTATTTCTGCGCCGTATTCAGTTACCACAACGGTGTGTTCAAACTGGGCAGTTCGGGAACGATCCTTTGTTACTACTGTCCAGCCGTTGTCCCACTGTTCCCACTCGATTGTACCTAAAGTGAGCATCGGTTCGATAGTAAACACCATTCCCGGCTCCATTGCGGTGTTATAGGAGGGTGCGCAATCATAGTGAGGGACAATCAGACCGGAATGGAATGCCTCTCCCACGCCGTGACCAGTAAAATCACGTACCACTCCATAACGGAATCGCTTCGCGTAGGCGCTGATTACCCGCCCAATAATGTTTATTTCCCGCCCCGGCTTCACGGCTTTGATCCCGCGCATCATCGCGTTATAGGTGCGTTCCATCAACAACTCAGATTCTTTATCCACCTGACCCACGCTAAACATGGCGCAGGTATCCCCGTGTACTCCGTTTTTATAGGCAGTGATATCCACGTTGACAATATCGCCTTCCTGCAACGGTTTATCGTCCGGGATCCCATGACAAATAACTTCATTCACCGAGGTACACAGCGATTTTGGAAAACCCATATACTGCAGGCAAGACGGGTATGCTCCCTGAGAAACAATATATTCGTGACCGATTCTGTCGAGTTCATCGGTAGTTATCCCGGGCCGAATCGCTTTACCTACCGCTGCGAGGGCATCGGCAGCGATTCTCCCGGCGGCGCGAATTTTTTCAACCGTTTCCGCGGATTTGATATCGGAAGCTGTTACCTTTTCAGGGCCGTCATGGAAAAGGTACTCCGGGCGTTCGATATTTTTAGGCACGTCAAGCTCGGGACTGATTTTTCCAGCTTCCTGATTACCTAATGGGGCGCGCTGCGCAAGTTCTTTAAGGCTAAGTCCTGGATATTCATTCATGCTTCTATCCTACGCGGGCAGGGGCGGGTTGTTTACCGGCCGAGCTCATTTAGTGAAGAAGACTCTAGACAGACTCGCGAGCAACGTATTGCAGAATCTGACCGCTGGGGGCTTTGCCTAAATCTAGGTCGCCGCCCTCGCGCTGCGCGATATGCGTTAACTCTTGATAGGCCAAAGCTGGGGTATCTACTACCACCGACGATAGGGGCGGACGGGAAACCTGCCCCGAGGGCGAATCGAAGCCCCCAACTACCGAAGCGTCCTGGGGAACCATCTTGCCGCATTCGCGTAGGCCATGAACCACCGCCATGGCGGCCATATCATCAATCGCGCAGAACCCATCTAAGCCTGGATGCTTTTGCAAAGCCCCCAAAAGATAGGAAGGAATGACCTCGGGGTCTTGGGGGAGTACCAGTTGGGTGGGGGCAGAAAGTCCCGCCGCCTGGCAAGCCATTTGGGCAAAGAAGTAGTAAACGGTGGCGGCCTCTTCCGGGTATTTCCCGCGCCAATGCACGAAAGCTAGGTTGCGCCGATTACGTGATGCCAAGGCATCTACCTGGATTTTCACCATTTGGAAGGTCATTAAACTGGTTGGATTTTGCCGATCCTTGCCCTGCGTCAAGGAGTCAAGAACCGTAGCTCCACACTGTTCTAGCTGTTCCATAGTGGTCTGATCTAAGGGCAGGAGCGGTAAAACTGCCGCGTCGGTTTCCTTAATCGTTGAAATCAGATTTTCCGGATGATCTTCGAGGTGAACGGTGCTAACTACGCTAACCCCGGCCTGGGCTAGCAGCACCGTCATATCGCGCAGCAAAGCAGAGTTAATGGCGCCGATATCAACGCAGGGCACAACGAGATCAACTTTCGTTTTTCCAGCCAGGGTCGCCAAAATGCCTCCTCAATTGCAAGTGTGATTCCATTCTACATATTAATGCCGTTCATACCGATAATCTTCGGGTTTTAATGCCCCAAAAGGCGTGAAATCTCTAAGAGTTTCGCTTAGCGAGCGCAAATTACCCCGGAATTTGCTCGGCAACTAGAGTGGAAGACAAAAGGGAAAGACTTATTCAAGAAAGGTGAACCAGTGTCTGAGGCGACCACACCTATTTCTCCGTTAGATCAAGAGGGAATAGCTCGGGCAGTTGAGGCCGCGAAAGCGGATTTTTCTGCGGCGGGCTCACTAGACGAATTAAAGAGGGCGCGGGGAGCGCACCTGGGGGATAGCGCCCCGATCATCCTGGCGAACCGGGAGATTCGCAACCTCGAAAAGAAAGACAAAGCCCAGGCGGGAAAGAATCTGGGCGGCGCCAAGAAACAGTTGCACGCCGCTTATGATCAGCGCCGCTGCGCCCTCGAAAAGGAAAAAGAAGCCCAAACCTTGGCGACGGAAGCTCTGGACGTAACCCAGGTGGCCGGGCGCTACCCGCAGGGAGCCCGCCATCCCCTCGAAACCCTGATGGAAGATATTTCTGACTTTTTTGTGTCTATGGGTTGGGAAATCGCGGAAGGTCCGGAAGTCGAGCACGAATGGTTTAACTTTGATTCTCTCAACATTGATCCCGATCATCCGGCGCGTCAAGAGCAGGACACCCTCTACATAGATGGTCGCTCTTTGGGAGGAGAGGCTTCAGGGGAAGGTAACCTGGTGCTGCGCACGCACACTTCACCCGTCCAAGCGCGAGTGATGCTATCGCGAGGAGTGCCAGTTTATATTGCATGCCCGGGAAAAGTATTCCGCGCCGATGAACTAGACGCCACCCACACCCCGGTATTTCACCAGGTAGAAGGACTAGCGGTGGATAAAGGTCTGACTATGGCGGATCTGAAGGGTACCTTGGATCACTTCGCGCAATCTATGTTCGGGATGGAAGCGAAAACCCGGCTGCGTCCCTCGTTCTTCCCTTTCACCGAACCCAGTGCAGAAATGGATCTGTGGTTCCCGCAAAAGAAAGGCGGCCCGGGCTGGATCGAATGGGGAGGCTGCGGTATGGTCAACCCGAATGTGCTGGTAGCCTGCGGAATTGACCCGGATGTGTATTCTGGGTTTGCCTTTGGGATGGGCATTGAACGCACGTTGATGCTGCGGCATAGAATCACCGATATGCACGATATTGTCGAGGGCGACGTGCGATTTTCTAAACAGTTCGGTACTACCGGGAGGGGAAACTAGCAATGCCATTTGTAGCGCTTGATTGGCTAAAAGATCACGTTGAGGTAGTGCCGGGTACGGATATCAAACAGCTGTCCTATGACCTGGTGAAGGTAGGTTTGGAAGAAGAAGCCATCCATCCCGCCGCGGTAATCGGGCCGTTGGTGGCAGGACGGGTTTTGACCCTGGATGCCAAAGAACAATCCAATGGGAAAGTTATTAATTATTGCCGAGTAGATGTGGGCAAATTTAATGACCGTCCCGGGGAAGGCAAAGAGCCCTCCGACCTACCCAGTCGCGGAATTATTTGCGGCGCCCACAACTTTAAAGTTGGAGATTTAGTGGTGGTGTCACTGCCGGGCGCAGTTTTGCCCGGTGATTTTCAGATTGCTGCCCGTAAAACCTATGGACATGTTTCCGACGGGATGATTTGTTCCCAGCGGGAACTAGGGATTGGTGATGACCATAACGGCATTATCGTCCTGGAACAGTTGCTGCCAGAAAAGGCCGCAGCCGGGGAGCTACCTGCTCCTGGCGAATCGGTGATTGAACTGTTGGGATTGGGGGAGGAAACCCTAGAAATCAATATCACCCCTGATCGCGGCTACTGTTTCGCTATGCGCGGGGTGGGACGTGAATACGCGCATTCCACCGGGGCTAAGTTTACCGACCTGGGGTTGGCGGAAAACCTTCCTTCCGGGTCAGTCCCGGCGGTCAGTGACGATGGTTTCTCGGTGAAAATCGCAGATGAGGCTGGCGTTAATGGCAAAGTTGGGTGCGATCGTTTCGTCACCCGCATTGTGACTGGCGTTGACGCGCAGGCGGCGACTCCGGACTGGATGGTGCGCCGCCTAGAGCAGGCAGGAATGCGTTCTATTTCTTTGGCGGTAGATGCCACCAACTATGTGATGCTGGATTTGGGGCAACCCCTGCATGCCTACGACTTGAATAAAGTGTGCGAACCGATTGTAGTTCGCCGGGCGAAAGCCGGCGAAAAGCTAACTACTCTCGATGAGGTAGAACGCACCTTAGATTCCGAAGATCTACTGATCACCGACTCCCCGCAGGGCGCGGAAGGCTCCCGCGTGCTGGGGCTGGCCGGCGTAATGGGAGGCGCCTCCACCGAGGTGACCGCCGATACGGTGAACGTGCTGGTAGAAGCGGCGCATTTCCAGCCCACTTCGATTGCGCGTACTGCGCGGCGACATAAACTGCCCACCGAAGCCTCCAAACGTTTTGAGCGTGGCGTGGACTTTGAGCTGGCACCGGTGGCTGCCCAACGGGTAGTGGACATTCTGGTGGAATATGGCGGAGGCAGCGACAGCGGGCGGGTCAGCGACCTCAATAACACGGAGCCTTTCGCGGAAATCGTGATGCCGCTGCATGAACCGGCGCGGCTGACCGGAGTGGAATATGATCAGGAAACCATCACCCGCCTGCTAAAAGAGGTCGGGTGTAAAGTGCGGGTAGAAGAGGGTAGGGTCATTGCCCAGCCGCCTTCTTGGCGTCCCGATCTGACCGGACCGGCACATTTGGTAGAAGAAATTGCTCGCCTGGCCGGCTATGACACCATTCCTTCGCGCAGGCCGCTCCCGATTGCCGGACGCGGATACACCCCTAAGCAGCGGGCTCGCCGTGACGTGGGGCGGGCGCTGGCGCAAGGCGGCTTGGTGCAGGTGCTTTCTTATCCCTTTATTTCCGAGGACGTGTTTAATAGCGAACTGCTAGGAGAAAAGGATGTGCGGCGTCAAGCGGTGCGGGTAGCTAACCCGCTAGCAGATGATCAGCCGTTGCTGCGCACTTCGCTGCTAGATACTTTGCTGGGGGTAGCCCAGCGCAATATCGCGCGCGGTAATGAGCAGTGCGCGATATTTGAGACCGGTTTAGTGACCCGAGGAATGGGAACTGAACTTACCGGTTCTTTCGGGGTCGAGCAAAAACCGGATCCTGACCAGCAGCGCGCCCTCGAAAAAGGAGTTCCTTACCAGCCAGAACATATTGCTGGAGTGCTAGTGGGGCAGGCGGAATTGGCCGGCGCGCTGGGCGGCGGACGCTCTTATGATTGGGCGGACGCAGTGGAGTTCGTGCAGACAGTGGCGCAAACGTTAGCGGTACCGATGCGTCTGCAAGGTAAAGATGGTCGCCAGCGGGTAGCTAACGACAATATGATGGGGGCGCCGGACTCGCCGGAGGCAGTCGCGCCTTTCCATCCGGGCCGGTGCGCGCGGATCGTGGTGCGGGGCACTTGCGTTGGTTTGGCTGGGCAGCTCCACCCGGCGGTTTGCCGCAACTTTGGCTTGCCGGAATCTGCATGCGCTTTCGAGATCGACTTCGAGAAGTTCACTGCCGCGATGCCGAAGAAAGATTTGCAGGTAAAGTCGGTATCGTCCTTCCCGCCCGCAAAAGAAGATATTGCTCTGGTAGTCGATGCGGATATTCCCGCGGCTGACGTGCAGCAGGTGATTGAGAAACAGGCGGGAGACCTGCTGGAAGAAGTACGTCTTTTCGATGTTTTCAGCGGTGAGCAGCTAGGCGCGGGCAAGAAGTCACTGGCGTTCTCGGTGAAGATTCGCTCCCGGGAAGGCACGCTGAGTGCCGGTGAGATTCAAGCGGTGCGCACCCGGATTATTAAGGCTACCGCGAAGAAGTTCAAGGCGACTTTGCGAGCTTAACGGGGATAATCGCTGGTGGTGATGAGGGTGCAAACTCGCCCTCATCACCGCTAAATATAGAGGCCGAGGAAGTTGGAAACCGGGAAGGCAGGGGTGCCCCGTGCGGGACTTGAACCCGCGACCCACGAATTATGAGTTCGCTGCTACTAACCAACTGAGCTAACGGGGCGAATCTAGCCTACCGGATGGTGGGCAGAATACTGAATTTTGTCTAGGGTGGGGAACGTGACTAACATTTTGCGAAAATTGCGGGGGCGCAGGATCCCGGATGCGGTAAAAGCCGTCCTGACCTCCTCGGATAGAGTTTTTGAATTCCTAACGGTAGCGGAGGATCGCTTCCTGGTTGTGACCATGCAGGCATTAACTGAAGTGGAATCTGGGCAGGTAAAGTCACGTTTTGGCTGGGATGAAGTTTCTCACGCCCGCTGGGATAGCGAGGCGGGAAAGCTGCGGATTGTTTTCCATGAGGGCAAAGATCTGGTTCTTACCCCGATTGAAGCTCCCAAACACAACTTTATGGACATCATCCGGGAGGCGCTGAGCGAGGCGCAGGTGTTTATTACCCCTCTAGAGCTGCCTTCCGGACAGAGAGTTAGCGCACAGATATTGCGTGACGATAACCGCAATTTACGTTTACATCCGCCGATATCTAGTTTTCAAAACCTCGATGACCAGCAGTATTTGCGTTCAGTAGTGAGCGAATGGGAACAGAAATTGGGAATTGTTCTGAGGCGCGAAGATTAGGAAGTTTTCGCCCTCTCACGGTAGGCTTATTCAAGTCGATCCCCCATAGCTCAACGGTAGAGCATTCGACTGTTAATCGAAGGGTTACTGGTTCGAATCCAGTTGGGGGAGCTCAAATCCTCAGTGCTTACCGGCACTGAGGATTTTTTATTTTAGCGCCACGTAGGGGTGTTCGAGGTTGATAGCAAGAGAACGTAGTTTCCTCATATCGCGTGAGACTTACGTCCGTTGAGGCACATTTCCTAATCTGATAATATTTTAACTGTTTGCCTTGGTGATTTTGGTCACCGCTAGTGGGCACTCCAATTTCAAAGTTGAGGGTTGAGATAGGTCATTGAGGGGTGACCTAAAGGAGATTTACGAGCAATGAAGCAGCATGCCGCAAAACTAACTGCTACCGGATTCGCTTTGGCCTTGGCGGGAACGCTACCGGCTACTGGGATCGCGCAAGCCGCTCCCGAGCCTACCGTGCCCACTGATCCCACAGGTACTGAACAGCAAAACCAGCAAACCAATCCAAAAATTCAATCGGAAAAGAACCTGGAAGCTGCGAAGAATACCGCCCAAGAGAGCGCAAATAAGGCCGCGGAGGCGGAAACTCAAGCGCAAGTAGCTGCAAAGAAAGCACAGGAAGCTACCGAAAAATACGGAGAAAAGTCTGCGGCTAGCGAAAAGGCTAAGCAAGATGCCTTCGATGCCCTAGCGAAAGCACAGAAAGAGAGCGCGCAAGCGGCAAGTGATGCTGCCAGCCTGCTTGAAAAAGCCAATGAGAAGAAAACGGCGGCCGAGAGCGCCGCAAAAGCTGCGAGCGAAGCCGTAACTAAAGCCGAGCAAGCAAAGGCGGAAGCAGATAAAGCAGTCGCGGATAATCCTGCTCCCGATGCTGGACAGCTGCAGGCAGCCAAGGACAAGGTAGCTGCCGCCGAAAAAGCCAAGCAAGAGGCAGACGCCAAAGCGGCCGCAGCACAAAAAGCGCTGCAAGACGCACAGGCAAACGCGCAAACTGCGGCTACGAATTTGCAATCCGCCATGGAAACAGTCAACCAGGCTACGCAAGCAAAACAAGATGCTGAGGCTGAGGTAAGCGCCAAGGAACAAAAAGTTAGCGAGTTAGAAGCAAAAGTTAAACAGCTGAGTGAGGACGCCGAGCAGGCGTTAAAGGACGCACAGGCAGCGGTAGAGGCAGCTAAAGAACAGGTGACGGCAGCTAAGAACACTGTTGTGCAACGGGAAATAGAGCTAGAAAACGCGCAGCAGGCAGTCCCGGCTGCGCAAAACGAGCTGCAACTAAAACAGGCGGTAGTTGAACAGGCTAAAAAGGATAAAGCTGCTGCAGACCAGGCAGTGCAAGCTGCTGGGGAACAGGTAAAAGCCGCGCAAGCAGAGCAGAGTAAAGCGGAGGCGATTTTAGCGACCCGCCAGGGTGAAACTGCGACTGCCAAGAAGGCAGCGGATGCGGCTAAAGCCGCACAAACTAAAGCAGAAAAAGATCTCGAAGAAGCGAAGACTAAGAAACAACAAGCCGACGCAGCGCTCAAAGCCGCCGAAGCCGAAGTGGCGAACGCGGAAAAAGCGGTGAAAGAAGCTGCCGAAAAATTCAAGAAGGGCAGCTTTGGGTTCTTTGAAAGTGTAGGGGCAACGGATGCTCTTGAGATTTTGAATGATAAAACCACTACCGCTGACGATGGCACCTTGGTGAACGGCACTTTGAAACCCGGAGCTGCCAATGACACCACCAATTTAGACAATATGAAAGAGGCCATTGCCTGGGTGCGAGTAGTGAATCAGTATCGCGCCAAAGGCGGACGCAATGGTGAAAAGCTTGACGATTACGTGATTACTGACCGCTTAATGGCGATTGCTCAGGCGCAAGCTAACTGGTCGAGGTACCAGATTGAGCACTCCAGTGCCTTTGGAGTGGCAGAAAACCTGGCATGGGGCAAGAGTGATCCGGTATTTAGATGGTACGACGAGAAATCCATCTATGAAGAAGCGTTGAAACAGCACCCCGATATGGCGAATATGTCCTCGTATCAGATTTATCAGAAGTACCCCAGCATATATTTCGATGTAGGGCATTACCTCAATATCGTAGGTCACTCAACTGCCACCGGTTTTGCGGGTGCAGCAGGTGAGGGGATTAAATATGGAGCTGTTTGGGGCGAGGTCTATAGCGGAGTCAGGCAGGGAGAAAAAACCTATACCGTTGATGAATACGAACAACGGTTTATGGAGTACTACAACTCGGTGACTACCGAGGGCGCAAAGAAGAAGCTCGCGGATGCGAAAGCAAAACTGGCAGCGTTGCAGGCAGAGGCTAAAACTGCAGGCGAAAAAGTAACGGCAGGCGAAAAAGCTGTAACCAACGCTCAGGCAGAGGCTAATACCAAGGACGCGGCTTGGAAAGCTGCCCAAAACAAAGAAGCTGACGCCGCTGCGGCGGTAGAAAGCGAAAAAGAAAAGGTTGCGGCAGCGGAGAACAATAAGAAGACTGCCGAGGGTATGCTCAAGGAAAAAGAGCAGGCAGTGCAGGCAGCTACAGAGGCGGCTACTGAAGCTAAGAGCGCCCTCGAAAATGCCAAGGCAGAATTAGCTACTGCGCAGAAAGCCCTGGAAACGGCAAAGCAGGACGTTAAAGACAAAGAGGCAGCGCAAGCAGAGAAGGAGAAAGAACTAGAAGAGCTGGCTAAAGGCACGGCGTTAGGAAAAGCTCAACAAGAGTTGTCCGAGACTAAAGCAGCTTTAACCCAGGCTAAAGCCAAAGCCCAAGCAGCCGCCACCCAGCTAGAAACGGCGACCCAGGCACTCCAACAGGCACAGGCAGCTAAAGAGACAGCAGATACTGCGCTCGAGAAGGCGACAACCGAAAATCAGCAGGCTGCGGAGACTGCCAGCCGGGCTGAAAGCGAGCGTGCTAACGCGCAAAAGGCGCTAAATCCACTTGTCGAACAGCAGATAGCTCACGATCAGGCAGCTGGAAAGGCGCAAAAGGCGGAGCAAGACCTGCAAGAGGCCGAAGCTATCGCCGACAAAGCTAATAAAGAATTGCAAGCCGTCACTAAGGTAGCTGACGAACTGCAAAAACAAGCGGAAGACAAGCAGACAGTAGCGGATAAACTGAAGGATATCGATGGTGAGCAGGCTTTGAAAGATGGCCTGCCCGCTGGGGACAGCGACCTAGACAATCTGGGATTGCCCGCGTCCTTTAATACCTATCGCGATGCAGCTACCGCTGCCGCGGAGGCGCAGAAAGAAGCAGAAGAACTCGCGAGACTGGCTGAAGCTGCGCAGGAGATCTTGGAGGATGCCACCGCGGCTAATCGGGAAGCTCAAGCCCAGCTGGCAGCTGCCCAGGCACAATACCACCTCTACCATCAGGTGCAGGCAGCCAAATCGGCCAATGGGCAAAGTGAGTTCCTCCCCGGTACTAAATTCCAGGTACGTTTCACCGGGTTTAGTCCTAATAGTCAGAACCACGTCATTATGCATTCAACCGTGGTTGACCTGGGGGTACATCCGGCGGTAGGAAAAGGCGAATTTATGGTATCCGTGCAGGCGCCACGGGAGCTAGGTGTCCACACCATCACCGCTACCAACGAATGGGGTGAGCGCGCTAGCTTCCAATTCGAGGTAGGCGAGAAACTACCGGCCAAACCCAAGGGAAAGAAAACCATCAAAACTGTCGTAGTGAAAGAAGTTAACACCGCTAAACCGGCGGCCGGTGAGCAAATGCCGGTAACCGGGGTATCGGTAACTACCTTGTTAGCTCTGAACTCGCTAGCGGTAGTCACCGGAGTGGGACTGGTAGCCGCCAGCCGCCGTCGCCCGCAAGAAATCTAGGAAATCACTTTCCCGTAAACAATCAAATATCCCCGGGACTGTAACAGCAGCCCTGGGGATATTTGATGTCCGCGCAGGTGCGGTAAGAATAGAGATTGGCTACCTCCTGACTGTGCAGCCAAGAGGTAGCCAAAAAACGAGTGATGAAAAATGGGTGATTATATTAGGAATTATTTGAGTAGCCAGGTTGCCGCGGCTTCTTTGTCAAAAAGATTCCCGAAATAGGAAATGCTGGCTGCGTCAGTTTTAACTGGAACAATCCCACTAACAGTGCCGCCAGGTTTTAGAGTTCCATCGCTCAACGGTTCTTCGTCAAGGATAGCAATTTCCGGATCTTCCATATTCCCCGATGAAGAGGTCTGTTTCCAATCGTAACTGGCGTAATCTACCGGTTCGGAACCAGTGTTTTTGTAACTTACAGTCACCAGCAGATATTTTTGCCCTGCTTGATCGGTTTTTTCGGTTTTGGAATCTACCGATACTTGTAAACCGTTGTCTAAAGTAACAGCCTTTCCGACAGCCAGCTTGCTGTTGTCGGCATTTTTATCGGTCTTCTTGGAGTCGCCAGCGTCTGCTTTCTCGCTGGTAGCGACAACGGTAGATCCAGCATTGAGGTCTTTCGTGGCCTCATCAAGCGCTTTTCCGAACACCCATTGAGTACAAACAACGATTACGATCGCAATAACGTTAATAACAACGGCAGCGATCGTAAGACCTTTTCCTCCTACTTTTCCTTTGCGGATAGAAACTATGCCTACAATTCCCAGGATTAGACCGATAATGGCCAACAAGAAAGAAATGTTATTAAGAATTGGAATCCAAGAACCGACTATCGCAATAATTCCAAGAACCAGAGACGCAATTCCTAGCCCCGATTTCTTCTGCGGAGTTGGCGCTGGCTGCGTAAACTGTCCCTGAGGATTTTGAGGTTCCAGAGGCTGATTTTCAGACATGAGTACTTACTTTCCATAGATGCGGACACGAAACTAATCTGCAGGATTCTATGGTTAATCTGAACCCCACAAATCATTACCTGAAAGATGAGAATAACGCGGCTCTATTGCCAAAAACGGGTCAATAATTCTCCGAATTATTTTCACTGTTCATTACATTTGATTCTCGCGGGGGGGGGGATTCTGTCAAGTGTATCTGCCGTCTTTTAGTTAATAAGAAGCAGTAGGAGAGGCTAAACCGTATTTACCAGCGGAGATGGAGGGATTCGAACCCTCGAGGGGCTATCCACCCCAACTCCCTTAGCAGGGGAGCGCACTAGGCCACTATGCGACATCTCCAATGTCAAAGCACCCCCATAGTTTAGCGGACAGCAAGGTTAGCGGCAAAAACCATTCGCGTGCATCCGGTCACTAGCTCCCTTATCCCAATTGTTTATCTAGTAAGTTGTTTTCGAGGAGCTCGCTTTTAGTAGGTAAAACAATAAACGTAGAGGGAGTGCTTTGTCCTTACCCGCATTTCCAGGCTTTAAGACCAAAATCTGGAAAACAGCGGGAGTGACTAACATAATCTCCATGAATAACCACAGCCATCCGCCTGACCGGCAACCGCCCGGGCAGTCGCAGCCACCGGATTCCGCACAGCGGTTAGCCCTGAAACAAGCAGCACGGCTAACCGGTCCGGTCGGCATGGGATATCTGCCGCTGGGAATCGCTTTCGGCGCATTCGCAGTTACCCAAGGATTCCCTATTTGGCTGACAATCCTGTCGGCTGCCATTATTTATGCCGGCTCGATGGAATTCACCGCAGTTTCGCTTATCTTGGGCGGGATTGACTTCTTCCAAATTACCCTCACCACCCTGTTCGTAAACTTTCGGCATGTGTTTTACGGCCTGAGTTTTCCGCTACGCAAAATAAAATCTGCGCCTGCCCGCTTATACGCGATCCACTCCCTCACGGACGAAGCCTATGCCCTCACCGCCTCCCACCTGGGAGATAAGCGTCTGACCAGCCCGGTCGTCCTCTCAATCAATCTGCTCTGCCACCTGTACTGGGTAGGTGGGGTAACCGTGGGTGCTTTTGTGGGGAAAGCCCTGCCTTTCGACACCGATTTCCTGGGGTTCGCCCTGCCCGCCCTGTTCGTAACCTTAGCCATAGATGCCTACCGTCAAAGCAACTATCCCATGCTAGGGTTAGCCGCGCTGGCCTGCGGTTTAATCGGTGCCATCTGGTGTGGAAAATATATGCTCATCACCGCGCTTTCACTTTTCACCGTGATAGTTTTGCTGCATTCCTTCTGGGTAATGCATCGGAACCCTTCCGGGAAAGGGGATGCCTAAAGTGAATCCGGAAACCTACGCTTACGCCCTCGGCGCTATCGCCGTGATCTGGGCAGTGACTTATGCTTTGCGAGCTTTCCCCTTTGTGGCGCTGCGCGGGAAGGAAGAATCACCGCTGGTAGGTTTAATAGCAACCAGTATGCCGCTGGGAGTCATGGTTATCCTGGTGGTCTTTGCCCTGATGGACACGGATTTTGGCTCGCTGGCTTCCTGGGTGCCCGCCGCAGGCGGAATCCTGATAACTGCCGCCATCCACTTCAAATGGGCGAATGCCATGGTCTCTATTGTTGCGGGAGTCGCCACCTATTGGGCATTAGGGATGCTACTTATATGAGGGCGCGCAACAGGTAAAGCACCGCGCTCAGCTCCCTAAAACCCTTCCTGAAAGCTACCTACGCCCTCGCAGCTACGCTTAAAGCGTGGAAAGCTGCGGGCAGTATTCCAATAGAGCTAGGCTAAATGAGCAGGGTTGTAGATTACCAGGTATAAGGAGGTAGGTTTTGTCGCGCACATTTACCTCCTTCAAATACCACAACTATCGGATCTGGTGGATATCTAATATTTTTGCTTCCACCGCCACCTGGATGCAACGAGTCGCCCAAGACTGGGTGGTGTTGATGGTACTCACCGACCAATCCGGATTTGCAGTCGGGGTAGTCACTGCCTTGCAGTTCCTGCCCCAATTGTTACTGTCGATACCGGCCGGAATGGTGGCTGACCGCTTCAACCGGCGCCACATTATCCAGATCTGTCAATGTATCGTTGCCCTATGCGGATTGATAACCGGGATTTTACTGCTGACGGGAGTCGCCGCCCTCTGGCATATTTATATAATCGCCCTGATAACCGGGGTTGCAGACTGCCTAACCTCCCCAGCGCGGCAGGCTTTCGTATCCGAACTGGTCACTAAAGAAGACCTGCCTAATGCGGTGGGGCTAAACTCTACCGCCTTTAACTCGGCACGTCTGATTGGCCCGGGACTTGCCGGGTTTGTGATCGCTGGTATCGGGCCAGGCTGGGTTTTTATCGCCAACTTCGTCCTCTTTATCGTTCCAGTTCTCAGCCTGGCACTTATGGATCCTGCCCGGCTGTATCACCCGGAAAAGAGTTCGCGTACCAAAGGGATGATGCGCGAAGGGCTGCGTTATGTGCAAAACCGTACCGACATTAAAGCGATAATCGCTATTCTCACGGTAGTGGGGGCTTTGGGATTAAATTTCCAGCTCACCCAAGCGGTGATGGCTACCCGAGTGTTCGGTAAAGGTGCAGGCGAATATGGGTTACTAGGCTCGATTATGGCGATCGGAGCTCTGGCAGGAGCCCTACAAGCTGCCCGGAGGCGCCAGCCCCGCGTATTTACCGTAGTGGTATCGGCTGTCCTATTTGGGATTTTAGAGGGCGCGCTCGCGCTAGCTCCCACCTATGAGGTGTTTGCTCTGTTGCTGATCCCCACCGGATTTGTAATGTTAAGCCTGCTTACCAGCGCTAATGCTGCAATTCAGATTTCCACCGATGAAGAGATTCGGGGCAGAGTTCTGTCTATCTATTTCCTCTTCTTCCTGGGAACCACCCCGATAGGAGCGCCAATAATCGGTTGGGTAGCCGAACATTGGGGGCCGCGTTGGTCGCTAGGGGTTGGTGCCATAGCTTCCTTACTGGTTGCGCTGGTAGTGGGCTTTTGGCTGTGGCGGCATTGGAAAGTAGACGTTACTCTGCGTGCCTCCCGCCCCTTTGTCAGTATCGAAGGGCCGCGGGAGCGGGCGATGCGGCGCCGGAAGGAACGCGCGGAACGGCAGCGGATTATGGATAACCAGTCGCGCGACACCGGAACCTAGAAGGTAGCCGTCCCGCGACCGATACTGGTTTCGGGGTAACAAAACGAGAGAAAACGCAGGTATTCCCCTATTTCTTAGGTGAGTCTTCCTCTTGACAGTTTTCCCTGCGGTTCCACTTTGTTAACCAATAGGTAACCTTAGGTTGTTAGCTTCCAGGTGAAAGTTAAAATTTCTCATCTGAAGGGAGTTAATCCCGTGACTAAAACTGACATGCCCCCAACAGAGGCCGAAGCAACTCTGGGACAGCTGACTTTTTTCCAAAAACTGGCGAAAAGAGATGTGTACTGGCATTTGGCTTTCGGTGGCCTGCTTTTGGGTAGTGCTATCTGGTTCATTTTTTGGGCTTTCGATTATGTAGGAGAAACCGATCAAGCGTTACTGCTAGTAATAACGATCGCCTTCGCCGTGTTCATGGCGTTCAATATTGGCGGTAACGATGTCGCGAACTCCTTTGGAACCTCCGTCGGTGCGGGCACTCTATCAATGAAACAAGCGCTGGTGGTGGCCGCGATTTTTGAGGTGTCCGGGGCAGTAATTGCCGGGGGAGAGGTAACCGATACGGTGCGTTCCGGAATCGTAGACCTGTCGGCGATCTCGAATCTGCAGGCTATGGACTTTGCGTTAATCATGGCGTCTTCCCTGCTAGGGGCGGCAGTATGGCTGCTGGTGGCGACTCGCATGGGTTGGCCAGTGTCTACCACCCACTCGATTGTGGGTGGCATCGTTGGTGCTGCCCTCACGGTAGGATTTACCACTCACACTGGGGGTTGGAGCATGGTGCAATGGGGAGGTATCGGGAAAATCGCGATCTCCTGGGTGCTGTCCCCAGTATTGGGTGGGGTAGTGGCCTATATTTTGTTCAAATCGATTAAATCCTCGATCCTGGTTTACAATGAACGCGCTGACCAGCGTCTACGTGAAATCAAGCAGGAACGTGCAGACTTGCGTACTCGCCACAAGGCCTGGTTTGAGCGGCTCAATGAAATCCAGCAGGTTTCCTACACCAACGCGATGGTACGGGACGCCACCACTATGAATATGGGGGACTATGATCCTTCTGACTTGGAATCTGATTACTTCAAAGAGCTAGAACGGATCAACCGCGAAAAAGATGACATCAACGCCCATAAAGCTCTAGATACTTGGGTGCCATTGTTGGCGGCGTTGGGAGCCGTCATCATTGGTTCCCTGATGTTGTTTAAAGGGCTGGATAACCTGGATATCAACCTATCTATGCTGGGGAATGTCCTGATTCTGACAATGCTGGCGGCAGCAGTGTGGATGGCAGTATTCATTTTTGCCCGTTCCCTAAAGCGACGCGATCTTTCCCGCTCCACCTTCCTGTTGTTCTCATGGATGCAGGTATTTACCGCTTCCGCGTTCGCTTTCTCGCATGGGTCGAACGATATCGCCAACGCGATTGGCCCGTTCATAGCGGTACTAGACGTCTTGCGTACCGGAGGTATTTCCACGGAGAGCGCTGTCCCGGGGGCAGTCATGCTCACCTTGGGGATCGCCCTGATTGCGGGGCTGTGGTTCATTGGCCGCTATGTTATTAAAACCGTGGGATCTGGGCTTACTGAAATGCACCCGGCCTCGGGATTCGCGGCAGAGCTTTCGGCTGCGGCGGTAGTTATGGGATCTTCACTGCTGGGGTTGCCGGTTTCTTCCACCCACATTTTGATTGGTGCGGTGCTCGGGATCGGAATCGTTAATAAAGCTGCCAACTGGTCTTTAATGAAACCGATTGCGCTGGCCTGGGTGATTACCTTGCCGGCCGCGGCGGTTATCTCCGCGATCACGGTCAGCGTTTTGCGGGTAATGTTCTAAACCGATAGGTAACCCTACTTGGCCAGGTACCCCGAGGTTCGTCCTCGTAGTACCTGGCCAAAGTGGTTTTTAGAGGAAGATGGTACCGTAAATACTGCCGTAAACTAGTGCCCCCGAGACGATTCGAACGTCCGACACCCGCTTTAGGAGAGCGGTGCTCTATCCCCTGAGCTACGAGGGCGCAAGGCGGCCGTCAGCGCCTCAGCCAGTCCAGGATAGCATTGGTTTACTAGCCTCAAAATTGCACTCAGGTTTATCGAGGACGAATCGAGACGTGACAATTGTCGTTTTCGCTATCTTAGGGCATGGCAACCAGGGCAAACCTCCACTTTCGCGTATGGTGGCATCGTGAGCTTTAACCCGGAAAAAGAGATGACCACAGCGGAAAACGTCACTAGCGAGGCCGCCGCGGAACCTGCGGCATCCAAAAGCCGTAAACAGCTGGTACAGGAGATGCTCTCGCATTGGAATGCCAACTTAGAGCATACGATTGCCGAGGAGACATCCTCTGGATACCTAGAGCTGTCTGCTGCCCACCCCGGGGGGTTAGCACAGTTATATGGAGGGCGTCCGACTCGGTTATCTAATCTGGTACGCGAACCGCGTGCCCTGTCCCATTGCCGGATTCGGGCTCGCGAAGTACTGTCTGCTTCCCGAGACCGCGAATCCCGTTATGGTAGCGCGCCGGTTTATCTGGCGATCGGGACTGCCTCCTGGCGGCAAGGCGGCACATTAGGAGCCGCCTGGGAACGCGCCGCGAGCAAATCTGCGTTCTCGACCACGAAAATATCGGCAACCGCTGCCACGGCAGTAAATACAGAAAGTGACCTCTCTAGCAGCGAAGATACTGCTAAGGAGCAGACTGAAGACAGTGGGGTTTACGATATTGAAAAAGTACGCGCTAGTGAGCCGCGTACTATCACTGGACCGGCATTACTCTGCCCGGTAGAGCTGTCTTTAACCGCTGATGAGGACGTGCTGATTACTCTAGATAGTGCAGTAGAGGTATGGCCGCCGCTGGAAGCAGCGCTGCGAGAAAAGGGCGAGCAGGCGGAAATCGTTTCCATTCTGCAAGGTCTGCAAGCAGAAGTAGCTTTTAGCCCCACCAACGCGTTACACGAATTGCGACGCCTGGGATTGCGGCATCTGCTGGGATTTGACCTCTACGATTCGCTTACCGTAGGGCAATACCTGCATCCTCTCTCCAATCTGGTCAAAGACTTTGCGCTCAATCAAGATCTACTGGAACAGTCAGACGTGACTGCCGCCCTTTGCGGAGATGTAGAGGCCGCTGGGACAGTGCTTTCACCGCTACCGCAACCGGTATTGACCGACCGGGATCCCCTGGCCGAGCATGGGGTGGGGGATTTGGATCCCGCGCAACATAACGTACTAGATGCGGTGGCCTCCGGGGCGAATCTGCTGCTAGATGCGCCTCCGGAATCGGAAAAGACTTCCACGGTGGCAGCAATATTAGCTGATGCTGCCAGTGCGGGGCGCACCATTGCCTATGTGCCAGGTGCACGGCGTCGCCTCCAACAGGTGTTGGGATATTTGAATCGTCTGGGGCTAGAGAGCCTCACCCTGGATTTGTCCAGTCGCAGCCGCTGGCGCGACCTCATCCCCGCGAAGTTGCTGGAGTCTCTGAACGCTCCGGTAGAACCAGAGGATCCGGCAGCTGACGAAGCCACTATAAAGATGCGTAACGAACTAACGCAGGTGCGCTCCCAGCTGGGTGGCTATATGGAGCAGCTGCATCGTAAGCGCGACCCCTGGCAGGTGTCCGCCTATGACGCCTTGCAGGTGCTGGCAGATTTGACTTCTATGAAGCCCGGGCCGCGCACTAAAGTACGTTTTGACCTAGAAACTTTGCATCGTATTGCCTCCGATGGTGCGAAACGTGCCCAAGAGTTACTGGCACAAGCCGCTAAAGAAGGAATCTTCTCCCAGACGCGGGCAACCAATCCGTGGCATGCGGTAGTAATTTCTTCCCCCGAAATGGTTGACACCGCAGTAGAAGGGGTAAACCAGTTAGCGGGACGAATGTTGCCACAGGTGCGCGCGGATATTGATCGCGCTCAAAAAGAAACCGGCCTGCTGCGTGCCAAGAACCTTAACCAATGGCATGACCAATTGCGCATGTTAGATGGTCTGCGCGAAGCCATGGACGTGTTTAAGCCCCAAATTTTCGAGCGTTCGGCTGCTGATATGGTGATCGCCACCGCTACCAAGAAATGGCGTAAAGAACGCGCGCTCAATATGAAGGAATCCCAGCGGCGACGCCTAATAAAACAGGCTAAAGACATGGTGCGGCCAGGCCGAAAAGTAGAAGATCTGCATCGGGAACTGATTCGGGTGCAACAGCAACGCCGGATTTGGCGCGAATACTCTCCGGCTGGCGGCTGGCCGGTATTGCCGGGGCGCCTTGACCAGATGCAAAAAGCAGAGGAAGCGCTGCGCGGCCATATCACGCGCTTACAGCCGTTCTTCTCCACGGGATTTGGCGATCTAATGCAAATGCCTCTCGATGAGTTAGCCAGTTTGCTTGATAACTTGTCCCAAGATGAGCAAGGAGCCGAGCGTCTACCGCAGCGGGTAGCGATCCTGAAAGAACTTCACGATTTAGGTCTCGATGAACTGGTTGACGATCTGCGAGAACGCCGAGTTCCTTTCGATTTGCTGCGCACAGAGCTAGACCTTTCCTGGTGGGCATCAGCATTGGCAGAAATGCTGCGGCTAGATGACCGCCTGGCTCATTTTGATGGGGAACGCCTCGCCGAGCTATCTGCGCGCCTGCGGGAACTTGATCTTGCCCAGGTGAACTCACTGTCGGAACAGGTCTTGCGCCAAGTGCGTAACCAGGTAGCCAAACTGGTAGGCACCCAGTCCGAAACGGTCTCTGACCTAGAGCAAGTGCTGAAAGATGCCCGCACCGATTTACCAGAAGTGATCGGCCAATTCCCGATTGTGGAGCGCTTGCGCCCGATTCGCGCGATTCCTCCGGTGTTGGTACCCCAGATTCTTGGTAATGATCACCCCGTGGATTTACTGGTACTGGACGGAGTGGAAAACACTGACTTGGCAGAGGTTATTCCCGCGATTGCGAGAGCAAAGCAAGTGGTAGTCGTAGGGGATGTGCGCCGCAGTGAGCAAGGCACCATCTCGGAATTTGCGGGGATATTCCCGCAGCTAACCGCGCCTCCTACCCGATCTCGAGTAAATGAATGGGTGGCTTCGTTCCTAGCCGATCACGACTATGGGCGAGACGTAATGCCGGTGACCGTACCGCGCCCCTCCCGGCCGGTGACTTTGACAGTAGTCGATGGACGCGGAATGCCTGCACCCGGTGCTCACTGCGTCGAAACCTCTGCCCAAGAAGTTGAAGAGGTAGTGCGGCAGGTTTGCTTGCACGCCCAGTCCCAAAGCAAAGAGTCTTTGGGGGTGGTAGCTCTGACGGTCAAACATGCCCGGCGAATCAGTGCGGCGATCATGAGTGAAGTCGCTCGCAACCCACAGTTAGATAATTTCCTGGGTAGTAATCAAGAAGAACCCTTCGTAATAGTAGACGCAGCCGGTGCAGCAGGTTTGCGCCGTGACCACGTGATTTTATCGGTAGGGTTCGCCAAGACTCCCCACGGCCAAGTACTTCATGACTTTGGAGTAATTTCGGCGGCAGATGGTACGGCGCTACTGGTAGACGCGGTTTCAATGGTGCGCAAAGAACTATCGCTAGTGTCATCGATGGCGCCTGAAGCTATCGATCCGCAACGGCTGCATCATCCGGGCTCCCAGATGCTATACGATTTGCTGCAGGCTGCCCGAGCCGAAGCCCAAACTGTAGGGCCAGTTGAGGCCGCGCAGGCGATGGGGGAGGAAGAATCCCAACCTGATCGTTTGCTACTTGATCTCGCCGAACGGCTCTATTCAGTGGGGCTGACCGTCATTCCCAACTTAGGGCCCAAGAACGGTATGCGGATCCCCCTAGCCATCGGACACCCGGACTATCCCGATGAACTGCTGGTGGCGGTGCTGACCGACAACCCCGACTATGTCGCCGAGAAATCTTTACGGCGGCGGGAACGTCATTGGCGGCAACGACTCAAAGAATACGGATGGGTGGTCAGCATCGTCTATTCCACCGCGGTATTTATGGATCCGGCTGCACAGGCTCAGCAGCTACTAGATCTGGTGGTGGATGTGGTTGAAGAGCGCAAGAAAGCGCAGGCACAGCGGCAAGCAGTGGCAGCTCCCGCGCCTGCTGCCTCCCCGGAACCCGCGCCACTGCCCGCTGCTTCCCCCGTTTCGCAAGAGGCAACCAGCGAAGAAAAGCGCAGCGTAAAGCGTCCCGCCATTTCGCGAGGATTGCCTCTAACTGCCTATGGTGATGACCAGCTAGATGATCTGCTCGCCTGGATTCGTTCGGACGATAAGACTCGCAGCGTGGATGAAGAAGTGGAGCTGCTCTTTAATGAGCTAGGCTTGCAGCGCCGTGACGGTCAGGTGGAAACGATCCTGAAGAATGTCGTCACCCGGAACGCTTAACTATGAAGCATCCGGCAGCGCGTACCTATTCCGAGGTGGATCGTCAGCGCATCCGCGAAGGGAAACCTACTTCCTGGCAGGAAAGTGCCGATCAGCTCTCCGATCACCGCGAGCGTCGAGAAACTACTGATCAGCGCCTGGAAGTAGACTACCTATCCGAAATGCCCCCTCATTGGCGCGAACATAATCAGTAGCCCATACGGATTATCTTCGGTGAAAGCCGGCAATGCGGGGGAGAAGTTTTTCCTCCTGCATTAGTCCGCGCGGAGCCTAGGTTTTTCCTCCCGTATTCGTCCGCGTACAGGGGCGGATTTTGCCTCGCGCCCCGAAATCCGGAAAATGCTCTGGCATTTTCACGGATTTAGTGCCCGAAGCCTACCCTACGGCATAAATCCACCCCTGCACGCTCAGTACGTACCTTGCGGAAATCTTGTACCAATTGTGCCCCTTGCGTGGGGGAGAAGTTTTATCCGAGCAGGGTAGGTGGGCGCAAAATTTGGAAAACGCCGCTACGTTTTCCAAATTTTTGGGCAGGAGGAAAAACTTCTCCCCCGCGCCCACCCCTGCACGCTTATTGCGTATTTCGCGATACTCACCGGGGTTCCCCGAGCGCTTTTACGGCCCGACCCGTGAAAGGGTTAGTTGTTTTGGGACGTGGATTTTTCGGACTGTAGAAGGTCGCGAATCTCGGTTAGCAGTTCCACTTGGGGATCTGCCTCGGGTGCTTCTTCTTCCTCATCGGTCTTTGCTTTAGCGTCACGCACCCGCATCAGCTTATTCATCGGCACAATAATGCAGGCATAAATTGCCAGGGCGACTAGCAGGAAGTTAACCAGAGCGGTAATAATTGCTCCTGGTTGCACAGTAGCGTTACCGAGGTGGAACTCCAATACATTATCGAAGTTAGGCTTGCCCACTAGCCCTGCAATCAGTGGGTTAATGAATTTATCCACGATGGCGGTGACTACTGCTCCAAAAGCGGCACCAATAACCACCCCAACTGCCAGGTCGATGGCGTTGCCGCGGGAAATAAACTCTTTGAATCCAGCAATGAAACCAGTATTTTCTTTACTCATTATTCCTCATCTAGTTGTATTAACCTGTCCTGGCCAATTGTAGCGGTTCAGATTTGCTGGCTTGAACCAGGCGTCCAGCCTCACTGGGTTTAACCGCAACCTCGATGGTGGGGGCTTTTTGCCCGCCCGTAAAAGATCCGCTAGCGGCACTGACTGATAATACTTGCGCCGTGATTTGTACAGAGAGTCCCTGATTTTCCGCAGATTTTCCCGCCCCGCCCTCGGGGATAGTTTCCGCACTATCCGTGGCCGAGCTGGTATCGGGGGTAAAATTACTTCCTTGATCATTTGCGAGGAAGAAAATCACTTCGTCACCGGCACTAGCCAGGCTTTGATCGCTTTCTCGCAAAGGTAATGCCAAAATCACTTTCCCTTTATAGGATTGTCGCGAAAACGGGGAAGAAGAGAATAAGGCCGGAAACAGGGTAGTTCCGGCAGCAATGGGAACGGCTGTCCGCTGACCTACTGCCTGGGAAGCTTTTTTGTAACTCTGAGGCGGGAGAGAGGCCACGGGAATCTCTTTCACAGTTACATGGCCAGCGTCAATAATGGTTCCTGGTGGGATATCGGTGGTGGCAATTAGCATTGGTTTAGTGGCCACCTGGGGCAGTACTAAACGCAGTAAGGTTACGGCTACCACAACTGTAGCGGCCAGGGCGATGGTACGCCTCCAGCGCCAAAGGAACTCTCGCATAGCCAGAGTATTTATCCGAGCGAAATCACCAAGCAATATTGAAATAATCAGCCGGAAAAACTACCTGTTATTTCTGCTTGGGGACAAACGGAACGGGAGTCGCCCGCTTTTATGTTGTTTCTAGTTTTTGTAGCCGCCCAGAGGAGGTAATCACCTGGTCAACTAGCTGGTCATGCGGTTCATATGGCAGCGTTCCTGCCTGTAAAACTTCCCACTCATGGGTTAGGGCGATCAACTGAGGGCGAGTGGAACCAGTCAGGTCGCAGTGCGCCAAAGCCTGGTCGTACCAGCCGGCTCCGCGTCCCAGGCGTACTTGCGTTCTATCTACTGCTAAAGCAGGTAAGAAAATCACCTTTAACCCTAGTTTCGCCAGGTGCTCACATTGCATTTCTCGAGACAGCAGTGGCGGGTGGGGGTTGAAACGGCGATATAGGGCGCGGGTATGTTGCACCGGATCCAATTGTCCCCAACGCGGCTGCTCAAGATCACAGGGAACCATCAGTTTCAACCCGGAATCCAAAATAGCTTCGTTTAGTAAGAAGGTAGGAACTTCGGTGTCGAAAGATAGGTAACTGGCTACTACCTCGCCGGGTTTTAGGGAATCTAATAGCGGTCTGGCAGCCGCGAGAACTTGCGATTCTGCCTCGACACGTTGAGCAGGGGAAAACGTTAAGCGACGCCGATCAAGGAACTTTTTCCGCAGTGCCGGCTTACTAATCACAGAACCCATGAGTCAATGATAGACGCTCGCGGGTTTGCCTATAGTCGGCTTTTCGCTACCACGCTACAGACCCCGACAGGTAACCTGGTAAGAGTACGAGACTTTGGAGGGGTAATGCGCACGGTTGCGGAACATTTGAATACTTGTCTTTCCCTAGTGGCTCCGCTGGATCCCCTGGACGTGTTGTTGCCAGATGCGGTGGGGTGTGTCCTAGCTGAGGACGTGAGTGCACCTTTCGATTTACCCGTCACCGACCAGGCAACTTTGGATGGATATGCGGTACGTTCCCAAGATGTGGGGGGAGCCGGCAAAATGCGTCAGGTCTACCTGGACGTGATCGCCGAGGTCAAAGCGGGGGATGCAGAACCGTGTACCCTGGTGGAAAATAGTGCCGTCCGGATAGCTTCGGGTGCTCCCTTGCCAGTGGGAGCCGACACGGTGGTGCCTTTGGAAGAAACTGACCAGGCGCCGGCGCGGGTACAAATTTTATCTGCCTGCGCCAAGGGGAAAAATATTTTGCGGCGCGGCCAAGACGTAAGCGCTGGCACCCCCATTTTACGTGCTGGATCGCGTATCGGATCACGGCAAGTAGCGTTATTGGCGGGAGTAGGACGCCTACGGGTGACAGTGCGTCCTCGTCCTCGAGTAGTGATTTTGTCTATCGGAGATGAACTGATTGAACCGGGTAAACCGATTCGCGCCGGGGCAGTCTTCGATGCTAACGGGCACGCTCTTGCTTCCGCGGTTACCGATGCTCGCGCTGACACTTTCCGAGTGGCGGCAGTGCCTGATGAACAAAAGACGCTCTCTGAAACTATTGAAGACCAGCTAGTTCGGGCAGATATTATTATCACCACCGGGGGACTGTCCTACGGTAGCGCCGACACGGTTAAAGAGGTGCTAGCTCCTTTAGGTACCGCCCGCTTTGACAATGTGGCGATGACTCCCGGCAAACAACTTGGTTACGGTACTGTCGGGGAGGGTACCCCGATTTTTTGCCTCCCCGGAAATCCGGTCGCCGCCCAGATTAGTTACGAGATTTTTGTACGCCCCTGCCTGCGGCATATGGCTGGTTGGGACGAACTGTATCGTCCTTCCTTGCGGGCGCGAGTAGATCGCGGTTGGCGTTCCCCGGCTGGTAGGCGCCAGTTTGTGCCCGTCAAAATCGTAGGTGCGCCCGATAGTGGTTATCGCGCGCGATTAACCGGCGAGCCAGAGGATCTTTTACTCTCTACCATGGCGCGGGCGAATGCGCTGGCGGTTATCCCCGAGGCGGTCACTTCCGTCTCGGAGGGCGACTATTTCCACTGCATGGTGCTAGATTAGGGCGCCGGGTTGCTTTACGAGCGCTTAACTTTTCGCAGCAGGCCGCGCTACTATGCGCAGCTGGATAATCCCGTAGCTCGCGGCCTGATTAAACCGGGTGATCCGCCGATAAATCAGCTATCTATTAGGGAAATGGTGGCGCGGGATCATCGGCAGGCGGCGCAAGTAAGGGCCGATAATGCGCGTTGGTTGGCGCCTTGGGAAGCCAGCATTGCTCCCGGCTATCCTCCAGACGATATGGAGCTGGAAGCGTTCATTCGCCGTAGTGCTCGCCTGGTGCGCCAGCGGCGTTACTATCCGTTTGGCGTTTATGCTGATGAGCAGTTAGTGGGGCAGGTTACTATCGGGGATATTGCCCTGGGGGCATCGCACTCGGGAAACCTAGGCTATTGGGTAGCGGAGGAATATAGTGGTCGCGGGGTGATTACTACTGCGGTGGCTATGGTGTTGGATTTATGTTTAGGGGCTCCCCATCTGCACCGCGTAGAAATAAATGTTCGCCCCGAAAATAAATTGTCGTTGCGGGTAGTGCAGAAACTGGGTCTGCGTTTTGAGGGGCGGAAAAACAATTTCTATTGCATTGCGGGAAGCTGGGCTGATCATCTTGGATATGCGGCTACCGCTGAAGAAGTCCCCGCGGGGGGATACCTGGCACAGCTAGAAAAAAGGGCGGGCATGAAAGAGGAGGAAGCGTAAGGGTTACTCCGACTGGTGGCTACTTTTCTTCTGGGTTAACCAGCGTTACCCCGAACGTGAGATTGCTTAAAGCAATCGTTCTGGCCCGGGCTAAAAAACGGGAAATTCCGTAGCTATTGTGGCCATTGGTGCGAGTGTTGCAGATGTTGCGATTTGCTAAAGATTTCATAACTTTGCCTGCTCAACACGCCTTTATGAAGAGAGAATCTGGCGCCTAAATCCCCTATTTTTGATATGTGGAGTTTATTGGATTGGCTTTGCCAATATTGGTCTTAATTTTGGGGGGGATCTACCTGCCCCTCTTTATTGACTCCAAGCGGCGGCAAACCCAATCTCATGGCGATGATCGATTTAGCGCAAATTTGCGGGTACTTAACACGCAGCAACCGGCGCAAAAGCGGCAACGCTACAGCGTAAACCCCCCAGTTTTAGGAGGAACTATGCAGCGACCAGTAGTACCAACCCAGCGTGACCACAGTGAACTGATGGCCGCCCGGCTTACCCGGGCGCGTCAAATCGAGCGACGATCACAAGCTGCGCGTCGCCGTCTCACTTTAGTTACGGTACAGTTCGCGGTAGGTATGGTGCTGGTTACGGCGGCTGCGGTAAGCCTAATTTCCTGGTGGTGGACACTTATTCCTCTCGCTACCATGGCGGGAACGCTATTTCTGGGGGCACGAGCTGCCAAAGCCGGCCGGGAAAATGATCAGCGAGCCCAAGAGCTTATTCACGCCCTCGAGACCCGTCCCGTTAAAGGACATCGCGTGAGTGCCAGCGAAAAGAAATTCGCACAAATGCACGCTGAGGCCGAAGCTAACGAGCCAGCTGCCAGCACCGAACAGCATCAAACCAGCAGCAAAGCTACAGCTAGCGAATTGAAAGAAGAATCGGGCGGGGAAAACCGGGGACAGATTGCACTCGGGAAACTAGCTGCCGCTGCCAGGCGCGCCGCCACGTTGCGAGAATACTTTGTAATTCACGAGGACGAAACCGCAGATCAAGCAGAAGGAACGGCTAAGGAAACTACTTGGGAAACAGAATCTAACCATTCGCTAAGCCGCTTCGAAACTGGCGAAGAAGGCATAGCAGTTACCTCTACAGAAGGAAAAGTCAGCAAGGATAGAGAGCATGCTGCCGCGGCACTAACCGACAAAGAAACCACTACGGTAGCGGAAAATACCGAAATCTCGGCAGAGGATACCATAGCGGATGTTACCGAGAAAGCGGAGACCTCGGCAGTTACTAATCATACAGAGGTGGAAGCAGAAAACCAGGCAGAAAATGACCACACCTGGACGCCGACGCCGATGCCGAAACCAATCTACGCCCTCAAACCGCGGCTAGCGCGCCGAGACGTAGACGCCTCTGAGCTGCTCGCGGAGCATTTGGCGAACCAGAACAAGTCTCCTTACCGTCCTTCGCGGCCGCGTCCACATAGCGAGGAGTCTTTGACTACCGCGCAGCTGGTGGCACAAAGCAAGCCAGTAGATGTGGAAGCAATCCTAGATAACCGGCGGATTGCCAACTAACCGACTGCGGATTGAGCGGCAGACAAAGCCTTAACGGTAATCGCGCGCGCCGAAAACATCAGTGCCGATGCGCACGATAGTTGCGCCCTCGCTGACGGCGATTTCTAAATCCCCTGACATTCCCATCGATAGTTCGCGCGCATCCTGCCCGCGTCCTCCGGCAGCAAGCGTGCGATCCCGCAGATCCCGCAAAGTCCTAAAGGAATCGCGAATGCGGTCTTCATTAGGGCTAAGAGCGCCAATAGTCATAAATCCCCGCAAGCTGAGCTGCTCCATTTGTAGCACTTGCTGAGTTAACTCCCAGGCAGCTTCGGGACTGACTCCCGCTTTGGAGGCTTCGCGTGAGCAATTCACTTCAATAAAACATGGCAGGATGCGCCCCGGATAGTTAGCCTCCAGGCGGCGCGCTAACCGCTGGGCAGTTTTCAAAGAATCCACGGTTTCTACCAGGTCACAAACTTGCAAGGCAGCACTAATCTTGTTGCCTTGCAAATGACCGATTATATGAACTTCCGCGCCCAGGTCTGCCGCTCGCACGGCTTCATTAGTCGCCGCGGCTTCCTGCACGTGATTGTGTCCTAACACTACCGGTAGGCCGCGTTTTTTCAGCTCCTTAGCAGCCGCAATAATCTGCTCGCTAGTGCGGGTTTTTACTGCCAGTTCCAAAGTGACTTCGCTGCGCGCCCGTCCCACCTGCTCACAGGCTTTAGAGATCCGCTGGTCTACTTGTTCAATCCCGGTTGCGATATCCATATCTCCCACTTTAGCGGGCGTGGCAAATCGCTGACCGGGCGCTATCGCCAGTAGCGCCCTAGGTGATATCTCCGTAGGCCACTAAGTACGGTTGCAGCTGCCCATTGTCATCAGTTTTTGCAATATCTAAGGCAAATAATATTCGCCATTCCCATAGCCCACTACCATCATCCACTTCTTGCAGCAGCGCCCAGACTTTATTACCGGACAGCAAATCACTATCGGCAGGAAGATAGCGAGAAAGCAGCTCTCGCGCGTTTGCGCCCTCGCTAATCACCGCATGGTTGCTGGCGCGCGCCCCCTGATCTAGTGGCAGGTCATCAAAGCGTTCCCAATAATCATCCAACAGGGCTCCGCAATCCTCATCCGACCATTCAGTACCTTCGGGATGTAAATCTTGGCAATCCTTAAGACGAGGTAGGCTATCGAAGGCTACCGCTTCTACTCGCTTCCAGGCGGCGTTACGGAACTGGCGGCGCAAAGCGAAGGGATTAGCGCTGGGAAGCTGGTTTTCCCCGCTCCCAAAGGCGGGTTCCTCCTGGGCGTTCTCGGCTGGGCTTTCCCGGCGCTTCCCGCTGGTCAGCGCCTCCCATTCATCTAACAGCGAGGAATCCACGCCCTTAACGGTATTGCCTAGCCAGATCAATAACTGGTCAAAGTCCTCATTCCGTTTCTCCGGTGGCACGATTTGTCCCAGGGCGCGATAGGCATCGGTCAAGTAACGCAGTACCACCCCCTCACTGCGGGCAAGTTCAAAACGGGAAATAAACTGGGTAAAGGTCAGCGCATTTTCTACCAGGTAACGTACTACCGATTTAGGGGAGGGCTCAGAGCCATAAACCCAAGGGTTAGAATGCGCGAAAGTCTTAAACGCACCGGAAAGAAGTTCTTTCAATGGCTGTGGCCAGGTAGTTTCTTCTAATATCTCCTGCCGCTGGTTGTATTCCACGCCTTCAGAACGCAGCTTTTGATACACCTGGTCACGCTGGGCTTTTTGCTGGGCAATCAGCACCTGGCGGGGATCTTCCAACACCGACTCCACAATCGAAACCAAATCTAGAGCGTAATCGGGGCTATCGGGATCCAATAGATCCAAAGCCGCCAGAGCGAAAGGTGATAACGGCTGATTAAGGGCAAAATCTTCCGGCAAGTCATGGGTGAGCACTAGACGCCCGAGCTTCCCCGCCTCTTCGCCAGGCAAATGCCGAACCACTTCCGCCTGTTTCAAAGAGGAGTAAACCTGCCCTAAACGGCGCAAATGCGGGTTGGAATCCTGCGGGTCGTCATGGTTATTGCGCGCCAGCCACAGCAAATGCTCCCCGGCATCCCGCCCACCGGAAAGCACATTAAGCGCTAAGGAATGGTCAATCCGAAAATGAGAACGCAGCGCTTCCGGCTGGGCAGCCACCAGGCGTTCAAAAGTAGAACGCCCCCAGGACACCTTCGGCTTTTGGCTATTTGCCGAGGACGTGCCCTTACGTTTTTGTCCTTTCGCCGCCAGTTTCTTGGCCTCGATTACCTCGGGCGGCGCCTGCACCACCACAAATCCCATAGTGTCGAACCCGGCGCGCCCGGCTCTGCCGGCAATCTGGTGAAACTCCCTTGCTGAAAGATGCCGTCGGCGACGCCCGTCGAACTTTACCAGCGAAGTAAAAACCACCGTGCGGATAGGTACATTTATTCCCACCCCTAAAGTGTCAGTTCCGCAAATAACTGCCAGTAGGCCGCGTTGCGCCAATTGCTCCACCAACAGGCGGTAACGGGGCAACATACCCGCATGATGTACTCCTACCCCCAGGCGTAAAAGTCGCGACAGGGTTTGCCCGAATCCCTTGGTGAAATGCACCCCTTTTAAGTGGGCAGCGATTTTCTCGCGCTGCTCGCGATCCAGCAGGTTAGCCGATGCCAATCCTGCCGCGGTTTTGACCGCATCATTTTGGGCAAAATGCACCAGGTAGATCGGCCAGCGTCCCGCCTTGACTAGGCTTTCTAGCAGGTACTGGGAGTCGTCCTCGCTATATTCCATTTCCAGAGGCACCGGGCGGGAGGCTCCGTCCACCAAGGTCACTTCCCGCCCGCTGCGCGCTTGCAAGTCCCTAATGAAGAAATCGACGTTCCCCAAGGTCGCCGACATTAACACAAGTTGGACACTCGGTAGTTCTAAAATCGGCACTTGCCATGCCCAGCCCCGGTCAGGGTCGCCGTAGAAGTGGAACTCATCCATGATGACTACCCCGGCATCCAGTTCGGCGCCATCACGCAGTGACTGGTTAGCCAAGATTTCCGCGGTACAACAAATAATCGGGGCTTCCGCATTTAAAGAAATATCGCCGGTAATCATCCCCACATTCCGGGCTCCAAACAGCTCTACCAGGTCAAAAAACTTCTCAGAAACTAATGCTTTAATGGGGGCGGTGTAGTAGGAGCGCTGATCTTTAGCCAGCGCCGCCAAATGCCCTGCCAAAGCGATCATTGATTTTCCCGAACCAGTAGGAGTCGCGGCAATTACGTGGTGGCCAGCAAAAATTTCGGTAGCGGCTTCCTCTTGGTGGGGATAGAGTGCCCGGCGGGTAGACGTCGCCCAATTACTGAACCCCGCCAGGACTTCTAAGGGGTCATCCAGCTTACCCGCGTCCTCTAAATCGTCTAGGAGCTGATTTAGGGGAGCAATACTCATGCAGCTATTGTAACCAGCATCCGCAGTATGGACACGTTTGCGTAACTTGATTCTGCCGGATTGTCCTAATAGGGACGCCATAAAGATTTTTGGGCGGATGAAAGGAAGATATAACGTGGATCAAGCTGCCACAATCGTCAAACAGATAGCCGATGCCATCGCTCTCTACGCCGAAATCTGGATCCTGATCGGCCTGGGGATCTTTTACACGGTAGTTACTAGGGGAGTGCAATTCCGTCTCTTCCGCCATATGTGGCACGTGGTGTTATCTTCTCGCAAAGATTCACGCGGAGGAATCTCCTCCTTCCAAGCCTTCACTATTTCCTTGGCGGCTCGCGTGGGAGTAGGTAACGTGTTCGGGGTGGCGGCTGCCCTCATCATTGGCGGGCCGGGCGCGATCTTTTGGATGTGGATGGTAGCGCTAGTGGGGATGGCTACCTCTTTTATGGAATCCACCTTGGCACAGATTTTCAAAGTCAAAAACGAAGACGGTACTTTCCGAGGAGGTCCGGCCTACTATATGTGGTTGGGTCTGCACAAGCGTTGGTTTGGTTCCATCTTTGCGGTGATCGCTATCATTACCTGTGGTTTCGTGATCACTTCCGTGCAGTCCAATGCGATTGCCGGCTCGATTATGGCCACCCTCGGCACTACCGAAGCCCAGCAAGGCACGCATTCGGCGATCATTGCGGTGATTCTGTTCGTGTTTGCGGCTCCGATTATTTTAGGAGGAATTCGTTCGGTAGCGCGGGTAACCGAATGGATGGCTCCTATTATGGCTGTGGTTTACGTGATTATTGCGGCGATTATCCTGGTGATGAACATTGGGCAGATTCCCGCGATCCTAGCTTTAATCGTAAAAAGTGCTTTCACCGGTGGGGCGCTTGGGGGAGGAATCGGCGGAGGAGTATTTGCTGCCCTGATCAACGGGGTACAGCGCGGCCTATTTTCTAACGAGGCCGGGCAAGGAACCGCCCCCAACGCAGCCGCAACCGCTACCGTTTCCCATCCGGTACGCCAGGGGCTCATCCAATCGCTTGGAGTTTTCGTAGACACGATTATCGTGTGTTCTGCCACCGCCATTATCATTTTGAGTGCTCCCAAAGCGGTGCTGACCGGTACCGATCCTTCCCAGGCGGCCTCTTTGACTACGGTGGCGGTAGCCTCCCAGCTAGGGGATTGGTCAACCTATTTGATGTTGCTGATTATTTCGGTACTGGCGTTTTCCTCTATTATTGCCGCCTATGTTTATTCCGATGTGAATATGTCCTTTGTGACTACCAAACCCTGGGCATCGTGGCTGGTGCGGGTAATCTCCGTCGCTTCGGTAGTGCTGGGAGCCGTGGTATCGCTGCCGCTAGTATGGAATGCGGTCGATATCGCCATGGCGGTTATGACTATCACTAATCTGATAGCGATTACCTTGCTGTGGAAGTGGGTAGTGGGCGCCTTAAAGGATTACTCGGCATCGCTTCGGCGCGATAAAGATGCGGTACCGGTTTTCGTAGCTAAAAGCAATCCCTATCTACCGGCAGAGTTACCCACCGACGTATGGAGCGAAGAGTCAGGCAAACCTCTGCCTACTGAGGCCTAGGCGTTCTCGTTCGTTATAAGAAACCAGAGGCTAAGGTTTCCGGTTTTCAGGTATTTGAAACCCTAGGGCAAAATAGGGGGCATGGAACAGATCCGCATGAAAACCGATTCTCAGTTCACGCGTAGCGACTACCTGAAAGCTTGGGCAGTTCATGCCTTCACCGCCTCCGGGGTGGTATGGGCTGGTTGCGCGGTACTTGCCTTAATGCGCCATGACTACCTGCAAATGTGGGGGTGGTTGGCGATTAGTTTGATTGTTGATGGTTTGGACGGAACCCTGGCGCGGCGTTACCGGGTTAAAGAAGTTATTCCCTGGTTTGATGGTTCAGCTCTCGACCTTATCGTCGACTATTTGACCTGGACATTTATTCCCGCGATTTTTATGTCTCAAACCTTAGTTTTCGCCCCGGGAACTCCCGGTAAGGGAATTGACTTGGTAGTGACAGAATTGCTGATGGTATCGGTTTGTGCCTCTTCTATGTTCTGTTACTGCAATAAGAAAGCCAAAAGCTCCGATAACTATTTCGTGGGATTCCCGGCCGCCTGGAATATAGTAATCCTCTATCTATATCTGGTGGCGTTACCCTGGTGGTTCAACCTGATAATCGTAGTGCTCTTTATCGTGCTAACGGTTTCCCCGCTTACTTTCTGTCACCCCTTCCGGGTACAAAAACTGCGGTGGCTCAATATTTTGTCAGTGATAATTTGGCTGGCCTGCATTATTTGGCTCACTATTTACTTCCCCGAACGCAACCCCTTCGTGTGGTGGGCATGGTGGATTAGTGGCATTTACTTTATAGGGAACGGCGTGATCCGTACTTTTGTAGGTCCGCAAGCGGAACGCAAGCGGGCGCAACCAAACCCTAAGGATGTCAGTTAGTACCGGTTTCTTGTGGTTTCAGCAAAAAATTCACCAGATAACGCTCGCGTAGATATTTTGAGCCTTCTACAAAGAACCCCGAAATAATAAACAGAATAACGATTACTATCACGTAGGTGGGGTAGTCTTTGCCGGTCATCGCGAAATATACGTAGGGAGCCGCGAAAGTAATCGCGGTAGTAAACGTACCTATAATGCGCACCAATTGGCGCTTGGCGGTAAACATAGCCAGTACCCCCCAGGTGTAGGGGATGGCAGTAGCAATATCCATGGTCCATAGCACCAGCAGAGATCCATGAAACTCTTTTACCAGGCTCACCGGTAATACCCGCAGGCTGGAATAGGTAATTACCACCAGGTAGGCCAACACTTTGGGGTCGGTTAACCATTTTGCTAGGTGTGAGCGACGAGTCTGGATAATCCCGCAGGCATTCAGCCCGCTCGCAATCTTAGGAGGAAGATGGGTAGCGTCAATTCCTAAGAATGCGTGACGTATTCGCTGCCTACTGTGGACACTCAGATCTTCCCAACGCTCGATGAGTGCTTCCACCAGGTCTTCAGGATTGAGCATCCAGGGGATCTTGGTGTCTTTTTCCTGCTCGCAGGCAAGAATCGCCCCCACTAGTCGCTGGGGGTAATCCCTGCCCTCAGGATATTGTGCGGTATCTAAGATTCTTCCGGTGCCTAGCATCCGAGAAAACCGTTCGGCTTCTTCTCTGGTGCCACCTCCCAGCCACACCGTTAGTGCCCGCTGTAAATCTGCACGTAGTTGCCCCAAGAATCGCTCGCCCGCTTTAGAGTCCAGGAAGTGATCAAGGCTTTGTTCTGGGAGGGAGAACAGCCAAGAAACATCGCGGGTACAGCCACGCCCCAGTTCAGAAATGCGGTGAAGGCCGGCACTACGACAAATAACCACCGGATCCAGGGCATATTTGGATGCCACAGCGAGATCGGTGAGCTTTTGCCCATTTTTGAAGGAAGGATCGACCATCGCCATGGTTTCAAGTCTATGAGAAATCTAGAAATTTCGGTCTTTTCGCGACAAGAAGGAAAAAAATGGTCATACTAGAGGTATGAAGGTTTTAGTAACTATCGCCTCCAAGCACGGAGCGACTGAAGAAGTTGGAAAAGTTATTGTAGAGGAACTGGAGAATGCAGGTCTGGAAGTGGATCTGGAAAAACCAGAAGAGGTATACAGCCTAGATGGATACGGAGCAGTCATTATTGGCTCAGCGGTTTATCTAACCAAATGGATGGATACTGCCAATGATTTTTGTCGCCGCTTTGCTTCGGAACTGCGCCGCACTCCGCTGTGGGCATTCTCAGTGGGACTGTCGGGGGTTCCCGAAGACAAGGTTCAAGATCCTTCGCGGGTGGGACCGGTGCTTTTGAATATTGATCCGCAAGAATATGTGACTTTCCCGGGCAGATTGGATCCGGAGGAGCTGTCTTTGCGGGAGCGTACAGTAGCTCGCCTAGGAGGCGCAGTGGAGGGGGATTTCCGTGATGACCAGTTAGTTCGTGACTGGGCAAAGAAAGTTATTAAAGAAATCAAGGCATAAACCTTTCTTTCATTACTGTCCGCAGGTTGGCGCCTAACGAGGAATCCTCGTTGCGTGCTAACCTGCGGATTTGTATCTATGGAGGCGGTTGGGGTGGTGGTTGTTCAAAGGTGATCCGCTTTTGAAAGGCCAAGGCTCATTTTGTAAGTGTCTCTAGTCACATCGAATCCTTCAGTTATGTATAGTTATTCATAACTTGATATAAATATTCACTATGAAGGTTTCAATTGTTGGTGCAAGCGGATTTGCCGGAGGGGAAATCCTGCGGATAGTAGCTGCCCACCCCGATTTCGAGGTCGATCAGCTATGCGCGTCCTCCTCAGCAGGTAAAAAGCTAGGGGAGTTTCATCCTCAACTTCCCCAATTAGCCAAGCAAGAAATAAAAGCAGTAGACCCGGTGGCGCTAAAAGAAAGCGCTGCGATTTTCCTAGCATTGCCGCATGGACAATCCGGGAAAATGGCAGCGCAACTGCGCGCTGCCGGAGTAGAAAGCCTGTTGGTAGATTGCGGAGCCGACCATCGGCTCACCTCCAAAGCAGCCTGGGACAGTTACTATGGCGGCGAATATTTCCAGGCATGGACCTATGGAATGCCCGAACTAAAGTGTGCTTGCGGGCCTTCACAGCGCGAACAGCTGGCAGCCGCCCAGCAGATCGCGGTTCCCGGATGCAACGTAACTGCTGTTACCTTCGCTTTTCAACCTCTGCTAGCTGCCGGATTGATTGACCCAAACGATATTGTCGCCACTTTAGCGGTGGGATATTCCGGTGCCGGAAAATCCCTAAAACCGCACCTATTAGCCACCGCAGCCCTCGGCAATGCCCAGCCCTATGCGGTAGGCGGAACCCATCGCCATATTCCCGAAATCGCGCAAAACTTCGCAGTTAGCAGCGGAAACAACCCCGAGGACTATAAAATCACCCTCACTCCAGTGTTAGTACCCATGTCGCGGGGAATCCTGGCAACCGTGACCGCCACTGCGACTCAAAAAACTACCACCGAGCAGTTACATGCCCTCTACCAGGATTTTTATCAGGAAGAAAACCTTATACAGGTACTTGAACTCGGCTCTTGGCCACAAACCCAAGCAGTGACCGGCAGTGCAAACGTGCAGGTACAGGTGGCGCTAGATCAGCGTTCGGGCAAGATCATTGCCCTCAGCGCCCTCGATAACTTAGGTAAAGGCACCGCGCAGGCGGCCTTGCAGTCAGCCAACCTCGCCCTCGGACTCGACGAATATACCGGCATTAACCAGATTGGAGTTGCCCCGTGAAAAAAGATAAAAACCTCCAGGGCGTAACCAGCGTACCCGGATTCAAAGCCTGCGGGATTGCTTCCGGAATGCGCCGCAAAGGACGCAAAGACCTAGCCCTCGTCCTCAATACCGGGGCAAATCCGGTGGCCGCCGGGGTATTTACCTCCAATCGTTTCGCCGCCGCGCCCGTACTTTACTCCCGGGCAGTGCTCAGCAAAGGGGCGACTGGAATGCGCTCAGTAGTGCTTAACTCCGGCAGCGCCAACGCCTGCACCGGCAAAAACGGCCTCAAAGATACGGTCAACACCGCTAAGGCAGTGGGAGCCGCCCTAGAAATCGACCCGCGGCAAGTGTTAGTGTGCTCCACCGGAATGATCGGGACGCCCCTGCCGATGGACAAAATGCTATCCGGGATTGAAACTGCGGCTGAGAGCCTTTCCGAAGAAGGTGGCGCCGATGCCTCCTGGGCGATTCTCACCACCGATAACGAGCCGAAAACCGTGCACTACCAGGCAGACGGCTACCAAATTGGAGGGATGGCGAAAGGAGCCGGCATGTTAGCCCCGGCTCTGGCAACCATGCTTTGTGTAATCACCACCGACGCCCTCCTTGATGCCGAAACTGCCCAAAAGGCGCTGGAAGTTGCCTGCGCGAAAACCTTTAACCGCCTAGATTCCGATGGCTGCATGTCCACTAACGACACCGTGATTTTGCTGGCCTCCGGGGAAAGCGGAAAAGCCCCCAGCGGATTTACCGCGGCGCTGACTGAAACCTGCGCCCAGTTGGCACGGAAACTCGCTGACGATGCGGAAGGTGCACAGCACACCGTAGAGATCGCAGTCACCGAAGCCGAAAGTGAAGCCGGCGCTTTGATCGCGGCGAAAACTATTTCCCGGTCAAACCTGGTGAAAACCGCTATCGCCGGGTGCGATCCCAATTGGGGAAGGATAGTTTCCGAACTGGGAACCGTACCCGAAAGCGTTTGCCCCTACGACCCGAGCGCGGTATCGGTACTGTTCAACGGGGTGCAAGTATGCAAGGATGGTGCCGCCTGGGGCAGCCGCGAAGATGTTCCCTTTGATAGCCGAGACGTGCATTTAGAGGTACGTCTGGGAGCCGGAAATGCCCAGGCCAGCGTACTAACCAACGACCTTACCCACGAATATATTCATATCAACGCGGACTATTCATCATGAGTGTAAAAAACCTATCTGCCTGGGATAAAGCCGGGATACTGCTAGAAACTTTGCCGTGGCTGCGCGAATACTCTGGCTCGCGGATTGTGATTAAATACGGCGGAAACGCCATGATCTCCGAAGAACTTAAAACCGCTTTTGCCCGGGACATTATTTTCCTGCACGAATGGGGGATTGAACCCATAATCGTGCATGGGGGCGGTCCCCAAATCAGCTCTATGTTAAAAACCCTGGGGATCGAGGCTCCGTTTGTTTCCGGTCTGCGAGTTACCAGCCCGGAAGTGATGAAAGTAGTGCGGATGGTGCTCACCGGGATGGTGCAGCGCGAACTGGTTTCCCTGCTGAACGAAACTTCGATTGCGGCAATCGGGATTTCTGGCGAGGACGGAGCGTTTTTACGTGCCCAAAAACAAGGGGCGACAGTAGACGGAAAACCCGTCGACCTGGGGCTAGTGGGTAAAGTAACCGCCGTAGATCCCGGACCGATAGAAGATTTACTGCAGTCCGGACGGATCCCGGTAGTGTCCTCCATCGCGGTTAACCAAGATGACCCCACCCAGGTGTTAAATATCAACGCCGATTTGGCGGCCGCGGCAGTCGCAGGCGCCTTGGGAGCAAAGAAACTTATCGTCCTCACCGATGTAAAAGGGCTCTACCGCAACTGGCCAGACCCCGATACTCGAATTTCACAGATAACCGCCAGCGAGGCCGCCGAACTGCTGCCCACCCTAGAAGCGGGAATGCGCCCCAAGGTACAAGCCTGCATTCAGGCCTGTCAGCAGGGAGTACCCCGAGCCACCATTATTGATGGACGGGTGCCGCACTCGATGTTGCTAGAAATCTTCACCGATACCGGATTTGGAACTATGGTGATGGGAGATAGCCATGACTAATGCCGAATGGATCAGCGCCTATCAAGAAAACCTTTTAGGAGTTTTCGGGCAGCCGCAGGCGTGTTTTACCCACGGCCAAGGCACCCGGGTGTGGGATGCCGATGGTAAAGAATACCTAGATTTGCTGGGCGGAATCGCGGTAAACGCTCTCGGATATGCCCATCCGGAAATAGTGAAGACTATCGGGGAGCAAGCCAGCCGCTTTACCCACGTTTCTAACTTTTTCACTACCCCGCAGCAAGTAGAAGCCGCCGCGGCAGTAAAGAAAATCTGCGCTGCCGGTTGGGACAGCGCGGTGCAAGCGGAAATTACCTCCCAGGCGCGAGTGCTATTCGTAAACTCAGGCACCGAAGCCAATGAAGCCGCCTTGAAAATGGCGTTAGCCGCCCGGCCGGGAGGACGCGCGATTGCGCTCAAAGGCGCATTTCACGGACGTACCCTGGGTTCACTTTCACTGACCTATAAAGCTCCCTACCGCGAACCCTTTGCTCCCTTCGTAGGGCCTACCGAGTTTGTAGCAGCCACGGTAGCGGGAATTGAGGCAGTAGACCCCGAGGGCGTATCCGCGATTTTCCTAGAACCCCTGCAAGGCGAAGCAGGCGTAATCCCACTAGCGCCCGAAGTTTTAGCAGCCGCGCGCGGGCTGGCAGACCGCGCCGGAGCATTGCTGGTTTTTGACGAAGTCCAAACCGGGATGGCGCGGTGCGGAAAATGGCTCGCTCACCAGGGAATCTGCCATGATGGGAAAGAAATAGTTCCCGACGTGGTGACTTTAGCTAAAGGCCTAGGTGCGGGAGTGCCGGTCGGGGCATGTGTAGCCATGAACGAACGCGCCGCCACCGCCCTAAAACCAGGAAGTCACGGCACTACCTTCGGAGGAAACCCGCTGGTAAGTGCGGTAGTAGCGCGCACCATCAACCTGATGGAGGAGCTGGATTTGCCGGCGTGCGCCGCCAAAGTTGGGGACGCCTGGATGCAGGCGATCGCCGATGCCCAAATCCCAGGAATCAAGGATGCCCGGGGGCAAGGACTGTTGCGCGGCCTCGTCCTCGAAAAAAATATTGCCCCCCAGCTGGCAAAAGAGCTATTTAAATCCGGGTTTATAGTAAACGCCCCGGCAGCGAACATTATTCGACTAGCTCCACCCCTAATTATTGAACTTGAAGAAGCAAAGACCCTGATTCCGGCGTTAAAGGAAGCGCTCGCGCAGGTAGAACTAGACCTAGGAAAAGGAGAATAACCATGAGTAAAGATCGGGTAGTACTGGCATATTCGGGCGGATTAGACACTTCGGTGGCCATCGGCTGGATCGGGGAACAAACCGGCAAAGAGGTAATCGCCTGCGCCGTTGACGTAGGGCAAGGCGGGGAAGACCTAGAGGTAATCCGCCAGCGCGCCCTGGACTGCGGGGCAGTCGATGCCTATGTGGCTGACGCTAAGGATGAGTTCGCCCAAGAGTATTGCCTGCCGGCAATCAAAGCCAACGGCCTATATATGGATCAGTATCCCCTGGTATCGGCGCTTTCTCGGCCGCTTATCTGTAAACACCTGGTAAAAGTAGCGAAAGACTTTGGTGCCGACACCGTGGCTCATGGTTGCACTGGGAAAGGTAATGACCAGGTACGTTTCGAGGTGTCGCTCACCAGCCAAAACCCGGAAATTAAATGTATCTCTCCGGTACGTGACCTGGCGCTTACCCGGGACGTGGCGATTAAATACGCGGAAGAACACGAACTCCCGATTGAAACCACTAAACATAACCCCTTCTCCATCGACCAGAACGTTTGGGGGCGCGCGGTAGAAACCGGATATCTAGAGGATCTATGGAATCCGCCTACTAAAGACGTCTATGTTTACACCGACGACCCGGCCTATCCTCCCATTCCGGACCAGGTAGTTATTAGTTTTGAAGAGGGCGTGCCGGTAGCTGTGGACGGGCAAAAGATGAGCGCCCTGCAGATTATCCAGGAAATGAACCGCCGGGCAGGAGCCCAAGGGATAGGTCGCCTCGATATGGTGGAAGACCGCCTGGTAGGGATCAAGTCGCGGGAAATCTATGAGGCGCCCGGTGCAGTGGCACTGATTATTGCCCACCAAAACCTAGAAAACCTGACCTTGGAGCGCGAACAAGGACGCTTCAAACGGCAAGTAGAACAACGCTGGTCAGAACTGGTTTATGAGGGGCAATGGTATTCGCCGCTCAAAGGTTCGTTAGATGCCTTCGTAGAAGACAGCCAAAAATACGTCACCGGCGATATCCGGATGATTCTGCACGGCGGGCGGGCAGTAGTCGATGGGCGGCGCTCTGCGGTCGGCTTGTATGACTTCAACCTGGCGACCTACGATTCAGGAGACAGCTTCGACCAGTCCCTCTCGCGCGGATTCATCGGAATCTATGGGCTCTCAACCCAGTTAGCAGCGGCGCGGGAACAAAAAGAAAGCAAGAAATAATATGAGCGAGCAGGTATCGCTATGGGGAGGACGCTTTTCGGGCGGTCCTTCCCAGGCTTTAGCGGCACTTTCAGTATCCACCCATTTCGATTGGCGTCTGGCACTCTACGATTTAGCCGGTTCGCGCGCCCATGCCCGAGCGCTCGCGGGAGCTGGCCTGCTAGACAGCGAGGAACTATCGCAAATGCTGGCGGCTTTAGGGCGGCTAGAAGAAAAAGTTCAAAACGGTGCCTTCGCCCCCGACCCCGCTGACGAGGACGTGCACACGGCCTTAGAGCGAGGGCTATTGATTGAGGCTGGGGAGCATTTAGGGGGGAAACTGCGCGCTGGACGTAGCCGCAACGACCAGATCGCTACCCTGATTCGCATGTACCTGCGAAACCAGGCACGCGCCATCTCCGAGCACATCATCGAGGTAGTCGAAGCGCTTGTGCGCCAAGCGAAAGCCGCCGGGGATACCGTAATGCCGGGGCGTACCCATATGCAGCACGCCCAGCCGGTATTGTTAGCCCACCAGTTACTCGCTCACATCTGGCCGCTATTGCGAGACATTCAGCGTTTTCAGGATTGGGATAGGCGCGCCGCCGCCAGCCCCTACGGTTCTGGAGCGCTCGCGGGCAACACCCTGGGGTTAGACCCAGTGCAAGTGGGGGAAGACCTGGCCTTTGACCGGGTAGTAGAAAACTCCATAGACGGAACCGCCACCCGCGATGTGGTGGCCGAGTTCGCGTTCATCTGCGCTCAGGTCGGGATCGATATTTCTTCTCTAGCGGAAGAAACAATTATTTGGAATACCAAAGAGTTCGGGTATGTCACCTTAGACGATGCGTTCTCTACCGGTTCATCAATCATGCCGCAAAAGAAGAATCCGGACGTGGCAGAATTGGCGCGCGGTAAAGCCGGTCGCATGATAGGGGACTTAACCGGTCTGCTTGCGGTGCTCAAAGGTCTACCTTTTGCCTATGCTCGTGACCTGCAAGAAGATAAAGAGCCAGTCTTTGACCAGGTTGATACTTTAGAGGTATTACTTCCAGCAGTCAGCGGCATGATAGCCACTATGAAGATTGACTACGCTCGCCTAGAAGAACTCGCGCCTCAAGGGTTTTCGCTCGCCACCGATATTGCCGAGTGGCTAGTGGCGCGAGGAATGCCGTTCCGGCAAGCGCATGAAGTATCCGGAGCCTGCGTACGCGAATGTGAAGAAAACGGGATAGAGCTCGCGGATTTGAGTGACGAACAATTCGCCGCTATCAATCCGCTATTAACCCCTGAAGTACGGGAAGTGCTCAGCCCTGCTGGATCGGTGCGCGCCCGCGCCGGACGCGGAGGAACTGCGCCCGCACAGGTTGCTCGGCAGCTAGAGTCCGCCGAGCAGCAGATCGCGCGCATCCGCACCGATTTCGCCGGTAAACATCTGGAATTTAAATAATCCCTTGCCTTGTCATCCGGCGCGGTTTGTGGAGCCTGGGGGAGAAGTTTTTCCTCCTGCCCAAAAACTCTAAAAAGCCCTATGGCTTTTTAGAGTTTTGCGCCCACCTAGCCTGCTCGGATAAAACTTCTCCCCCAGGCGTACTTTCAAAAGTGCTGCTGCCTACTCATGTCTAGTGCGGGGTGTTCTTACTTTTTAATCCCGTCGTTGTTTTCCGGAAATCGGTGGCTCGCACGCTAGGGGAATAAATCAGCCCACTGGCAACATGGACAGTGTTCAGCCGGCGCGTCCCTTGTCGATTGTGATGCAAATTCGTTCGTAAGCGTAGGGGCACGGTGTTACTGTTGTTCGCTCACGACGGTCAGCAAACGCGAGGGCTAGGTTTTATCCGAGTGGGCGCGGTGGGCATAAGAATTCGGAAAATGCCTGCGGTCTTTTTCCGAATTCTTGGGCAGGAGGAAAAACCTAGCCCTTGCGTGTAACGTGCAGATTTTGCGCTTGTTAGGAGGGGCGGAGGATGGCAAAGGGGTCGGTTACCTGCAGGCAGTGATTAGTGAAGCGGAAACGGCGAGCGGGGCGCCCGCCTTTGGTGCCGGGCGCTTTACGCTGACCGGTGGGGGCGAGCTGCCCGCGGCGACTGAGCACCCGCTGCAAGTTGGTGGGGGACACCTCATGTCCTAAGGCTGCCTGGTAGAGGCGGGTTAGCTCCGCCATAGTGAAATCCGGGGGAGCTAAGGCAAACGCAATATTGGTATAGGAAAGTTTTGCCCGCAGCCGGTCTACGCCCTCGGAAATAATATCGGCGTGGTCATAAGCCATCTTCGGCAGGTTGTTTACCGGCACCCACTGGGCGTAAGGGGGAATGGCGGTTCTCACTTGGGCAGCTACTATCCCTAAATAGGCGGTGGCCACGGTGCGTTGACTGGGGTCACGGAGAGGATCAGAGCGGGTGCCTAACTGTTCCATATAGGAAAGAGCAGTAATATCCATCTTTTGTGAAAGATGACGAAAAGCGCTGGCGCCGAGGTTTTCTGCTGGTTCTAAAGGACCGGAAGGAAGGGCGGGCAACCCCTGGAAAGGGGAGTGCTCGCGGCGCGCTACCAGCACTGTTAGCTGCGGGGAATCTCCACGTATTTGCAAGACTACGCTGAGTGCCTCATGCCGGTAGACGGCAGCTCCTTCGGCGTCTCGCAATTGGGGTCTCACAAAATCATATGGTAGCTTAAACTTTAGTTTTCGACTATTAGGCGAAAACTAAAGCAGTTACCTCGAGAAGGAAAGTTTCCAAGATGAAACAACGTATTAAAGGCTGGCTATCCTTATTTTTCATCGATGCGATGACCGGCATGGCGCACGGGCTATTCGCCTCCCTGATTATCGGCACCATCATGGTGCAAGTGGGGGGTTTCATTCCGGGAATAATCGGGCGGGGACTGGTGCTAGTCGGTTCCGTGGCTTCGGTTCTTACCGGTGCTGGCATTGGGATGGGAGTCGCGCACCGCCTTAAAGCCTCCACTTTTGTGGTGGTAGGCACCGGCCTGGCAGGTATGATCGGCGCTCATGCTGCCAAAATCTTAAGCGGCGGAATCGTGGATGGTCTTTCCATGCAGTTGAAAGGACCAGGAGAGCCGTTAGGTGCGTTTATCGCTTCCTTCGTAGCAGTCGAGTTTGGCCTGCTAGTTTCCGGTAAAACCCCAGTAGATATCTTGGTTACTCCCTTCGTGACTGTTACCTCTGGCGCCATCGTGGGTCTGTTCATTGGGCCAGGAATTTCACAAATGATGACCGCTTTAGGAGCCATCATTAACTGGGGAACTGAGCGTCAGCCCTTCCTAATGGGCATTATCGTGTCGGTACTGATGGGGATGATCTTGACCTTGCCGATATCTTCGGCGGCCCTGGGAATCGTGTTGGGATTATCCGGCCTGGCAGCCGGGGCGGCGACCGTGGGGTGTAGCGCGCAGATGGTAGGTTTCGCAGTCGCGTCTTATCGAGAAAATAAAGTTTCCGGCCTAATCTCGCAGGGTATCGGTACTTCCATGCTGCAAGTTCCCAATATTATGCGGCACCCCTTAATCTGGATTCCTCCCACTTTGGCTTCTGCGATTTTAGGTCCCATCGCCACTATGGTGTTCAAGATGGAATCGAATGCGGCCGGCTCCGGAATGGGAACTTCCGGTTTAGTGGGACAGATTATGACCTGGAATGTAATGGGGTCAACTACATCTTGGCCAGCACTTTTGGGAATGATCTTGCTGCTGCACTTTATTGCCCCCGCCGCCCTCTCTTTGCTATTTGCGGAGTTTATGCGGAAGAAGGGTTGGATTAAGGCCGGGGATATGCTGCTCGAAAAATAGGCAGCATTCCGGATAGGAAGCAAACCCCCAGCTGCGTCCGCAGGTAGGTTAGACTAAGCCCGAGAAGAATATAGACTTGTTCACCCCGAGGGGGATCACGAGTTTAACCTGCATAAGAAAGGAATATCGTGGCCGATATTATTGATGAGCTGGAATGGCGGGGCCTACTTGCCCAGCACACTGATCTCGCGAAACTGCGGGAAGCACTTGCCAATGGACCGGTCACTTTCTATTGCGGTTTTGATCCTACTGCTGCTTCCCTGCATCACGGACATTTGGTGCAGGTGCTGATGATGCGGCATTTGCAAAAGGCAGGGCACCGTCCTATTGCTCTGGTTGGGGGTGCTACCGGCTTGATCGGGGATCCCCGGATGACCGCGGAGCGCCAGTTGCAACCTAAAGAAGTAGTTGCGGGCTGGGTAGAGCGCCTGCGCGGGCAAATCAGCCGTTTTCTGGATTTCGAGGGCGATAACCCGGCAATCATGGTTAACAATATGGACTGGATCCAGGATCTAGGAGCGATTGAACTCCTACGTGACTTGGGTAAAAACTTCCGGATGGGAACCATGCTGTCTAAAGATGCGGTGGCGCGGCGTCTGAAGTCTGAAGAAGGAATTTCCTACACGGAGTTCAGCTACCAAATCCTGCAAGCCTATGATTTCCTGCAGTTATACCGCCGTTACGGCTGCACCCTGGAAACTGGCGGCAACGACCAGTGGGGCAACCTGGTGGGCGGCATGGATCTAATCCACAAGGTAGAGGGCAAAGACGTCCATGTCATGACCACCCCTTTGATCACCAAGGCTGATGGCTCCAAGTTTGGTAAATCCGAGGGTGGCGCAATTTGGCTAGATCCAGAGATGCTTTCGCCCTACGAGTTCTACCAGTTCTGGCTGGGTGCCGAAGATGCGGACGTAGTTCGGTTCCTGAAGGTATTTACTTTCCTGTCCCGCGAGGAAATCGAAGCGCTGGCAGTCGAGGTAGCTGAGCGTCCTCATAAACGCGAAGCTCAAAAGGCGCTGGCCGCGGAGGTAACCCGCCTGGTTCATGGTCAAGAGGCACTGGATCAGGTTTTGGCAGCTACCGAAGCCCTGTGGGGTAGTGGGGATCTGCATCAGGTGGACGGCAACACCTTGAAGGGAGCGACTGCCCATTTGCCCAGCGCCAAGGTAGAAATCGGGAAAACTAACCTGGTGGATCTGCTGATAGCAGCGGGCTTTGAGAAGGGGCGGGGCGCGGCGATGCGCACCATTAAGAACGGTGGCGCTTATCTGAACAATCAGAAAGTCACCGACCCGGATCGGGTTATCACTTCCGAGGACGTGCTGCCGGGTTCTTTGGTGCTTTTCCGGAAAGGCAAGCGCAATCTAGCTGTCGCTTACCTGCAAAAATAGCTTATTTTTGGCGGTGTGTGAGAGGTCACCGCGTCTCAGTTTGAAGTTTTCTAACTGCAGTAGGTAAGTTAATACCTGTTGCCCCGGCAGAGAGCTTCGGTTCTGGGTCAGTGGGCTAGATTGTTTGACTTAGTACTTAACAGATAAGAACTGGTTTTATGGCCTGTTTCACTTAGAAATAAGTTGAAAGCCAAAAACCAAATCTGTTAGACTGAGACTCGCGCGTTTTTCGCGCAGCGACCTTTACTGATCGTTTTTGGTTGGTTTGTGGTTTGGTTGTTTGTGTTCTCGATAGTGTGTTTTTTTGTTTTGTTTGTGTGGGATTGAGCTGGGCTTGCTTGCTGTTTTTGGTGGGTGGGTTTGGTTTTTTCTGTTTTTTGTTTTTTTGATGCTGATGAT
>NZ_JAWGMB010000006.1:0-145803 GCF_032557235.1 Varibaculum cambriense
GGGGGAGAAGTTTTATCCGAGCAGGCTAGGTGGGCGCAAAATTTGGAAAACGCCGCCACGTTTTCCAAATTTTTGGGCAGGAGGAAAAACTTCTCCCCCACGCCCACCCCGGCACGCTTATTGCGTATTTCGCGATACCCCTGTTCTGCGGGTATTCCTTACGGATGCGGTACCAGGCTCCGCGCGGGAAGCGAGGAAAAACTTCTCCCCCTCGCTTAGTAGCCGAGGTTGAGGACATTCAGTTAGGAAGATTAGGAGAAGTCGGAGAGGACTTCTAGGAGAACCGGAGTTACCCGCTCGATTACTTCCAGGGTGTCGGCGAATTCGCGTTCCCCGCCATACCAGGGGTCGGGTACCTCCATATCGGCGGGGTTAGCCTCGGGATCGAATTCGCGGTAGAGGCGAATTTTGCTCTCATCTGCTCCCCAGCGCTGCGCCAGGCGGGCGAGGGCGCGTTTGTGTCCGCTAGTCATCGCTAGCAACAGATCAAAATCGTTAAAATCACTGCGACTAATCTGACGGGCATGATGGTCTGGCGTCAGCCAACCATGATCTTCCAAGATTTGTATCGCGCGGTAATCTGGGGGATTGCCGTGTTCTTCGTCAGAGACTCCCACCGAATCAAAAACTAGGTTATAGAGAGTTTCTTCTTCGGCCTTTTGAGTAGCAACTGCCTGCGCCATTACTGAGCGACAGATGTTACCGGTACATACGAACAGTACCCGGGTCAAGATGGTTCCTTTCTTAGCTTATTTGGTTTGGTGTGTTCTGTTCTTGATTAACAGGTTTACCAGGAGCTTTCGACGGGAGCGCCCTCTTTATATCCGGCGGCACTTTGAATCCCAACGATTGCTTTTTCCCGGAATTCTGCCTGGTTAGTGGCGCCCGCATAGGTGAAGGAGGAACGCACTCCCGCCAAGATCTGGTCGATCAAGTTCTCCACCCCGGGACGGGCAGGATCTAGATACATCCGCGAGGTAGAAATCCCCTCTTCGAATAGTTCTTTACGGGCACGTTCAAAGCCGCGGGAGGTGGCATTACGGTTACGAACTGCCCGGCGTGAAGCCATCCCGAAGTTTTCCTTATAGGGGCGCCCATTCCCATCGCGCACAATGTCGCCAGGAGATTCGTGAGTACCGGCGAACCAGGACCCCACCATCACATTGGAGGCTCCGGCTGCCAAGGCTAAGGCCACGTCCCGCGGATGACGTACGCCGCCGTCAGCCCAAACATGTTTTCCTAGTTCGTGAGCGCGGCGGGAACATTCGAGTACCGCCGAGAATTGGGGTCGGCCTACGCCAGTCGCCATCCGGGTAGTGCACATTGCGCCTGGGCCAATGCCGACTTTCAAAATATCGGCACCGGCAGCAGCCAGTTCTGATACTGCGTCTGCGGTGACCACGTTTCCTGCCACAATTGGCACTTGAACTGAGGTAGCTCGTACTGCCTTTAAAGCCTGGATGGTTTTATCTTGATATCCGTGGGCAGTGTCGACCACTAAGACATCTACGCCCGCTTCTACCAGTTGGCAGGCTCGTCCCGCCACGTCACCGTTAATGCCGATCGCTGCGGCTACCCGTAGCTTGCCGTCTTTATCAGTGTTCGGGGTATAGATAGAAGAACGCACCGCCCCTGGCGCGGTCATTACCCCTACCAGGCGTCCGTCAGTGTCTACTACTGCGCCGAGACCTAGGTGTTCTTCCGCTAATTGGCGGTACGCGTCCTCCGGGCCAATCCCTTCCGGTAATAGCAAGGTGTGGGTATCCATCACCGTATGTAGCTGCGCAAAGTGATCTACTCCGGTCAGCGCCGATTCGGGAACTACCCCTATCGGGCGGTTTTCTTGATCTGCAACCAGTACTGCGCGGTGGGAGCGCTTTGAAATCAAGGATAGAGCCGCCGCTACTGTGTCGTGCGGGCCGAGCACTACCGGAGTGTCATAGACCGTGTGACAGGCTTTAACCTCAGCAACGGTTTTCGCAATAATATCGCCGGGAACATCTTGAGGTAGAGTTACCAGACCTCCACGGCGCGAAACTGTTTCCGCCATGCGTTTACCGGCGACCGCCGTCATATTTGCGACGATAATCGGCACCGTGGTGCCAGTGCCATCATCGGAAGATAAATCCACGTCGAAGCGGGAAGCAATCCCCGAACGTGAAGGAACCATAAAAACATCGTCATAGGTCAGCTCATAAGGTGCCGACATTCCATTTAAAAAGCGCACGGCTACTCAGCTTAGTGCAAAGAAAGCAAAAGGGGGAGACCTTGATCAACCTGAAGAGTATTTCGAGGCATGATCGGGAGTGTTATTCCTGGTAAATAACTTGGGGAAGGCGAATCAGGAAAAATATTTGCTCGCAGTTTCAAAAAGTTTCCTAAAGATAGCTAGGCTAGTTTCATGGCAGATATACAAGATCGGGAAGTTCTTACCTGGCAGGGATTCGGAGATGCTACCCGAAAAATTGCGCAAAATATTGTAGATTCCGGGTGGATGCCCGAGTTGGTAGTGGCGGTAGCTCGGGGCGGATTGTTACCAGCGGGTGCTTTGTCTTACGCGCTAGGGCTCAAAGCAATCGGCACCATGAATGTAGAGTTTTATACCGATATCGAGGAAACTCTACCGGAACCAGTGCTAATTCCGCCGCTCATGGACGTCTCGGCTCTCTCCGGTAAACGAGTATTGGTAGTCGATGATGTTGCCGACTCGGGGAAAACTCTCGAATTGGTGATGCGTTTGATTCGCGAACGCGGGATTCCTTCTGGGCAAGAAGGGGAGCGAGTAGAGGTTTCAGAAGCCAAATGTGCTTGTATCTATGTGAAGTCGCGGTCGATTATTACTCCCGACTATGTACTAAAGCACACCGATAAATGGATTAATTTCCCCTGGTCGACTCTACCTCCGGTGACAGCGGAAGGGTTGGGACACTAGGGGACATCGCTAGTTACCCTCCCCGCTACCCAGCGGGGAGAGGCTGCTTTTGAAAGAAGAGAGCTTGGAAGAGGTATTAGCATTAGCGCGCCGTACCTTGGATGCCTGCGGCCTGCAAGACTGGGAAGTTGGTCTCGATCATGCGCGCCGCCGGGCGGGCGCCTGCCATTTTGCGGATAAACGGATTAGTTTTTCTCGCTATCTGCTTCCGCTCTACGATTCGGCTGCCGCACGCGAAGTTGTCTTACACGAGGTCGCTCACGCGCAAGTAGGGCCTATGGTGGGGCATGGTCGGCGCTGGCAGCAGGCGGTTAAAGCCCTAGGAGGTAACGCAGAACGGACGGTATCCCCAGACGCGCCCTCCCTCCCGGCACCTTGGGTCGGGGTATGTAAAGCCGGGCACCGTATTGAACGTTTCCGCACCCCTACCCGAGTTTTAGCCTGCTCTAAGTGTTCTCGTGACTTTAAAATAGAAAACATTTTCACTTGGACCTACCGGGGAGATCCTCCCCATCACCACCGAGCATACCTGCGTGAACTCCGTAAAATCTGTAACAATCATTGAAAGTAGCAGCTAGGTGAGAGAGGAATTCTCTTTTTGAAGCTTTAAACTGGATGCTGAAAGATTATCGACCAAGTTGCAGGGAATGTATGGATAATTATCAGACGGCACACGCCTATGCCGGACAACCCTTCCCTGCTGCCGAGAATCCGGAGAACTCAACTGTACGGTCTGTCCCCCAAGGTTCCACAGTTATAGCTGGTTACCGTCTATTAAAAGCCCTGGGGTCGGGCACTATGGGGGAAGTGTGGAAGGTCGCTGATTCGCGGGGAAACCTGTATGCCGCCAAAATTTTGCGATCTAAATTAGCGATTAAACCCGGGATTGTGCAGCGTTTCCGAATGGAGAAAGACCTGGTAACCGGGGTGCGCCACCAAAACATTGTGGAAGTTTATGATCTGGTGCAAACCCCGGAGTATATGGCGATCATTATGGAATATACCGATGGCGGGGATTTGCAGGAGTTACTTAAAAACAGAGGCACCCTGCCGCCGCTAGATGCCGTCTACTATTGTATGGGGATTGCTGCTGGTCTTTCCCTGATTCATCAAGCAGGAATTGTGCATCGTGACCTGAAACCCTCCAATATTTTGTTAAAGCAGCAGGGGGGGTATCTAATCCCAAAAATCGCGGATTTTGGTTTAGCCCGGTGGATTGATCCCCGTTACGAAATCCAGACTACGAAACGTTCCGGAACCCCCTACTATATGGCGCCCGAAATGATTGAAGGTAAAGGGGTGAGTTCCAAAACCGATATTTATTCCCTGGGAGTAATCCTTTACGAGCTGCTCTGCGGAATCACCCCTTTTAGAGGCTCCGTGGCGGAGGTGTTAAACCATCAGTTTTACGATATGCCGGGGATGCTACCGGGGATCCCTGGCTCCCTGTGGAATGTGATTACCCAAATGTTGGCGAAAGAGACTTCGGTGCGCCCCAGCGCTGCCCAGACCCACGCCCTCTTAAAATCAGTAGTTGACCAGGTGCGTTCCCTTGACGCCCTGGAAATGCTGAAGGAGCCTCCGCCTCCGCAACCTTTAGCAGATGTGGTGCGGATTTCCCCACCCGATGCTCAAACTTCCTTGGCATCGGTTAAACCGATTATTCCCGCCCACGATGAGGCCGAGACACAGTCGGGGCAGACGACTCACGGGCAGGTGGAACCGGCGGCTCCCGTCTGGCAGCCGGTGACTTTACCTCCGGCGATTATGGTTAATACTGAGGAGGCGATCGGGGAAGGAGCAGGATCTGCGGGGAAGCTATCGCCGCTAAGGGAACAGGAGGCTTCTGCAAATGAGCAGACGCTGGGAGCTTGGAGGAACAACTCAGACTTTTCCGAGAATGTAGCCAGGGTTTCTCCCCGACAAGGTGCGCCAGCTCCCCGTCGGAGTGCAGCCAAAGAAATAGCAGGCGGAGTCGCGATCGGTCTAGCTGTTGGTGCTCTAGTAACCCTGGTAGCAGCGGTAGTTTTGCTATTGCTTTAAGGAATCCAGCTTAGAGTCGCGCCTCTTTTAGAAGTTTGCTTAGGCGCGGCAGTGAAACACGCTCGCGAGTACCCAGCGGCTGGGCAAACAGCGAGACTCGTAGCTCTTCTATTAGCCAGCGTCCGTGGATTAGGGCGGCTACGGAAGCGGGATCTGCGTATAGCTTTTCCTGGTTGTCTAGCTTTTCGCGCGCGCCCTTCCAAATAGCTAGAGCCTGTTCTTCCTGGTGGCTTCCCTTGTTTTGCCCCTGGCTTGCCTTTTGTAGGCGAGTAGCTATCGCCTGCAAGTAGCGTTCTAAATCCTCAGCGCCCTCACACAAGTCCCACAGGAACCCCGGGTAAATCAGTTGTGATAGTTGGGAGCGTACCTGGGTAACTTCCCCTAAGGCTCCGAGGGGGAAATGCGAGGAGAGGGCAGCTAATATCTCCCGGTAGCTGGCACCAACCTCCCCAATTTCGCGGGCGAGGACGTACACTTCGTCCTCGAAACGGTCACGGAAATCTGCAGCGAGTTGCCGCAGGGTGGAAGAATCCCGAACTGTCCAGGTATCGGCCTGGGCTTTTTTGAGGTAGCGCCAGGTGGCAACCAGCTGCAGATCGGAAAGTAATGCTACTTTTTCGTAAGGCAGTGCTGCCAGGTTTAGCGCTAAACGAGCTGGCCAGCGGGTAAAGATGCGGCTAGGCGGTAAGTAAAGCTGGGAGCAAAGCAGGCAGGTAACCCCAAAGTGGTGGGCGCGCTGAGCGTGCAGCAAGCTGTCGAAGCGCGCCAGGCGCACCGGGAAAACCAGGGAAGTGGAGTCCTGTTGGCTGCGGCTTTCACTGCCAGATCGGGAGGGAGGGGGATTTTCGTAGCGGTTTTGTTGCGAGCCAGACAGCAGAGATAGTCCAAAGGGGCGAGGAAGGCGCTGCGGGAGTAAGCCTGGGAAAGCCCTACCAGGCACCCCGCCAATAGCAGTGGTTATCTCAGCAGGTAATACTGCTTCTTTCCCGCGTATTTGCGGCCAAGCGTGAGCATAATCTGTTTCCGGGAGACGTTGCTTGGAAGCGTTAGTGGCTTCTTTATTGCTACGCCTCGTTTGGGAATGGACAGGGTTTTTCTGTTTGCTTTCGGCTTTCCTTACCTGCGAGAGCGCTTCCCGGATTACCTGCTTGCGGGCGGCGCGCCCTTTTTTACCGTAGCGCTTCTGCAGTTTTTCGAGGTCGCGAGAATATATTTGTTCTTTCCCTACGCGCAACGCAAAGCGAATCCGCAAATGGGCGGGCAAGGTGGTGATCGCTTGGGAAAAGTCTTGCTCGGTTACTTCCACGGCGCGTAGCTGGTCGAGAGCCGCGATGAAAAGCTGAGCCAGCGGACGGGAGGGGGCAGTTTGATGGTTATTGTTTGCGGATTTTGCTTGATCACGGTGGCTATCTTTTTCACCAGTGCTTGCAGCGCTAGCGGCAGCGGCGGGGGTGCTTCCCTGTGAGGCGTGGCTATTTATCCCACGTCTTCCGTTAGCGTCAGGCGCTACGGAGGATGTACCTGTCGCGTTATCGGCGCTTCCTTTGCTTTGGGGCTGATTATTGCTGCTACCAGTATTTTTAATGTCAGTGTCAATCCCTGCCCAAGCCGCTAGGCGTCCCAGAGAAGCCTGCAACGCTTCCTCTTGTTTAATTTGCACCGGGGTAGGTTCGTGGCTTTCGGCGGCGCCAGTAGCAGTCGTGGGATTGGCCAGTTCCCGCTCAATCCACGCGCTTACTTCCGCCCCCACCTGCGGGGCAGGAACTAACTGGCGGCGCACCGCCTTCGGTAACGCCCGAATCAGCGCGGTGAACAGCTCTGGCCACAGCCCCGGCACTGTCCATTGAAACTCTTGCGGATTAAGGTAGGGCAGCTGTTCCAAGCTAACCTGGCAGGTAATGCCATCTTCTTCCTTGCCGGGCGCAAACTGATATTGCAGGGGCAAACTAAACTCTGCCCCTATCCAGCGGTCAGGGAAACCCGAAGTGGAAAGCTGGGTGAGTTTGCCCGCCAGATTGGTTTGGCTTCCAATCGATTTATCTGCGGCTTCACCGCTGGAATAGTTGCGGGGAGCGCTAGCGGTAGCAGCAGACGGCAACAACACGTCCTCGGGATAATCCAAAATATGGGGGTCATCTTGACGTTTGAACCAGGCCGCAAAAGTTCCCGGATTGGTTACCTCTTTGCCCAAGCGGGCAGCGAAGAATGCCGCTAAAGCGTCCTCGCCGGCAACCATTCCGGCTTGGCGGGTACGTTGCTCAACTTCTAGGGCACGTTGCAGCAGCTTTTCATTGCGTTTTAAGAAAGGATAGTTCAAAGGGGCATCCCCTCTGACCAGCGCATTAGTGATAAAGAGGGCGCGCGCCCACTCCCGGGCGGTTTGCGGGCTTTGCTCGCCGGGCAGGTCAAGATTAGCTGCTACCGGCGATAGCGCAGGCATCTCTCGATTGCCCAGGCGGGACAGGGGAACCGGCATATCAGCGGCAATCGTGAGGCCATATAGGGTAATGCGCTCCGGCACCATTGCGGTACCTTTCCTGCTCGACCAATACGGCTCCCCATAAGAACGTTTCACCAGGTGCTTTCCGGCGTGAATAATCCAATCAGGATTAACCCGGGCAACGTTGCGGGCAAAAAGTCGGGAGGTTTCCACCAGTTCGGCAGCCATTACCCAATCGAAAGTGCGGGTTGAGAGCCCAGAACCGGGCCAAATCGTGAAGCGAGCGCCACGCGGCGCCAGGTATTGTTTGGCGCGCTGATCCCAATTGCCAATCCCCGAAAGCATTCCGACCAGCAGGGAACGGTGAATAGCGTCCGTGTCAGAATGCTTGGAAGTCAGGCTTTGACAAGCCGCAATCAGTTCGCGAGACTCCGGATCTGGCTGGTAGCTTGAGCGGGAGGGTTTCGCCAAGGGGCGGGCACTGATTCCCAATTCTTTTAAAAGCTGCCGCAGTTGGTGGGTAAGGTCTTGCCATTCTCGAGTACGCAAATAATGCAAGAATTCGCGTTGGCACATTCTCCTAAAGGCGCTCCCGGACAGGTCGCGGGATTGGGTGCGCAGGTAGCGCCAAAGATTCAGGTAAGTCAGGAAGTCAGAACTGGGATCTAGGAAACGCGAATGAGCCTGGTCTGCGGCTTCTTGGTGCTCTAGAGGGCGCAGACGTACATCTTGCATCGACAGCGCCGAAACGACAACTAATGCCTCCGATACGCATCCGCGCCGCTCCGCCTCCAGCAACATTCGGGCTAAGCGGGGGTCAATCGGCAGCTTCGCGAGGCGTTTGCCCAGCTTGGTAAGGCGATATCCCTCGGCGTTTTCGCTCCTAAGTGACAAGGCCCCCAATTCGTAAAGCAGCTGCTCCCCGTCACGGACTTGCCGAGGATCTGGGGCATCAATAAAGGGGAAATCGGCGACTTTCCCCAGGTTTAGCGAGGCCATCGCCAAAATCACCGAAGCTAGGGAAGTACGCAATATCTCGGGTTCAGTAAAACGCGGGCGTGCCAGGAAATTTTCTTCCGAATACAGGCGGATGCAAATCCCCTCGCTAATCCGCCCGCAACGCCCCGCCCGCTGGCGGGCACTGGCTTGGGATACTTCCTCGATCGGTAGGCGCTGCACTTTGGTGCGCTGCGAATAGCGAGAAATCCGCGCCAGACCAGGGTCAATCACATATTTAATACCCGGTACGGTCAGCGAAGTTTCCGCCACATTGGTGGCGAGCACTATCCGCGGATAAGGGTGCGGGGCAAAAACTCGTTGCTGTTCTGCCGGGGATAATCGCGCAAATAGCGGCAGGATTTCTACTGCTCCCGGAGTGTTTGTACGCTCGCCGGCGCGCACATATCGCGAACCTAGATGCGCGGCGAGGGCGGCCTCGGTGTCCCGAATATCGCGTTCGCCCGCCAAAAACACCAAAATATCGCCGGACTCGCCAGCAAAAAGTTCATCAACCGCCTGGCAGATTCCCTCGGTTTGGTCTTTCACTTCACCGCGGGCACTTCCCGATTTCTGCTGGTTAAAAAGGTTCTTGCCGTTCTCCCCGGGGGTTTCCTCTTCGTCTAATTCGTCCTCATCACCGCTATCCGAGCCATCCAGAGGGCGGTAACGTATCTCTACCGGGTAGGTGCGACCAGATACCTCAATAATCGGCACCGGGCAGCCAGGACGAGAAAAATGCTCGGCAAAACGCTGAGAATCGATAGTTGCCGAGGTGATAATGACTTTCAAATCGGGGCGGCGTGGCAACAGGCGCGCCAAATACCCCAAAATGAAATCAATATTCAGGGAGCGTTCGTGGGCTTCATCCACGATGATAGTGTCATAGCGTTTCAGCAGGGGATCGGTGCGGATTTCCGCGAGCAAAATCCCGTCTGTCATTAACTTCACCATGGTTTTGCTAGAGACCACATCGGTAAAACGCACCTGGAAGCCGATGGTTTTACCCAGTTCTTCCCCCAGCTCGCTGGCAATCCGGGTAGCCACCGAGCGAGCAGCAATCCGGCGCGGCTGCGTGTGTCCGATGAGGGCACCGCGTCCTCTGCCCAGCTCTAGGCAGATTTTTGGTAGCTGGGTGGTTTTCCCGGAACCCGTTTCCCCGGAAACCACTACCACCTGGTTATTCTTAATAGCCTCGGAAATTTCTCGCCGCCGGGCACTTACTGGAAGTTCGGTGGGAAAACTTATTTGAGCAGGCGCATTATTTAAGGTTTTCGCGTGGCGGCGGGTAGGAAGCTTTGCTTCCTTATCGGTTTTTTCGGCTCGCGCAGGGCGCTTATCCTGCTTGCTAGCTGCGTGCTGCTCGCTCATCGCCCTCCTTTACCTCTGAGCAAAGTCTAGCGGTTATCGAGCCGGTGTCATTATGGCAAGCTGCTAACTGCGATAAAGTAGAGACCTTGAAACAAGTAATATCCGCTCAGTGGAGGCAGCGAGATAAAACATGAGCGTGGAATACGATTTTGATGTCATCATCGTAGGTGGCGGTGTCGCCGGAACGGTATGTGCCTACCTACTCGCAAAAGAGGGTCACCAGGTCTTATTGATTGAGCGCGGCTCGGAAGTGGGGGCTAAGAACCTTTCCGGCGGGGTGTTTTACTGCCAGGTAATGAACCAGATTTTCCCGGACTTTATTGAAAAAGCGCCCCTTGAACGGAAAATTACCAAGAACATTTTGTCGTTCCTGAACCCGACCTCCGCGGTCAACCTGGAGTATTGGGATCAGCGTCTAGCAGAACCAGTCAACGCCGTTAGTGTTTTGCGCGCCAAACTGGATCCCTGGCTGGCGGAACAGGCCGAAGAGGCCGGAGCCACCATTATGCCGGGCATGAAAGTCGATGAACTGGTGCGTGAGGATGGGAAGTTCTGCGGAGTGCGCGCCGGAGAGGACACCGTATACGGCAAAATAATCGTGGCCGCTGACGGGGTGAACTCCTTCCTGGCGCAATACGCCGGGATTCGCCCCCAAGAACCCCTTAGTCACCTGGGGGTGGGGGTAAAATCCGTTATCCAGTTAGGGGAAGAAACCGTTAAAGAACGCTTCAACCTGCAAGCAGGGGAGGGCGTGGCCTACCAAATGGTGGGGGACTGCACTCAGGGGGTAGCTGGCGGAGGCTTCCTGTATACCAATCGTGACTCGGTTTCTATCGGGATCGTGGCTATGCTAGACGACCTGAAGAAAAAACAGCTATCCTCCTCTGAACTGCATGATCATTTCTTGCAGCACCCCTTCATCGAGCCGCTCCTGCGCGGAGGAAAGCTGCTGGAATACGGCTGTCACCTGGTAGCCGAAGGCGGAAAAACTATGCAACACGGCTTGGTTCACGATGGACTGGTGCTAATCGGGGACGCCGCCGGGTTTACGCTCAACACCGGGTTCACGATTCGGGGAATGGATTTGGCGGCCGGATCTGCCCAAGCCGCTGCCAGCGCCATTGATGCCGCGCTTAAGGCGGAAAACTATAGCGCGCCCTCATTAAATAAATATCTGGAAAACTACCAGTCTACTTTCGTGGGCAAAGATATGGAAACTTTCGCGCGAGCTCCGCAGTTCCTACACAATCAGGAACTATATGGCCAGGTAGGCCAGCTCGCCGCGGACGCCCTCCACGGAGTCTATAACCTGGATACCACCCCGCGAAAACGCTTATTACCGGTGGCTAAGGCGGCGCTAAAGAAATCGCCACTAAGTATCCGCCGCCTGGTAAAGCTCGGTTTACAAGCAGTGAGGTCGATATAAAATGACTGATTACCTTCCCGAATCCGTATCTGAGAGGCTTACCGCCAATATTTATGAGGTAGACGAAGAAGAATCCCATATCGCTATCGACCAAGAACTAGCGAAAGCCACGGGCGCAGGCAAACTATTAGAACGAGTTTGCCCCGCTCATGTCTATACCGCCCGCGAGGACGGATCAGTCGATATCGAATACGCCGCCTGCCTCGAATGCGGCACCTGTCTGGCAGTCGCTCCTCCCGGGGTGCTCAAATGGCGTTACCCGCGCTCCATGATGGGCATTATGTACCGGGAGGGGTAAGTGATACTTATCCGGAAGTAGCTCCCGGGAAGTCGTCCCGAGTCGCGAAAAATAGTTATCCTTAAATGCATGAGTACCCCTATGCAGATTCGTCAAGCCGAGACCGCACGCGATATGTTAGATATCTTCGCGATTCGCCGCGCGGTTTTTCACCTGGAACAAGGAATCTCTTTGGATCGAGAAATAGACGATATCGACTTCGCCCAGGGAACTATCCACCTTCTAGGCGAGGACGCCTCCGGCGCTATCGCGGCAGTCCGGATCTCCCCGCCCAAAATTGGTATTCCTGTCGATCTTGCACAAATGTTTCCCCAGCTGCCACGAGACACTATTACCGGGAAGCTAGGTCGTTTTGCCGTATTGCCTGCCGCCCGCGGATGCGGTAACGGTAAAGAGCTGGTGCGCGGGGCAGAGCGGTTAGCACTTAGCAGTTGGGCGAGCTCCGAGGGCGAGGGAACGCTGCTACTACAAATCGCAGCCCAAGCGCCAGTTATCGGGTTCTATCAAAAACTCGGCTACCACCTAGTTACTTCTCGCGACCCCTACCTGGATGCTGGAATCGAGCACCACGACCTGGTGAAACTGGTAGAGCCGCAAGCCAGTGTAGTGCAGTTTCCCGGCCGTTGGCTCTAGACGCCCGCATATCTACCTGTGTGTATGCCTGGGTTCGCCGTTGGCATCAGTTTGCGCGGAGGATTGGTTTTATCCGAGTAGGCGCGGTGGGCATAAGAATTCGGAAAATGCGTACGGTCTTTTTCCGAATTATTGGGCGGGAGGAAAAATCAATCCCCCGCGCAGTTATGTGAGCGTTACATGCCTGCAGGCTCACAGTACGTAAAGCCGCACTTCGGGGTGATCTGTTCGATCGACTTTAAGCCTCGGTCTGCTTCTTTGCGTAGCGGTAGCCCCAAAGCACGATAGCGACAAAAATAACCAGTCCGACCAGGGAGGACACTCCCGACCAGGAATCAGGTACTATTGCCAGCGGCTCTCCGCTGCCAGTACCTCCCACAATCGCGGCATAAACCACGCCCCACAGGCTTTCCCCTACAATTAACCCGGTAGCGAGCAAAGTTCCCATTCGCGAAGCCGCCTCCGGATTCTTCCTGGTTTTAGCCCAGCGGTTAAAGAGAACCCCGCAGGTAGCACCAACCGGAATCAGAATCGTCAATGTAATCGGCAGGTACATTCCCATCCCGACTGCAATCGGGGGCAGAGAATAGCGAGAAGTCAGGTGCTTTAACAGTTCATCAATGACGATTATCGCCACTCCGATTACCGCGCCTAATCCCAGCAGACTCCAGTCAATATCGCCTCCAAATACCCCTTTGGTAAGTTCAGCAATCAGAGAGGCTTGCGGAGCCGCCAGCGCATTCTTGCCCGCGCCAGGGGCTCCTTGAAATCCGAAAGCCGTGTTCATCAGCTGTAACACCGGTGGAATTATTAAAGAGCCGAAACCTACCCCTATTATCAACGCTACCTGCTGTTTCCAAGGGGTAGAGTTCACCAATTGACCGGTTTTAAGGTCTTGTAAGTTGTCGTTAGAAATAGTGGCAATACCAAATATGATTGCCGCCGTGAACAGGGTGTAGGCGACAAGAGTCTTAGGATCGGCACCGGCCGGAGCCACTAGTTTAATTACCAGAGCCGTCAGAATTGCCACCAGGATTCCCACCCCAGAAACCGGGCTGTTTGACGAACCTATCAGTCCCGCCATATAGCCACAGACGCTAGCAACTGCCAGCCCAAGCGCCAAAATAAACACGATTGACAGGAAAATTAGTCCCCCCGTGTGATGCTCTAAGGAGCTGCCCCGCAAAAATAGCCACAATAAAACCCCGATAGGAATCATTAAAGCTAGGGTGATACCGATAACCCAAGAAGCGGGCAGGTCTCGTTCTTGCGGGGGGAGAGTGAATCCACCTTTTCGTTTACGAGACGCGCTAATGGATTCGCGCATTCCTTGAAAAATCGGTCCAATGATTTTTAGGAACGTCCAAATAGCGGCAATGGCGATGGTGCCCGCCCCCACGAAACGTACATCGGAGGCAAAAATCCCTTGCACGCTCTCGGCAATATCCCCGCTGCCGAGCTGACCGGACGAAAAGTAGGGCAGTAGCACCCCATAGCTGATTACCATGCCGCAAATCATGGCGATACCGACACCCAGACCTACCAAATGCCCAATCCCGATAAGTGCCAATGACAGGCTAGTTCCCACCATAGTGCCACCTGCTCCCACTTTAAATGCGGTGGTGACAGAGGAAAGCGCGACTTTGAGATTAGTGAGCAGACTGAAAAATGCGGAAGAAATAGCTCCCCAAATAATCACATGCAGACCGCGGCGGTTGTCAGCTGCTCCTTGACTGGTGTCGCCCACTTTTAGGACTTCCGCCGCCGCTACGCCCTCGGGAAAAGCAAGGTCAGAACCGGTTACGAGGGCGCGCCGCAAGGGAATAGAATACGTCACCCCCAAAATCCCGCCCAGGGCACATAAGAGGGCACAGGTCCAATAGGGGAAGCCGCTCCACCAGCCGACCATAATCAGACCGGGCAGGACGAAAATAATTGCCGATAAAGTGCCAGCTGCTGAAGCAATGGTCTGCACGATGTTGTTTTCTTGCACGGTATGGTCTTTGAAATACCGCAGAATCGCCATGGAAATAACTGCCGCCGGAATCGAGGTGGCAAAAGTCAGCCCCACCTTTAACCCCAGGTAGACATTGGCGGCAGTGAAAATTAAGGTGATGATTCCCCCGATAATCACTCCGCGAATAGTTAATTCTTTTATTGCTGTTTTCGATTCAGTTGTCATCGTAGGTCGATCTCCTTGGTCACATAAGCCGAATTCAGGATACGACCCGACGGGAGATTTAATAAAACCCGAACCGCTTTGGCAGGCAGGGAGCAAATGAAGTCAGTCGTGAAAGTAAATGGAGGTTATAGCCAAAATATCCACTCGCGGGTAAAGATAGAGAAAAAAATTAGTAAAACATACTTTTGTGATGAGCTGATCACAGTATAGTGACAGATAGCCGCCAAAGCCCCGGGCGATTCCCCAACGGAAATTCACCTAAGCTGCGACGGGATAATGACGTCTTTTTTTAATAAAGGGGGAGGGAATGATCCACCCGATACTTATGCCCAATGAGGTAACTACCCTGATTGAGCCCAAGTTTTACGACTATTTCCCAATCATTGTGTACTTTGCGTTTGTAGTGGCCGTGGGGTTCATGATGAAGCGAAAGGCCAGTTCATCGGATGAATTCTTGACTGGTGGGCGTTCGTTACCAGCCTGGGTAACCGGTCTGGCTTTCGTATCTGCCAACTTGGGCGCAGTTGAGATTATGGGAATGAGTGCTAACGGCGCACAATATGGTCTGCCCACGTTCCATTATTTTTGGCTGGGTGCGATTCCGGCAATGCTGTTCCTGGGTGTTGTGATGATGCCGTTCTATTACGGTTCGAAAGTCCGCTCGGTTCCTGAGTTTATGCTTAAGCGGTACGGAACTGCCGCTCATCTAATCAACGGGCTTTCCTTTGCCCTCGCGCAGCTGCTAATCGCCGGGGTAAACCTGTATTTGCTAGGTAAAATCGTTAATGGAATGTTGGGAATCCCGTTATGGATTTCCCTGATTATTGCTGCGCTAATCGTGCTGACCTATATCAGCATCGGCGGTCTGGCGGCCGCCATCTACAACGAAGTTTTGCAGTTCTTCGTGATTGTCGCCGCGCTACTGCCGGTGACTTTGATTGGCTTATATCGCGTAGGTGGCTATCAAGGATTAACCGAGAAAATCACCAAATGGGCAAATGAGGCCACTAATCCGGTGTATCAGGATCCGAATAACCAACTGCATTCATGGCCGGGCACGCTATTGTCAGGCTTCAACTCGCCCGCAATGTCAGTCTTTGGCTTGGTCATGGGGCTAGGGTTTGTTTTGGCTTTCGGTTATTGGACCACAAACTTCGTGGAAGTCCAACGGGCGATGGCTTCGGATTCGATTTCTGCCGCTCAAAAGACTCCGATTATTGGCACCTTCGTGAAAATGTTTATTCCGTTCCTGGTGATCATCCCGGGTATGGTAGCTGGGGTATTGATTCCGGAAATTGTAAAGCTCAAGGGCGGTTCAAAGTTCATGGGGGTAGGCGAGGAAGCACTCGCGAACCTATCTTCGCACGTCCCGGCGGGTTACGAAGTTAGCTATAACGATGCCATGCTGCTAATGATGCGAGATTTACTACCCAATGGTTTGCTAGGTTTGGCGATTGCCGGATTGCTCGCGTCCTTCATGGCGGGAATGGCGGCGAACGTATCCGCCTTTAACACGGTGTTCACAGTCGATATCTATGAGGCCTATTTCAAACCGAATGAATCCGATGAGCACTACCTGAAGGTGGGACGCAACGCCACTATTGTGGCGTGTACCGTTGCGGTATTTACTGCGTTGATTGCCTCCTTGTACCCGAACATTATGGACTTGCTGCAGCAATTGTTCTCCATGTTCAATGCACCGCTGTTTGCCTCTTTCATTATCGGTATGCTCTGGAAACGGGCAACGCCTTCGGGTGGCTGGACGGGTCTGTTGTTCGGTACTTTAGCAGCACTGCTGGTCAACGTCTTGTGCTGGAACAAGATTTTAGAGCTGCCCGGCCAAGGCCAAGCGTTTATTGCTGCGGGCGCGGCCTTTGTAGTCGGCGTGCTGGTAAACGTGATGGTTTCTCTGTTTACCAAACCCAAGGATTATGCGGAGCTCGAGGGCTTCGTATGGTCGCTTACTCCGAAAGAACGCCGTGTTGACCCGAACTTACATAAGTTGCCGGTAATGCGCCGTCCCATTCCACTCGCGATAGTAGCCGGTGTGCTGGTGATCGCCTTGAATTCCTTTTTCCACTAGGGGAGGTAAGACAAATGAAGCAAAAGAAGATTCACCTTTACGATATTCGAGTTGTTTGTGGCCTGGTGCTGGGGATTATCGGATTATTCCTGATTGTTTGCGGTCTGGTGATTGAGCCGGCAACAGTCCCGGACTATGTGGCAAATAATCTAGAGGGAATAAATAACACCCCGATTAATGCCAATATGTATTCCGGCGTAGGGTTACTGATTACTGCTCTGGTGTTCCTGGCCTGGACTTGGTTTAATCCCAGTGCCGGTATGGGGAATCCGGATGAGGAAACTAAACCCGCGCACGAGAACGTTACTTCGGGGGATCCGCACTAGTAATCAGTTTGTTTACCTCTTCAAAGAGCGAGCACGCACTGTAGGCTTAGATAATGGTTGCGTGCTCGCTCTTTGAAAACGGTGAAAAGTCGGGCGGTAATATTATTGCGGGGTTAGTCATGGCTGATTGGCCAACGGTAGTTAAAGGAACTAGATGATGCAGGATTTACAAGTTGCGCAGGTGCGGCGGGCGGTTGAAAACTTTCGGGTTAAAGGTGATTTTCTAACCGCTAACCCTTACGGTTCGGGGCACATCAACGAGACTTTATTGGCCAAATGTCGCCTGGAGGACGGCAGTGAACTGCCACTGACTTTGCAGCGTATTAATACTGATATTTTTACTAACCCCGTGCAATTAATGGAAAACATTGCAGCAGTTACCGAGTTCTTGCGGGAACGTATCCAACAGGAGGGGGGTAACCCGGATCGGGAGACGTTGCGAATAATCCGCACTTTCGACGGCTACCCTTGTTACCGCGATCCGGACGGGAACTGGTGGCGGATGTACAGCTATATTGACAATGCTTTCACCCTAGATTTGATTGAGAATCCGCAAGATTTTTATCAGTCTGGTTTAGCTTTCGGCAGTTTTCAGCGTCGCCTGGCGGATTTCCCAGCAGATTCTTTACATGAAGTGATTCCGCGCTTCCATGACACTGTAGACCGCTTCTCTCAGTTCGAGGACGCGATAGCTCTTGATCCCTTAGGGCGCGCCGACCAGGTTGGGGAAGATATTGGTTTTTATCGCCGATACGAACATTTGGCGCACGCATTTGCTGATCTACAAAAAGCAGGAAAGCTACCTTTGCGGGTAACCCACAACGATACCAAGCTAAACAATGTACTGATTGATGCGGATACCGGTAAAGCAATCGCGGTTATAGATTTGGATACCGTGATGCCAGGACTGGCGATAAATGATTTCGGGGATTCGATTCGTTTTGGAGCTTCTACTGGCGCGGAGGATGAAACTGACCTTACTAAAGTGTCGTGTTCTATGGAGCTGTTTACCGCGTTTACTAAAGGGTTTTTAGAGGGCGTACAAGGAAGGTTAACCGATTTAGAGATTGAGTTGCTTCCTATGGGTGCCCAGGTGATGACCTATGAATGCGGGATGCGGTTTTTGACTGATTATCTGCTGGGGGATAAATATTTTAAGATTCACCGCCCAGAACACAATTTGGATCGGTCCCGTACCCAGGCCAAACTAGTGCGTGATATGGAAAGTAAATTCTCGATGATGCAACAGATAGTTGCGGAAAACGCTGCCTAGATTACCTGGGTGGTTCAGACTGTTTGGTTAACGCAAGGCTGCAAACAACCTGGTTGCCAGATACAGTAGTGGTTCTACCTATAGATACAGAGAGGCGCATGATGAAGGCGGTAGCGGGCAGGGATTACTATGTCTCTGATAGTTGCGGAAATGATAATAACTCTGGAACCGGTTGTGAGCAGCCATTTAAATCCTTGGCGAAAATAAACGATATTCAACTACAGCCGGGCGATCGGGTTTTGTTGAAACGGGGAGACACCTGGAATGGTCAAGCTCTCCACATTAAGAGTGGTTCTGCCGGATCTGCACAGGCACCTATTGAAATCAAACCTTATGGTGAGGGGAACGCGCGCCCCGTGATTAACGCTAACGGGCAGGGACGGTGGTACCAGGATTATCACGCCAGTATTGAGCTGCATCGCAATAAAGCAGAAATCTCTAGTGCGGTGCTCCTTAAAGATGTCAGTTATTTGGAGATTTCTGGTTTGGAAGTGACCAATGACCGGGAAATGAATCCCAATGCTGATCCGAAAGAGTTTAACGATGGTTTAGCACTGGATCGTACGGGAATAGCCGGCATTGCCGAGGATGGGCCTATGCGGCACATTGTGGTCTCGGATATGTATGTTCATGATGTCGACGGCAATATCTACGATAAGCACCTGGCTAATGGCGGTATTTATTTCATTGCTCACTATCCTCAAACGGGAAAACCGGCGAATGCGGAAGAGGAAATTGCACGTTTTGATGATTTGCAGATTCTGAATAACCGGGTGGAAGACGTTAGTCGTTGGGGGATAGCTGCAGGTTACACTGCCTATCAAAATCTAATTGATCAACCGCAAGATGGCCCAATTCCCGATGAGGTTATCGCAAAATATGGTTCTAGTCGGGTAGTGATTCGCGGCAATTATGTTAGGGACGCGGGTGGAGATGCCATCACTACTATGTATTGTGATCGCCCTTTGATTGAATACAACGTTTCTGAGGGAGCCGCCAAGTACATTAACGACTCTGACTATTTATATCCCTACAATATCGAGGGACCTCAGGAGTCTGACTGGGGTCGGGTAGCCGCCGCGATCTGGCCTTGGCGCTGTAAGAACGCGGTGTTCCAATACAATGAGGCCTACACTACCCGCAACGCATATAACGGTAACGGAGATGGCCAACCCTGGGATGCTGACTATGGTGACGGAACCATCTATCAGTACAACTATTCCTATGGCAATAGCGGTGCCACCATTATGTTTTGCGAAAAAGGTTCCCTACATAACGTATTTCGCTACAACATTGCCCATAGTGACGGGCGTGGGGCTTTAGATTTGTCGGGACAAATTGATGCCCATGTTTATAACAATACTTTCATCCTCGCCAGTGGTTCTAGTGTGATTACCAGGGGAGATGCGCCGGCGGTAATAGAAAATAATATCTTCTATAAGCCGGACGAGGTTACGGAGGTAACTGAGAACTGGGAGGCGGGAAACCAGACCTATGACCACAACTTGTACTATAACTTTTCCTCATTGCCTGAAGATCTAAATAAACAAGTAGCCGCTGCGGGGTCTGCGCTATTATGCGACGACTCGGCAGTTCCTATCGCAGCTGACCGGAAGGCGCGCCCTCATGACGGTTCTATGGACAGTACCGTTTTTGACGGTTTCAAGCCGGCTGCTGATTCTGCAGCTATCCATGCGGGGAAACCGATTGTAGATGCCAACGGCAGCCCGGCAGAAAAGGACTTCTTAGGTAACCCCATTGCAGGTAGCCCCACGATCGGCGCCATTGAGGCTGTTATCAACAAGTAAACACGCTGATAGTGGCTAATTGGTGCCAATACCTGGAGTTGAGATTGCTTACCTGATTCATAGATCAAAAGAGGCAAGTGTTTGTAGCGGGCAGACTGGCCACATGGGTGACGGAAGTTGGTGTGCGGTACAAAATATTTACAAATACCCTTGCGAGAGCGAGGGAGGTGTGTTATTTTTATTTTACGCAAACGTTTGCGTAATGATTATGAATCGCTCTAAGGAGACAAAGATGTCGCGAAAAATCATCCTGGACTGCGATCCCGGCCATGACGATGCTATTGCCATGCTGCTAGCTCATGCTAGTCCCGAGATCGAACTATTGGCGGTTACCACTGTTGGGGGAAACCAAACTCTGGCGAAGGTAACCAACAACGCCCAGCGTATAGCCACTGTTTATGGTATGCAGGGGGTGCCGATCGCCTCCGGTTGTGATCGCCCGTTAGTTCGTGAGGCCGAAGTAGCCCCCGGGCAACATGGAGAATCCGGCTTGGATGGGGTAGAACTCCCCGAACCGCAACCGCTCGTTAATCAACATGCGGTAGACCTGATCATTGACACTATTATGAGTCACGAGCCAGGAGAAATTACCCTGGTACCTACCGGTCCGCTCACCAATATTGCGATGGCAGTGCGCAAAGAGCCGCGCATCGTAGAACGGGTGCGAGAAGTTGTGCTTATGGGTGGTGGTTATCATGTAGGCAATTGGTCGGCGGTCGCCGAATTTAATATCAAAGTCGATCCCGAGGCAGCCCATATCGTGTTCAATGAACCTTGGGAAGTGGTGATGGTGGGATTAGATTTGACCCACCAGGCACTAGCTACCGATGAAATTACCGCGAAAATCCAAAAACTCGGCGGGCCGGTTGCCCAGTTCGTCCTGGATCTGTTCGTATTCTTCCGTAAGGCATATCAAGACTCACAAGGTTTTGACTATCCGCCGGTACACGATCCCTGTACCGTAGCCTATTTAATCGACCCCTCAATTGTAAAAACCGTGAGAGTACCCATCGATATTGAGTTGCGTGGAGAGCTAACCGTGGGAATGACTGTTGCCGACTTTAGGGAACCGGCAGGGGAAGAATGCCATACTAAGGCAGCCACTGACCTTGATTTCGAACGTTTTTGGGAGCTCGTTATCGACTCCATTGACCGCGTCCAGAAAGGGGACTGCTAATGACAAAAGTACGTTCCGTAGGTGCGGTGATGACCGCGCTGCTAGTAGCCTGTTTTGCGTTTCAGCTAAACGCGTCTATGCTTTCACCTGCCCTGGTGTTGATGGAGAAAGAACTTAACACCACCGCCGCGATGATTGGCTTAACTCAGACTGTGTTCTTTACGGCGGCAGCTCTTTTTAGCCTGTTCTTACCGCGGCTCGGCGATATGATCGGTCGGCGCAAACTGTTGACCGCCATGATGGTGCTCACTTCGATAGGGTGTGTCATCTCTGCTCTGGCAGGAGTTACCGGTTCAGTTGCACTACTGTTCATTGGCCGCACCATTCAAGGTGTTGCTGGGCCGACAGTCCCCCTATGTTTGATCATGTTACGGGTTGCTGTACCTGATCCGAAACGCTACGGGACCCTGATGGGAATTATTACCGCAGTTAACGGTGGTATCGCCGGAATAGATGCCATTGCAGGAGGCTGGCTGGCGAAGAATTTCGGGTTTGCCTCAGTGTTTTGGACGATGGCAGTGATCGCAGCAATCGCGGCAGTGGGAGTGCGCTCGCTAACCGATGAATCAACAGTGGACAGTCCGCAGCCAATGGATTGGCTGGGCACACTGTACCTGGTGGTGGCAGTAGGTGCCGCCTTAACCGCCATTAACGAGATCGCTAAGCTAAAAGCGGCAAACTGGCTGCTAGTCATCATCCTGGTGCTTGCCAGCGCCCTATGTTTCTTGCTGTTCTGGCGTCAAGAAGGCAAAACCGACCATCCGCTGGTTACCCGTCACTATCTGCGATCGCGCAGTACTTGGGCTTTGTTGCTGACTACCATACTTACCATGACCGGTATCTTCGCGATCATGAACGGAATCGTGCCCTCTATTGCCCAAGATGCTAAGTTCGGAGCAGCGCTGGGTGCAGACGTGGTCTCTTTTTGGACGCTCACTCCCTATGCAATCGCTGGTTTAGTAATGGGGCCGGTAGCGGGTACCCTCGCGGGACGCTTCGGATATCGCAAAGTACTGCGGTACGGGCTTATTGGTTCTCTGATTTCCCTAGCGATTTTGGCGCTCACTATGAATGGCGCTGCCGCCTGGGTGCTGCTAGTAGTATCTATACTTGCTGGTCTAGCCTATGCTGGTACCGCAAATATTATGCTTAACGGCCTTGGAATTGTGCTATCACCCTCCGATAATCCTGGTTACCTCCCCGGACTTAACGCGGGAGCTTTCAACCTGGGTGCGGGTATTTCCTTCGCGGTACTCTATGCGGTGATGACCTCATTAGGAGGAGGGTACGGCGGGCATTTAGGCGCTATTATTGCGGGTGGCATCCTTCTGGTTTTGGCTCTCGGGTCGTCCTTCCTAATCCCGCAGCCAGCCGGCCAGGACGAAATAGCCAGTTAGCACGCAGTTTGATGTCTAACGAGGGAACGCTATGACTACTATTAGGCAAATCGCCGAACAATTAGGTGTCAATGTCTCAACGGTCTCGCGTTCCCTCAACGATTCCCCCACTATCCCAGATAGTACTAAGCAGCGGGTACGCGAGATGGCTGACCAACTTGGCTATCGTAAAGATATGAGAGCAGCGTCAATGCGTGCCGGGAAGAGCCTGCTAATCGGAGTGGTAGTGGGGGATATCGTTAACCCTTTTTTTGCCGAACTAGCTGATCGTATTGAACGCCAAACCCGAGCCAGGGGCTACCAAATCATGCTTGGTAATGGCGGAGAAGAACCGGGGGCTCAAGAAAAAATAGTGGAAACTATGCTGTCGCAAAATATCGATGGCTTGTTGCTAACTCCTGCTGGAAAACCGACCTCGAAGATGCTTTCCCACATAAAGGAAGTGCCTACGGTGGCGGTTGACCGCAAGATTACCGGAGCCGAGATAGACAGTGTCGGCTGCGATTTCAGTCAAGCAGTTACGCAGTTAGCTGCACATTTTGCGGCGAATGGTTACCAATCAGTGGCAGTGCTGTCAGGTCCAGAATCAACCAGCACCGGGGATAGTCGGCACCGGATGCTGAGCGCAGCGTTCGCGGAAGCCGGTATCTCCAGAGTGCAAGCCTATTCGAGTCCATTCCAAGAGACCGGAGGAGACGCGGCGATAAAGCAGGTGCTAGCAAAAGGGACACCCGATGCCCTGGTATGTGCCTCCGGGGTTATTGCCTTGGGAGCGATGCTAGGACTAAAAGCGTGCCAGATTCGTCCCGGACTAGATATCGGGATCGCCACGTTTGACCGTCTACACTGGTTAGAGGCGATGACACCTTCCGTGACCATGATTGATACTGACATTTCCAAGATGGCTGACCTGGCAGTGAATCTGCTGCTGAAAAGAATAGCTGGTAGAGGCGGTAAACCAGTAGAAAAAAACACTGCCGCGAAACTACTGCTGCGGGAATCAACTCCAAAGCTAGCAAACTAACTATTACTGAAAATTTGGGGAGACGACATGAAAAACTCGAACGATATAGTGACTACCGCCCAGAAGGTGTTGTCATCTATCGGGGCACCAGTGACGGTGATGGGGTCGATCAATGCTGATTTGACGGTGGAAACTGAGCGGCTTCCTCGGCCAGGTGAAACCGTGATCGGCGGGCCGGTGGTTACTCTTCCGGGAGGAAAATCTGCTAATCAGGCAGTTACTTGCTCTCTTTTGGGGGCAAAAACCAAGCTGATAGGGGCGTTAGGTAACGATAGCCACGGTGACCTCCTGCTGGATTCTCTAAAGAAGGCGGGAGTAGACACTGCTGGGATTCGGCGCTGCCAGGAGCCATCCGGATCCACCATGATCACTGTGGACGCGGCGGGAGAAAACACTATTGTTTACTCAGCCGGCGCGAATGCACTGGTAAATGCAGATTTCGTGCGGGAAGAAAGTCAGATAATTACCTCGGCGAAGACCCTGGGCTTATGTTTGGAGGCTCCGCTGGATGCGGTGGAGGAAGCGGCAAGAATCGCCCACGACGCCGGGGTGCAGGTGGTGCTGAACTTCTCGCCCATCACCCAGGTGCCGGAATCACTGCTGAAACTGGTTGATGTGCTGATTGTTAATCAGCATGAACTGGCGGTACTAGGAGGCCGGGAAATTGACGTGACTAACCTGGACGAGCTGCGTAAAGCGGTTGCCGACCTCGGGTTCGAACAGGTAGTTCTAACTTTAGGTGGTAGCGGGTCTTTGGTGCTAGATTCCGGCGAAGTAACCCGGATTCCTATTTTTGAGGTCGATACTGTAGATACCACCGGAGCCGGGGATTCCTTTATGGGCTCTCTGCTGAGCGCGTTGGCTGCAGGATGTTCACTTTCTGAGGGAGCCTGTCTGGCGGCGGCAGTTTCTTCACTGGCAACCGCAAAAATGGGGGCACAATCCTCTTATCGGAGCGCCAGTGAAGTTCGTGATTTCTTGTCGCAACAGGCAGGGTAAGCCGCGGTATTTTGCAACGGGATGGTTTCCTTAATCGCGCACCTTGCACGCTAGGAAAGTGATATTTGCGCCGGCTAGAGAGGTTTTCGCTATGACTGTAGGGTCGGACTCTAACTAAGGTAAGCCCCACTTTCCTTCATGAGGGTCGGCGCTCGCTCCGGTGAGGGTGAGCGCCGAGAACTAAGCGCCGCTATGTAGCTACTTCATCTCGGCGCGTCCTTCTTATCTGTTGTTTCCGAAGACTTCCTGAGGGCAACGATATAGTTTTCCTATGGCTCGCCTTCCCTTAGAGGCAGCGCTTTGCTTTCCGAGGGCGAAGCTTTTCCTGCTCCCTAACCTAGCCCGTTAATCCCCAAAAACTTTTGTACTGCTAGGGTGACCGTGAAGTCACAAAGAATGCCGAGAGGCAAAAATGCGCAGATAAACGGAGGTGCCAAATGAGTTTGGCGGGCGAAAGGTTACTAGAAAAATCTTCCGATTCGCGGCAGCGAGATGAGCATACCGATGAAAGCGTAAAGACGGCCTCTAAACTTAATTGGTTGCGTGCTGGGGTTCTGGGCGCTAATGACGGTATCGTTTCAACCGCCGGCGTAGTAGTCGGGGTGGCCGCGGCTGACCCGCAGAACAATATCGCGATCTTTACCGCTGGGATGGCGGCCGTGGTCGCGGGGGCTATCTCCATGGCAGCTGGCGAATATGTTTCTGTATCTACTCAAAAGGACACGGAGCAGGCGCTCGTCCATAAAGAAAAGACGCGACTGAAGAAAGATCCCGAGGGCGAGTTTGAGGGACTGATTAAGGTTTACGAAGCCAAAGGGCTATCTCCCGAAACTGCCCGGATAGTAGCGAAAGAATACTCTGCGATTGATCCGGTAGCGGCGCAGGTAGAGGCGCGTTACTCGATTGATTCGGAAGAGTTCGTTAATCCCTGGAATGCTGCCTTTTCTTCTGCGATTTCCTTTGTCTTAGGCGCAGTGTTACCGATGCTGGCCATCCTGCTGTTTCCGCCGGCCTCCAAGTTTATCGCCACCTTCATCTTGACTTTAGTGGCGTTAGGTTTAGCGGGATACACCTCCGCTTGGCTTTCGGAAGCTCCCCGAGGACGCGCGGTAATCAGGGTGATTATCGGCGGCGCCCTCGCCATGTTGATTACCGGCGCAGTGGGGCATTTGGTGGGTTTGTCGCTGTAATCGCCTGCTACCTATATTTCGACTTGTAGTAACGGGGTTGACTATATTCCTGTCTCCCTGCGACCTTTGCAGAGCAAAAAACTTGAGGTGAAACGGTACCAGACCAGTTCACTGACTTGGTGTAGAAGCGGGAGCTCCAGTACGTTTCAGTTTTCTGTTTCTCCGGTTCATGGTCACCATGTTCACTTGGTTATTTCAGTGCCAGGTGCTGTGCCTTATTGTCGAAACTGGTTTGCGTAGTCACGCAGAGCGCCGACTTCGGTGCTGACACTTTCCAGGGCGCGAATCGCGGACATTATTGACTGTTCTGTGGGGCGGAGTAGCCGGGAGATTCGTCCAAGTAAGGGCAACACCTGCTTCAAGGTGTCCAGTTCTGGCACGCGAGTTTGGGTAGCAAGCTGTTCCAGGGAGATACTGATGTCTTGTAAAAGGTCGTTTTCCCCGATTTTTGACAGCTCTTTGCTTAATTCAATGGAGCCATTAATTCGCTCCCTAATCATTCCCCAGTCGTGAGTTAGTTTAGAAACCGTATCTTGCAGGCGACTTGCTTGCGGGTCTAAAAGACGAGCCTGATTAGCTATGATGGCAGGTTTGAATTCTCCGGCGGTGATGGCTTCGACACTTTGGTTTAGCTGGTCGCTCATGGTGGCCATTTCTTTGCCAAATGCTTGTGCATCTGCAGCAAAAGTGTCAGATAGTTCCTTTATTCCTCCCATAATCTCTTCCAGGGGCATGCGATTTTCAGATTCGTCGGGTTTGTCTCCTGTGTGCAGGGTTGAGGTAGGTGCCGCGAGTTTCTGTCTGGCTTCCACTGTCTGCTGCAGACTGGTTGAGATTTTGTCAGCGACTTCGTCTAGCACCTGTCGGTTCTCGGATCTAAGATCTTTAGCGCTAACTTCTTCATACTGGTAGCTTTGTAGTTTTTTCCACAGGGGGTCGGGTTGCAACGCCGGAGGGATGGCTTGAATGAGTATGGGAAGAATGGCTTTATATTTGGCTTTTTCGGCTGCAGTTGCAAATCTTTCAACTTCTTCGCGGCAAGCAGAGGATTTGAGGAAGCGGGGGCTAACGAAGGACAGTAGGAACGCGGTTGTCTCTAGTTCAGATGCCAGGACGTTTTTCCATGATTGCCCCCATTTCAGGTCACGGTCTGTAAAGATACTGAGGGTTTCGCCGGTTTTCATTTCGTATTGGTCAGCAATTTTTTTCACTAGTTCAAGCAGTCCACCGTAAACACTGGCGTTGTCATCATGCGTGTAGCTGACGAAAATAGTTGCAGCAGGCGACTCAGTGTCGGTTTTCTGGCCGGGCGGAAGGACGACTTCGCTTGGTTTCAAGTTTATTCTTTCGGTAAGGGGTTCATTTTCGGTAGTTGACATTCCAGGTTGGTTAACTGTTTTTTTTGGCGAGGGCGAGGGGTAATCTCCTAGGAGCTGGTAGGGGATTGCCCACATATCTTCCTCGATTTTCTTCACTCGTTCACAAGTGCAAACTACAAAACCTTGGCGAAACTTTCTCCCGAGCTTGTCGCAGTCCTCACGAAAACGGCGTAAACCGCGAAAATCTGAACTGTTAGGAGTGCTGGTGAGTTTGACTTCCACGCCCACAGCCCCAGCGGTGTTATCCAGTAAGACCAGGTCGACCTCGTCATCACGATTCCCTGTCCGTACCCGCCAATACCCCAAATAGTAGCTGGTGCTTGCCCAGCCAATCTCAGCTCTAATCTGATTAGCAACCCAGTTCTCCAAGACCAGACCAGCCGCAGCCGGGAAAGCAGAAATATCATGTCCGCGACGCGACAGGGACTCACAAACCGTGGAGGTGTCCACTGCGTGTATTTTTGGTGCCCCTCGCCCCACACTCGCCGCCGAGCCTCGGAAGTTCGCCAGGCTATAAACTAGGAAACGTTCCCTCAATATATCCAGGTAACGCCCCACTGTGCGAACATCCATCTTTAGCTCGTTGGCTAAACGATCTTTGTTCAAAACACCTCCGGGATATGCCACAAGTGCGTCCAGTAACGCCCGCGCCCGCAAAATATCCACGGCCTGACCCGGGACTAACTCACGTCCCAACGACATCTCATTTTCAGAAAAAACTTGCTGGTTTACCTGCGCTAGATTTATTATCCCGGGATTTGCCCCCGGAATGCATAGCGAGGGCATACCCCCATAACGCAAAACAGCAATCAAATCCGCATCGGAGGAAGCAAAACTTTGCTCAGCTGCCGAGGCCCAATCCCCGTAAAACAACGCATCAGCCAGGGAATAACCGTCGGAAAGAGAACGCCCGGCAAGCTCACTAGCAGAAAATGGCAGCAGCTCGAGGCGCTGCGCTCTTCCTGTTAGCCAATCCGCCTCTCCCCGGCGGGACCGTCCAATAGCGGCCGAGCCGCATAGAATGAAACGGTGTTTATCCTCGACCCGGTCTACAACTGCCTTTATGTGCTGGGTTACGTCCGGCAAAAGTTGCGCCTCATCGATAACGCTATGGATAGGTAAACGCGACAACCATTCCTGCGGGTCACGCTTTGCGGCGCGCAAAGATTCTCTATCCGTAGAAAAACTGAAATATTCCGGTCTTTTCCCGTTAGCTAAGGTGAGATTTTGCAACAACGTGGTCTTTCCCACCGCACGTCGTCCCTCTAAAATCTGCACCGGCAGACTAGAGCTAGCTGCCAACCGGTTTGCCAAACCTCTGGGGAAAAAGACACCACTCACATATCAAATGATACATTCAATGCGTAAAAAAAACTACATTGAGGGTAGTTTTTTAGTTATTTTCAGATAGGAACGTATTTATCGTTCCCTGGGTGAGCCCGGGCGCTACCTGTGACCTGATTTAATATACCTCCTTACGCGAGCCACGGAGATGGTATGACCGTTGCAGCGATCAAAGGATAGGTCGTAAAACCCGAGATATTCGCCCTCCTAATGGGGTTTACTAAAAGAGTGGTCTCAGATGTTTTTCTTTCCGAAACGGCGTTGTCAATTTGGGCAAAAACTAATTTTTGGCATTCGGCTCCTCCCGAGGATGTAGGTAAGCAATGGTTGCCGCTCGCTGTGCATATGGCAGATTCGGGAGAAGTGGCTGAGCTGATATGGGATAAGTACTTGTCGACCCGGCAGCGGCAATTATTGGTAGAGCCGTTAATGCGGGTACAGGGGATACAAGAACCCTCGGGGAACGCTCTAGCTTTATTAAAGCTAATCGTGGGTGCCCATGACATTGGGAAATGCTCGCCTATGTTCCTTACCCAGAACACCGAGCTTTATGAGCGGATATTTAAAAACGGCGATGACTCCCTAACTAAATACCAGCGGGCAGAGGAACTGCGCGGAGATAACCCACACTCCTGGATAGGGGAAATAGCGTTTGAAAGATGGCTGGAATCGCGCTGGAATCCAGGAAAGGCGGCGAAAAGGTATGTTTCCGCCACTGCGAAACAACTGGGGTCGATAATCGGCGCTCACCACGGTCGCCCGGTGTCTTGGCAGCGACATACCGCTATGGCGAATCCCAATCTGCCTCGGGCTATTAATGGTGATAAAACCTGGAAACGGACCCGCCGGGAACTACTAGATTGGTGGATGAACTGGACTGACAGCCAAAAGATTATTTGCCAATGCGAAGGGTTAGTTTTCCCAGCTACCTGGCAAAGTATGGTGGCGGGCATTACGGTGATGGCCGACTGGATCGCTTCGAATCAAGAGCTGTTTGCACTGGTTGACTGGAACTATCTATACCCTGAAAGGTTGCTATCTCCGGAGTATCATCGCCAACGCACTAAAGCTGCCTGGGAGAAGCTGCATTTGCCGCCCTCCTGGCAGCCAGAAATGCTCTCTCACAACCCTGATCAATTGCTACAAACCCTGTTCGCGTTAGGCGCTGATGCTCATGCGCGCCCCGTGCAGGTGGTAGCGGTAGAGGCCGCGGAAAAAATGGCGCTACCCGGCATGATGATAATCGAGGAAGTGATGGGGGCAGGAAAGACCGAGGCCGCGTTAATGGCAGCTACCATTTTGGCGAAACGGGCGGGAACTTCCGGGGTGTTGGTGGCTCTACCAACAAAAGCTACTACCGATGCCATGTTTACTAGAGTTGTCGAATGGGCGCAGACTTCGGCGAAAAGTGGTTTTAGCCTAAAACTTCAGCACGGAAATGCTGCCTTGAATAGCGTATATAAGAAAATCCAATACGGAAGAATCGCCAGTGCCGGCAATGCGGTTTCGCCGGGACAGAGTTCTTCCATGGGCATTGATGAAGAGTCTGGTCACAGTAGGCAGCCGGCAGTAGTACATCGCTGGTTTAACAAGAAAGCCGCCCTGCTAGCCTCGGTAGTGGTATGTACAGTGGATCATTTGCTGTTCTCGGCATTGCAAACCAAACACGTGAGTTTGCGGCATCTGGGGATTAGCGACAAAGTTGTCATTATTGACGAGGTACACAGCTACGATGTCTATACCAGCCAATTCCTGAAAAGAACCGTGCAATGGCTGGGAGCGTTCGGGGTGCCAGTAATTGCTCTATCCGCCACCTTAACCCGGAGGGCGCGTGAAGAGCTGTTTGCAGCTTATAAAAAAGGGCAAGAGCTGAAACAAGCTGCTCAGGGGAAGGATAAAGGTGCAGTAGCATTTGATGCTTCGGTATTTGCCGCGATGCGGAAACCGCAGCCCGCAGGAAGTGGGACGGCTGCAGCACCAGCCAAAGAGAAAGAGTCGGATTCATCCTCGCAATCCCCCATATATCCGGCGCTTTCTTACTCGGATGTGCAGGGGGTTAAGGTTCGCCCTCTGCCCGTATTAGCTACCAAAGAGATAGAAGTTGAGCATTGGGAGGACGATGCTGGGCTGGTCGCAGATCTTCAAACGCGACTCCAAAATGGGGGATGTGCCCTGGTGGTTCGCAATACGGTCGCTAATGCGCAACGTACCTATGAAACTTTGCGGGGTATATTCGGGGAGGATGTCCGTTTGGTGCATTCGCGTTTTACCCAGCAAGATCGCCAAGATAACGACGAATGGCTGATGCGTACCTTTGGAAAACCCGGAAAATCTCGCCGACCTAAGCAGACGATCGTGGTGGGTACCCAGGTTGTTGAGCAAAGTTTAGATATTGATTTCGATGTTCTTTACAGCGATTTGGCGCCGATTGACCTGCTATTTCAGCGCATGGGGCGGGTGCATCGTCACGAAAGGGAAAATCGCCCTGCTGCAGTTGCGGAGCCTAGCTGCATCTTAATGGGCGTACCCGGCAAGCAGGATTCAAAGCCGCAAGTAGATCCAGGCTCGAGCTATGTTTACGACGAGGACGTGCTGCTGCGAACTGCGGCTTATGTGCTAGATAAAGAGGGCAAGGGGGAGGTCTGGCGGATTCCTGAAGATATCGGGACGGCGGTGGCTGCTGTCTATGAGGAAAGCGTGGTCACCCCCGACTTATGGAGCGATACCTTACAGCGAACCAGGAAGAATAAAGAGGATAAGGCGTATTCTAAAACCGAGGGGGCGGCAATCGGACTGTTGGCGCCGCCTCGCAACACTGATACCGCCTCATTGATTGACTGGCTAGGTGGCAATAATCCGGATGGGGATCCCGATGAAATGGGAATCGTTGGAGTTCGTGATGGCGATTCCGGAGTGGAAGTGCTGCTGGTCGAACAACAGGGAGAGGGCATTGCAGCGATTCCTACTGATCGTCACCCCGAATCCCGGGAAATTGATTTACAAGAATTGCCGAGCGGTGCGCTGCGGGAGCGACTGGTGCGTTCCTTGGTGTCCATTCCTTCAGCGCGACTGCGGGTGAAAGGCCGGGGGCTTGAGGAAGCCGTTGATGAGTTCGTTCCCGAGTTAGAAAAGGAAACTCGTGACCTGGGGGTGAATTGGGAAAAAGATTTTATGCTGCGGGGGCAATTAGTAGTCCCGCTGCAGGGCGGGGAATATCGAACCGGGTTTGGGAAAACTATTTCCTATCGCCGCGATGTGGGTTTGCAAATTTTTGATACTGATTCGGATGTATAAACCGGTATTTAGCTGTAGCTTTAATGGTGTGTAATCGGTGTGGATGATCCCCGCAAAGGCGGGGCAGAGGTATTGCGTGGTTCCCACACACGGATCATCTCAAGTCTTCTCGAGCTGCTTTCATTCTATCAGCGGGAAACGAGGTAGATAATATTAGTTCGAATCGAAGCTCGGCTACTTGCTATGTTGTTATGTAAGATTAGTTTATTTCCTACACAGTTCCATAGAATAAATATCAAGGGTTTTGTGAGCGGTAGAAACGGGACTGCTCGAGATTATTAGCGAACCGAAGTCGGTTCATGAGAGGAAGGGCAGTGACTGAGAACCTGAAGTTTAATCTGGTAATCTTTGATCGTATGGTTACCGAAAGCGTTTCGGTAAATACCAGTTTTACCAGCCGGATTGTGCGTGGTAGCTTTGCTCGTGGTCTTGACAACGAATTCGAGTGCTACATCCCACTTGATGACTTGGGGTCCAAAGAGCGGCGAGAAACCGATGCTGGGGCATGCGTTATCGAAACCGTCGACTTAATGTCCTCGACTAGGGATACTAGGTCGTCCTGTTTCATCGCTAGTAGACACATGTAATAATGAGTGCTTCTCTCTCCTCTATCAACCTGGGAGGGACTCCCGCAGATTATTGCGGCTTATGATTTCGCGGATACCTTAGGTATGCTCTCAAAACTATCCAGGGCAGCTCTACAAATTTGGCAATCTTGACACGGTCAGATCGCAGCGGTTGATTCGCGCACTATAAGTTTCGGCACAAAGGAAATGTGTCTGGGCTCGTCAGTGTCGGAAAGTAGCAGATTTGCGGCGGCGTTTCCCAATTCATTCATTGGTTGGCGAATGGTGGTTAGTGGAGTAATCAGTTCAGATGCTACTGCTATATCATCAAAGCCGACTACGGAAATATCGTTAGGAATAGACAAGTGGAGCTGACGAATAGTGCGCATGGCTCCTATAGCTAGCTGGTCACTGGCGCAGAAAACTGCAGTGATATCCGGATGGTTGCGGATAAGTTCGCGCGCCGCATGTGCCCCCGAGGTCGCATCGAAGTGATCGGCAAGGATTTCAAATATATCTACCTTCGTAGCGACTTTATTCCGTGCCTCAATAACGCCTCGGTGGCGCGCACGCGCCTGCCTGATGTTTTTTGGCCCATTGATGAACCCGACCTGGCGATGGCCTAGACCCAGTAGGTACGTTATCGCAGTAGCAGCACCGGTCTCATCATCAACAGAGACGCTGCTGATCTCTGCGGAAGCAGAAGGATAGTCCATGAAGACCACTGGAATCTTACGGCGTTGGAGTAAACGGACATTCTCCATTGCTTTATCGGAAGGAACCATAATCACCCCCCTAACCTGTTGGGATGCCAATTGTTGAATGAGTTTTCTCTCTTTGTTTGCATCCCCATCCGAAGAGCAAATCATGGGGTAGCAATTATCTGATGCCAGCCGGTTCTCAATTCCTCTAGCAGACTGAGTGAAAAACGGATTTGCAATGTCGAGAACAATCAGTCCTACCAGGCGTGAGTTTCCGGCGCGCAATCGTCTACCCGCATCTGATGGGACGAATCCAAGTTGGGAAATCGCCTCTTCGACCCGCTTTCTAGTTGACGCTGAAACTAAGTCAGGATGATTCAAAACATTCGAAGCTGTACCGACTGAGACTTGTGCAGTTTTAGCTACGTCCTTGATACTTGGCGGCTTACTCATGGGAACTCCTGACTCTGGACATTTCCTAATAAGTAGATTAGCTCATGTCTGTCTGAACAGCGAAAATGGTCACTTGAATACTAGTTAAGAAGAAAACGTAAAAACTCTTGACACTGAAACGATTCAATGTTAGTTTGGAAACCAGATTGAAACCTTTCAATCATGTGACAATGGAGTGACAATGAGTGGCGAAAAAACAACCCAAGAGATTCTAGAGACAAGTGCACAGCGCTCAGATTCGCGCTGTGGTTTTCTGCTGAAAGTCCGCAAAGAAGTACTTGCCGAATATTTGGATATACACCAACATGTGTGGGAGGAGATGAGGCAAGCACTTACCGCAGCTGGTTGGAGAAACTATTCGCTCTTCGTAGATCCACCGACTGGGGTAGTATTCGGATACTTTGAGGCCGATGATGTGCGAGCCGCAATGAAGCGAATGGACTCGCAACAGATAAATAGGATTTGGCAATCAGAGATGTCCAGATTCTTCGTACAGCCCGACGGGGGCGTTAATCATCTTCTGTCGCAATATTTCTACCTAAAGTAATTCAATATTTTCAATGGAGAAAACTATGCAAAACAAACCATTAACAGGTTGGAAAGCGACGATCGCCGTTTCCATGTCAAACTATATTGACTCCGGATCTATCATTGCCATCGCTACTTCCTTAAGTTTTTGGGGCGCTGCCTTCTTCCCGGGGGATGACGGCACTATTGCTGGCATGCTAGCGGCATTCAGCTCTAACGCTTTTGGGGCCGCGCTTGGTGCGCTAATCGGTGGTCCACTTTGCGATAAATATGGACGGAAGTTCATCTACACTTATGATCTGCTGGTTTACGCGCTAGGCGGATTGTTCGTGGTGTTTGCCGCAAATCTGGCAATGCTGTTCGTTGGCTTTGTGGTCATTGGGCTCGCGGTAGGAGCCTCGGTGCCGGCCGGTTGGACCTATATAGCGGAGTTCGCCCCAGCTGAGAGTCGAGGTAAGCACATAGGTACTACTCAAATGGCCTGGTCTTTTGGTCCTTTTATCGGATTTGGACTGGCTGCGGCTCTTACACCCCTAGGCCTGCTTGGTTCTAGGATAGTCTTTGCCCATCTTGTAGTGATTGCACTGATCACCTGGTATATTCGACGCAATCTCGAAGAGTCTGAGGTTTGGGAGGATGCCAAAGGCGGTGCTGCCGCAAAAGCACCTTCTATTTTCAAGTCATTTAAGGCTTTATTTAGCTGGAAGTGCAATATCAGCGCATTAATATTTCTCGCAGTGATCTATACCTGTTGGAATCAGGCGGCTTCGCAAAACGGAATATTTCTCCCGACGATATTGAACTCCATGGGATACGACCAAATGGCTTCCAACATGTTCTCAATGTTGTCTTGGGGTGTTGTTATTATTGGAACTGCCGGATTTATGTATTTCGTGGACAGGGTTCCGTACCGTGTTCACTTCTTCGTGGGGGCGGCTCTCGCTATCGTAGCTTGGCTGATATTAATCTTTGGGCCAGCGGATTCTGCGTTTACCGCATTCGGCTATGCAATCATCTGGGGAATTTCCGCAGGCCCTTCGGCACAGGCATTTTACTCAGTGTGGGCGCCAGAGTTGTTTGCTGCTCCGTATCGCGCCGGCGCACAAGGAATTATTTTCTTTACTGTCCGCGTCATGTCTGGCCTTATTTCTCTCATCTTCCCGGTCATTTTGAAATGGAACAACGGATTACTGAAGACGGATTGATTCTTATTGGCTTCTTGATTGTCTCTTTAGTGGTAGGAACCGTTTGGGCACCCAAAACTCAGGGTAGACCGTTAAGGGATATTGAAGTTGAGCGTTACGGTCGCGTTGTTTCTGCCAAAGATGAAACCAGATCGTAATGATTAGTCGTATTGAGCATTAGACCGGCGTATAGGAAAGGAAAATATAATGGTACAACTAAAAGACCTCAGTGCAGAAAATCGGAAACTGCTTGAGGAGCAGGATATCGAATTGCCGTCGTGGGCTTTTGGGAACTCTGGCACACGGTTTAGGGTTTTTACCACTGATGGTGTGCCACGTGACCCATTTGAGAAAGTGGCGGATGCAGCCCAGGTAAACAAATTTACGAGATCGGCGTCGCGCGTGTCTCTGCATATCCCCTGGGATCTTACTGATGACTACGATGGACTAAGGAAATACGCGGAAGACAAGGGCGTAACACTGGGTACAATTAATTCGAATGTTTTCCAGGACGAGGACTATAAATTTGGTTCGCTTTGCAACCCTGACCCGAAAATTCGTCAGAAGGCAATCGATCATAACAAGCAATGTATCGATATTATGCGAAAGACCGGGTCTAAGGACTTAAAGATTTGGTTAGCAGACGGTACTAATTATCCGGGGCAGGACTCAATCCGAGAACGGCAAGATCGATTAGCTGATTGCTTGGAAAAAATCTATGCCGAGCTGGATTTGGATATGCGGTTAGTTTTGGAATACAAGTTCTTTGAACCGGCGTTTTATCATACGGATGTCCCTGATTGGGGTACTTCTCTGGTTCAATGCCAGGCTCTAGGCGAAAGGGCAATGGTAGTGCTAGATACGGGGCATCACGCCCCAGGAACCAATATTGAGTTCATCGTGGCACAGCTCTTACGCTTGGGGAGGTTGGGAGCTTTTGATTTTAATTCTCGCTTCTATGCTGATGATGATTTGATAGTTGGAGCTGCCGACCCATTTCAGCTGTTCCGAATCATGAATGAAATCGTAGCGGCGGGGGCGTTATCAGCTGACTCACCGGTCAATTTTATGCTCGATCAATGCCACAATTTGGAGGAAAAAATTCCCGGAGAAATTCGATCTGTCACCAATGTGCAGGAAATGACTGCCAAAGCCCTGTTAGTTGACCGGGGAGAACTAAAGAAGAAGCAGTTAGAAGGAGATGTGCTAGGGGCGAATGAACTACTGATGGACGCGTTTAACACCGATGTGCGGCGTCTGTTAAGAGAACTTCGCGAATCACAAGGTATAGATCCTGATCCAATGCGGGCATTCCTGTCTTCCGGTTATCTGGAGAAGGTTCGGCAAGATCGGGTAGGAGGAAAACAAGCTGGTTGGGGAGCTTAACAAGATGATTTCATGTCCTTCCGTTTTCCCGGAAGTGGCTTAGTCAACGATTTTGGCCCGGCGTCAATTTTATCGGTCGCGTGTCGGGCGCCGGGCCAAGACGTGATGAATGGAGTTTTAAGAAATGCCTGTTTTTGCTGCAATTGATCTTGGTGCTTCTTCGGGAAGAATAATAAGTGGAAATGTCGAGGGCAACCAGATTCATACTAGAGAAGTAACCAGATTTACAAATGGTCCGATCCGCGTACCTGAGCGGGGAAGGGCTGGCCTATATTGGGATATACACCGAATCTGGAGTCAAATAAATAACGGACTGAAGGTACTACAAAGTGAGTCAATTGAATCAGTAGGAATTGATTCGTGGGCAGTTGACTATGGGCTAATCGGCCACAACGGAAAGCTACTTACATCGCCATATAGCTACCGCGATTCTCGAACAAAGAGCGTTCCTGACAAACTTTTCGGGAAGGTTTCTCCCCAAAGATTCTATCGTCATAATGGATTGCAGGTAATAAACTTCAACACGGTTTTCCAACTGCTGGCTAGTATGGAAAATGAAGATGACCGAAGATTGACTGAGGTTGCTCGACATATCCTTTTGCTTCCAGACCTGATTGTTTACTGGTTGTCTGGAAAGATTTATGCCGAGGTGACGAATGCCTCTTCCACAGGGTTATTGGATCCCCGTACGCGTAGATGGTCCCAGGAAATATTGCAACTGTACACGCAGCAGGCGGGCATGGACATCGCGCAAAAATTACCCGATGTGATTGAATCAGGAAAATGTATAGGGCCGGTCTTGCCAGATGTCATCCCTTTGCGTAACGGTAAGGATTTGCCCACAAATGTGGTAAGTGTAGGAAGCCATGATACAGCCTCTGCAGTCGCGGCGATTCCTGCTAAAAGTGATAATTTCGCCTATATTTCCTGCGGGACCTGGTCATTGGTCGGGCTTGAATTAGCTGCTCCCGTGCTTACCGAAGCCTCTCGTAAAGCAAACTTTACTAACGAACTCGGTGTAGATGGAACGGTCAGGTACTTGCGCAACATTATGGGTATGTGGATACTTAATGGCTGTGTTGCAAAATGGCGCGAAAAGGAGCCACATTTATCTTTTGCGGAGATCGATGAAGCGGCTGCAAAAGCCCCCCGTATGCGCACGATTATTGACGTTAATGACCCCATCTTTGCGGATCCAGGTGACATGCTGGCTCGTATAGACCGGCTTGCTGATGAAACTGATCAACCGCGCCCTAGGGGAATAGGGGAATACGCACGCTGCATTTACGAATCTCTGGCATTAGCCCATGCGAGAACAATCCATCAAGCAGCCGCACTCGCGGATGTGCCGGTTGACACGGTGAATATCGTGGGCGGTGGCGCGAAGAATCTCTTGCTTTGCCAACTTACAGCTGACGCATGTGGGTTGCCAGTAACTGTTGGACCAGTGGAGGCTACGGCATTAGGGAACCTTCTGGTACAGGCTCGAGCCAGTGGCGCGGTAGGAGATTCGCTATCTGAGATGAGATTCGTTGTATCTCAATCGGTAGCATCAATAACCCTAAATCCCGGGGGAAAGAAAACGGATTGGCAACAAGCAGCTGCCCGAATTTTTAGCAAAGAAAGATGAGAAATAAAATGAACAATAATTCAACTATTAAGGAACTACTTGACCAAATGGGGCAGGCGGGTGCCCGGCTAGACCAGATGCACGCGGTGGAAGCAAGTGCGGGAAACATATCAATATCGATAAATTGGCCCGTGGATTTGGAGTCTGTTTTCCCGGACCGTCAAGAAAAGAAGAATTTGCCATGGGCGGTTCCGGCACTAGCCGGAAGAACCGTTTTCGTGACCGGCTCTGGGTGTCGGTTGCGGGATATTGGAAAAATGCCGGCGGTGAATGTTTCAGCTTTCGTGATTGATGAGGGTGGTAGAACCGGTATCTGGTATACGCATCCAGACAAGAAATATCATCAACCCACGAGCGAGTTTAACTCCCATCTGGCGGTTCATAATGACCAGGTAGCTAGGAGGAAGGTAGATTTTCAAGCCGTGGTTCATGCGCAGCCACCTTACCTGGTCGCTCTGTCGCATCACCCGGAGTTGCTCAATAACACTGACTATAACCGCGCGATTTTCCGCTGGGAACCGGAAACGATAGTCCAGGTTCCACAGGGCATAGAGGTGCTGGATTTCATGGTACCTGGCAGTCAGGAGTTGATGGAAAATAACTTGCGGGGATTGCGCGATCATGAGATCACGCTGTGGGCAAAGCATGGAATCATGGTACGTTCTGACGTCTCGCCCTTGGCGGCCGTTGACAAAGTGGAATATCTGGAGACCGGCGCTATGTATGAATATTTGAATACCGCGAGCGGGGGGAAGACAGAGGGTCTAACGGATGAGGAGATTCGCAGAGTCATCTCTGCCTTTGGGGTTAAAACAACTTTGTACTAGGACCTGATAGAAGAGAGTTTGATGTCACTTATCTTCCTGAGGGGGAGTCTAGACTTGCGCATTGCATACCGGTGGGGTCTAGCTCGTCAATGATGCTTTTGGGGATCTAGTTTGGGGCGCAACTAATTGCAGCGAAGCTTGCTTGACGTCGTTCTCGGGCGTAGGCCGCAAGAGCCGGATTTGAGCCCTTGGGGTAAGGTCTAGCTCCTGTCTCAGGGACGAACTAGGGTGATTGTCAGCTCTCTAACTAGTATGTGGGTCACGCTTTTGACCACGAGTAGCTATATATAGTGTCACGGGTGGCTTCTCTTTTAATTCCAACACAGTTCCTGTAAAACTGTTTAGTAAGAGTCTTGTAGGCGAGCAGGATTCAGATTATTTGGTTGTTTGGGAACCAAAGGTTGGTTCTAGAAGGGAGGTACGGTGACTGAGAAATCAAAGTTTAATCTACTTGATGAGCCCTGGGTTCCGGTTGCATTCCGCAACGGTAAACATCAGATGCTTCCTCTGCGTGATTGTTTTTCACGTTCGCCGGAGATTCGAAGACTATCTTTTGGGCAGGACGCCGTAAGTTTCGCGGTGCTTAGAATTATGGTGGCGATTATGCAGAGAACGCTGTATGTCGTCAGTGCTACAAAAGGTGGCTGGAATGCGCCGGCATGGCAGCGGGCTTATGAAAATCCGAAAGAAACCCTGGGCTTGGTGGAACAGTATCTTGAAACGTGGAAGGATCGATTCTTTTTATTTGATCGCGAACGGCCTTTCTTTCAGCATCCCACGGTTCATACCCCCAAAAGAGACTACTCTGAGCTGAATAAGATACTCGCAGACGTCCCGAACGGGAAACCGTTCATCACCATGCGTATCGGGGCTGGTATAGAAGAGATTAGTTATCCCGAGGCTGCTGCCCAACTTATCCACTTACAAGCATACGATTCTGCGGGGATTCGCTCCGGCGCGGTTGGTGATACTCGGGTGAAAGGTGGTAAAGGATATCCGATTGGTACTGGTTGGGTAGGTGCCCAAGGTGGGGTTTATGTAGAAGGTGAAACCCTGTTTTCAACTCTGATGCTTAACACTCTTGCTATTGGGCAACCTGGGGAAGAAAGCGAAGAAGCTCAGGCCACTGGAATTATTGCTTCCAATCCGGAATTTGATTTACCTGTCTGGGAACGCGAGAAGCAACCGGTGGGACAACGCGCCGACATCTATCCGCATGGCCTTGCCGATATGCTCACTTGGCAATCTAGGCGGGTGAGGCTAATTGATGGCGGTAACTCGGTAATCGGTGTAGTACTTTGCCAGGGCGATAGATTAGGAGAAAAGAAAACTTCTGCGTTTGCTAACGCGCTAATCCGTGAACCTATGGGAGTATGGCGATTTTCTGAGCCCCAGACCAGGAAAAATAAACGGATAACTTATATGCCTCGTAAGCATGATCCCAGCCGCGCAATTTGGCGGGGAATTACATCCCTATTGCCCGAGTTTCCCGGGAAAACCGCAACTTACAAAGAGGTGCAGGTAGAAGCAAGCCTGCCACCAGCGGTAGTGCGCTGGGTAGGGTGGTTGATTTCAAACGGTTATCTGCCGGAATCGACAATCTATAGGTTGCGATCTTGTGGGTATGAGTATGGTGACCAAGAATCATATTTTGTGGAAGCAATCAGTGATTATCTGACAGTCCCCTCTCGCCTATTGACTGGCAAAGACCAAGAATCGTTGTATTTAGTGAAAACCGGGATGGAACTGCTTGATGAGCTAGCTAGTGCGATTGCTTCGTTAGCGGGCAATCTGCAGCGAGCCATTGGGGCGGAGGACACGAGCCTGGCTACTCGGACAACGCGAGAGCGCTTCTACTCAGAGATTGACAGCCAGTTCCGAGCCTGGCTGCTCAGAATCGGTTCAGCCAACTGTAATCTAGATTCGCTTTGGGAAGCAGGCTACGGGATTGCCAAAAAACTGGAATCCGAACTGCTGGCGGCCGCTCCGGATGAAGCGATGAAAGGAAGGATAAAAAACGGAACAGTTTTTGATCTTCCTAACTGTGTTAAATGGTTTGCAATCAGGCTTTATAAGACAAAATCAAAGGTCTCAGCTTTCAATGAGTCGAAGGAGAATCATGAGTGATCAAACGCAACCAGAGCAATCAAGTAAGCATTATTACAGTGACCTTGGTTGGACAGTAATACGGCGAATTGAAACTTTGCAGCAGGGGTATTTAAACGATTCCCCGCAAGCTCGTGCCGATTTGGCTGAGCTACGCAAGGCGTCTCAAGACTTGTATGTTTTCCCACCCTCGGTGTGGCATCTAGTTGATACCTCAGAAACGGGAAGGAATTCCTCTTCAGATCTCTTAACTGCCAAGGAGCAGGGAATCCGGGGAGCCTTGTGGCTCTATGCTCGCCATCAGCGGGGCAGAATCACCCCCATGCATCAACGGGGAGTAAACCTGGGAGAAGCAGTCTCGAGGCTCGCCTGGTTAGAAGGTATGGATAATGAAAAAGCGGTGCGGCGCCACTTTGATGCCGCGGTTATGTCCACAACTTTTTCGGGGTTTTTCAACCATTTGAAGGGGCTAATTGGTCAGTTGGGATCTAATCGCGCTGCAATCGCAATTGACTACGGACTATTGGCTCAAGATCTTTATCGCTTCGCAATCCCCGGAGGCAAACAAAAAGTTATACTCTCCTGGGCGAGAGGCTATGCCCGACAGAAAAACGAAAAATCAGAAACCAACTCACAGACCAAATAAAGGAGACTATCATGACTAGCTTTATCGATTTCCATATTTTGCAAAACGTCCCGCCCTCCTGTGTAAACCGAGATGATTCAGGGAGCCCTAAGACTGCAACTTTTGGGGGGCAACGCCGAGCCCGGGTATCTTCGCAGTGTTGGAAACGAGAGACCAGGCAAGTGTTTGGAGATTTCCTCAATCAAGCGGATCTGGGCTATCGAACCAATCGGATTGTAGATTTGTTGGCTAAACAGATCTCCGTTCAAAACCCAGATCTGGAGCCCGAATCTGCGAAACTGGCGGTAGACGTATTTAAAGCGCTGGGAATCAAGCTAAAAGCCCCGCGCGCGAAGAAGGATGCTAAGGAAGAGATCGGTAACGATGTGTCCACCTACTTAGTGTTCCTGTCAGCCCTGCAACTGCGGCAACTGGCAGAATATGCGGTAGATAAAGCGGCCACCGAAGAGAAGCCAAAGAAACGCGAAATTGAAAGACTGTTGAATCGGAATCACTCAGTAGATTTGGCTCTGTTCGGTCGCATGGTAGCTGATGACGCAGCCGTGAATGTCGATGCCTCCTGCCAGGTAGCACACGCAATTTCTACCCACAGCGTAGAAAACGAATTCGATTTCTTTACCGCAGTTGATGACGTAAAGTCCCAAGACGAAGCGGAAACCGATGCGGGAGCGGGGATGATGGGGACGGTCGAGTTTAATTCCTCAACGCTCTATCGATACGCCACTATCAATCTGGATATGCTGCGGGAAAACCTGGGGAGTGACGATGCCACGGTTCGGGCAGTTGACGCGTTCGCCCAGGCATTTGTAAAAGCCATGCCCACCGGTAAACAAAATACTTTTGCTAATCGCACGCTACCGGAAGCAATCTACATTTCCGTACGTGATGACCAGCCAGTTTCCCTGGTAGGGGCGTTCGAGAATGCGGTTACCTCCCGGGAAGATACTGGATTCTTGGCGCCCTCAGTATCCCGTCTGGTCAAAGAAGCAGCCGATATCGAGGACGCCTATGGAATAAAGCCTCTCGCCCAGTTCACCTGCGGGGTCGGAGACTCGCGGGAGCAGCTACGGCAAATCCAAGAACCAGTGGCGTTCCCTCAGTTAGTTTCGGATTTAGACAACCTGGTGACTGAACTGCTTGCCAAGGGTGAATAACCATGAAGAATATGCTTTTGACCCTCAAAGGTCCGATGCAGTCATGGGGGACGTCCTCTCGTTTTACTAAGCGCAGGACGTCCTCAGAACCCTCCAAAAGTGGAATCATCGGTCTGCTAGCGGCAGCACAAGGACGTCGCCGGGTGGATCCTGTTGAGGATTTAGTTGATCTGAAAATGGCGGTTCGCATCGATCAACCGGGAACTCGGGAACGGGATTTTCATACCACCCATTCCTTTGACGGCGAGACTTCCTATCCTCTTTCTGACCGCTATTACCTGTCAGACGCGGTATTTGTCGTTGGGCTTAGCGGGGAAACCAGCCTGATTGATGCCCTTAATGATGCCTTGGTTAAACCAAAGTTTCCGCTGTATTTAGGGCGAAGGGCGTTTCCTCCTATGACCCCTATCCGACCAAAGCTGTCAGAGGGAAATCTGGTAGACGCCATCGCCGCTTATCCCTGGCAGGCAGCCGCTTGGTATCAAAAGAAAGTATCGCGGAAAACGGACTGGTCGTCCTCTTCACCCCTCGACCTCGAGAATGGAAAAGTAAGTTTAGAGGTAGTTGCGGATCTGGATTTACTACCGGAAGACAGACGTGAAGACTGTATTTTTGACCAAGTGCACGATGTTCCGCTCAGTTTCGATTCCCACCATCGCCAATATGAGTGGCGTGACGTAGTCAGGTGGAAATGCGAAGTAGCGACTGATATTTCAGCCAACGAAACCGAACCATCGTTCTTAACCACCCACAATCCGGGAGGTATGTGGTGAGCGAATATTATCTTGCACGGTGTGCCTTAAACCCTCGGAGACGGGGAGCCGCCAGGTTGCTCGCCTCCATGGAGCGGATGCACGCTGCCATCTTGCAGAACTGTTTCCATGAATCCCAATGGGAGGGAGGGGAACCACCGCGGATTCTCTGGCGTTTGGATCGACACCAAAAAGGCTACTACCTTTATATTCAGTCTCCGGTGCGACCAGATTTAACCCAACTTGCTGAAGAAGCTGGGTGGCCAGAAATAGAGTCCACGTACGGGGTGAAAAGCTATCAGCATTTCTTGGATCGACTCGCGGAGGGAAGCAGCTGGAATTTTAGGCTAGTGGCAACTCCTACTCGGGCGGTGAAAGTTGAAGGTGCTAAACGATCCAAACGGATTCCAATCGTTAGGGATGAAGACCGCGTTAATTGGTTGACATCTAGAGCAGAGGGTTGGGGGTTCGAGATTCCTCAGGTGTCTGCCAATCCGTCCACTGGTGAAGCAACTGATTTGGCGGTGGCGATCGTGGAAAAAGAGCGCATTCGTTTTCAGCGAGGAAAGGCGGGGAAACCGGGATCTTTAGTTACCTTGAACCGGGTAGCATTCGAAGGAATTCTGACTGTAAAGGATCCTGAACTGCTGCGCATCGCCATGCTAAACGGTTTAGGGGCAGCGAAGGCATACGGATGCGGTCTGCTAACCCTAGCTCCTAGGTAGGTTAGCGATGAACGGTGGCCTCGCAAATAAGCCCGTCCCGCGGCAATCGCTGCCGCGGGTGGAAGACCGCTGGTCATTCCTCTATGCAGAGCGCTGTGTAGTACACCGCGCAGAAAATGCTTTGACCTTGCGAGATGAGCAGGGAACGGTGCATGTCCCGGCGGCAACGATTTCATCGTTGCTGCTGGGACCGGGATCAACGATTTCTCACCAGGCGATGAGTCTTTTAGGCGAATGCGGGGTGAGTGCGGTTTGGGTTGGTGAAAACGGGGTGCGCTTCTATGCCAGCGGACGCAGTTTGGCTGACTCGAATGCCTTGCTGCAGCTGCAAGCGCGTTGCTCATCCTCGCAAAATGAAAGAATCAAAGTAGCCAGGGCAATGTATCAAATGCGTTTTGGTGAAGAGGATGTGGAGGGGCTCTCCATGCGACAGCTGCGGGGGCGGGAAGGTCACCGCATGAAAATGGCCTACCGGCGTTGGGCAGATGAATATGGGGTTCCTTGGGCAGGTAGAGTTTTTGATTCCCAAGACTTTCAGGCTAGTGATCCGGTTAACCAGGCGCTGTCTGCTGGTAACGCCACCCTGTATGGGATTGCCCATGCGGTTATTTGTGCTTTAGGTTGTTCGCCGGGACTCGGCATAGTGCATACCGGGCATTCGCGCTCCTTTGTGTTTGATATTGCTGACCTCTATAAGGTTGAATTCGTGATTCCACTGGCATTCCAGATTGTTTCCGAGGGCGAGCAGGACGTTGCGACCAGAATGCGGATTAAGTTGCGTGACCAGGTCTTTCAAAAGGGACTGCTAAAACGATGTGCGCAAGATATTATCTTTTTGCTTACCGGGGAGCGAGATGCTTCGGTAGAAGTTCAGGAGAACCGTAATCGGTTGTGGGATTACTATCAAGGAAATATCGAGGGCGGCTCTAACTATGCGGCTGAGGTGAGGGAGGCTCCGTTTTGATGGTTTTAATCTTAACGGCCTGCCCTCCGGGGCTGCGCGGATATGTAACTCGCTGGCTGTTAGAGGCCTCTCCGGGAGTATTCGTGGGGAGATTGTCTGCCCGGGTGAGGGAGAACCTTTGGGATTTAGTGGTTGCGGAGCGGAAACAGGGTAAGGCGCTACTGATATATAGTACCAATAATGAGCAAGGTTATGCTGTGCGCTCGGCTGGGCATAAATGGAATCCAATAGAACTCGAAGGGATGACTTTGCTGCAGCATCCTGAGCGAATCAAAAGTGATAGTTCAGCGGGGGATAGGCAGCGACGAGAACCGGGATGGCAGCAAGGGAAAAGTAGTGACAATGAAGGCTATGGGTGGTCGATAGCTGCCAGGCGCAGAAGAATGCGTAAACGTAAACCCTAAAAATCTGAGGTAGCTACCTATAGGATGGCGTTAGAAAGGAATATTTTGGATCGATATTCCAGCTCAACGAGTAAATGCCCCGCACCTGCGGGGATGATCCTACGCCTCAGCAAATGAATTAACTCTCATAAAAAAATGCCCCGCACCTGCGGGGATGATCCGTGGGTTTGGGAACATACCGGGGAAATTGTAGAAAATGCCCCGCACCTGCGGGGATGATCCCACTGAACGTTAATAATGATGTTTTCCGCGCGCAAATGCCCCGCACCTGCGGGGATGATCCGGCACTAGCGCGGTGGCTACTCGGTATAGCCAGAAATGCCCCGCACCTGCGGGGATGATCCTATCAGGCGATCCAATTCAAACCCTCAGATCTCAAATGCCCCGCACCTGCGGGGATGATCCCAAATCTGGTGGTGAACATATCTTTATGGATCGAAATGCCCCGCACCTGCGGGGATGATCCCTCTCTTCCGAGAGCGGCCTCAATATCAGAAAGAAATGCCCCGCACCTGCGGGGATGATCCTCCGCTTAGAGCGCGGCCGCGCAAACTTAATAAAAATGCCCCGCACCTGCGGGGATGATCCCTAAGGTGCAAAGTTGTTCCGTCTGCCAAAAAGAAATGCCCCGCACCTGCGGGGATGATCCCGTGTTCCCGCATCAACATTTCGCTAATACTGAAAATGCCCCGCACCTGCGGGGATGATCCCAGCGGCAGGTTAACAACCCGGGGATGTTGGGAAAATGCCCCGCACCTGCGGGGATGATCCCCGCTATAGCATCTATCCCCGGGACAATAGCGGAAATGCCCCGCACCTGCGGGGATGATCCCCGCGCTAGCCGCTAAAAATAGGGCGTTCTCTTAAATGCCCCGCACCTGCGGGGATGATCCCCGGCACATGGGCTGGGTCTTGTGGGCGGCTCGAAATGCCCCGCACCTGCGGGGATGATCCGGTTCCCGGACTCGATTTTTAGAGTGCCACCATAAATGCCCCGCACCTGCGGGGATGATCCGTGCCAGAAGTGTCAAAAGTGTCACTTTTTACAAAACGCCCGGCACCTGCGGGGATGGTCTCGGCCTATTATTCCGTCGTGGGATGAAACCCAGGTTAATGGGGTAGTGTCCGTCAATATGGCAGATTTAGTGCGTAATTACTGGTTAAACGAAATAGTATTGGTCTTGAGGGGAAAACTGAAAGAATATCCCCCGGGCAGGCCGGGGGATAAAACAAGAGAAAGGAAAATCATGTTAGTTCTTGAATCGCTAGACATGATTATTAACCTTTCAATTGCTATTGTAGCTTGCTCACCTGGTGGGACAAGCGTAAGTAGAAATTGAAAGGTTGCCCGCTCCGAAAGGACTGGTAACTTTCTCCTAGTCTAGGAGGTTTACGTTATGATTATGCAGATATTGCAGCTGCTAGTATCCCTAGCGGCTCTGGCTGGCGTTATCGCCATATACCGCCAAAATAAACGCGATGATTAACTATCTAACCGTGAACGGGATGGCCCGGCGATTCGGGCTATCCCCTCACACTATAAAAAGCTATATCACGCGCGGAACATTCCCCGCCCCCGATGCGTCCATTGGAGCAGGAAAAGCCATCAAATACGGATGGCTACCCGAAACCGTGGATAACTGGCAGAAAACCCGCCCCGGCAAAGCCGGAAGACCCAAAGGTACCGTTAAGCCGTAGTCGTAGGGATTCCCTTCTCCCGATGGCGTGTGGTCAATAGGTTCTTCTGAAAGAATCTGGCAATCCTGCTGTTCCCGCCGGCCTCCAAGTTTATCGCCACCTTCATCTTGACTTTAGTGACGCTAGGTTTAGCGGGATACACCTCCGCTTGGCTCTCAGAAGCTCCCCGAGGACGTGCCGTCATTAGGGTGATTATCGGCGGCGCCCTCGCCATGCTGATTACTGGCGCAGTCGGCCACCTGGTGGGGCTGTCGCTGTAAATAGGCTCTAACTGCGATAACTCCTAGCGCCGGGAAGGTTTCTCTTTAGGTAGAGCCACATATTTACCGGGAAGCGATAAATATAAGGATTGCTAAAGATAGGCTTAAATCGTGCTAACCTACTTAGATCTATATAAAAGGGTTCGTGCTCACCTCGAAAAAACCGCTAGCCCCGCAGTCCAACAATTGATAGCAGATTATGAATATGGCGAGGGCGAAGATCTCGATTTTATAGTCTCGCTCGCGTTTGAGGAACAGATTGGCCTACCGAAAACCCTTCGCGAACAGCTAGTAGCCTTACAGGACGACTATGCAAAGTCCGGGGATTATCCCTTGCCTTTGTCGGAAGTAACCCGACAATATTTACGGGATTAATCTCGCCGGATTAGCGGGTCTAAGGCTTAAACCGTGAAAGATTCCACGCTAAGATGCTCTGAACCTGGTCTCGCAAACCCGCAGCTATTTTTCTAGGAAACTGTGCAGCCTCACGTCCTCGCGTCCTTGCGCGTGGCGGGCTAATTCGGGGGTAAATCCTGACTTTGCGTAGACAGCGTAGCGGGGTGTCTTGTGGTGTTTGACTAGTTTACTGCGGTTTTCTAGGGTTTTCAGGACATCAATGCCGACGGGTTGACTGGACCACTTAGCTTCGATAAACAGAGTAGATTTATTCCCTCCGGCGACTAGATCGATTTCTTCGGATTGATGCGTTTTCGGGTCGCTACCCCACCAGCGGGCACGATTTTGGTACAGCTCGACTAGCTTTCCAGCGGCATTGTCGCGGTCGAAAAGATCAGCGACAATCTGCTCGAAGCCCAGCCCCATGAAACTGTTGAGTACGGGAATAACGTTCGCTTCCAGAGTAGCTAAACCCGCACCCAACTCGATAGTCGACAGGTTGGGTTGCACGAATTGGTACCAAAAACGGAAACAGCCGTCTTGAATCCGATAAATGGTTTTTCGCCCGCCCATTTTCATTGTCGCATTCCAGGGAATTTGTTTATCCACGATACCCAGATCCATTAGGGCGCCGAGGTAGTTCGTCAGAACCCCGGTAGGAATCCCAGTTTTTGTAGCGATTTGATTGTGTTTTGAGGCCCCGTCAGAAATCGCGCGCAAAATAGAGCTGTAGCGTTTTGGCTCTCGCAGTTCTTGTTTTAGTAGGTTTCCCGGTTCTTCCACCAGGCGGCCGCTGGGATCAAAGAATAGTTTCGACAGGTTCTCGGCAGCGCCTGTACTGGTATCTATAAAGTCGAGGTATTCCGCCACGCCACCGGTAGCAGCGTAAAGAACTGCGGCATCCAAACGGGGTAGAGGGGAGAGAAAATCCTCGGTATCCAAAAAATCGAAAGGTCGCAAGCGAATCTGACCGGTACGCCGCCCATACAGGGGGCTTTTCGCGGAGAGGACTTGTCGCTCCATGAAACTCATCGACGACCCGCACAAAATCAGATGCAGTCCGGTTCCTGCCCATTGAGAATCGCAAAACTTCTGCAATAGCGAAGAAATCGGTGGCCAACTCGCCGCCAAGTACGGAAACTCATCGATTACTAGCACAAACGGGGTGTGGCGAGCAGTATCCGCCATATCAGCGAATAGATTCTCAAAAGAACTGTAACCTGCCCGCGAGGCCGTCAAACCTGGCTTGTTTGAGGCTTGGAACTGGGAAAACGTACGGGAAAAGCTGTTCAAGTTTGTCTTCTTATCGGCCTCCAGCGCCATAAAATATACAGCGGGCTTATCGGCAATATATTCCCTAATCAGACGGGTTTTTCCGACCCGGCGGCGCCCATAGACAACGGTGAACTCGAAACGATCACTTCCCCACGCTCTCTCCAGTGCTTCTAGCTCGCGTTCACGCCCGATAAAACGCTCCATCACTTACCCCCGATTCCAGAAATGCAGCTCACTCCCAAGATAACTACTTTGCCAGACATTAGCAATATCGTAAACATGTATATCGAGATATTGTTAACAAGGTGTTTTTGCTTCAAACCTCAGGGAAAACAGCATTCAGGTATCAAATACAGCATCCAATGCATAATAAAAACTACATTGAGAGCGATTTTTATTTTGCTTACGGCTATACATGATTTTAACTGTCTCGGGTTACTACCGGCGTATCCTTACCGGAAAGTGGCAAATGCAGGTGGCGATAAACCGTTTCACCAGCATCTTTGATTTCGCCACGTTGCTTAGCGGTTCTGCCGATCAAGTGCGCACCAATCGGTGCCGTCAGAGTTTGCAGCACAATCGCTAGCAGCACTACAGTCAGCCACGACCAAGTTTGACGAATCGCTACCAAACCCAGACAGGTCAAAATAAACCCGGTTAACTGCGGTTTTGTGGCAGCGTGTTGGCGTTGCAGCAAAGTTGGCAGCTTCACTACTCCAATGGCAGCAATCAAAGTCAAGGCAGATCCCAGGGTGAGAATCGCTATCCCCAGGTAGGTGAGGGCGTTGGACCAGCTTTCACTCATCACGTCCTCCTTTCCCAATAACAGCGTCCGCTTTTGGTTCCGGTTTCTTAGCCACGTTTGGATCAGCATCTTGTGCCTGTTCGGCTGCGGAACGCTGCCCAATAATCCGCGCCACCGCGGTCGCCGTCAAGAAACTCACCAAAGTCAACACCAGTAAAACCTGCATAGTGTCATCGCGCTCCCCGGTCACTGACACCAAACAAATAATCCCGATGGTGATCGCGGTTAATAGATCCAAGGCCACAGTACGATTCAAAATCCCTGGTCCTCGCCACAGCACGTACAAAGCCAGCAGTTCAGCGACACTGAGCATCGCCCAGTTTAAAACAAAAATCCAAGTCATAGCGCCTACTGCCTCTCACTATCGGGTCGTGGTTGGGCGTCCTCATCAATGACATACCGGCTCTGGGCAGAATAGGGGATTTTACCCGCCGCTACCAGCTGCTCGTAGCGTTGTAAACGCTCCTGAGCTTCTTGAATCTCTGCCTTACTGCCCAAAGCTTTCACAATTCTCATTTCGAGGGCGTGTAAAGATTTCTCTACCCCGCGCGCCCCTTTAGATAGGTCACGATCTAACACATGCAAAGTTACTCGCGAGGGGTTTATCCGAGCCCGCACTACTAAAGAACCTGGCACCAGGCAGGTCATCGCGGAAGCCATGGTTAAATAAAACTCTGAGCGGGTCACCATCTCCACTTCTACCATCTGCGGGCGGGCAGGTTTGTTTCTGAGCACCACATAAGCTACTTGCAGAGCAGAAGCCAAAAGATCCCAACCGAAGCGGAGTGCCAGCCAAGCAACCCGCAAGGGACGGAATCTTTTTACCGGGTTAACATGCGGCATCGGGAAAAATATTTGCAAACCCACCGCGATCAGCAGGCCACCGCCGATAGAAACAGCGGACAGGTCACGAATTAGCAGTATCCAGACCACGAACAACCAGATGCTCATCCCTAGGGAGCAGCGTCGCGGTAGATTTCTTAGCCGCTGTTTCAGACTTGGGCGCGAAGGCGCAGCGTTGACGGGGGTAATCTCGTCCTGGTGCTTCCCATTATTTTGGCTCGCGCCAGATTTTTCTGGTAACTGAGACCCCTTAACCGGGTCAGGAGCTGCAGCTATAGTGTGCTGAGCCCTGTCATCGCAGTTGTCGCTAGTCATTGCTACCTCCCCTCACTGGTACAGATCCATATGATTCTCGTGGGAACAGCGATAAAGCATCAAAAAGAACGCTCTTGGTAGTGGTTTCAGCGGCAGCGGTATCCGCCTGGTTCCCGTCCGCGTTTAAATAATCTCCCCAATTCCCCGAAGAAAGCTTCGAGATCCCGTGTCCGCGTCCATCTTCTCCCAAAACCGCGCGTTGATATTCAGCGCGTGTCATAGAGATAGTGGCACGTTCGGTGAAAGTGTAGACCGGATCGGCAAAAATCGATAGGCCAATCGTTACCGCAGTTAGGAAACCGGTTGCCGCCCAGACTCCCCGGGGAATACGGGCAGCAGGATTCAAAGTATCTACGGCTTCCTCTTCTTCGCCGCCACTTTCTTGCGCAGATTCCCTTCCCTGCCAGAAAGTCTGTAGCCAGATCTTGACCACCACGTACAGCGTCAGTAGGGAGGCAACTAGCCCCGCAGCCAGCAGTGCCCAGGCCAGGGGAGCATTGCGAGCCGCCGTCGCCTCGGCTAGTCCCAGTTTGCCCAAAAAACCAGTCAAAGGTGGGAAACCCACCAGGTTGAAAGCCGGAATCAAATACCAGATCGCTAGCAGCGGTGAAATCTTAGCTAAGGAGTGTAGACGGCGCAGCGAGGTAGAACCGCCGATCTTCTCCATCATGCCTGCCACTAAGAATAAGGTGGTTTGCACCAGAATATGGTGGACAGCGTAAAACACTGCTGAGGCGATCCCCAAGGTATTAGCTAGCGAAATTCCCCAGATCATAAAACCGATATGGGAAACCAGGGTAAAAGACAGTAACCGTTTAATATCGTCCTGGGCAACTGCCCCCAAGATTCCTACGATCATAGTGAGAATCCCGACTACCGCCAACACCACATCTACCGGGGAAGTCGGGAAAATAAGAACTTGCATCCGGATAATCGCATACACCCCAACTTTGGTAAGCAATCCCGCAAATACTGCGGTGATCGGGGCGGGAGCCGTGGGGTATGAGTCTGGTAACCAAGCCGAGAGCGGGAAAACTGCTGCCTTTAGACCAAATGCCACTAGGAATAACGTTTGGATAAGCATGGCGACTGCCGGATCGATTTCAGTTAGCCGCATAGAAAGCTGTGCCATATTCATGGTGCCACAAGCGCCGTAAAGGCAGGCAAGTGCTACCAAGAATATCGCTGACCCCACCATTGATACTGCCACGTAAACCGTGCCGGAGCGGATACGATCCCGGGTGCCTCCCAGAGTAATCAACACAAACGAGGAAGTAAGCAGAATTTCTACCCCCACGTAGAGGTTAAACATATCTCCGGTGAGGAACGCGTTGTTCACTCCGGCGCATAACACTAAGTAGGTGGGGTGAAAAATTGGAGTAGGAATATCCTGCGATTCGTGGACGGTATCTTCAGAGAGCGAATAGGCCAGTACCGCCACCATTACCACCAAGGAAGTACATAGCATTATCGCAGCTAGACGGTCAGCTACCAGGGAGATTCCAATCGGAGCCGCCCAAGACCCCACATCTAAAACCAGAGTAGCTTTATCAGTTAACCCTAGAATCGTGAGGGCAAAGATTAACGAAAACGACAGCGTCACAAAGGCAACCGCCGACTGTATCCGGTAATGCCTCCCTAATCCCAAAGTTAAAGCCGCGGCTAGCAGGGGAAGGAGAACCGGTAACGCTAAAAGAAAGTTCACAGTTCCCTCCTTTTACGACCTCGTCTCTTATCTAGCTCATCCAGATCCAAGCGTAGGAAGCGTTCGGCATCGCCCACTTTCTTCGCTAAGCGCCGATCTTCCAGGTCATCGGTGACCTCGTCATGTCCCGATAACCGCCAGGAACGGTAGGCAAGTGCCAATCCGAATGCTGTAGTGGCCATCGACAGCACAATCGCAGTAAGAATCATTCCCTGCGGCAAAGGATCAGACATTTTTGACAAGGCAGTACCCAAAATTGGAGCCGTACCTGCGCGTCCTCCCTGAGAAAGCAGGAATAGATTAATCCCATTACCCAGTAGCCCTAATCCGATAACGATCCGGGTTAAAGTACGTTCGGTGACCAGGTAAACCCCGCAAGCAACCAGGAATCCGGCAGCTAATAACAGGCAGAGAGAAACGCTCACAGCTTTGCCTCCTCAGGTTCAGAAACAGAAACGCTTTGCACCAGGCTCTTTTCTTTTGCTGCCGAGGACGCGTCCCCAGTTTCCGCTTCATCATCCGGTAATCTAACGGCATGATCTACCGGATCTTGCCGGCCGGTAATATCGGCTTCGGGCAGCTGATGGCCCGCAGATTCGCCCTGACGGTCAATCTCCGAACCCAGAGATTGCAACAAATCCAGCACCACCCCGATAACCAGTAAATACACCCCAATATCTAGTCCCATTGCCGAAGTAAAGTGCAGTTCCCCTAATATCCCTAAATCAAGATGTGCTTCCACGCTTTGCAAAATGGTGTAGCCAAACGCTAGTGGAATCAAAGCGCTAACTACCGCAGTAGTCATTCCGAGTGCAATGATCCCGCCCGGTCTGGCCGGAACCGCCTCTAACAGTTCAAAGCGTCCGCCTGCAAAATAACGGATCGTAATCCCAATCCCGGCAACCATGCCTCCAATAAAGCCTCCGCCAGGGTTGTTGTGGCCGATAAACAATAGCCATACCGATACCAGCAGTAAAGTGTGGTACAAGATCCGGGTAGAAACTTCCAACAAAATCGAGCGGCGGCGCGGACTAATTAACGTAGCTACCGCCAGCCAAGTTTGTTGCGGGCCAGCGGAAATCTTCCTTAAATGTCCCCGACGTCGCCGCGCCCTCATCAATAGTCGACGCCGGCGTGCCCGATGGGAATCAGCCAGGGCGCTAGATAGCCCGCGTAGGTAGATCAGGGCAGTAACCCCGGTAGCGGCAACTAGTAGTACCGAAAGTTCTCCCACAGTATCCCAGGCTCTAACGTCTACTAACAAGATATTGACCAGGTTTTGTCCCCCGGCAAAAATACTCCCTTCGGTAGTGACCAGGTTCGATACTGGTTCATGAATTCGGGCAGAGGACGTGGACAGGCCCAATAGCACAATGCCTACCCCGCAGGCAGCGGCTATTAAAAGCCGATAGCCGGGAGCCCAACGGCTCAGTCGACGCGAAAACCGGGCTGGTAGGCGCCGCAACACCAGTAAAAACAATGTAAGGGTGACCGCTTCTACCACCAATTGGGTAAGCGCTAAGTCCGGAGCCCCCTGTAGCACGTAAATGGCTGCCACGGCCGCTCCGCAGGCAGACAGTGCCAGTACTGCATTCAGGCGGCGCTGGGCAACAACACAGATGGCAGCCATGCCGATCAGGGCAAAACAAATGAATGCTTGCCCGAAGGAATCCGCGAAATGCCAGCTGTGCATATCGTTAATTCCCAGCAGGCATACCCCAGTTGCCACTGCCGAAACCGTAAATATCACTGAAAGGTCAGCAGGAAGAGAACCGGTTTGAACCTTACCGGTAACCCAAGCAGCCCCCTGCTCCAAAGCCCGGATAGCCCGCGAATACAGCCCCTGGGCGCTCCAACGCGGCGAAAAAGCTAAGCGCCGCTGCAGCCGCGCCAGCCGTGCCCGCTTCCAAAATAGGCCGAAACCTGCCGCCAAGATAAAGACAGTTACCAAGGCAGGCAGTATTCCCGACCAAAGATGGAGATTCCCCGGATCTTGCTGATAACTTTGGATCGCGGTCGGGCGCAAAAAATGGTCAAGGACGCTCGGCAAGAATCCGAGAATTACCGAAAGCCCGGTAAGAATCCCGGGAACCGCTGTGAGCATTTGGCCGGTTGCGCGCAATTTTTGCCGATGAGGACATGATCCTTTGCGGTCATGCTTATGACTGAAAGCGCCCCAAAAATAGCGCAGCGAATAGGCGAAAGTTAATGCGGAGCCCACAATCAGCGCTGCGAAAACTATCGCCGATTGCCCGTTGCCTACTGACCCCATAAGGACAGTAATTGCATGTTCTTTCCCCAAATATCCACTGGTAATCGGGATTCCGGACATAGATATAATCCCCGCTAAGGCGCAGGTAGCTAGCGTACGCGAGCGTTCCCCCAGGCCACATAGACTGGGGAACTCGCGGGTGCCGGTTTGTTTTTCGATAGTCCCGGTGGTCAGGAATAGGCCGGATTTAAAGGTGGAGTGGGCAGCTAGAACGCACAAACCTGCCAGGTATAGCTGGGGGCTAGCCGAACCAATAAGCATGGTGAGGAATCCCAGCTGGGAAACTGTGCCGAAAGCCAAAACCAGCTTTAGGTCGGTTTGCCGCAGCGCCGCGTAGCCTCCTAGCAGCATAGTCGTTGCCCCTAAAATAATGATTGCCCAGGTAAGCACAGGGAAGCGGGCAAATGCGGGCGCGAATCGGGTGATCAGGTAGATCCCTGCTTTTACCATGGCTGCCGCGTGTAGGAATGCCGAGACGGGAGTGGGGGCGGCCATCGCGGAGGGGAGCCAGAAGTGAGTCGGGAAAATCGCCGACTTGGTAATGGCCGCAAATAAAACCAAAGCTAATCCACAGCCAGCCGCAACCGGTTCTACCTGAGTGCCCAGGGCGGTCGAGGAGGACAATACGGTTATGAGCTCACTAATCCTAAAGGAGCCCCCTGGCATGATCCCCAGGATCACAAATCCTGCGAACATACTTAAAGAACCGGTGGTGGTTACCAAAATAGCTTGGCGGGCAGCAGCGCGGGAGGCACGTTCCTCTGCTTCATGACCAATTAAAATAAAGGAGCTAAAAGTAGTAATTTCCCAGAAAAAGTAGAGGGTCATGGTGTGATCTGCCAACACCAGACCAGACATAGAGGCTGCAAAACCTAGGAAAGCGGCAATGAATTGACCAAGCCGCGGAGATTCCTTGGAGAAATACTGGGCGCAGTACACCAGGATTAGCGAGCCAACCAGGTTAATTACTATAAGCATTAGCCAAGAGAGACTGGTGAGTCGAAACCCTATTTCTAGATCTAGCACGCTTGACCATTGATAAAGCTCTGCTATCTCCTGCGATCCAGTGCCGAACGCTTCACGGGTGTGAGATAGCGTCCAGAGTAGGGCACTAAAGGGCATCAGGGCAGCAAAGTAAAATGTGTGTTGCCGAAAGTACTTCACTAGAAAGGGAATTAACAGGGTAGCCAGGAAGTAGCACCCAATCAGCGGGGCGGCGTGATCCCACAAGAGCATAGCTAGTTCCAATCCACTTCTAGGTTTTCCGTCCAACAGCTTCTAGATGAGTACTCATCGTATCGCGAACCAAAATTATTGGGGAGCTTCGTTCTAAAAGAGACAGGATTGCCCGGGAGGAAGGGCGCTTCCTCTTTAAGTTTTCGTGGGTATTGCTTTTGTTTATGATTAACCGAATCTTGCTTGTTTAAGATCGAGTCTAGTTTTTAAGTGATAGAGAACACTTTCTCGTGACGTAATAAGCGTGAATATGCGGTACTATAGTCCTATATCTTGATGTCGAGGTACTTAATGAGAGGACGTGCAAGTGGATCTTTACGAATACCAGGCTCGCGACCTATTTGAGGCGCACTCAGTTCCCGTGTTAGCCGGGATTGTGGCCGAAACCCCTGAAGAAGCTCAAAAAGCTGCTGAGAAACTCGCTCAACCCTTGGTGGTGGTAAAAGCGCAGGTAAAGACGGGTGGGCGCGGAAAGGCTGGCGGGGTTAAACTCGCTCGCAGTCCTCAGGAGGCGCGAGAAAAAGCCGAAGAAATCTTAGGGATGGATATTAAGGGACATACCGTGCATCGGGTGTTAGTAGCCGCTGGTGCCGATATTGCCTGCGAATACTATTTCTCGATTCTGCTTGACCGCTCTAACCGCCGGCACCTGGCCATGTGCTCCAAAGAGGGCGGTATGGAGATCGAACAACTTGCCAAGGAACGCCCAGAAGCGTTGGCGAAGGTGCCCCTGCCGGTTACCGGCATCGACGAAGATGTTGCCCGTAAGATTCTTACCCAGGCTGGTTTTGAGGACGAAGACGTCATTAATAAGGCCGTGCCAGTGCTAGAGGGTCTCTGGGATGTTTATCAGGGTGAGGACGCCACCCTAGTAGAGGTAAACCCCCTGGTGTCCAGTGAAGAGGGCGAGATCATTGCCCTGGACGGAAAAGTAACTTTGGACGATAACGCCCGTTTCCGTCATCCCGGACACGAGGAACTGGTAGATAAACGCACCGAAGATCCCCTGGAAGCCAAAGCGAAAGAAAAAGGCTTGAACTACGTCCACCTAGAAGGTCAGGTGGGAATCATTGGTAACGGCGCTGGTCTGGTGATGTCGACTTTGGATGTGGTCGCCTATGCCGGGGAAGAATACGGGGTGAAGCCAGCGAATTTCCTCGATATTGGGGGTGGAGCCTCCGCGCAGGTAATGGCTGATGGACTGGACGTGATTCTGGGTGATCCCCAGGTCAAGTCGGTATTCGTAAACGTATTCGGCGGAATCACCGCCTGTGACCAGGTGGCTGCCGGAATCGTAAAAGCAATCGAAATCTTGGGCGATAAAGCCACTAAGCCACTGGTAGTACGCCTAGATGGCAACTCAGTAGAGGCTGGCCGCAAGATTTTAGAGGAAGCGAACCTAGAGCAGGTGACCATGGTAGAAACTATGGATGCTGGCGCCGCCCAGGCAGCTAAACTCGCTGCTGGCTGTTAAGAATCGGTAAAAGCATAAGGAGAAGCAAATATGTCAGTATTCCTTGATTCCTCAGCCCGGATTGTCGTACAGGGTATGACCGGTTCGGAGGGGCGTAAGCACACCCGGCTGATGCTAGGCGCCGGGACTAATGTGGTGGGGGGAACCAACCCCAAGAAAGCAGGACAAACGGTTGATTTCGATATTGTCCCCCTGGGTGAGGCCGCCGAAAAGAAAGGTGTTAAAGCCGGAACAGTTTCGGTGCCGGTATTTGGCACCGTGAAAGAAGCCATGGAAAAAGAGGGTGCGAATGTTTCAGTAGTATTCGTCCCTCCGCGTTTCGCTAAAGGGGCGGTACTAGAAGCCGTAGAGGCCGGGATGCCGCTGATCGTGGTGATTACCGAGGGGATTCCGGTACAGGATTCCACCGAGTTCGTAAATGCCGCCCTGGAAAAGGGATGCCGGATTATCGGTCCGAACTGCCCGGGGATTATTACCCCGGGACAGTCCAATGTGGGCATTACCCCGGCAGATATTACCGGTTCTGGTCCCATCGGATTGGTATCTAAATCTGGTACTTTGACCTACCAAATGATGTTTGAGCTGCGAGATATTGGCTTCACCACCTGTATGGGGATTGGTGGTGACCCGGTGGTGGGCACCACCCATATCGATGCTCTCGAGGCCTTCGAAAAAGACCCCGACACCAAAGTAATCGTGATGATCGGCGAGATTGGGGGAGATGCGGAAGAGCGCGCCGCCGACTATATCGCCGCTAATGTCACCAAGCCGGTAATCGCTTATGTAGCGGGCTTTACTGCTCCTAAAGGTAAAACCATGGGGCACGCAGGTGCTATCGTCTCTGGTTCGGCAGGTACTGCCCAGGCGAAGAAGGAAGCTCTGGAAGCTCATGGCGTCAAAGTTGGCAAGACTCCCTCTCAAACGGCGGAGCTGGCCAGGGAGGCCTTTAAAGCTCTTAGCTAACTGATAGTCAGTGCCAGATAGCAAAACAAAATTATTGCCTGGTAGCTAGAGATATTGCTGGGGGGGCGGTGCTTAGCACCGCCCCCCCAGTCGACTATTTACCGTCAGGCGCAGCTGACCGCGGTGCGCCTAAGTGGCTAGAGAGTTAAAAAGTGGACAATAGTAGGGATGTTGCGCCGGCCTAATGTTCCAAAAAATCCTCTCCGATCTGCAGGAGCCAGGAAACAAGTTGCGCATACCCAAAAGGGGGCAACTATCCAGGCCAGTAAAAACTATCAGCAGGAAGCTTCAACGCGGAGACGGGGACAAGCCAAGCAACTGGCCTTTACGGACAAGAAACGTCCAAGCAGCAGCGCGAAGACAGTTGGGAGTCGTGGATTGGTGAACAAGCTGCGGTTAGTTCGCAAGAAAGCCCCAACTGCTGGGAAAGCTACCGACAATGCCCTTGACTCAAAGGCGAAAGCCAGCTCCCAAAATACTCGACGCACCCTCACAGTGAGAATTCCTCGCGGAATCACCCGGATGGTGGCCGCCGCTCTGATCACCTGCCTAATTCCCTGGCTTGTTTTCTTGAGTATTAGTGCCGGAGTTTATTTTTCCACCTCTTCCAACCCCTGGATGACAGACACGGTTTGGACGGATTCCCTGGCCGTAGGAGCCAGTATCTGGGCTCTGGGATTCGCAGTCCCTCTTCCCGCTGGTCTAGGGCAAGCCGCCACTTTGTCGGTGATTCCCCTGGGATTGTGGATAGCCTATCTTTGGCTAGGGGGGCATGTGGCGCGCACTTTCGTCCTCGAAAGTAGAGCTGTACTGTGGGTTTACCCCTTTGCGCAAGCGATAGTTGCCTTCCTGGTGGGGCTAGTTGTGCGCGGATCCTACAGTCTGGGGGCACTATTCTTTTGGGCGTTAATCCACGGTTTCGCTACCGTGATCTACGCTTTTTATCTCTTTGATCGCGATCAGCGTCCCGATACGGAAAAACCATCCCTACGGCATCCCAAAGCGCGTTTAAAAGATGACCTAGAACGTTTTACCAGCTGGAGCCGGCAATTTATCCTCCGCGTGCGCAAACCAGATCATGCCTATAATCAGGATCTCGAAAACCGACGCCTCGGCATTGACCGCGATGAACGCAGTTGGGACGGCGTCAATAGCACTTGGACAGTACCCGGCTGGGTTATTTCCGGGCTGCGGGCTGGTTGGCAAGTATGCAAACTATTTGGGATCGTGACCTTGATACTGGTAGTTGCCCAAGTGTTCACCCATTTCCCAGCAGTAAAGAACATCTTAGACCTGTATGGTCTTTCCCTAGGGGCAGGGATTTTGATTTGGCTGGCGCAATTGCTGTATCTGCCTACTGTGCAAACTTGGGCGCTGGCCTGGGTTCTCGGGCCGGGATTTCAACAAGGTACCGGCACTATCCGTTCGCTGACGGAGGTAAAAACCGGCCCGATTCCGGCAGTCCCCATTTTGGGGGCGCTGCCAAATCAAACTCCCGGGTACTGGATATCGGCTGTGATCGTAGGGCTCGGTTTGCTGTGCGGATACCTGTTTTACACTTCCATGGCGCGGGTAGATTTCTTCTCCCACGTGGCTTCTTTCTTGGTAGCTACCCTTTCGTTTACGGTTTTAACTACTTGGTTCTGCTTTTTATCTTCCGGCTCCATCGGCGCGGGACGCATGTCCATGTGGGGGGCAGATCCCTTGACCACCGCGGCTATGGGGTTAATCTTGGTGTGGATACCGATCCTGCTGATAGCAATCCTTACCCACCCTCATGCTCGCGCTTACCTGGCAGATAATTTCTTTAAACTCAAGAGGGCGAGCGAACGAGCTGGGCGTCAAGGCTTTGCAGTCGCGAAAGAAAAAGCGAAAGAACTGCACTCCCGAAATCCCCTGAGCGCCGAGGGCGCGGTTACGGATGAGGACGCGGAAGCTGATACGCAGGAAACGGGCGGCGAGGATAGCTCCGCGAAGCCGCAGGCGACTGGAGATAATGAGGCGCAGGAAGTGCCCTCAGCTGCGAAAGAGGTGACGGAAACTGAACAAGTAGCGCTACCGCCAGAGCTTCCGGTAACAGATTCGGAAGCTGTCTCCGCTGGTGACAGCGGCGATACTAAGGTAGAGGCAGAAAGAAACACTGAAAATATTCCCGGAGACAGCGAGGACGCCCTCGACACTACCAAAAAATCGCAAGCTGACCAGGTGGCGAAGCCAGCTGCCCCGCGGCAGAGCCCGGAAGAAAAGTTTGCGCGCTCTAGGGGAGCCCTGCCGGTAGATACCGAGGAAATAAAAGACCTGGCCACCGATTGGGCAGAGCGCAAAACCGATGAAGTTATTGCGAAAGAACGCCAGGAATTGGAAAAAATCAAATCTTCTGCCCAGCGCCTCCCAGAAGCAGAACTGACGCGGCCAGCAATAAAACGCTCAATTTTCAAACGAGGCCGCTTGCGTGCTGGCAAACCCCGGCGCGGCGCTGACGACACTTCCACCCAGGCCATCGAAATCCCCGACCAAGACTAACTTTCGCCACCGAAGCCAGCAGGGTAGACTGGTTCTAACGTGACTGGCGAAAAAAGTGGATAACCACTGGGGAACGTAAAAGGACAGTCGCTCGCCTGGGCTGGACAAAGAATGCAACAAAAGGATTCCCACGTCATGAGCGAAATAAAACCCATTAAACGGGCCCTGGTCAGCGTCTATGATAAAACCGGCCTTGATAAACTGGCGAAAAACCTACAGGCAGCTGGGGTTGAAATTGTTTCCACCGGTTCTACTGCTCAAGTGATTGCCGCTGCCGGGGTAGAGGTAACCGAAGTTTCCCAGGTAACCGGGTTTCCCGAATGCCTCGATGGGCGGGTAAAAACCCTGCACCCGCTGATTCATGCCGGGATTTTGGCTAACCGGGAGCTTCCTGCCCATGTTGCCCAGCTAGAAGAACTCAAAGTAACCCCGATTGACCTGGTGGTTTGCAATCTTTATCCCTTCGCCGACACGGTGGCTTCCGGCGCCGGGTTCGCTGATTGTATCGAAAAAATTGATATTGGAGGGCCGTCAATGATTCGGGCGGCCGCCAAGAATCACGCCGATGTCGCGGTGATTGTTGATCCTAGTTCCTACGACGATTTAGCTGCTGCCCTGCAGCGCGGAGGCTTCACTGCTGCGGAGCGTCGCGAACTCGCAGCTATGGCTTTCAACCACACCGCCATTTATGACACCCAGATTTCTTCCTGGTTTGCGAAGCAACTAAAGGGCGAGGATGAAGCTACCGCTGGCAGCGCCCTGCCTAACTTAGAACAGTGGAAACCGCAGCTCAAGGAACTGCACAGCTTGCGCTATGGGGAAAATCCGCATCAAGAGGCCGCCGTCTACCGCTTCACCGATGAAGAGGGCGGCCTGGCGCAGGCAGAGCAGCTAGGCGGCAAACCTATGAGCTACAACAACTACACTGACGCCGATGCGGCTTGGCGCGCGGCCACCGACCATAGCGAGCCATGCGTGGCGGTAATCAAACACGCTAACCCCTGCGGGATTGCAGTTGCCGAGGACGTAGCGAAGGCGCATTTATTGGCGCACGGCTGCGACCCGCTATCGGCCTATGGTGGAGTGATTGCCTGTAACCGTGAGGTTACTTTGCAGATGGCCCAGCAGGTGAAACCGATTTTCACTGAAGTAATTATTGCCCCTGACTATGAAGCAGAGGCGCTTGAGCTGCTGCAGACCAAGAAGAACCTGCGGATTTTGCGGATTGACGCAGATGCCCCGGTGCAGTGGGAATTCCGGCAGATCAGTGGAGGAATGCTGGCGCAAACTCGCGACCGCTTGCAGGCCGAGGGCGACAACCCCGAAAACTGGACTTTAGCGGCGGGCGCAGCAGCTGATGAAGCCACTCTGGCAGATTTAGCTTTTGCTTGGAAGGCAGTGCGGGCAGTGAAGTCAAATGCCATTTTGCTGGCAAAAGAACAGGCCACTGTAGGTATCGGTATGGGGCAAGTGAACCGGGTAGATTCTTGTGCTCTGGCGATTCAACGTGCAAATACCTTGGGGCAGGCGCCGGAAGCTGAAGCTGCCCCCGAGCGGGCACGCGGCTCGGTGGCTGCCTCCGATGCGTTCTTCCCCTTCGCTGATGGCCCGCAATCTCTGATTGAGGCAGGCGTGAAAGCCATTGTGCAGCCCGGTGGGTCGATTCGCGACGAAGACACCATCAAAGCCTGTCAAGAAGCAGGCGTAACCCTGTACTTGACCGGTACCCGCCATTTCTGGCACTAGGCTGCTGAGTCGGGGATAGAGACTAGATAATCGCTAGTTTTAATGCGGTGAATGCAGCATCGGGCTAAGTAATAAATTGCTTTGCAGTAGCGGTTAATCTGATTGCGTACTGATAACCTGGGGACGCCGGCAGGCGTCCCCAGGTTATTTTGATTTTCCAGGTGTGTAGTTAGGAGAGCGACGATGATTATCGCAGCAACAGATGGTTCCTCCCTCGGAAATCCCGGTGCAGGCGGCTGGTGTTGGTATCTGTCTCCTGATTGTTGGCGATCTGGTGGTTTTACGCTCGGAACTAATAATCAGGCAGAACTGATGGCAGTAGCCGATTTACTGACCGAAACTGCGGGTATGAATGATGATTTATTGATCCAGGCGGACTCCCAGTACGTGATTAATATTTTGACGAAATGGCGGTTCGGCTGGAAGAAAAGGGGGTGGAAAACTGGCGGTGGTAAACCGGTAGCCAACCTGGAACTGGTCAAACGCCTAGATCAGTTACTATCTGACCCTGCCAGGAGGGGGAAAGTTAGCTTCGAATGGGTAAAGGGGCACGCCGGGCATCCCCTCAATGAACAGGCAGACTCCCATGCGCAGGCGATTGCAAAGGCATTCCAGGCGGGGACTCCTCGGGAGGCGGATTTTGGGCCAGGCTGGAATACCGGCAAGAAGAATGCCGGTGGACGAGATTGTGATACAGCAGGTGGTAGTGCTAACAGTTCCGTACAAGAGCGGAAGCTGAAAGGTTGCCGCGAAACTAACGGCCAGCAAAAACCTGCCGCTCCGGCATCTGCCTTCGCGCGCCCCCTTTACCCGAAACTAGACCAAAATCCTAACCCCAAAGAATATCGTCAAGGACGTTACCTGATCCGCGAACACGTCCTCACTGTCCCCCTCTACCATCCGGAAGTAGCGTTAAACCTGTTCCCGGACTCGGCGAAAAATCCGGTAGTAAACCTGGAACGAGGGGCAGATAGCCAGGAAACCGGGGTGCAGAGCGAGCTTTTTGCGGTTAATTCCGGCGAACAACCCCGGCCAAAAGCGCCGGGAAACTCCGATATTTCGACACCAGGCAGCCAGTTCCTGCCTCCCTGGGTAGATGCGGAAATCAAGAAAACCAATATCGAAATTTATGCCCGCGAAATCGCCCTTGACGATGAGGAAAACCGTCCCTATCTGATTTATTTCCAAGGCGGCCCGGGGTGTAAAGGCTCTCGTCCGGCAGACTGGTCATCTCCCTGGTTTGGCGCTGTCCTGGAAAAATATCGGATAATCATGCTTGACCAGCGAGGAACCGGGCGCTCCACCCCGCTCGATAATGTCACTATTCCTGCCCTAGGAAACCGCGCTGGAGCCTGGTTGCGACTGATGCGCGCCGACCAGATTGTAGGGGACGCCGAAGCACTGCGCCGCGCCCTGGGGATAAAAAAATGGACGGTGATGGGGCAAAGTTTCGGTGGCTTTATTATTACCGCCTATCTGTCTCGCTTTCCCGAGGCTATCGAAAAATCCTATATCACCGGGGGGCTGCCGGGGCTGACCAAGGTAAACCGGATTTACGAGCAAACTTTCGCGGCTACCGCCCGGCGTTGCCAAGAATTCTACGCCCTGCCCGGTATGGAAGAAGCGGTTCGGCAAACCTGTGCACACGTGCTAGAACACGATGAATACCTGCCTAATGGAGAAAAACTGACCCCCAATCGGATTAGGCAGGTGGGTCTGGAGCTGGGACGTACGCTCGGCCTGGAAAATCTGCGCTACCTGTTCGAGGCGCCGTTTGTGCAGATCGGGGGTAAACGTCACCTCACTCAAGAGTTTTTAGGACAGGTAGGAGGACGAGTCAGTTATGCTCTCGATCCCCTCTACGCCCTCCTGCATGAAACTATTTACGGGAACGCGGTTCCGCAAAGCGAAGTGGAACCCACTGCCTGGGCGGCAGATCGGATTCGCGAGAAGGCTCCCGGATTTGCCCAAGCTGCCGATCCCCTCGATAAGACCCAACCTTATTATCTTACCGGGGAACATTTTGGTAGCTGGGTGTTTACCCGCGATCCTGCACTCAAGCCCCTAGCGGAACTGGCAGATGATTTGGCGGCGGAAACCGAGTGGCCGGTACTCTATGACCCGCAGAGATTGGCGGAAAACCAAGTACCGGTACATGCGGTAGTTTACCGGGACGACATTTTCGTTCCCCGCGCCCTATCGCTAAATACCGGCAGAGTTATGGGAGCAAATATCTTGGAGAAAGAGGATTTGCACCACGACGGGCTGCGCGCCAGCGGAAACCAGATTATTTCCTGGCTGCTATCCCGCTAGGAGTGGGATATAACCGGGGTACCGATCGGTGCCCACTCATAGAAATCGCGAGCCCCGCCCACCGGCATATTCACGCAACCATGAGATCCTCCTGGGCCTCCCCAGCCGAAGGATCCGCGCCAAGGAGCTCCGTGCAGCGCGTAGCCTCCAGAAAAGAACATGGCGTAGGGGACGTTCGGAGAAACATAGCGACTTCCGTCAGTATTGAATCCCCGCATGGTTTTAGAACGATATTTACGTTCGATAGCGAAGTTACCTTTAATGGTGGGGGTAGCAGGAGCTCCGGGAACCATAGAGGTAGGTCCCTTCACTACTGAAGCACCTTCATACCCAGTTACCGTGTAGTTAGAGAGGTTAACATCAATCCATTTTTCTCCCGGCGCCGCCATATAGGATAACTTTTCCGCGCCATCAGCAATGGTTTTGTCTTTGACGCTAGCTTTTTCAACCTGGGTTTCGTAGCTGAGGGAACTGTCTTGCCCAGCTGCAAAATTCTTCGTTATTTCTTGGGTTAGTTGTTCAACATTGCTGACCTTCACCCCATCTTTAGGTTCGGTCTCGGTTTTCAGAACTTTGCCGGAACTATTGACGAATCGTTTCCCGTCAACCTTCTTAACTTCAACTTCCCCTTTATTCTTGTTAACCCAGTCTCCGACAGCCTGTTGATTAACTTCAGGTTTAGCGGTTTTACTGATTGCAGGGATTTTTACAAAACTAACTTTTGCTTTCTGATCAGCGGTGAAGGTCTTTTCTCCCGCAGCAATCGTCACTTTGTTTTCCGTTAGTTTAACAGCTGCATCCGCCATTTGTTGTGCCATATCTTGGCTGGCTAGTGGTTTAACTGGGCTAACCTTTAGAGAGGAAAGTTGATCCTTTTGAGTGTCCATAACCTTGTTGGCTGCTGCGACCAGCGTATGGGTATCCACGCCGAACCCGTCCTTACCTGGAACCACTTCGAATCCGGTTCCTTCCGCATTAGCTTTCACTATCGGCTCGGTAGCGGGTTTGGCCTCTGGAATAGCTTTGGACAGATCCTGCGATAGTTTATTGGTTACCGCCGGATCAATGTCGTGAACGATATCCACCTGACGGGAAGTGAATAGGCTACTGAGGTAGCTGAAAGCGCTGTCTCGATTCGTGGCATTTTGCGCAGTAGTTTTCGAGTCCAACAGGTATCCGATTTCCTGGGGAGTAAAGGATTTCTCTGGGATTCCCTGTCCTGAGAAAGTCGCTTTATAGCCGGTTTGGGTGGCTTCCAGTTCTTTTTGGATCTGGGAGCTGGTCATTCCGGATACTTTTACTTCCCCTACCTTGGTTCCCGGCAGAGCCTTTTTTCCCATCGCGTAGTAGGTGACATAAATAGCGAATGCCGCAACCAGCGCCACCAGGGCGGTAACTATCACGGCAACAGTTATTTTTGCATTCTTGGACATCGATATCTTTGCTTCCGAACGGTCTAATCAAATAACATCTTCATCCTAACGGGCTTTAGAGCCTTCTAACATAGCCAGGGTGGGTAAGTCTGCTCACAGTGCAGGTAGAACCACTTTTTATTCTGTTTGACCAGCGGTAATAAGCCCCCGTCTCTCCTGCTGTTATGAGATTGTTATCAGAATTGTTTTTCGGATAGTGAACACTGGTGAGATGCAGAAAAATAAAAGGTCACTCCCACCACATTTTGCCTGAGAACTGGCGTTACCAACGCCCAAAGTGGCATAATCAAATCCGGTTCCGGTTCACCTTATGTAACCAGCATTTGGACCCGGCGCCCTGAGAACCTCAAGGAGAAACCATGAAACAGGGAATTCATCCCGAATATGTTCCCACCACGGTTACTTGTACCTGTGGGAACACCTTTGAAACCCGTTCCACCATTACCTCCGGCGTTATGCGGGTAGATGTGTGTTCCGCTTGCCATCCCTTCTATACCGGTAAGCAGAAGATTATGGACACCGGAGGACGAGTCGCTCGCTTCGAAGCCCGTTACGGCAAGCGCAAGCGCGAAAAGTAAGCTTTGTTTTAAGTGTGGCCGACGAGTGCGTCGGCCACACTTTTTATTTTTTCCACTGCACCATTGGTGCAGTTTTTTCTTTATTTGCCGTATGGGCTACCTAAACAACTAGCGTTTAGTTAGCAAGCAAAGAAGCTTGTTTAGACTGATAGGAGGCAGATATGGCAGAAAAAATGACTGCGGTAGTTATGTATGGGGTTGACGATATTCGGATGGAACAGGTGGATGTTCCCAAACCTGGCTCCGGGGAAGCACTACTAAAAATCGCTGCCTGTGGAGTATGCGGATCTGATTTAGACCGAATGTACAAAAAGGGGCCGCACAAACTGCCTCTTATCACAGGGCACGAATTCTCAGCGATAGTAGAAGAAGTAGGCGAAGGTGTAACTTCTGTGAAAGCTGGCGATCATGTGACGGTGCCTCCAATGTTGCCGTGCTTTAAATGCGGCCCTTGTCAGCAGGGGCACTTCTCGCTGTGTGAAAACTATGATTACTATGGATCGCGCCGACATGGAGCCTATGCAGAATACGTATGCGGTCCGGCCGATTTGTTATTGAAAGTTCCCGATAGTCTGGACTTAAGAGCTGCAGCAATGGTAGATCCGGCTGCTATTGCCCTGCATGCTATTCTCCGCACTAAGCTCACTGTAGGGTCACGAGTTGCGGTAACGGGCGGGGGCGGTCCTATTGGTCTTTTCGCAATCCAATGGGCACGAATCATGGGTGCTTCCCAGGTTGTCTCTATTGATGTGACAAAGGAGAAAATACCTATGGCAAAAGAAGCCGGGGCTGATGAGGCAGTTAGCGACTGGAAGGATTTGGGAGATATCGGCGGAGGCTTTGACGTCATCATTGAGACTTCTGGTGCCAGAGTCGTTCCTGATCTTGCAGTATCTGTATTGGCTCGTCATGGAGAGTTAGTCTTGATTGGTATTCCCAATGCTGACATCACCATTTCGGATTCAAGTTGGGCACGTTTGATGCGTTTAGAAGCGGCAATTATGGGTTCGTGGAACTCTTTCTCTGCGCCGTTCCCCGGCCATGAATGGAGAACCGCGGTAGAAAAACTAAATTCCGGAGACCTGAAATGGGAGTTTATGATTACCCACGAGCTTGGCTTGGATTCTGTAGCGGACACAATAAAACGTATGTACAACCGGGAAATCCATAGCTCTAAAGTGATTTTCATGCCGGACAAGACTCGTAAATAGTTCATATGAAGCTTCCGAGTGAATACCGCAGAGAACAGGTCTTGGGGGCGGCCAGACTATATTTTCTAGAAAGGAAAACCACCTCCCAAGTTGCTCAAGAGCTGAACTGTTCCCGATGGACGGTGCGGCGACTACTGCAAGAAGCCTATGACGAGGGGTACGTTTCGATCGAAATCGTTGATCCCTATGTTAGGGTCAGTGATCTCGAGGAAGAAATAACCCATCGTTTTTCGCTGTCCCGAACTATCGTAGTGCGGAATCGTTTGAATCTAGAGGATACCGTTACCGCAGTAGCCAATGAAAGCGCCAAATACTTAGCTGGGCTTAAGCCGATGCCTCAGCTTGTGGGGGTCTCTTGGGGACGCACACTCGCTGAGATAGCGAAAGCATTGGAATCAGGATGGGCAGTAGATCCTATGATTGTCCAACTCAATGGGGGAGTGGCTGCACTCTCTTCAGCTCAATCTGTCCAAGAAACTATTTTGAGCTTTGCCCAAAAGGCAAATGGTAAGGCTAAAGGTCTTCCTTGTCCGGCAATTGTTTCAAAAGTTTCATTGGCAAAGGATCTTCGCGAAGATCCTGGAGTAGTAAGTGTGCTCGATATTGGGCGTCAGGTCGATGTGGCGATTTTTTCTCTGGGAGCTTTGAGATTCGACTCGGTACTCGTTGAGTCCGGATGCATTACCCGCCAGGATGTTAGCTATTTAAGAGCCAATGGTGGCGTGGGGGATATTCTCGGTCGTTTTATTAACGGCGCCGGAGAAATAGTGAGTCCAGAGTTGGAATCGAGAACTATTGGTGTTGATTTAAAAACACTTAAAGGGATTAAAAATTCCATTGGGGTAGCTGTTGGTGAAAACAAAGCATCAATAACCAGAGCTGCTCTAAAAGGTGGCTTTATGACCACTTTAATTACCGATGAAAAAACAGCTAAGGAAGTATTAGCAGAAAGGTAATCATGACAAAAGTATCTGCAAATATTATCGATCACACCCTGCTGGCTCCTGAAGCCACATCCGAGGATATTAAAGAGCTAATTGAGGAAGCGGTGGAACTTGGTACTTACTCGGTATGCGTCTCACCGAGCATGCTACCTATTTCTACTCCTAAGTCTTTAAAGGTCGCTGCCGTGTGCGGTTTTCCAAGTGGTGCTCATGCAAGTGAGGTGAAAGCTCTAGAGGCAAAGCTAGCGGTAGAAAATGGTGCTGACGAGATAGATATGGTTATTAACGTTGGAAAAGTTAAAGAGCATGACTGGGACTATCTGGTTTCCGATATCAAAGCAGTGCGCGCTGCTATTGCCGAAGACGTGGTACTCAAGGTAATCATCGAATCTGCATGTTTAACCAACGATGAAATTGTTCAAGCATGTCAATGCGCAGAAAAAGCTGGAGCTAATTTTGTGAAAACCTCTACTGGATTCCATAAATCTGGTGGAGCATCCGTGGAAGCTGTGAAGCTAATGCGCAAGACGGTGAGTGACGAAATAGGAGTTAAAGCCTCTGGAGGCATTCGAGATCCCGAAACGGCTTCAGCAATGGTTGATGCGGGAGCTAATCGCCTGGGTCTGTCTGGTTCAAGAGCAGTTCTAAATAAGTAAAAATATCTATTAACAATGGGGTTAAAAATGGTTGATAAATTATTGCTGAGTATAGATGTTGGAACTGGAGGAGTAAGAGTTGCTGCTGTTACTCCGGAGGGCAAGATGCTTGATTCAGCATCCGTTTCAGTGGAGACTTACACTCCAAAACCTGCGCATGCTGAGCAAAATCCCCAAGACTGGTGGGATGGATTAAAAACTGCTGTTGGGAAGTTGCTACTTAACCTGCCGACTGACGCCTTCGCAGGAATTGCAGTTGATGGGACTTCTGCAACAGTAATCCCTTGCGATAGTAGTGGGAAGCCACTCCGTCCCTGCCTGCTGTGGATGGATGTTAGAGCTGCTAAACAAGCTGAAAAGCTTACCAGTACTGGAGATCCTGCTCTTAAATACGCGGGAATGCAAACAGTGTCTGCCGAGTGGGGTGTGCCCAAGCTTATGTGGCTGGCCGAAAATGAGCCCGATATATACAAAAAGGCAGAGGTGTTCGTTGATTGTGTTGACTGGATGAATTTCAAGTTAACAGGCGAGTGGGCAATGTCCATTTGTACAGCTACCTGTAAATACTTCTACGACTCAAACTGGTCAGGATGGCCTACTAGCCTCTACGAAGAGGCGGGAATTCCCGACGCCCTAGGGAAGCTACCTAGCAACGTGTTGAATATGGGCGAAGTAGTGGGTGAGCTAAGTCGTGGCGCCGCGCAAGAGCTTGGTTTGCCTGCGGGGATTCCTGTCACGATGGGAGGTATCGATGCTCATGTCGGTGCAATCGGACTTGGAGTCGTTGATGAAGGATCCTTGGCACTAATTACCGGTTCTTCTCACGTGATGCTAGGGCAAACAGATCAAGCTATCTATGCCAAAGGAATCTGGGGGGCATATTACGATGCTATTATTCCTGGTCTTTATACAGTTGAAGCCGGACAGATTTCATCAGGTTCAGTGAATAATTGGTTCACCAATAGGTTTACGGTTGATGCCCATAGTTCCAGGAACCTATCCGGAGATCTTTACAAGTATTTGGATGCACAGGCTCAAGAGATTCCAATAGGCTGTGACGGTGTCGTCGCGCTGGATCATTTCCAAGGAAATCGTTCTCCTTTTTCCAATCCCTATTCCCGGGGAGCGTTCACCGGGCTGACTCTTTCACATACTGAAGCTCACCTGTACCGAGCTGTTTTGGAGTCGGTTTGTTATGGAACAAAAACTATTTTTGACACATTCCGGGATAAAGGTTTCGACCCGGTAAAAGTGGTGGTTTCTGGCGGGCCGACGAAATCGAGATTCTGGATGCAGATGCATGCAGATGTAACTGGGGTACCGATGTTATTCCCGAAGAATACAGAAGGGCCGCTGATGGGTGGTGCGATCTTAGCGTCAATTGGGGCTGCATTGCATGAAGATATTGGGAGTGCAGCAAAAGCTATGGTTGAGATGGCGGATGCGATTGAACCAAACTCAGATGCAACTAGCGAGTATCAGTTCTACCACCAGAGATATTTAGAAATATATGAAGCCCTAGCTCCGGTAAGTAGCCAAATAGTGCGGCATATTTCCGAAAGCTAGAGTACGGCGTCAAGCGGGGGTGCGGTTCAGTATGGGGAACTGCACCCCCGTTATTGATGTAAATAGTTCCAATAAATCCCTTTGCCGTATTCCCGTACTCTTCTAAATAATTTGTATTTATTTTCCCAGAGATCCCGGACAGTCATTTTTTGGTTCATCCCACCGGCAACGTAGAGTAGAAGTCAGTTCGCGAAGAGTTATAAGGAGCAACTGTGGGATCGCCGATTGACGAGGAAGCTGTAGAAGCCCTCATCGCAGAAAAAACTGAACTGGAAATGAAGATGGGCGATCCCCAAGTGCAAAAGGATCAGCAGCAGGCTCGCAAAATCGGTCGCCGTCACACCCAGTTGGCGCAGATAGCGAAAGCCTATGAGACCTGGAAGAGTGCGCGGGAAGATTTACAGGCCGGACAAGAGTTGGCTAAGGAAGATCCGGACTTTGCCTCCGAGATTCCCCAGATGGAACAGGCTGAAAGCAAAGCGTTAGATAAGCTACGTAAAGTGTTGGCACCCCGCGATCCTGATGATGCTCGTGACGTCATTATGGAGATTAAAGCGGGTGCAGGTGGGGATGAATCCGCCCTCTTCGCTGGGGATTTGCTGCGGATGTACGAACGTTTTGCAGAAACCAAAGGCTGGAGCGTGCAGATCATGGACTCCACTGTGAATGATCTGGGCGGAATCAAAGACGCCCAGATCGCAATAAAAGCTAAGGGGAACGTAGCCCCTGAAGAAGGAGTCTGGGCGAACCTAAAGTATGAGGGCGGAGTGCACCGGGTGCAGAGAGTGCCGGTTACCGAGTCACAGGGACGCATTCACACCTCTGCTGCCGGGGTATTAGTGATGCCGGAGGTAGAAGACGCGGGAGAGGTGGAGATCGACCCCAATGAGGTGCGGGTAGATGTATTCCGCTCCTCCGGACCGGGTGGACAGTCGGTTAATACTACTGATTCCGCGGTACGTCTGACCCATATTCCCACTGGAATCGTGGTCAGTATGCAAAATGAGAAGTCACAAATCCAAAACCGTGAGGCCGCGTTCCGGGTGTTGCGGGCTCGCTTAAAGGCAGAGGAAGAGGCGAAACGGGAGGCCGAGGCGGCAGAGCAACGACATTCTCAAGTGCGCACCGTAGATCGCTCCGAACGCATCCGTACCTATAACTTCCCGGAGAACCGGATTGCTGACCACCGCACCGGGTATAAGGCCTATAACCTTGACCAGGTACTTAACGGACAGTTGCAGCCAGTGATTGACTCGGCGATCAAACTTGATGAGGAGCATCGTCTAGAACAGCTTTCCGGACAGTCAGCTAACTAGATTCTGCTCGGATCTTCTGATGAGTGAAGCCGGTTTCTCCCGCCCGCAGGCGTTTAGTTGGGCACGCCAGCGCTATAGTGAAGCTGGAATTGAACCGGCGCGAGAAATCATGGCGATTTATTGTGCTGCTTGTGGAGCCGACGAATTTTTGTTTGCCCCCCAGGAATTAACTCCTGCTCAGACCCAAGATTTCCGGGAACTGGTGAAACGGCGCTGCAGTCACGAACCATTGCAGCATCTGCTAAAAGAGATGTTTTTCGGTTCCTTCCGCTTGTTTTCCAGCCCCGATGCCTTTATCGTGCGTCCGGAAACTGAGTACCTAGTAGAACTGGCCTTGCGCCCTCGGGGTGCACGAGAAGCGGGCTTGGCTGCGGATTTATGTGCAGGATCGGGCGCTATTGCCCTGACACTTGCCCGCGAGTTGCCTTCGGCTGCGGTCTTTATGGTGGAGATTAGTGAAAAAGCCTTGCGAGTAGCGCGGAAAAACCTGGAACGTTACCCACAGCTTGCGCGGCGAATTAGCGTGAGCTGCGCAGATGTGGCTGACCCTCGTTTATGGGAAGAGCAAGCGGGGCGTTTTGATCTAGTGGTTAGCAACCCTCCCTATGTCCCGCCGGGTACTATTACGCAACCAGAAGCCTTAAAGGATCCCCCGCTCGCCCTCTGGGGTGGGGGAGTAGATGGCCTTAATATCCCGAAACAGACAGTGAAACAGGCTTTTCGACTATTGGGTAAAGACGGAATTTTGGCGATGGAACACGATCCTACGCAGGGAAAAAAACTGTGTGAATACGCTGGTAAAATAGGATTTAGTCGGATGAGGACGGAGCGGGATCTCACCGGGCGTCCTCGCTATCTATTGGCACGAAAGTGAAGATCAGATAAAGGTCTGCCTTAAATAATGCTAACGTTAAGGTAAAGTGGCTGGAAGATAGCAGAAGGGTACGGCAATGGCGGCTTGGTTTCGCGCGGTAGGAGCAGCAACCGCCGCGGCGCTAGTACCTATGGTTTTCACCGCTACCGCCTTCGCAGAGGATCCGTCCCCCCAACCAACTTTGCATTACGTGGAAGCTCCTCTGGACAGCCCTCCCAGTACTACCAGTAGCACCCCTAAAGAAGTCACGATTACTGCCGAGGCGGAGCCAACGACTCCGATGCCTATCCCGGAAACTAGCGAGCCTACTCCTACCGGACAGATGAATCCTCCTTCCGCGTCAAATAGAACCTCCGCTGCCCCCAGGCATCTAGCCCAAACCGGAGGTCAGCGCGATATTTGGCTGATCGGGTTTTCACTGCTTAGCATTTGGGTGGGAAGCGCAGTGATCACCTATGGGCGCAAGCAACACCGATAAGGCTAATATGCAAGTATGCGAACTCCGCTTAGTAAGCAAGATATAACTAGTCTCAAAAGTCTGATAGCGGCGGGAAAACTGCTGGTAGTACCCACCGACACAGTCTATGGAATAGCCGCCGACCCTTTTGCGGCTTCCGCAGTAGATCGGTTGCTAACGGCAAAAGGTAGAGGCCGGGATTTCCCCTCCCCGGTACTAGTAAGTAGTATTTCGCAAGCTGATGCATTGGTACCCAAGATTTCTCCTCTGGCCAGAGTGTTTATGGAGAGTTTTTGGCCGGGAGCTCTGACCGTGGTGTTGCCAGCGCGAAACGATTTGCCACTCGACCTGGGGGTAACGGGAGGAACTGTAGCCCTGCGCCAACCAGATCAAGTTGATCTTTTGCAATTACTGCAGGAAAACGGACCGCTGGCAGTAACCTCTGCGAATCTTCATGGGTTACCACCTGCACAAACGATTAAGCAAGCGCAAGACTATTTCTCAGATAAGGTCGCCGAGTATATCGACGCCGGTCCTAGTCAGATTGGAGAACCATCCACCATAGTTAAGGTAGAGGAAGCAGAATACTCGGTGCTACGCAGCGGGGCAATTCCGCCTCGTCAGCTTCAGACGGTTGCCGGGAAAGCAGCAAAACAATAGGGAGAGAATGTGAAAGCCTATCTGTTACTGGGGGTAATTGCCTGTGCGATTACTTTTTTGGTGACCCCGATAGTGCGCCGTATCTCCTTGGCTCTTCACGTTTTGACCCCGGTGAGGGAGCGCGACGTTCACCAGGTGCCCACTCCGCGACTAGGTGGGGTTGCTATGCTGTGCGGCCTGTTAGGAGCGTTTTTGGTTTCGCGGCAGATGCCTTATTTTTCCCAGTTTTACGCCGATCCCCAGGTGTGGGCGCTTATCTTTGGTTCGATCGCCATAACAGTGCTTGGGGTAGTGGATGACATTTATGACTTGAACTGGTGGACTAAACTTTCCGGACAGGTCTTGATCGCGGCTGCGGTCGCTTGGCAGGGCATTCAAGTGGTTTCGTTCCCTATCTTTGGGATGACTATTCCCTCAACCAAGATGTCGATTCTGATAACCGTGCTGATCATAGTGTTTTCTACCAATGCGGTGAACTTTGTTGATGGTCTTGACGGTTTAGCAGCCGGAATCACTTTGATCGGGGCAGGAGCATTCTTTATTTATTCATATCTTTTGATTCGCCTGACCAACGCGCAAAGTTACGCCTCCTTCGCTGCCATGATCGGAATTGTAATTGTGGGGGTTTGCCTAGGTTTCCTAGCCTCTAACTTTCATCCCGCAACTATTTTCATGGGAGACTCGGGTTCGATGCTGCTGGGGCTGACCATTTCTTGCATGTTCATCGTAGTTACCGGACAAATTGATCCGGTTTCTCTGGGCACATCACAGTTCCTACCAGCAGCGATTCCGCTGCTTTTGCCGCTGGCAGTAATGGCTCTGCCCTTTGTCGACATGATAATGGCGGTGATTCGCCGTTTGGCCAATGGGCAAAGCCCCTTCAAACCGGATCGTCTTCACCTGCATCATCGACTTTTGAAGATGGGGCATTCGCATCGCCGCGCAGTGTTGGTCATGTACCTGTGGGCATTTTACTTTTCGGTACTGGCAGTTTGTTTGCTGAAGCTTGACTGGCGTCCCGAGTTAATACTGGCGGCGCTAGGTGGGATAACCTGCCTGATAGTCACCCTTTTCTACTTACCGGGATTACGTAGTTACTATTCGCTGGGCGCGGATCCCTATCCCCGACATGTACGAGGAAAGGATGGCCGATGAACGAAAATATCGAAAGCTTCTCCGAAGGGACGTCGGGGAGGGGCTTGACCCCTGCGCATCGAGACCCTGACACAAGGAGTCCGCGCACCCCGGAAGTCACTACAGTTGCTGATCGCTACGGCGCGCGGATGGCTATTCGCAAAGGAAATCGCGCTGTTGTCGTGATTTTGGCGATCCTAACCCTGATTTCTGTACCGGCGGCAGGAATAATTCGTTCTTGGCCAGGGGCTCTAGGGGCTCTTTGTGCCATGGGAATCATGTGGGTGGTGGCGGCCGTTGGAATCGGTGCCAACCGGATGGTATTGCGAGATCCCCTGCGCACCAGCGGCTATGTTTTTGGGGCCTATTTAGTGAAACTGGTCATAGTTATCGTGGCGGTAGCGATGCTTCGCCCTTTGCCACAGGTTGATAGCAAAGTGATTTTTCTGGTGTTGGTAATCGCAATTTTACTAACCACTATTGGAGAGGCGCGAGTAGTAACGAAAACCAATAAAATAAGTATCGGAAAGCTCTAGGCCAGGTATTTTTATGGTAAAACTCCGGTTAGTTCTCGGGGACGCAAGTCCTATGCTAAGTTATTTTAGAGGTATTCGGGAGTCCGTCCGCCGACTGAAATAAAGCGTTAGGATGGAATCCGGATCACGGTTTTCGGCCAAGATCGGCAGAATTGAAGGGAACAGATAGTGTCACTGATGCTTAGTGGGCTAACCACCCTGATACCGCAAGGCGGTTTCGAGGCACCTACCATTGACGAATTTTTTCCAGACGTAATAGCGTTCGCTGGTACTCCCTTCGAAATGAATCGCATCACCTTGGTGCGGATTGTGCTGCTGGTGGCTTTCTTGATTTGCGCGATCCTATACACGCGTCGAGCCAAAATGGTTCCGGGAGCGGCACAATCTACTATGGAGTACCTACTGGATTTTTGCCGCACTAATATTTCCGAACAAGTGATGGGCAAAGTATACGCCCAGAAATACAACGGTTTTGTGACCGCAATCTTCTTTACCGTCCTGTTTATGAATATCGGGGGAGTCATCCCCGGGTTAAATATTGCCGGTAGTGCCGTGGCGGGAATTCCGCTGCTTCTGGCAATATTTGTCTGGTTTTTATTCATCATCGCGGGAATCCGGGCACAGGGATTTGGGGGCTACTTTAAATCCTCGCTATTTATTCCGAACGTACCCAAAGTGCTCTATATTTTACTGACTCCAATCGAGTTTTTCTCCACGTTCTTGGTACGTCCCTTCACCTTGTTTGTCCGGCTTTTAGCCAATATGATCGCCGGACACATGCTGCTAGCGCTGACTATTTTGGCATCCAACTATTTCCTGCTTACGGCTGCCGGGGGCTTGAAGGTAATATCGATAGTCACCTTCCTGGCCGCAATTGCGGTGACCGCTTTTGAAATTTTTGTTGCGTTCTTGCAGGCTTATGTATTCGCGGTGCTGACTGCAGTCTACGTTGAGCAGTCGGTGCACTCCCATTAAAGACTTCCGCTTTTGGCGGGAAAACCCACAAATAAAGAAAAGAAAGAGAAGAAAATAATGACTGGATCAATAGCTACTCTTGGATACGGATTGGCATGCCTCGGCCCTGGTATCGGCCTTGGTATTTTGATTGGTAAGACCCAGGAATCTATGGCTCGCCAGCCTGAACTAGGTGGCCGCCTAACCACCAATATGTTCATCGGTATCGCCTTCGTAGAGGCGCTTGCCCTGATCGGTTTGGTTGCCGGATTCCTGTTCTAATCTAATCGTAAAAGGGAAACTTGATGTTAAACATGATTCAGCAGGCCGAGGCAGGTGAACACAATATTCTGCTACCTGCGATTCCCGAGCTAGTGTGGTCTGCGATTATTATCGCGATCTTCTTCTTCGTGATTTTGAAGTACGTTTACCCCAAGTACAAGGAAATTACTGACCAGCGCGCCACCACCATTAAAGATGGTTTAGAAAAGGCAGAGCAGGCGAAACAACAAATCGCCGACGCTAATGCCCAATCTGAACTGGCGTTGCGCGAGGCTCACGAAGAAGCAGCCCAGATCCGTTCGGAGGCGCAAGAGAGCGCCAAGCGGATCGTGGCCGAAGCGAAAACCCAAGCTAACGAGGAAGCTGAGCGTATTAGTGCCCAGGCACAGCGGCAGGTGGAAGCCAACCGGCAGGCGGCAGAGATTTCTCTTAAGACTGAGGTCGGGATGCTGGCTGCAGAATTGGCAGAGAATATTGTGGGCGAACAGTTGACGGATCGGGGCCTGTCTGCACGGGTAATTGACCGTTTTTTGGATCAACTGGAAACCTCCTGCGAAAAGGAAAGTGTTAGGAAATAATGCGCGCATCCAGTAGGCAAGCTCTAGAGCAGGGCAAAGCGGTTTTAGCCCGGCAAACGGGCATGACTGCCCAGACTTGTTACGACTGGGCAGATGACTTCTTTGTACTATCTGACTTGGTGCAAGGCTCATCTAGGATTGCATTGGCGCTTACCGATCCGGCTCGTAGCTTGCAGGATCGGGTCAGGTTGCTTCAAGCCTTGGCCGAAAACCTTTCAGAGGTTGCACTTACAACCGTGGAAGGTGCTCTTAGTGCAGCTCCCAGCGCCCAAGAACTGCCCACCGTGATTGAAACTCTCGGTGAATACGCAGTACAACGCGGTGCTCAGACTGAGGGTAAAGCTATCGAGATCGCGGACGAAATATTCGCTTTGGAACGATTCGTGCGATCTAATCAGCAGGTACGCTCAGCGCTTTCGGATCGCAATCGCGAGCCAAAATATCGGGTGCGCTTACTAAAAGAGCTTTTTGGTTCCAGTTTGTCGCGTCCGGCTACAACTCTGGCTCTTCGGGCGGTAAGTGCTGTAAGTCGCGATAGCAAGCTGGAGGACTCGGTATCCTTAACTGGAAACTTGCGTCATATGCGCCGTGATCTGGCAGCAGCCGGCGATACGCTGGTAGCAACGGTGCAGGTGGCAACCCCGCTTGCAGATGCCCAAGCTGAGCGACTGCGGGATATCTTGTCCCGGCGTTATCAAAAAAACATTCACCTACAGGTGAGCGTAGAACCTTCGGTGCTAGGAGGCATGAAAGTTCGGGTGGGTTCCCAAATTTTCGATGGCTCCTTGGCCACCATCATTCAAGAAACAAAGCAGAAACTGGCCGGGTAGTACCGGAACGTTAGGAAAAGGCAATTTCATGGCTGAACTTCAAATCCAACCGGAGAAGATTCGTGACGCCCTCGCGGACTTCGTAAGCTCCTATGAGCCCACTCGCTCTACCGAGGACGAAATCGGGCATGTAGTGATGGCGGCTGATGGTATCGCGCAGATCGAGGGCTTGCCGGGGGCAATGGCGAACGAGCTTCTCAAGTTCGCCGATGGCACTACCGGATTGGCAATGAACCTGGAAGATCGCATGATTGGCGCGATTGTGCTGGGCGACTTCTCGGGTATTGAAGAGGGACAACCGGTGCGCCGTACCGGAGAGGTACTATCCGTTCCAGTGGGTGACGGGTATCTAGGGCGCGTTGTTGATCCCATGGGGCAGCCCCTAGACGGCCTGGGCGAGATTCAAGATATTGAAGGACGCCGGGTCTTGGAGCTACAGGCTCCCGGGGTGATGATGCGTAAATCCGTGCACGAGCCCTTGCAGACCGGCCTGAAAGCCATCGACTCCATGATTCCGATTGGGCGGGGTCAGCGGCAGCTGATTATTGGAGATCGCCAAACCGGTAAAACTGCGATTGCGATTGACGCCGTGCTTAACCAGCGAAAGAACTGGGAAAGCGGCGACCCCAATAAGCAGGTACGTTGCATCTATGTTGCTGTGGGGCAAAAAGGTTCCACCATTGCCAGTGTGCGTGGCCAGTTAGAGGCCGCCGGAGCCATGGAATATACCACTATCGTGGCGGCGCCTGCTTCTGACTCTGCCGGGTTTAAGTACCTGGCACCCTACACCGGTTCCGCGATCGGTCAGCACTGGATGTACCAGGGTAAACACGTCCTCATTATTTTTGATGATCTGTCCAAACAGGCAGAAGCCTACCGTAGCGTTTCCCTACTGCTGCGCCGTCCGCCGGGGCGCGAAGCCTACCCCGGTGACGTTTTCTACCTGCACTCTCGCCTCCTAGAGCGCTGTGCCAAGCTTTCTGATGAGCTGGGTGGAGGCTCGATGACCGGATTGCCTTTGATTGAAACCAAAGACAATGACGTTTCGGCCTATATTCCCACCAATGTTATTTCCATTACTGATGGCCAGATCTTCTTACAGTCGGATCTGTTTAACTCCAACCAACGTCCGGCCGTGGATGTAGGTATCTCGGTTTCTCGTGTAGGCGGCGACGCGCAGGTCAAAGCGATGAAGAAAGTCTCCGGCACTTTGAAGATTACTTTGGCGCAGTACCGAGATATGCAGGCTTTCGCGATGTTCGCTTCCGATCTGGATGCCACCACTAAGCGGCAGCTAACCCGGGGTGCGCGGTTGATGGAATTGCTACGTCAGCCGCAGGCTACTCCCTACGAGGTCGAGGATCAGGTTTGCTCAATTTGGGCAGGAACCAGCGGGTATCTGGACGATATTGAGGTTTCTGATGTGCACCGCTTCGAATCAGAGATGCTCGCTTATCTGCATGCCAATACGGAGGTACCCGCCAAGATCAAAGAAACCGGGCAGTTCGATTCCGATACCGAAGAGGCTCTAAAAGCAGCGGTCGAGAAGTTCCGCAGCGGTTTCGTTTCTTCCCAGGGAGTGCTGGACTCAGAAGTTAACATTCCCGAAGAGGTTTCCGAAGCTGAGCGTGATAACGAAAAACTGGTGGTAGATCGCCACAACAAGCAAGATAAAAAGGATTAACCTTGAGCGGAAAGCAGCGGATATATAAGCAGAAGATCAAGGCCACGCAGACGCTGGGTAAGGTCTTTCATGCTATGGAGCTGATCGCGGCCTCGCGTATCGGAAAGGCTCGCGAAGCTGCCACTCAGTCCACGCCCTTTGATACGGCAATCACGCAGGCTTTGGCGGCTTTAGCGATGCACTCTTCTTTTGATCATCCGATCACCAGGGAGCGACTGGACACTGATCGGGTAGCAGTCATGTGTGTTACCTCCGATCGCGGTTTGGCCGGTGCCTATTCTGCCTCCATCTTGCGGGAAACCGAAAAGCTGGTGGAAGAGCTAAAAGAGCGGGGTAAAGAGCCGGTGCTTTACGCCTATGGGCGTAAAGCCGAAAGTTACTTTCGCTTCCGCGGGATTGAGGTGGAGCGATCCTGGAGCGGTAACTCGGATTCACCGACCATCGAGCAATCTTACGAGATCGCCGACGTTCTGACCGACACTTTTTTGGCGGACGTGATTCACCAGGGAGTCTGTGAGGTTTACCTGGTGTTCACCCGTTACGTGAACATGGTCAAACAGGTTCCGATAGTGCGCAAGATGTTGCCACTGGAGGTTATCTCGGAAGAAGAAGCCGAAGAGATGGATATTAACCTGGATACGCCCCAGGGCAAGGTACCTCCGCTATACGAGTTTGGGCCCAGCCCCGAGGCAGTTATAGACCAGATCTTGCCTATGTATGTGCGTTCGCGGATTCGCTCGGCGCTGCTGCAGGCAGCTGCCAGCGAGCTGGCCAGTAGGCAAACCGCGATGCACACTGCCAATGACAATGCTCAGGACATGATTGAGCGCTATACCCGCCTGGCTAATAATGCACGTCAGGCAGAAATTACTACTGAAATAACGGAGATCGTCGGCGGGGCGGAAGCCTTGGCCGCTGGTCGCTAGAGGAAACAAAGGATTAAGGAGACTCTAATGAGTGATACCGAACGGACTACGGGCGTGGGACGGGTTTCCCAGGTGATCGGCTCGATCGTGGACGTGGAGTTCCCGCCAGATCATCTGCCGGAAATGTACAATGCCCTGGAGACCATGATCCAGATTGAGGGCGAAGCTGCACCCCATAAGCTCACCCTGGAGGTGGCACAGTTCCTAGGCGACGATGTGGTGCGCTGCCTAGCCCTAAAGCCCACTGACGGATTGGTGCGCGGACAGGAAGTAACTGATACGGGAGCCCCCATTTCGGTTCCGGTAGGTGACGTTACCAAGGGGCACGTATTTAACGTGACCGGCGACTGCCTCAACCTGGAAGAGGGGGAGACCCTCGAGATTAAAGAACGGTGGCCTATCCACCGCGACCCGCCCTCTTTCGATCAGCTGGAATCCAAAACCCAGATGTTTGAAACCGGGATTAAAGTTATTGACCTGCTTACCCCCTATGTGCTGGGTGGGAAGATTGGTCTGTTCGGCGGGGCAGGCGTAGGCAAGACCGTGTTGATTCAGGAAATGATTCAACGCGTAGCCCAAGATCACGGCGGTGTGTCGGTCTTTGCTGGCGTGGGTGAGCGTACCCGCGAGGGTAACGACTTGATTCATGAAATGGATGAAGCGGGAGTTTTTGATAAGACCGCACTAGTCTTCGGACAGATGGATGAGCCTCCGGGGACGCGTCTGCGCATTCCGCTAACCGGTCTAACCATGGCGGAATATTTCCGGGACGTACAGCACCAGGACGTGTTGCTGTTTATCGACAACATTTTCCGTTTCACCCAGGCCGGCTCGGAGGTATCAACTCTGCTGGGGCACATGCCGTCGGCGGTAGGCTACCAGCCGAACCTGGCCGATGAAATGGGTCTGCTCCAAGAACGCATTACTTCGGTTGCAGGACACTCGATTACCTCGCTGCAGGCGATTTACGTGCCGGCTGACGACTACACCGACCCGGCTCCGGCAACTACTTTCGCGCACCTAGATGCCACCACCGAACTTTCGCGTGATATTGCTTCACGTGGTCTGTATCCGGCGGTTGATCCCTTGTCTTCGACTTCGCGGATTTTGGATCCCACCTATGTAGGTGAAGAACACTATCAGGTGGCCACCCAGGTAAAGTCGATTCTGCAAAAGAACAAAGAACTGCAAGACATTATCGCGATCCTAGGCATGGATGAGCTTTCTGAAGAAGACAAACTCACCGTGAACCGGGCACGCCGGATCCAACAGTTCCTGTCCCAGAACACCTATATGGCCGAGAAATTCACCGGGGTAGAAGGCTCCACAGTTCCGCTGGCTGAAACCATTGAGGCCTTTAAGCGCATCTGTGAAGGCACTTATGACCATATTCCGGAGCAGGCGTTCTTTAATATTGGCGGGATCGAGGATCTGGAACGCAATTGGGCGAAGCTGCAGAAGGAAGCGGCGTAATGAGTTCGCTTTCGGTTAAAGTAGTGACCCGCTCAGGGGAGCTGTTTAGTGGGCAGGCAGGCTTCGTCTCCCTGCCCACTACCGAAGGCTCACTGGGGATTTTACCTGGACACCTGCCTTTTTTAGGTACCATTACCGCGGGAAAAGTTAAAGTAGGGATGAAAGAAAATGACCCGGATGCCCGGGTTTTTGAAATAGTTCCCGGATTTGTTTCCGTTGATGAAGACAAGGTGACCATCGTAGTTGACGGGCTGTAAATCGAAAAGATTTGGCTATAGGCGATATAGTTAGGCCATGACGGCGCTAAAAGTTCTTCTGCTAATCATTTTGGTGATTGCCGCCCTAGTGGCTTTAATCGCCGCCTATTTTTTGTGGCGTATGAATCGCCTCTACCGTCAAGGAGCTTTTCTGTGCTCCTACCGACCGGACGTAACCTCCGGATGGACCGAGGGCTGCGCAGTATATGAGGCCGAGTCTTTAAGCTGGTACAAGGCGGCTGCTCTGTCATTCCGTCCCGACAAGACTTGGCCGCGTCGGCAGATAGAGCTAGGGAAAGTCCACAACTACCTGTCCAAAAAGGGGATACGGAACGTGGCGGTTCCGGTAACGGTGGATACCCATCGTTTCTGGTTGTTTCTTTCCGAGGACGATCACGCCGGCCTCGTATCCTGGGCAGAAGCCGCGCCCCCTCGCGAAATCCCCCAGTCCTGGGGTTAAGATGCTTGCAAACTAACGCCGGAAATGACCGGGTGAAGTAGATTTCCTGATGATCTAGAATAGACTCCCATGCGCGTATTTTTCGCTAATTGCTCCGTCGAATACAATGGTCGCCTCACCTCGTTTCTACCGATGGCACCGCGAATGATTATGGTGAAAGCCGATTCTTCGGTACTGATTCACTGTGATGGCGGTTCCTATAAACCCCTTAACTGGATGGCAGGGCCGGCTACTATCGAAGAATTACCGGTACCTCCTGAAGACGAGGCTGCCGGCATAGACCAGATTTGGTTAGTAGAATCAGCAAAAACTGGCGATCAGCTAAAACTGCGGATCGGAGAGGTCTTCTCGGAAACCAGTTGCGATCTGGGAATAGACCCGGGACTACAAAAAGACGGGGTAGAGGCGCATTTACAAGAGCTGCTGGCGGCGCAAGTTCCCGACATCCTGGGCGCCGGCTGGGAACTAATCCGGCGCGAGTATCCCACTCCGGTAGGCCCGGTCGATTTACTGGTTTTCGACCCCGATCTCAATCACGTCGCCATCGAAGTGAAACGCCGCGGAGAAATCGATGGGGTAGAGCAGCTTACCCGCTACCTAGATCTGCTTTCCCGCGATCCAATTATGCCGGAAGTGCGGGGGATTTTTGCGGCGCAAGTAATCAAACCGCAGGCCAGAACCCTTGCCGAAGATAGGGGGATTCGCTGTCTAACCTTGGATTACGATACGATGCGAGGAGTAGACGACGCCGAATCGCGCCTGTTTTAAGCCATGAAAAAACAACTTATCGGGCAGGAGCATTGCAGCTATGAATGAAGTATTTGCCATCCGCGGACGAGTAATAACCGCGAATCGCATAATTACCGATGGGGCAGTGGTAGTTTCCGGAGACGCCATTGTTTGGATAGGCGAATCAACTGCGGCTAAAGATGCTGGTTTCGGTGACGAAATACTGGCAGCCACCGCTCCAAGCGACGATCGCTACGTATTGCCGGGGTTGATCGACGTCCACTGCCACGGGGGCGGGGGTGTGTCTTTCCCCGATCTCCAGTCCGAAGACCAAGCCCTGGCAGCGGTGGCTGAACATTTACGCTGGGGTACTACCTCGCTGGTAGCCTCGCTGGTTACGCAATCACCGATGGTGTTGCGGGAGAAAGCAGAAATATTAGCCGGGATGTGCGCGGCAGGTAAACTCGCGGGTATCCATTTTGAAGGTCCCTTCATTGCTCAAGGGCATTGTGGCGCTCAAGATCCCGCGCATATTCAAGCCCCTAATGAACCCTTAGCGCGCGAGCTGCTGATTGCCTCCCGGGGCTATGCGGTGTCGATGACTTTCGCGCCGGAAAAACCTTACGCCATGGGACCTTCCGGAGTCGCCGAAACCTTGATTGCAGGTGGGGCAGTACCTTCCTTTGGACATACCGATACCAGTTCTAAGAAGATGCGGGACGCCTTGGTAGAAGTGCGGCAAACCCTGCAGCATTCGGCGCATGCCCGCTGCCCGCATGCGACGGTAACTCACCTGTTTAATGGAATGGCGCCCATGCATCACCGCGATCCCGGACCGGTTCCGGAGATCTTGGCGGATGCCGCCGGGGGCGGAGTGATTGTCGAACTCATTGCCGACGGTGTCCATGTGGATCCTTCTTTAGTACGCAACGTATATGAACTGATCGGGCGCGAACAGATGGTATTCGTGACCGACGCAATGGCCGCTACGGGGCTGGGAGACGGCGACTACGTCCTCGGGGGGCAAACAGTAACCGTTAAAGAGGGCGTAGCAACTTTGAGTCAGCGCGGCGGAGGGCTCGCGGGCGGAACCTCTCATCTCATCAACCAGGTGAAGATAGCGCATAAGGCAGGAATCCCGCTGGTAGATGCGGTGTATTGTGCTTCGGCGCAAGGGGCAAAAATCTTAGGAAACCCCCAATTAGGGCAGGTGGCTCCCGGCAAATTTGCTGATCTTTTAGTTACTGATGCCGATTTGAATCCTATGGAGGTTTACAAACGCGGATCCCGGGTATTTTAAAGTGGCTAGGCGCTCTCGTAAACGTCCCTGGGGGGAGCATCGGCCTTTAAGGATGGATTCTTTAGCTTCCATGCCGCGGGCAGTTTCCCGCCCGGACGGTGATTTCCAGGTGCAGTACCTGTCCCAGGCGCGTAAAACTTATTTGTGTCCCGGGTGTAACCAGGAGATTCAGATCGGCCAGGAACATGTGGTGGCTTGGCAAACTGACTCTATTTTTGGTACTCAAGCTGGTCTAGACCAGCGCCGACATTGGCATCGTTCGTGTTGGGAACGCGGTCTCTAGTATTTGCGACTTCGTGGGGCTCGCCAAAACCCTAAAACATAATTCCGCAACTATCATGCCAGTTTTCGCGGTCATCTTCTCCGAGCTGTGCGAAGATGGAGATTATGAACGTGGCTATTTTTACGCGGGATGCGCATAGAATGGCGGGCACCCCCGCAGTGGTTTTATTAGCAGCTTTTCCCTATGACCATCGAATGTGGGAAGGGGTTGCCCGTCGTTTTGAGGGAGTACCGGTAATAGCGATCGATCCTCCCGGGTTTGGCCGTTCCCCGGTTCCGCTAGACCCGCCCTCTTTAGAAATCTATGCCGATTATGTAGCCCAGGCAGTACGAGCAGAAGGTGCGGAAAAAGTACTGGTGTGCGGGAACTCTATGGGAGGGTACACCGCGCAGGCAATGATTGAGCGTCATCCTCGCTTAGTGGGCGGAGTGGTACTAGTGGGCACTAAGGCTGATATTGATACTGCGGCCGCGCGAGCTGCACGCACAGAAATGGCGGTCGGCGCCCTGGTGGGCAGGGCGCAAGAACAACTGGTAAAGTCCATTCCCACCATGTTAGCCAAAGAGACCCTCACGGATTTTCCCAAGATTCCCCAGCTGATGGAAAAATGGATTAACGAGGCACCCGGGGAGGCAATTTCTTGGGCGCAGCGTGCTTTGGCGGCGCGCCCCGGCCGTCTCGAGACGCTAGGACGGGCGCAGATTCCGGCCATGGTGGTTCGAGGGGAGCAAGATCAAAACTCCACTGCGGCCCAGGCGGAGGCGATGGCCAAGGCGCTCGGTACTCGGGTAGTCTCAGTGCCGCGGGCGGGACATTTGGTGCCGTTAGAGGCGCCCTCGGCGGTAGCGCGGGCAGTGATGAGTGTTTATCGGCGGATGTCCTGACTTCCGCCCGGGATGAGGGTCTTACGGGCAGAGTCGATCCCCGCTTTGCCAAGGCCTTATCAAGGCCGGATTTATAAGCCAGCACTCTAAAACAAGTTGCTGAACGCAGCCTGAAAGTTTTGGTATTTACCTGCTGCAACCGGTAAAAATCGACCGCAGAGTGAGACTAGAAAGCACGGGTAGGGCTTAGCCCCCTAACTTAAAACTATGAGTTCGTATTCTGACTTTGATCTAGCATTGTCTAAGCTTCATCCCCATATGTGTGGCAAGTATGTGTTCTTGTCGGAGCGGGATGGTCTGCCCGCGGGCTTAGAGCCGTTTGCACAGATAAAAGAAGAAGAAGGACTCACCCTAATCGTTCCCTTAGAACAGGCAAAAGCAGCAGGTCTGGACACGGGGAAAAAGATCTATCGTCGGATTACTTTGGATTGTGATGTCTCGCTAGAAGAAACGGGGCTGACTTTTACGGTTGCTTCCCAGCTGGCCAGCCAATCTATTCCCTGCAATGTTTTATCCGGACTGCACCATGACCACCTGATGGTACCGGCAGCGCGGGCGCAAGAGGCCATATCTTTGTTGCAGCAGCTCTCCCAGCAGGCTAAAGGCTGGCTCCAATACTAAAATCTCTAACTGTAGACTGATTTAAGAGGATAAGGCCGCGCTGATTTGAGACAGAATGGTAGGGTTGCCACCCACAAACACATTCTCAATATTTCGATCCGCGCCGGGCTTGCCCACTTTCTTTCCTTGCGGGTCATAGATTCCGATTTTTGCCCCCACATAGCGGCGCTGTGAAAACGAAAACTTTTTTACCTGGGCAAATCCAGCCTCTAGGATGGCGTTAACCATCTCGTCCTCGCCAATCCAAGCTTCGTCATTATAGGAAACCACTATGGTTTGGGCGCGTACCCGGCCAAGCAAGGAAAAGAAACTTTGCGCCATAGTGCGTTTGGAATTAAATACTGAACGGTGCTGATCACCGCGCGCATCGATCCTTTTGCGCGCCACGCCGTAGGCCTCCGGGGCATCCCAACGCACTAAGGTTTCCCAAATATGGTAGTTCGTGAAGTAACGATGCTGGTTATAGGGGGGATCGAGGTATGCGAGATCTACTTGGGGTACCTGGTCAACCAGTTTGAGGGCGTCTCCTTGTAAGGCCTGCCCCTTTCCCGGCAGCAGCTGCGGCAAACGCAGCTCCAATTGGTTATAGGAACGCGACGCCCACTTCTTCAGATACGCCATTTGGACTCCCGTGGTGGAATCTACGCGGTCGGCGGCCTCCATCAGAGAAGTTAATAATATCGGGAATAAGGGATCATCTTGCAGGTCAACCAGGTAATCTCGGCAAGCATCGATACGCCTTCCGTTATGGGGCTGAAAAAACCGGGCCTGGCGGCAAAAAGTTTCGGTGAAGTATCCCTCTTTACCTTTAAGGGCGCTCATTGCCTCTAAGTGCGTTGCCAAACCGGCAAGGTCAACGCTGTCCCCATCGGTTTCGATATAGGTGCGTGCCAATTGGTAACTATAGGAAGCAAGATCGCAGGCAGTGGTGAAGATCCCCCGGCGTTTAAACTCTTGGGCGACCCGAGTGGTACCGGAAAAAAGATCGAGAGCGCTCCGCGCGCCAGCAGCACTAGCAATGCTTCCTAAAGCTGGTACCAGCTTCCGTTTTGACCCCAGATATTTAATCAACTTACCTCCTTCCCCCTTCCGCTCACTATAAACCAGACCCCCCGCATTTAAAGCATCTGACTTACACGCGCTGGGAGTGGGCGAAAAAGTAGCAATAGGCAACTAGGGTGGAAGTATGGCAAAAGAGGAAGCAGCAGCCGCACGAGCATTAGTTAAACTGGCAGATGGAACCGTTAAGCAACGAAATCAGTTAACTGGAACCGAGGTGTGGACGGTACCGGGTCGGGGGCATCGCCCGCTTTCCAAGCCTCAAGTTAACCCCACTCCCATTAGCGCCAAGGATCATACTGCCAGTTGTGCCTTCTGCTCTGACCGCTATTTAGAAACCCCGCCCGAAAAATCTCGAATTGTCTTAGGTGATCCAGATCTGCCAGCAGATAAGACTACCACTTTCGGAAATTTCCAGATTGTAGAAGGGCTAGCGGCCGATCAGCTTAGTAAATACCCGGCCGATTTTCGCCGGATCCCGAATCTATTTGAGATCGTTTCCTATCAGTACTGGCATCTTAATCATGGCCATGAACCATCCGACAAAGAACGCCAGCACCTGGCGGAATACCTTTCTACCCCTACCGGCTATGACCATGTGTTGCGGGTAGTGCGAGCGAAGCTGCACCAATATGGGATGAATGACGAGGAAATAAATAGCCTCAGCGAACCCGAAATGTTGGGGCAAGCGAACTCGTTCTTCTCCGGTGGACATGATCTGATTGTGGCTAATCGGCATTTCGTTCCGGGAGCCACTAACTCCTCGCAGCTGGCTTCCGCGGGTACTCTGACTCCTGATGAGCATCATGCCTATATTGCCTTCACGGCGAAGGCACTGCGAGATCTGTACGATCTGGATCCTGCCGTCAAATATGTGGCGGCTTTTCAAAATTGGCTAAAACCGGCGGGTGCCAGTTTCGATCACCTACATAAGCAACTGGTAGCGATTGACGAATTCCCCGTTCAGACCACTCAGGAACGCGAACGGCTGCGCAAAGACCCCGATATTTACCACACCATTTTGAAGATTCGGGCTACTCGCGGGCTGATCTTGGCGCAAAACGAGGACGCAATTGCGATGGCGGGGGTGGGGCACCGTTATCCTACGATCGCGGTCTGGCCGCTCGGTAAGCCCTGTAATCCCTGGGACGCGGAAGAAAAGAAGACGCGGGCAGTTTCTGATATTTTGCACGCTATCCATGCTGCTACCGGCGCTGATGTACCTTGCAATGAAGAGTGGTATCACCGTCCGCTATCGGTTTCGACTCCCATGCGCTGGCGGATCTTACTGAAATGGCGAATTTCAACTTTGGCGGGTTTTGAGGGCGGTACCCGGATTTACCTAAACACGATTGATCCTTGGGGTATTTCCCGGCGAGTGGTTCCCCGGCTGAAAGAGCTGCGCGCAGCCGGTAAAATCGCCGATATGCGCATTGGTGAGGAAACCAAAGTTTTGCCCTCCCTACTGGATTAGCTAAGCATTAACGATAAACTGGCCGCTTGCGGGTTTCTAAACGGGGTTTATAAACGTAAACGCTAGGGGAGTGGGACATAAAAGGATCGGGAGGCGATTGCCTCCCGATCCTTTTATATAGCTATTTTAAAGCTTAGTTTTCTCTGGATTTACTTATCGCCAGAGAAACCTTCCTTGATTTTTTCGGCAGCAGCTTTTAGGTTAGCGCCGGCTTCTTCGGCCATGTCCTTGGCTTTATCGGAGAATTCAGAAACCTTATCTTTGATTTCTGCACCCACCTGGTCAGCTTTGCCTTCGGCTTCTACGTTCTTGTCTCCGCTAACTTTGCCGGCAGCTTCTTTTGCTTTGCCGCCCAAGTCCTCTGCAGAGTTCTTAATCTTGTCGTCCAGTCCCATGTTGTTCTCCTTTTATATTTTATGAATCTACGCGATCCGCAGATCCTAAATTGGTTCGCCAGTTCGTGGTTAGTTGCACCAGAATCGGCATTTTTATTCCTAACACTTGATCTAACTTCGTAATCGCTTGATCAATTTCTATCTTAACTGCGCGAGGGTTCGTTCCCTTGTAAACCGCGGCGGTTAGCGCCAGTCCTGGACGCTTTTTTACCTCCCATGAAGAGATTTTTAGAGAGGCAATGTCGCGACTACTAGCCACTTCACTCTCGATTATGTCCTGGATTAACCCTAATTCGGCAGTAGTCTCGCCCTCTTTGTCAGAATCCTTTCCGGCCTTATTTAAAGCCAGCGAGCGAATCTTGCCGCCACCTTGGGAAAACACCCAGACTATTAGCAATAGGATCACCAAGATTCCCAAGGCTAGGGCTCCTGCTTGAACCGCGGAAATCTCTCTGCCTTGCACCTGGAAGGTGGACTGTCTAGCCAGGGTGGTAAATGCGGACTCTATTTTTGAGCGGTAGCCAAGAAGGCGGCGGTGAATCGAGGTTGAGGTCGCAGCGGCGGTAATTGAAACTCCGGCGACAAGAAACAGCAAGCCAAAAATAAACAGTAAGATCCGATTCAAGGCTCGGGGTAGTTTTTTCACTTTTCGAGCCTCCCTTCGGTAGCGATCTTAACTGCTGATTTTAGCCGCGGCCTCAGCTGCCAGGAAGCTATTTCATCGCTTGCCACCTGTTGAATTTGGGCTTGGTCTAAGGGGCGCCCAGTACTAGGGATAATAGTACTTACCGAACGCCTTTTACTAACTGCGGTAGAGACGGTTCCTTGTGGCAGTCCCGCCTCTTCACGTACTAAACGAGAAATACCCGCGGCGACCACCGCGTCATCCACAACGTAGGCAACGCGTTCGTCACTTAGGGCATGTTTACTTAAAGTACCCGGCAGCACTGCTTTAGCTAGCAATAATATTCCGCAGAGGCTTAGCAGCACCCCTACGATAATCGCTAGGGGACGGTGACTATTACTCAAAGATGCAAATCCTTGCTCCCACATATCAGCCGGGTTTACCAGCAAGGGGTCTTTCCCAGCTAACGCCAGCACGCCCTCGGTAGCTAAAAACCCCAGAGCGGCAACTATGAGGATCGCTAAAATAACGCTGCTCAAAGCGCGCGAGGAATGGGTCTGCCGCCGGACCAGATAAGAGACGTAAGGACCGGATTTGCTGGATTGGTTACTCATTGCAGCTGCCTCCGTTCCTGATGCTTATAGATTCCAGTTAAACGCAGATTTACCCGTCCGACTTTTACTCCCGCGATCTGGCCAACGCGGGTAACGATGTCACGCCGCGCCGCGTCTGCCAAGGAAAACACGGAGGTATCAGAGGTGTTAACGATAGTATCTACGACTTGGGAGCTGAGGGGACAAGAAATATCTATGCCCAACAGTCCCTGGTCGTCACGAGTAGAAACTTTGATTCGCTCACCGGGGACACTGATTCGCTGCGAGGTAGCCGCCATCGCAATGGTTTGGATAGCGCGCGCAGACACCGTGGTGATTCCCGCAAGTTCGCTTGGTTCCTTATCGGAATTCATTACTCCTCCTTCTTAATCGGAGGTGGTAGTGTGCTTGCCGATTAGGGCTTCACCCACGCCTTTCAGATCTAGCTTTCCCGAAGCAGCCCTGCCTAATACCGCCCCGATGGCCATAAACAGGATGGCGACTAAGAAACCAAAGAATCCGTGAGCTACGGCCATATATGCCAGAAAAGCACCACAAAAAATACCAGCTATGGTGGTCATATTATTTTCCTTTCCGGTGACGGTTACTTCAGATCCTTTTTATCCTTCTTGTCTTCGTCTTCTTCATTGTCGTCATCGTCCGGTACGTGCACATCCGTAACCTTGATGTTTACTTCGGTAACTTCTAGTCCTACTAGTCCCTCGATAGCCGAGAAAATAGCTTCCCGGACTTTATCGGCTACTTCGTGTACCGGGTAGGGGTACTCCACAATCAGCACTACGTCCAGTGCCGTTTGAGTCTGCCCGATTTCTACCGAAATACCCTGGGTAATGCTTTCGGAGGCTCCGACTTTGGAACGCAAAGCCCCCAGGGCGCGGGCGGCGGAGTTGCCCAGATCGTACACTCCGGGGATCTCTTTTATGGCCAGACCAGCAACTTTGGCAACTACCTGGTCGGCAACGGTCGTTAGTCCCTGTCCCTGATCCTCGGCAACGTTATTTGCAGGGATTAGCTCTTTGGCTTCTTCAGTGGTGGGTACTACGGTCGGGGTCTTCTTATCTTGTTTGCTATTTGCCATTATTCCTATCCCTACTTGGTTGGTAACGTTATGCTTTCAACGGCCTATAACCAGCAATTTTTGTATTCCTGATCTTTAGTGACCTGCTTTCAGGATATCGGATGATGCTTCTCCAAGCCAGCGTTTATGTTAATTCAATGAGCATCTAAGCTGGTTTTCCCGGTAGGATCACCCTATGGCTAACCGACAAAATGAAGAAGGAACCGCTGAGCATAGCGATGATGCTGCAGATATCAGTTCCTTAAGTAAGGCTGACCTTTCACCCTCAGAGAAAGGTCAGAAAAATGCTACCCTCCCTGCTGCTAAGAAGGAGCATAGCTCGCAGCTAGATACCCCCGGTGAGGATGAGCAGACAGACAAGCAGGAACCGCCGGAGGAAACCGCTACGAGCGGAGAGGGCGACGCCGAGGATGATACGGACTGCCCGGGCGAGGATCTAGTTACCGAGGGCGAGGGTAGCGCTGACGAAGAGTTTCAGATTCCTGAAATTTTGCCGCTAGCTGGCGGCAGGGCAGCGAAAGATGAGGTAGATCCTGAAGTTGGCAGCGAAGGGAGTAAGCGGGTTTGGGGAAATCAGGTTGGCGGACACGTTGACCGCGAAGAGCTCGGGGACTCCAGTTCGGGTACTGCCTTTGATGTTGATCAGATTGCCCTGAAGAAGACCGGTCAAATTGAGAAAACTCATTCCCGTTCGCGCACCGTTATTTCCTGGACATTGGGGATAGTGGCAATAGTGGCCGCTATGGGGATTGCGCTGTACGCCAGTGGCGTTTGGCAAAAGATTTTTACTCCCGCGGGCGCCCCCTCTCCCCAGGAAGGAGCAAAAGCTTATTACGGGGCGCTGCTAGAAAAGGATGCGCAAACTATTTGTGCTTTAAGTTCTGAGGAGGCTCGGGGGCAATTGGTACAAGCGATTAGCCAAAAAACCGATGAAAATAGCCTCAAGCAGTGCACGCAGGCAGTTGAGAAAACCTTTGCACAGTCTGAGCAGTCGCCCTCGGTGAAGTTAGCAGATCTGAGGTTCTCCCCAGAAACTAAGGCAGATGCCGGCGGAGCAAAGGCGGTTTTGATTAAGGATAAGCAGGGCACTCCGCTGCAAATTATGGCGTGGCAAGAAGATGAGGGACGTTGGTTCCTGGCGGCGCAAAACTTACAGCAGCAAGTGATGATGAAGTATCAGCAATCCTTGGTTGCAGGGGGTACGGGCGCTAAGTAGTGGCCAGCTCGGCTTTAGCGGTCTAGCTCGTCCTCATCGTCGCTGAAACGCTCATCGATATTGGGGTCTTGCGTGTCTTCGAGGGCGGGGGAGAGCTCTTCCCATTCTTCCTCGTGGTTATCCCAATCTCCGCTGGGGGAGAGCACCAGTTCATCGCGATGGTCGCGGAAGGAGTCCGCAGTAGCCATATAAACATAGGCCTGCACTTCTTGGGTGGGACCTTCCCAGGTGCTGTCTTTGTCGGGGAATACCTCTACCCGCACGATTTGCCGGGTGTACATATTATTGGGGTCGCCTTCCCCTAGGTATCCTTCGTATTCGTCGAGTTCTTCTAGGGTTTCTTCAAATAAACGCTGTTCGATCAGGAGTACTTGCCCCACAATGCCGGTACCGCCGATGGAGCGGATCGCCATCGGATAGGACGCCCCAATATATAGGGAGGCTTCCCGCAGATAGGCCGGGCCGAATTCGGTCACCACGGCTTTCAGACTGGAGCCAAAGCCGCGAGAACCGAGTTTCAAGGTGCCGTAGACAAATAAAGGTAGGTATCGCGTGCTCATATTCCTATTTTCTCAGTAACGACTGGTTTTAGGGCGTCTTTGGGGCGGCGTTTTGGGTTACTGTCACTGGCGGTTGCGGATAGTAATACATATTGGCTGTTCAACGGGAAAATCGGGGAATAGGGGGAGGGCTTTGGGGGAGATAATTAAAAGTTGAGTCTATTAGACTTAACTTTTCGCCTTCAGAATAATTGGCTAGCACTAGGGTATGGAGAGTGCCAGAATGGGATCCGTGAGGCCGAGAGAATCTCGGTAAGAAGATTTCCCGCCACTTCGCGGGGGTAAGGAGTAATCATGGTTCGCAGGTATGATCCCTTCCGTCAGATGGAAGCGATTTTTGATGACGCGATGCGCCAAGGGCCTTCCCGGGCAGCTATGCCTTTGGATCTGTATCGTGATGGAGAAAAGTTTATTGCCCTTTTCGATTTGCCGGGGGTGGATCCGGCCAGCGTAGACATCGATATCGAGGATCGCACTCTCACTATTCGTGCCGAGCGCAAATCCCCCGAAATCACCGGTGCCCAGTGGCTGACTCATGAGCGTCCCTTCGGTACTTTCGCTCGCCAGCTCACCTTGGGTAATGGAGTGGCTCTTGACCAAGTTGAGGCCGAGTATGTGGACGGGGTGCTCAAGCTGGTTATCCCGGTGGCAGAGGAAGCTAAGCCTCGCAAGATTGCGGTGCAGCGTGGCTCTCGCCAGATCGAGGGCAATGCCGAGACTCTTAATGGCGCCGACTAAGCGCAGGTGGTAGTATCTTTTGGGCGGGGACGCAGATTTCGAGCGTCCCCGCCCTTAAGTTTTTCTCTATAGCCGTTGGTGGCTTCCAGAAGTCTTAGCTAGTTATCTGTGCTTTTTGTTTGAACGTTGATTTGCCTCGCAAAGTCTATGATCTGACTGGCCACGGTTACCGGATCGAATAGTTGCAGGTGATGGCGGGAAGAATCGGCGCGCACCAAGCGGGCATCGATCGCGCGAGCAAAGGAAGTCAGTCCCTGCCAGGTGTTGCTATTGCGGTGGTGGGCAGCAGAAATCACCAATTGAGGGAGCTGACGATCCAGTAAATCAATCTCTTGGAGATCTTGCCAAGCCAAGTAAAAGGAAGGTTGCTCGCGGGCGGCTCCGCGGTAAATCCAGGCGAGGATCTTTTGCTCCAGCTTTTGATAGAGAGGACTGGCGCCCTCGTTGTTTCCCTCGAAAGAGGGGTCTATCTGTACGATTCCAACTGGCTGCACCCGGGAGGAAGTGGGGGACTTTAATATTTGTGCCGCCCAAACTCGTACCAGCATTGCCCCATAGGAGTGCCCCACCAGTACCATGGGTAGTGGATGTTCAAAAGTGGCGCCCAGGTGGCGAGCAATTTCTTCTCCGCCCGCTCTCATCTCCGCCACTAGGCTTTGCCAAGTCACTTCCGCCCCCTCTTCGGGGTGCAAAATCGGGGAGCGGGTTGAGCGAGCGCAGTAAAAAGCACGGCTAAGAATCGGGAAAGTCAGGTTCCAGCTACGCATAGACCCGCCCAGTCCGGCCTCTAGCCAGATAAGTGGCCGAGGCCTGGAAACAGGGGTTTTGCCAATCTGAATCTGCATATAGCTAATTTAAGGTACGAAGCTACCGCGTGAGTAGGATTTACCATCACGCAGAATCTTGCGGGGGAACAATGTTTGAGGCGGATAACCGCAGACTTCGCCTCTCCGGTCACACCGCCAGCCATTGCTAATTTATCTCGATATCGAGTAAAGTTAAGACCAAGGACTTAAAACTACTAGCTTTGGAGTTATTCATGGCAAAGATCAAAGTAGCCGGCCCAGTCGTTGAACTAGACGGCGATGAAATGACCCGCATTATTTGGCAAAAAATCCGTAACGAACTAATCCTTCCCTATCTGGATGTGGATCTTCGTTACTACGACCTCAGCGTAGAGAACCGAGATGCCACCGGAGACCAGGTCACGATTGATGCCGCCAATGCGATTAAAGAACACGGCGTCGGGGTTAAATGTGCAACTATCACCCCGGATGAGGCGCGGGTGGAAGAGTTTGGGCTCAAGAAAATGTGGAAATCGCCCAATGGTACTATCCGCAACATTCTCGGCGGGGTTATTTTCCGCGAACCCATTATTATGAGCAATGTGCCGCGCCTGGTGGGTGGATGGACAAAGCCGATTGTGGTTGCCCGACACGCCTTCGGTGACCAATACAAGGCCACTGATTTCAAAATCCCCGGTGCCGGGAGCCTAACCATTACCTTCCAACCGAAAGATGGATCCGAGCCTATAGAACATACCATTGTTGAATACCCCGAAGGTGGGGGAGTTGCCATGGGTATGTACAACTTCAATGACTCCATCAAAGATTTCGCTCGCGCTTGTTTCCGTTATGGCCTGCTGCGGGGATACCCGGTTTACCTGTCTACCAAGAATACGATTTTGAAGGCCTATGACGGGCAGTTTAAGGATATTTTCGCCGACGTCTATGACGGCGAATTCAAAGAGCAATACGAGGAAGCCGGCCTGCACTATGAACACCGCTTGATTGATGACATGGTGGCTTCTTCCCTTAAATGGGAAGGCGGATATATTTGGGCCTGTAAGAACTATGACGGTGATGTGCAATCCGATACCGTAGCGCAAGGTTTCGGTTCCCTAGGGCTGATGACTTCGGTACTCATGACTCCCGATGGGCGCACTGTCGAGGCCGAAGCAGCACACGGTACGGTAACTCGACACTATCGCCGTTGGCAGCGGGGAGAAAAAACCTCCACCAACCCGATTGCCTCTATCTATGCATGGACCCGCGGTCTGGCTCATCGCGGCAATCTAGACAATACTCCCGAGGTTTCTCACTTCGCGCAGACCTTAGAGGATGTAATTGTCTCTACTGTTGAAGGCGGGCAAATGACCAAAGACCTAGCTCGCCTGATCGATGAGGACCATCCCTGGTTGGATACCGATGGCTTCATGAATGTGTTGGTTGAGAACCTGGCTAAGCGTCTAGAACAAGATGCCTAACCTAAAACCCGGCTGACCTAAAGGTTTTAACAGGTGACTCGAACCTGGAAATCTCAGATCCGGTCGGTCTATTCGGGGGCGGACGCGAAGAAGAAGCGTCCGCCCCGACCTTTTTCGTCTGGTCGATACCAAGAAATAGGCTAGTATTGAGTAGTGAGTTAGATGCTCAGTAACCTAGCAGAATTGGCGTCGACAGAAGGGGGTCACAGTGGCGAAGAATGCTAAGACACAAGCGAAGCGTTTTCTGTTCGTGAGCCCTCCGATGCCGTATGATTCTCCGTTACTTAGCATGGCGATACGCACCGCCTTTGAAACCGCCAAGATGGGATTTGACTTAATCCCTGTCCAGATAGAGACCGATAAGCTCGATGTTGATGCTTTGGCGGACAGTGCAAAGCTAATTGGCCCGATTTTGCCACTGGTTCCCTTTAGTAAAGAGCAAAATAAACAGTTGCAAAGCCTGGGAGTACAGGTCGAGCCAGCAATTTTTGCTACTGACTCTCCGGCGTATCCGGTGGTGGCAGCGCTATATGGTGCCTCCGGACGGGCGATGGCATCCCGAATGGTCTCCTCAGGTCATCGCAACTTGGTGTACCTGTGTTCCTCTGACCCCTTGCTAGAAAACCTAAACCAGTTACGATATGCCGGAGTGCTGCAAGGGTGTATTTTCGGAGGTTGTCCCACGCCCACTATGCTGACTACCGAATACAATTCTCCCAATCTTTCCGGAGAGTTAGTGCAGCTGTTTTCAAAGAATCCCGGGGTTGACGGGTTTATTTGCCATAACGATTTCCTGGCGATGGAGGTTATCCAGGCGCTTAGGATGTGTGGACGCATGGTTCCCAATGATTGTGCCGTTATCGGGGTAGGTAATGCCCCCGAAGGTCAACTCTTCAACCCGCCACTTACCTCTATCGATTTTAATCCCGAAGTAAGCGGGCAGCTTTACGCCCAGGCGCTCGGCAAATTCTTATCTGGCGAAAAGATCACTGCCCCAGATCCGAAAGAAGTTGACAAAATGATGACGCTGGTTGCCAGGGGAAGCGCCTAGGTACCAGCCTTCCAGAGGAGGAATAATGGGTCACTCCACGCAAGCCGAACCGAAGCGTTTAGGAGTCTTAACCTCGGGTGGGGATGCCCAGGGGATGAATGCTGCGGTACGGGCGGTCGTGCGGACCGCTTTAAAAATGGGTGCGCAGCCCTATGCGATCCTTGAAGGTTGGCAGGGAGCTGTTACCGGCGGTGAGATGATCAAACCGATGGGATGGTCAGATGTATCTAGTGTGCTCAATAAGGGGGGCACAGTCATTGGGACTGCCCGCTGTAAAGAGTTTCGCGAACGTTCTGGACTGCGCAAAGCCGCTAAAAACCTGGTTTTAAACGGTATAGATCGCCTGATTTCTATTGGGGGAGACGGCTCGCTAGCGGGTACTAACGAGTTTCAAGAAGAATGGCCTAGCCTCCTAGAAGAACTGGTGCAATTAGGGGAACTAACCCCCGAACAGGTAGCTGGACATGAAAAGTTGCGGGTAGCCGGCCTGGTTGGTTCTATCGACAATGATTTAGTTGGCTTTGATATGACCATAGGCACCGATTCTGCCCTCCAGCGGATCCTGGCGGCTTTGGATGAACTTTCCTCTACCGCGGCCTCCCACCGCCGCACTTTCGTAGTAGAAGTTATGGGACGACATTGCGGATACCTACCGCTGATGAGTGCGGTTGCCCGGGGTTGCGACTATGTATTCATCCCCGAAGCTCCTCCTGAACAAGGGTGGCAGAAAATCCTGACGAAAAAACTGGAAGCTGGACGCAAGGCAGGCAGGCGCGAATCCATCGTGTTGGTGGCCGAAGGCGCTATCGATCATCAAGGTAATCCTATTACTGCAAACGATGTGTGCGATGCCCTCGAGCAAGAAACCGGAGAGCGTCCGCATCTGACTATCTTGGGGCATGTACAGCGCGGGGGCACGCCCTCAGCCTATGATCGGTGGATGCCCACTGCCCTGGGGTATGCGGCAGTGTATGAAGTGCTAAACCAAGACCAAGATTCCGAGCCGGTTATCATTGGGGCTCGTAATAACCGGGTTGCCCGCTTGCCTTTGATGAAAGCAGTAAACGATACTCGTGCGGTTGCCAAGTTTACGAAAGCTCAAGAATACGAAAAGGCAGTTAAGGCGCGAGGACGTTCATTCAGCGAAATGCTGGCCATTAATGAAGTAATGTCTACTCCGCCCCAGCAAGACGAACTACCCGATAATGCCCGGCGGGTAGCCATTATGCACGTAGGCGGACTTGCTCCCGGAATGAATACCGCTGCTCGAGCCGCAGTGCGTCAAGGCATAGACTGTGGGTTTGAAATGCTGGGAATCTACGGTTCCTTTGAAGGGCTCATGTCTGGAAAGGTTAAGCAGCTAGCTTGGGAAGATGTTGAAGGCTGGGGCTTTGATGGAGGAGCGGAACTTGGGACTTTGCGCCCCATTCCTCGGGTAGAAGAATACTACGCAATAGGGCGAGCTCTGGAAGAGCAGCGCATTGACGCCCTAATCGTAATCGGTGGCTACAACGCCTACCTGTCGATCAATCAGATGCGGCAGGAAACCTCCCGCTACCCGGCGTTTAATATTCCGATGATTTGCATTCCGGCATCAATCGACAATAACTTGCCGGGATCTGAGCTTTCTATCGGCGCAGATTCTGCCCTCAATAATGCGGTCTGGGCGTTAGATCGTATCCGAGAATCTGCGGCAGCTTCTCGGCGTTGTTTCGTAGCTGATGCGATGGGGCGGCACTGCGGATACCTATCCTTAATGTCCGGTATCGCCGCGGGGGCGGAGTTAGTCTACCTTGATGAATTCCCATATGACCTGCAAGATCTAGCGAACGATGTGAAAATGATGCGGGATTCTTTCCGTGACGGTCGCCGCCTGTGCCTGGTACTACATAATGAAGAGGCCGGAGGCAGATATGATCGAGAATTCATAGCCTCCGTGTTTGCCCAAGAATCGCAAGGGATGTTCGATGTACGCCACTCGGCTCTGGGGCACTTGCAGCAAGGGGGAGAGCCTTCGCCCTTTGACCGCATCTTAGCTACTCGCCTGGTGCGGGCAGCGATTCAGGAGCTCAGCGAGCAATTCGCGCAAAATCGCAGCGAGCCCTTGGGGGTGGGGCTGTCAGCAGAGGGGATTGAGTCTTTCCCGCTGCTGCAAATGCAGCAAAAGGTTGATCCCGAGGTGCGTCGCCCCCTCAGCCAATGGTGGTTGCCACTGGTTGATATTATCTCGGTCGTTTCCCGTGATGAATGGGATATTGCAGTCCGACCATTGCCGATAACCGACCTATAACCTATACCAATTCGAACAGGAGAAAACATGGGCGCTCCGATTGACCCCAGTACTACCCAGGCGTGGCAAGAGTTAACTAATCTTGCCGAATCGTTCCAACCGGATCTTGCCGGTTGGTTTGAACAACAACCAGACCGCGCCGAACAGCTTAGTTTTACCGCCGCGAATTTGCGGGTTGACTTGTCAAAGAACTTGGTAACCGCTCCCATATTGGAGGCACTGGCACGCCTGGCGGCACAAACCAAAGTCGAGGCTCATCGTGATGCCATGTTCGCAGGGGAACATATTAATACCACCGAGGATCGTGCGGTACTCCATACCGCGCTGCGGCGTCCTGGGAAAGAGAAACTCGAAGTTGATGGGCAGGACGTTAGCGCCGATGTAGCCGCCGTTTTAGAGCGGGTTTATGCTTTTGCGGAAAAAGTGCGCAGTGGAGCCTGGCTCGGAATTACTGGAAAACCCATCACTACCGTGGTGAATATCGGAATCGGAGGTTCGGATTTAGGGCCGGCGATGGCCTACGAAGCGTTGCTTCCCTATGTTAAAACCGGACTTGAATGCCGCTTCGTATCCAATATTGATCCTACGGATCTATGCGAAAAAGTGAAGGACTTGGATCCCGAAACCACCTTGTTTATCGTGGCCTCCAAGACTTTCACCACTTTGGAAACCCTCACCAATGCCCGCGGTGCCCGCAGTTGGCTATTAGACCAGCTGGCTGCACGCGGAATCTGGGAAGGCAAAGATAGTGGATCGCAGCCTACTGATGAGGATTCCCGGCAGGCAGTGTCCAAGCATTTCGTGGCAGTGTCTACTAACCTGGAGGCGGTAGCCGAATTTGGTATTGATCCAGATAACGCCTTTGGTTTTTGGAATTGGGTAGGAGGACGTTACTCGGTAGATTCCGCAGTTGGCACCGCCCTGGCTGTCGCGATCGGTAAAGAAGGATTCTCCGATTTTCTATCCGGTATGTACGCGATGGACGAGCATTTCCGGACGGCTCCGCTCAGCGAGAATGTTCCGATTCTGATGGGACTCATCAACGTGTGGTACCGCAACTTCTTGCACGCTCCTACCCACGCGGTCTTGCCCTATTCGCAATATCTGCACCGGTTCCCGGCCTACCTCCAGCAACTAACTATGGAATCCAATGGTAAGGCCGTCCGCTGGGATGGGGCAGCGGTAACCTATGATACTGGCGAAATCTTCTGGGGAGAGCCCGGCACTAACGGGCAACATGCTTTTTACCAGCTGATTCACCAGGGCACCCAAATGATTCCCGCCGATTTTATCGCTTTCGCCAACCCCACCTGGCCGCTCAAAGATGGAGACAATGATCAGCACGAGCTATTCCTAGGTAATTTCTTTGCCCAAACCCAGGCGCTAGCTTTCGGTAAAACCGCTGATCAGGTACGTGCCGAAGGTACTGCGGAACCTATCGTCCCTGCCCGGGTATTCCCCGGAAACAAGCCGTCTACCTCGATCATGGCGCCGCGGCTAACACCGGCGGTACTGGGACAGCTGATCGCCCTCTATGAACACATCACCTTTACCCAAGGGGTAGTGTGGGGGATTAACAGTTTCGACCAGTGGGGCGTAGAACTGGGTAAACAGCTTGCCAAGGCGCTCACTCCGGCAATCGCCGGTGATAAAGAGGTCTTGGAACAACAAGATCCTTCTACTAAAGCCCTGATCAACTACTACCACGCCAATCGCGAAAACTAGCCTGTATTAACGCGGGGGCTAGATTTTTCCTCCCGCCCAAGATTTCGGGGAAAGACTTCGGTCTTTCCCCGAAATCTTATGCCCACCGCACCTACTCGGATAAAATCTAACCCCCGCCCACTGCTGGGATTGAATAACCCCTAAGCTGCGTTAGTAATCGTGGTTGGCGTGGTAAAAGATGCGAGAGGGCGACTTGAGCCGAGCGCAGCAAGGCTCACCAGAGCCCCGAGCGCTTTTACCGCACCAACCGTAAGAGCTTGCCTCTGCGGTAATACTCGCATTTACCACCGCACCAAGCTATTCCCGGGTTTTGACAGTAATTGCTGCTTGTCGCTGCAGATACGGAGGGTTAGAGGCGATCCATGGTGTCGGGGTGGGAACCGGAGCGTCCCGCCTCGCCCTTATCTAAAGAATCCAGATCGGCTTTAGCCTGGTCATCTAGTTGGAAATCAAAAATATCCAGGTTTTCTTTAATCCGGTCGGGGTGAACCGACTTGGGGAAGAGGACGTCTCCGCGTTCAATACCCCAACGCAGTACTATCTGGGCAGGCGTTTTCCCGAGGCGCTTGGCTGCCGCCAGTACTTTTTCTTCCCCTAAAACATTGCCGCGAGCTAGTGGCGACCAGGCTTCGGTCACGATCTGGTGCTGACTATGGAAAGCCCGCAGCTCGTTATTGGCAAACTGGGGGTGAATCTCTACCTGGTTGACAGCCGGGGTTACTCCCGTCTCCGCGATCAAACGCTCCAAGTGGTTGATCTGGAAGTTAGAAACCCCCACAGTACGGGCGGTCTTATCGAACTGGAACTCCAGTAGAGTGCGCCAGGTCTGCACGAAATCTCCACCGTAGAGAGTGGGAAGCGGCCAGTGAATCAAAAATAGATCCACATAGTCGGTGCGTAGATCTTCCAGGCTCTGTCGGAAAGACTTCCGGGCGTCTTCGGGCAGATGCTTGTCGTTATTGAGCTTGGTGGTCAAGAAAATTTCGTCGCGGGGAATCCCGGACTCTTCAATAGCACGTCCCACTTCTGCTTCATTGTGATACATCTGCGCGGTATCGATATGGCGAATGCCGAGATCTAAAGCGTATTTAACTGCATCTACGCAATCTTCCGGGGCAATTTTGTAAGTTCCAAAACCAAATTGCGGAATCTGATATCCGGTGGAAAGTCCTACGCTGGGAATGGACAGGACACTCATGTAATCGTTCCTTATTTCTCGACTGCTTTTGCCCCTATTGTTACCTGATCCCTACTCTCTTTGGGCAACATTGCTAGCTAACTCACGCTTTACGCCGTGGTGGCTTTGGGGAAAAACCAAAATAAAATGGGTTTATCAGCAAATATGGTTACCAAACTTGTTAATGTGTTTTATCTTGCATCGCAGGGTAAACTTTGCCGGCGTACTCACGGCTTTGAGTTTTAGTAGCTATATGTTTGTGCAGATACAAGGGGAGACTAAACTATCCCGCGTAACGGTAAACGTTGGTTTCGCGTTGTTTAAATCCGCAGCGCCGATATAGCCGGTTGGCGGCTTCGCGCGAGGGGCGGGAGGTGAGATCCACCGTTTTAGCTCCGACCTTTTTGGCGTGGCGCACTGCTGCCTCTACTAGTTTTTGCCCCGCTCCCTGACCGCGGGCAGCTGAATCTACCACCACGTCCTCGATCCAGGCCCGCTTACCGGTAGGGATTTTGAAGGTTGCTAAGGAGAGCATCCCTAAGATTTCTCCCTCTTCGGAGCGAAAGAGCAACAGGTAAACCCCCTCTTGGACGCAGAATTCTTTTATCTGCTGAGGGCTTAGCTGCTTGGCAGACTGGGAAAGCTGGGGGAGGAGCCGAGAAAATGCCTCTACGAGTTCGTCACTAAACTCTTCAACCAGTTCTACTGCCATGATTTCTCCTTTACTGTGCGGAAGGCTCCTACCTAGAAAAGATATACGCTCCCAGCGCAATTTGGGAAGTAACTTGACCTTAGCGGGCTAAGTTATGGGAAATCTTTTTCCATAACCGGTTTTGTTCAGGGTAAAATCCCAGTTCGCGCGCACTTTTAAAGGCTGTTCTTAAAAATGTTTAGAAATAGGGGAATAAAAACTGCCTGTTTAAAGTTGAGTTAATTAGACTCAAGTTTTGAAGGTTTAGCTTGATACTTCGTCAGTATTTGGTAACCTTGAGTGCGTAAGGCTCAAGGTTTATGGAATCTGATCGGAAGGCGCCAAGACTGACAGTATCGGGCATCAGCCGTCAGAACCTAGAGCTAGTAAGACCAACTAGATACATTCTTAGGAAGGAAAATTCATGGCACGTGCAGTAGGTATTGACTTGGGTACCACCAACTCCGCGATTGCGGTTCTAGAAGGTGGGCAACCCACTATTGTCGCCAATGCGGAAGGTCAGCGCACCACCCCCTCGGTGGTGGCATTCTCTAAGGCCGGGGAAGTTCTGGTGGGCGAAGTTGCCAAACGGCAGGCGGTAACTAACGTAGATCGCACCATCGCCTCCGTGAAGCGTCATATGGGAGACAGCTCCTGGAAAGTAAAAATTGACGACAAAGAATACAACCCCCAGCAGATTAGCGCTTTCATTTTGGGCAAGCTGAAGAAAGATGCTGAAGAGTACTTAGGGGACTCGGTACAGGACGCGGTAATCACCGTGCCGGCCTACTTCAACGATGCGCAGCGTCAGGCCACCAAAGACGCCGGTAAAATTGCGGGACTAAACGTACTGCGTCTGGTAAACGAGCCCACCGCCGCCGCTCTAGCATACGGGTTGGAAAAGAGTGAAAAAGACGAATCCATCCTGGTGTTCGACCTTGGTGGTGGTACTTTCGACGTTTCCCTGCTGGAAGTCATGAAAGATGAGGACGGCTTTTCCACTATCGAAGTGCGTGCGACCAACGGTGATAACCGCCTCGGTGGTGACGACTGGGATCAGCGGATCGTGGATTGGCTAATCGGTACGGTGAAAACTAATACCGGGGTGGATCTGTCAAACGACAAGATCGCGATTCAGCGCCTGCGTGATGCCGCCGAGCAAGCCAAGAAGGAACTATCTTCGGCGACCTCTACTCAGATTTCTTTGCAGTACCTGTCGATGGCCGAGTCTGGTCCGGTACACCTAGATGAACGCCTCACTCGCGCTCACTTCGAAGAAATGACCCAGGATCTGCTAGAACGCACCCGCAAGCCCTTCGAGCAGGTAATCGCGGATGCCAAGATCCACGTATCTGATATTGACCACGTGGTGCTGGTGGGTGGCTCTACCCGGATGCCGGCAGTAGCCGAGATGGTAAAGACCTTGACCGGTGGGAAAGAAGCCAATAAGTCGGTTAACCCCGATGAAGTGGTAGCCACTGGTGCCGCTCTGCAAACTGGTATTATTCAGGGAGATCGCAGTGACGTCCTCCTAATTGACGTGACTCCCTTGTCGCTAGGAATCGAAACCAAGGGTGGGGTAATGACTACCCTGATTAAACGCAATAGCGCGATTCCCACCAAGCATTCGGAAATCTTCTCCACTGCGGAAGATAACCAGGATTCGGTGCTAATCCAGGTATTCCAAGGGGAACGTACCTTTACTCGCGATAACAAATCACTGGGCACCTTCCAACTGACTGGGATTCTACCGGCACCGATGGGGGTTCCCCGGATCGAAGTTACTTTCGATATCGACACCAACGGGATTGTGCACGTATCGGCGAAAGACCAAAACACCAATAAGGAACAGTCCATGACTATTTCTGGGGGGTCGGCGCTTTCGAAAGAAGAGATCGACCGCATGGTTAAAGAGGCCGAAGCGCACGCAGAAGAGGACGAGAAACGGCGTGAAGAAGCCGATTTGCGTAACTCGGCGGAACAGACGGTTTACTCAATCGAGAAACTGCTAAAAGATAACGCCGAGAAGCTGCCCGAGGAAATCGCTAAAGAGGTGCGGGAAGCATCCGACAAGGTTAAGCAGGCTTTGGAGGGCGAAGATATCGAGGCCGTGAAGGCAGCGATGGAAGAGCTGAACACCAAGTCGCAGAAGATCGGGGAAACCCTCTATGCGCAGACCCAGGCAGAAGCCGCACAAAGCCAGGCAGAATCTGGAGCTTCCGGTGCTGAGGATGCTGGCGCTGGGGCAGAAGATGACGTAATCGATGCGGAAGTAGTCGACGAAGAGGACGAAAACAAGTAACTGTTTCGTCTCAAACTGTCTGGGGCGCTCGCGAAAGCGGGCGCCCCTGGACAGGAGGTAAGAATTTGGATCAGCACAATGGGAAACGGAGGATAAAGATCAAGGTGAAAGACCCATTGCATCCCACTTCGGAACCAGAGCCAGAAAAACCAGCGGATTCTGCCGCCTCGCAGTCAGATCAAGCACAACCAACAGGTACAACAGGTACGCCGGAAGCAACCACTAACGGCCAAGATGATCAGGTGGAAGCTTCCCCGGCGCCAGATACTAGCTCCGCTAATTCAAAGCCAGAAAAGGGCGCTGAGAAGGACTTGGATGCCTCCAAGGAATCGGCGCCTGTAGGCAGTGACGCCGTGGAGAAAGACGAAGAACCGGATGAAAATGCGGCTTTCGTTGACCTCGCTGCACGCCTGGGAGAAGATATCGTCGATGCCCCGGCACCCGCTGAAGGGGAAAATAGCGTGCCGGCAGAAACCGAAGCGGATTCGCAGACTACTGCGGAGATTGATCAGCTTAAAGCCCAGGTGGCAGAGCTTACCGAACAGCTGGCGCGCGCAAGAGCGGAAACCTATAACTTACAGCAGGAATACTCCGGGTATGTTAAGCGCAGTAAGAGCGATATGTCGGCTCATCATAGCGAAGGGCAAAAAGCGGTATTGCAGGTATTGCTGGGCGTCCTTGACGATGTGCAAGCAGCGCGTGATGCCGGGGATTTGGAAGGTCCTTTTGAAGCCATTGCGAAGAAACTGGAAAATACCCTGGAAACCAACTTTGGGCTAACTCGCTACGGCAGCGTTGGGGAGGAATTCGACCCGAACGTGCATGAAGCCCTGATGGCGCAAAGTGGTGGGGAGGGCGAACCCAGTATCGCCCAGGTACTCCAGCCCGGGTATAAAGTGGGCGAAAATATTTTACGGGCAACGAAAGTAATAGTCAATAACCCAGATTAGGGATTAAGGAGGTGAGCATTCATGGCTGGACAAGATTGGATAGGCAAAGATTTTTACGGCACCCTAGGGGTGTCAAAAAAAGCAGATCAGTTAGCCATTAAGAAGGCTTACCGGAAGCTGGCACGTAAATACCATCCCGATCAAAACCCCGGCGATAAAGCTGCCGAAGAAAAGTTTAAGGCGATCGGGGAGGCATATCAGGTGCTGTCTGACCCGGAGCAAAAGCGGCAGTATGACGCGATTCGCGCTATGGCGGGCGGTGGTGCCCGTTTCAGCGCCGGCCCCGCTTCAGGTCGTGGTGGGGCCGGAGGCTTCGAAGACGTATTAGGCGCTATGTTTGGGGGCGGAACCGCTCCCGGGGCCGGCTCCGCTAGGTTTAACCTGGGAGAAGGCGACCTCGGCTCCATGTTTAGTTCTCTGTTTTCGTCAGGGGGGCGCGCCAGCTATGGGGCACCCGGTTCCTTCGGCGCAGGGTCTGGCGGCTTTCCCGGTGGGGGTAAAGGTCAAGATTTGGCCGCGGAAGTCACCTTAGATTTTCGTACCGCTATCGCCGGGAGCACCATGAAGTTGACGGTGGATGGTAAGAGTATGACCGTGCGCATTCCCGGCAAGATCCGTGATGGTAAGAAGCTGCGTCTGCGCGGGAAAGGGCGACCGGGGCCAGCTGGAAATGGTGACCTGGTAGTAACGGTGCATGTAAAACCGGATCCGGTGTATTCCTTCGATGGGAAGTCTTTGCAAATGCACCTGCCGGTGACTGCAGCAGAAGCTCTGGCAGGTGCCACGGTGAAAGTGCCCCTGCTCGGAGGTAAAACAGCAACTATTAAGATTCCTGCCGGGGCTGATTCGGGCACTAAACTGCGTTTGCGCGGGAAAGGTTTGGACGGGTTAGATGTGGTGGCTACCGTCCGGATAGTCAACCCGCGCAAACCTTCTAGCCGGGTAGTTGATATTGCCCATCAGTTAGGGGAAGCAATCCGAGCCGATCACCCGGATTTCGATCCTCGTTTGGGCCTTGAGAAAAGCTAAGGGCTCGATCGATGGAAACCCTGTATGTGATTTCGGTAGCCGCAGAGCTGGCGGGGATGCATCCGCAAACTCTGCGGCAATATGACCGCATCGGGCTGGTTATCCCTAAGCGCACCAAGGGTAGGGGGCGGCGTTATAGCGCCGAAGATATCGCAGAACTGCGAGAAATACAGCGTCTGTCCCAAGAAGAAGGCATTAACCTGGCGGGCATTAAACGGGTGCTGGAATTGCGACGCGCCGCTGCTCGCTTAGCCGCAGAAAATCAACGTTTGCGTCAGCGATTGGCTGTTTATGAACGAGGGCGCGGACGGGTGTTTTCCGCTGCCCCCACCGGTGAGGTATCTCCACTTACTAAATTCCCGCTCTCGCGGGTGGCGCGAGGGCAGGAACTCGTCCCCTATCTGCCAGGACAAATGATTATTTGGGGCGAAAATTGAGGCTAACGCTTACAATAGGGCTCAGGCTAAGCAACGGGAGGAACTATGGGCGAAACCCCTAACAGGTACGGCGCGCACTCTAGCGAACAGGAACAATGGGTATTAAATGGCGAGCTGCATTCTGGCACCCCTGCCGCGCAGCGACAAGGTGGTGCGCCGGCCTCCTCTCGGCCTGCCTCTTCTGCGGGGCAAATGCCCAGAATAGATGGAGCTAGCGGTGAGAGTAATGCCAGTTTTGGGGGAGCAAATGGTTCATCTCCGAGCTCTGGGGAAGAATCTTCTCAGCCTCCGTCTTTCTCGGAGCCGCAACGAAAATTTCCGGTTCCCCCTGGTTATGGTAGGAACGATTCTTGGCACGGACCCTCGACGATGCCGCAATCAGGCGGACCGGAAGGTATGGGACCGGGCAGTTTTTCCGGCCTAGGTGACGATTCGGCGACTGCGCCGAAAACTCCAAAATCTCGCGCTGTGCCAATCACTGTTTTGGTGCTAGGGATCGTGTTGATGCTGGTGGTAGCGCCGATAGTCTTCGTCGTTATGATAGTGGTTGCTGGTCTGCAAATAGATTCCAATACGGAGACCCATCAGGGGGTTACCTCTATCACCCGAACTGCGGACTATCAGGGAACTTCACTGCTGATTGTGGAAGCCTCTAACGGCGGCAATGTGCGCTGTGACGCTACTTTTAACGGAGACAAGATTGAGTCTCTATCCGGGGATGATTCTGTAGTTGCTGGTTTTGCCTCCGACCCGGATAACGACGCGCAACACATCTTTATCTACAATCTTAATTCTCAAGGAACCTTGAAGATTAAATGCGAGCCCATCGGTGACAAAGAAGCTACTATCTCTTCAATTTCTATTCTTCCTAACCTTTCCTTCGCTCCACTGATTGCGGCTTTCGTGGTGCCCACGATTATCGGCTTTACTGGCATCGGCTTGTTGATTTGGGGAATAATCTGGACGGTCAAACGCGGTCGGGATAACCGTAAAGCGTTAATCAATAACTCCTACTATCGGTAGTCTCTCGTCTTAAGGTTTACCTTTTCTTGCCTGCTACCAGAGTTCCCTTGGTCAGGTGCTTAGGCGGGTTTGTCTCGGGTTTCCTCTGCTTATTTTAGAGGTAGAAAATACCGTTATTAAGCGGGATAAACCAAAAAATATAAAGTTGAGTGGAATAAACTCAACTTTCGGGGTGTTGGACTAAATAGCAACACCCCATCCCACCCGGATGGGAATACGGGAGGAAACAAATGGAAACAAAACTTACTGTTAAATCACAAGCTGCCTTAGGGGATGCGGTACAAACCGCGCAGGCCAATAAAAATCCCCAGGTAGAGCCAGAACATCTCTTAAATGCATTGCTGGGGCAAACTGATTCAATAGCCTTTGCGCTTCTGGAGGCAGTAGTGCCAAATCGCACTCAGCAGATTAACGCGCCCTTGCATCGAATGCTGGGAAAACTGCCTAGCGTCACCGGCAGTTCCGTCGGGGAAGTGCAAACCTCCCTGGCTATGCGGCGGGTTATTAACAAAGCCGGAGATTTAGCGCGAGAGCTAACCGACGAATACGTATCTACCGAACACCTACTAATCGCCCTCGCCGATGAATCCGAAGGGGAGACCGGCGTTAGCCGTCTGCTAAATAGTGCAGGCGCGAGCGTAAAAGCGCTGCGCGAAAAGCTCCAGGAGATTCGCAAAGACCCGGTCACGTCGCAAGACCCGGAAGCTTCCTTCCAGGCCTTGGAAAAATATGGTCGTGACCTGACGGAAGTAGCCCGCAGCGGCAAACTCGATCCCGTAATCGGACGGGATAAAGAAATTCGGCGCGTAATCCAAGTGCTCTCGCGGCGCACCAAAAACAACCCGGTACTAATCGGAGAGGCCGGGGTAGGTAAAACCGCAGTGGTAGAGGGTCTAGCGCAGCGGATTGTAGCCGGAGACGTTCCCCAGTCTTTGCAAAACAAGAAACTGATTAGCCTAGATTTAGGGGCGATGGTAGCGGGCGCCAAATACCGCGGCGAGTTTGAAGAACGACTCAAGGCCGTCCTCGAAGAAATCAAGAACGCCGGCGGAGAAGTCGTCACTTTTATCGACGAGCTGCATACGGTAGTAGGGGCTGGGGGTGGCTCCGAGGGTGCGATGGACGCCGGCAACATGATTAAACCCATGCTCGCGCGCGGCGAACTACGGATGGTGGGAGCTACCACCCTGGACGAGTATCGACAAAACATCGAGAAAGATCCCGCCCTAGAACGTCGCTTCCAACAGGTTTTCGTAGCCGAACCCTCGGTAGAAGATACGGTAGCGATTCTGCGGGGCATTGCCCCCAAGTACGAAGCGCACCACAAAGTCACGATTACCGATGGGGCGTTGGTGGCGGCGGCGAAACTTTCGGATCGTTATATCACCGACCGCAACCTACCGGATAAAGCCATAGACCTGATTGACGAGGCCGCTTCCCGTCTGCGGATGGAGCTGGATTCCAGCCCAGTAGAGGTAGATGAAAAGCGGCGTCAGGTAGACCGGCTGAAAATGGAAGAAGCCTACCTGGCGGACTCTGAGGGCGAAGGCTTAGACGAGCAGAGCAAAGCCCGCCTAGCAGATTTGCGCGCGGAAATCGCCAAAGAACAACAGGTCTTGGATGAACTAAATGTGCGTTGGGAATCCGAAAAAGCCTCTCGCAATAAAGTGGGGGATCTGCGTGCCCAACTAGATAAGCTAAATACCCAGCTAGAGCGGGCAATGCGTAGTGGAGATTGGGAAAGCGCTGGACGGCTGCAGAACGGAGAAATCCCGCAAATTCAGGCCGCGATTGCCGCTGCCGAAAAGCAGGAACAGGAAAGCGATGACTCCCAAGCCATGGTGGTAGAAAAAGTCGGCCCTACCGAAGTCGCCGAAGTCGTAGAATCCTGGACCGGGATCCCTACCGGTAAAATGCTGCAAACCGAAACCGACAAACTGCTGCATATGGAAGCGGAAATCGGGAAACGGTTAATCGGCCAAGAGCAGGCAGTACAAGCGGTTGCAGATGCGGTGCGGCGCTCGCGGGCAGGGGTTTCTGACCCCAACCGTCCCACTGGCTCATTCCTGTTCCTCGGGCCAACCGGGGTGGGGAAGACTGAGCTTGCCAAGTCCTTAGCGGCCTTCCTCTTTGATGACCCCACCGCTATGGTGCGCATCGATATGAGCGAATACGGAGAAAAACACTCGGTATCACGCCTAATCGGAGCCCCTCCCGGATATGTGGGGTATGAAGAGGGCGGACAGCTCACCGAGGCAGTGCGGCGGCGTCCCTATTCGGTAATTCTGCTCGACGAAGTGGAAAAGGCGCATCCAGAAATCTTCCATGTGTTGCTGCAGGTCTTAGATGATGGCCGCCTTACTGATGGGCAAGGCCGGGTAGTGGATTTTCGCAACACTATTTTAGTGCTTACCTCTAATTTGGGCTCGCAATACTTGACGCAGCCGGATATAGCCGCGGACGAGAAAGAACGCCTCGTGAAAGAAGCGGTCAATGCCAATTTCCGACCCGAGTTCTTGAACCGGTTGGACGAGATTCTGATTTTTCAGCCCCTTAGCCGCACCCAGTTAGCTAAGATAGTGGATTTGCAGCTGGCACAGGTCATGCAGCGGCTGGCTTCTCGACGCTTGCAGTTGGAGGTTAGCGAGGACGCGAAGAATTGGCTGTCTAACCGGGGCTATGACCCGGCATTCGGAGCACGTCCGTTGCGCCGGCTAATTCAAAGCGAAATCGGTGACCAACTAGCGCAAGGACTGTTGGCCGGAAAATGGGAGGATGGTTCAGTTATCAAGGTAACGATGCCGCAACAGCGGGCTGTTCCGGCGGGAAGGTTTCATCTTCAGCTAAGTTAGTGACACAGTGTCAGCAAAGTGGCGCCGGGGGTGAAGATCCCTGGCGCTGCTTTTTACGATCGCTTTACTAAACGCCGAGCATTATATGAGATGTGTAGCTGCTTTTATTAGAACAAGTAAATAAAGTCTTAATATGATCTTCGTTTATGTAATTCGCTTAAGAAATCTAGTCGATTTGTTAGGTGGTTTGAGGGGAAAAACTGTATCCTAGTTAGAGCTTGGGTTTTTTGTGCCCAGATATAGAAAAGATAATAGGCGGTAGGCAAAAGGGAGGGGGATGCCCAGGTGCCCAAACCAGCACACAAGAGCGGGGAGCGCGGGCCTTACGCCGGTGGCGTAGCTCGACGCGAAGCCATACTTGACGCAACCGTAGACATGATTGCGGAAGTTGGCTACCACGGGCTATCTATGCGCGATGTGGCTCGCCGTGTTGGTATTTCCCATCCCGGGGTTATCTATCACTTCCCATCCAAAGAAGCCCTACTCATGGCGGTTATTGAACGCTACGAGGATCGCTCTAACTTCCACGTGCAGGCTATGCGGCATATGCAGCCTTTCGAAGTGTTCAACGCCTTCACTGAACTTTCTACTGAACTCAGCTCTAACCCCACGATCGTGGAAATGGAGTGCATGCTTTCGGTGGAAGCCTCTAATGAGGTGCACCCCGCCCATGATCACTTCGCAGCCCGATTTGAGGGATTGCAAAGTGTGCTGACTAGTGCATTTAGTCAGCTACAAACAGACGATCTGATTAACAAGGATGCCGATCCGAAGACACTGGCGCATTCCCTACTGGCCGAATGGTACGGCCTACACATCCAGTGGCTCTACAACAGGGACGGGGTAGATGTGGTCGGTTCCCTCACTAACTTGATTATTAATCAGGTCGATCTTTCCAACCCCAAGGCACTTCGTGCCATCATGTCCAGCGGTTTTGCTACCCCCTCGGCAATGGCTGCAATCGAACAGGTGGCTGGGTTTACCTTGGAAGATTTGTTGGAAAAGGGATATATCAGCCTTTCCTCCCAAGAAATGGAGAAATACGGTCTTTCGGACGTGCCCGAGGACATACTGGACAAGATTGTTCGTTCCGGCATCCTGAATGCCAGCGACCTCGAGTACGCGCAAGAAAACCAGGCTCTCAGTATCGACTTGCTGGGGCGCTTGGTTATCAACAGCGTTCTCGAAACCGAGGAATACAACACTTTGGCGGATGTTGGCGTCGTGCCGCGTGAAGCGGTGGCTGCACTTACCGCAGTTATGGCTGCCCGTCCCTTCTAGGAACTCGTGGGGATGGCTTCTGAGCAAGTAGCTGCGGTTTTAACGCAATTTCCTTTTCCGGTTTCCTGCGCGCTTTTTTCCTTTAAATCTGCAACTTTGCCAGGGAGCTGTCAGCTGCTTGGAAGCTGGGGCGACCAGGATAAAGTCTATCCTTGGATGTCGGTCACCAAGCTGGTAACTTCCCGCACTATTTTGGGGGCGGTAGAAAACGGTGTCCTCGACTTGAGCGAGCCTCTGCCACAGCTACCAGGAGTAAGCGAGTCCCGCCCGGTAAGTGTTGCTGACCTGCTCGCGCACCGGGCCGGCCTGGGTCATGAAAAACGGGAGTTTACCCGCGCGACCGGTAGCCGCCGGGTGTATTCCAATTCTGGATATGAGATTCTTGGTGAACTACTCAGTCAGCGCTCCGGGATTCCTTTTTCTATCTGGGCCCAAGAAATGGTACTTTCACCCCTGGGAATAGAACGCCAACTGTCCGAATCGCCCGCCTGGGGAATGTACGGGAGCCTTCGGGAACTCTTGGCATTTGCTATCGAGGCCGCCTGCCCGCGTTTCCTCTCCCCAAGGCTGTTTTCTGCCTGGTCGCGCAGTGATGGGAAGCAGCTACCTGGGGTAGTGCCTGGCTATGGCTTTCACCGCGACAATGCCTGGGGATTAGGATGTGAAATCCGCGGCGCCAAAGACCCGCACTGGACGCTGCCTGACTCCAGCGAGGATACTTACGGTCATTTTGGGCAATCCGGATCTTTCCTATGGATTGACCCTACCTCGCGTCTGGGAGCAGTCTTTTTAGGGCAAGAGCCTTTCGGCGCCCTCCACAAGCAGCTATGGCCGAAGTTAAACCGCGCCCTGCGGGAAGTAGCCCAAACCGCTTAATGGATCTTGGGAGCCACCTCTAAAATCACCGGCACATGGTCAGATGCCCCTTTGCCTTTGCGCTCCTCGCGCAAAGACTGCGCCCCCGTGACCCGTTTTGCCAGGGCAGGAGAGCAATAGGCAAAATCAATCCGCATCCCCTCATTTCGCGGGAAACGCAGCTGCTTATAGTCCCAATAAGTGTACTGATCAAACAGGTCACGGGTAACTTCGGTGAAACCGGCATCTGCGAAGGCAAAAAATGCTTCCCGCTCCTGCCTAGACACGTGAGTGGAGCCGGCAAACACCTCCATATCCCATACGTCCTGGTCAAAGGGGGCGATATTCCAGTCACCCATCAGCGTTATTTCTGCCTGGGAATCCACCTCTAACAGCGAGGACGCATATTCGCGGAGCCGCGCCAGCCAGGAGAGCTTATAGCGGTAGTGAGGGTGAGAAAGCTCCCGCCCATTGGGAACATAGAGGGAAAAGACTTGCACCCCGCCACAAGTGGCGCTGATTGCGCGCGGCTCCACTACCGGTTCTTTCCCCGGATTGCCGTAGGCGGGTTGGCAGGGGAAATCCCGTTGCACGTCCTTAAGACCCACCCGAGAAATAATCGCCACCCCATTCCACTGGTTCGCTCCATGCACCGCGACCTCGTATCCGGCAGCGGTAAAAGGTTCATAAGGAAACTGTTCGGGGCGACATTTGGTTTCTTGTATCGCCAAAACATCAATGTTTTCTCGCTCTAAAAATGCGCTTACCCGCTCATATCGGGCGCGAATGGAATTAACGTTCCAAGTTGCAATCCTCATGTGCTAACCATATCGGTTACAAAACCGATAAACTGAATGTCATGACCGCTAATGATTCTCAAAAGGCTCGTTTGGTTTCCTTAATCAAAGAGCTATCTGTTAAATACGGCGATTTCACGTTGGCCAGTGGCAAAAAATCCTCATTCTATATTGATTTGCGGCGTTCAACTTTGCATCATGAGGCTTCGGTGCTGATTGGGCATGTGTTACTTGACCTGCTAGAGGAAGCAGGATTTCTGCCAGAGGATATTGACGCAGTCGGCGGGCTGACCATGGGTGCCGATCCGGTGGCCTTCGCGATTATGCAAGCGGCGGCTTCGCGCGGACTCGATATTGATGCGTTTGTGGTTCGTAAAGAAGCTAAAGATCACGGAATGGGACGCCAGATTGAAGGCCCAGATATTGCGGGCAAACAGGTGGTAATCGTGGAAGATACTTCCACTACCGGCGGCTCTCCTATTCAAGCAGCTCAAGCAGCAGAAAAAGCAGGCGCTAAAGTGCTCTGCGTGGCGGTAGTGGTAGATCGCGGTGATGTTGCGAAGCAAAAGGTTAATCAAGCTGGCTGGAAATATCTGGCGGCACTAGATTTGACAGATTTAGGAATCGAGGGGGATTAAAGATGTCATGGGTTTTAGTAACTGGGGCTTCCAGTGGGCTAGGGCTAGAGTTTTGTAACCAGTTGGCAGGGCGCGGACACAATGTAGTGATGGTTGCCCGCCGGGAAAATGTTTTGGTGACCGAGGCGCAACGCATCGAGAATTACTATGGGGTTACCTGCGAAGTTCTACCCGCAGACTTGGCTACCCAACCGGGGCTTAAAGCGGTAGCACGCCGCTTGGCTGCCTCCGAACGCCCGATTTCACTGCTGGTTAATAACGCTGGTTTCGCCCTAGCAGAAGATTTTGTGGACGGATCCGCCTCCCAACAGGTACGGGGGCTAAACGTGATGGTGAGGGCGGTAATGCTGCTGTCACAAACTGCGGCCTCTCGGATGCGCCGGCGCGGACGGGGCGCAATTTTGAATGTGTCCTCGGTAGCATCTGGAACGGCGATGGGAACCTACGCTGCCCATAAGACCTGGGTAGAAATCTTTAGTTGCGCCCTCGCCGAGGAACTGCGGGGCAGCGGAGTACAGGTAATGGCGCTGAAACCTGGCACTACCGATACCGGCTTTTTCAGTAAAATTACTACCAAAATCGAGGACGTACCCACTATTGCCCGCCTAACCCCGGAATACGTGGTGGAACAGGCCTTGAATGACTTGGCGCGTGGCAAGGTCATCTCGGTGCCTTCCCTAATCTTTAAGCTGATGAGCTTCCTAACCTGGAAAGCTCCCCGCTCCCTGGTGTGCCATTTCACCGGTTACCTCCAGCGTGACCGTTTCCGGGTCTAGGGTATGGCTAACGGAGTTGGACCTTGGCCGGGAGGTCCGGAACACTGGCCAGAGGGCGAGCATTGGGATCCTGATTTGCTGGCGGGAGGCGACCGCCGGAATGTGGAAGATCGTTTCCGCTATTGGCGGCGGGATGCTATTCGCGATTTCCTAGACAGTGAACGTTTCCCGTTCCAGGTGGCTATCGAAAACCTCGACCATGATTTCAATATTGGATCCATTGTGCGGTCTGCTAACGCTTTTGGCGCAAACTCGGTACATGTTGTGGGGGCACACCGCTGGAATAAACGCGGCGCGATGGTAACCGACCGCTACCAGCATGTAGACCATTTCCCGGACGCGTCCTCTTTTGCGCATTGGGCGCGGCAGAGCGGGATTACCCTGATTGGGATAGACAATGTTGAGTGTTCTCAGCCCCTAGAGGACGCGCAGTTACCGCAACGCTGTTGCCTGGTTTTTGGGTCTGAGGCGAACGGTTTGAGTTCAGAAATGATTGCGGAATGCGCGGCAGTTTACGAGATTACCCAATATGGCTCTACCCGGTCTATCAATGTAGGAGCAGCTGCCGCCGTTGCCATGTGGGCGTGGGTGATTCAACATAACAAAACCGTGGGACACAAGACCCTGCACTAAGCTTTACCTTGTGAGAGAATGAGACCCGTAAGAACTTTAGAAAAGGAGGGCCACAGTGCCAATCGCAACCCCTGATGTTTATAACGAAATGCTTAACCGTGCTAAGGAAGGCAAATTCGCCTATCCCGCGATTAACGTGACTTCTTCCCAAACGCTAACCGCCGCGATTCGTGGTTTTGCCGAAGCTGAATCTGATGGCATCATCCAGGTTTCCTCCGGTGGTGCGGATTACTGGTCCGGCTCCACTGTGAATGACCGGGTAGCTGGTTCCCTGGCTATGGCTGCTTATGCTCGTGAAATCGCCAAGGGCTACAACGTTACCGTGGCACTGCATACCGACCACTGCTCGAAAGAGAAAATTGACGGTTGGATTCGTCCGCTGATGGAAATGGAAGCTGAAGAAGTAAAGGCTGGGCGTCTGCCTTTCTTCCAGTCTCATATGTGGGATGGCTCGGCTGTACCGCTAGAAGAGAACCTGGAAATCGCCAAGGAAATGCTAGAGCTGTCCGTTAAAGCCAACACCATCCTAGAGGTTGAAATCGGGGTTGTCGGTGGCGAAGAAGACGGCGTTGTTGGGGAAATTAACGAAAAGCTGTACACCACTGCTGAAGATGGTCTAAAGACTGTTGAAGCTCTAGGTTTGGGCGAGAAGGGTCGTTACATTACCGCTTTGACCTTCGGGAACGTACACGGTGTTTACAAGCCCGGTCACGTTAAACTGCGTCCAGAAATCCTAGGCGACATTCAGAAAGAGGTCGGAGCTAAAGTCGGTAAAGAAATGCCGTTCGACCTGGTAATGCATGGTGGTTCTGGCTCTAGTGCCGAGGAGATCGCTACAGCGGTTCGCAACGGTGTTATCAAGATGAACGTAGACACCGATACCCAGTATGCCTTCACCCGTCCGGTAGCTGACTGGATGCTGAAGAATTACGACGGTGTTCTGAAGATTGATGGCGAGGTCGGCAACAAGAAGCAGTACGACCCGCGTTCTTGGGGCAAAACTGCCGAAGCTGGTATGGCGGCGCGCGTAGTTGAGGCTTGTGAACGCCTCGGCTCGGTCGGCACCAAGATGAAGTAACTCTGCTGTTTAGCTAGTTACCTAAAGATTCAAGGGTAGCCCTGGCGGATTTTCCGCCAGGGCTACCCTTTTTTCGTGCATTTTTAATACCGACACTTGGTACCGGAAACAAAATCACCCTCCGGAAACAGGATTACCCTCCCGCGACGAAATCGCCCTCCAGATTCGTGGATGTGGGTGAAGAAGGTTCGTTTTTTATTCGCGATGGAGGGTCATGGTGTCTAGGGAGGGTGTTTTGTGCGGGGAGGGTGCTTTTGCTCGAGTTTCTTCCTGATACCTGACGGAATCGCCCTCCGGGGACAAGACCACCCTCCGGGGTTGGTGTTTTTGGGTGGATAATTCGTTTTTTCCTTGCCTGTGGAGGGTGTTTCTGTTTGTAGAGGGCGTTATTGTCTGTGGAGGGTGTTTTTGTACGGGGAGGGCGATGTGGTATTGATCCACGGGTAGGAGAGGACATCTCGACACTAATAAAGTCAAAGCCGCCTATTCGATTTGATCCGCGGGTAGGGGAGGACACAAATGAAAATAATTGAGACGATCACTGTTCGGGTATTAACCCGGTATTTCTCCGCTTAGATATGATGGAAAAAACCAACCAAAGGAGATATGGCAATGGGCGAAGAACGTCAGGTATCTGCGGTGGTAGTAGCTTATAACCGCGCTAAACTACTTCGCGAATGCCTGGATGCAATCGCCGCGCAGACCAGGCCAGTCCAACGGGTAATCGTGATTGATAACGCTTCAACTGATGATTCTGCAGGTATTGCCCAACAGCACCCGGTAGTTGACCGCGTAATACAGCTGTCAGAAAACACCGGCGGGGCAGGCGGTTTTTGTGCGGGAATCGCACACGCTCTTGCCTATAAAGAGCTGGAAAGCCAGGATTTCATTTGGATCATGGATGACGACACCATTCCTGCGCCGGATGCGTTAGAACAACTGCTAATAGCCGGGCAGACTTATCCCGGCTCCCCAGCGCTCCTGGCATCAAAGGCACAATGGACAGACGGTAGCGAACACCCCATGAATGCTCATCGGGAAAGACCGCTAATATCACCGGATCGCAAACAGATCGCCCGGAGTCTGGGAATGCGCCAGGTACGGGCGGCCTCCTTCGTGTCGATACTGGTAGAGGTAGCACAGGTGCGCAGGAGCGGTCTGCCGAGTGCCGATTACTTTATTTGGAATGATGACTTGGAATACACCGCCCGGCTGCTGAAACACCGGATCGGATTATACGTACCAGCCTCGGTGGTAGTGCACAAAACCCGCGCTGCCGCGTCCGCTACCGATGATCCCGGGGATCGTTTTTATTACGAGACTCGCAATAAAATTTGGTTCCTATTGCGGTCGCGTGGATTACTACCTCTGGATCGGCTACTTTACGGAGGTTCCACGATCGTGCGCTGGTTCAGAATGTGGCTATCCAACGGGGAAAAGAAAAAGATGCTGCGCCTGGGAGTGAAAGGAGTGACCGATGGGGTGCTATCTGGGCCGCGTCCTAACGAAGAGGTTTTTGCTGCCGACCCGGAAACCGCTAACCTGGTTGCCGCCTGTGAAAACGCTGCCCGGGTGAGAACGGATAAGAACCATGGTTAAAGTTCTTTTTGCTGGCTCCTCCGGCGGACACCTAGCCCAGCTCTACACCTTAAAACCCTGGTGGAAGCGGCAGCAATCCCTGTGGGTAACTTTCGAAACTCCCGATGCGGTCTCCCTTTTAGCTGATCAGAAAGTTGTGTGGGCACAGCATTCACCCGACCGCAACTTGCGGGACGTATTTCGCTCGCTGCGTCTAGCCTGGAAGCTTCTACGTTCTGCTCGCCCTGAACTGGTGGTTTCTGCGGGGGCTTCCCTGGGGACGGTTTTCATTGTCTTAGCGCGACTAATGAAGATTCCCACTATCTATATCGAGGTTTTCGACCGGATCGAAATTCCCTCGCTATCGGGTAGGATCTGTTACCGCTTGGCAGATCGCTTCGCTGTGCAATGGCCTGAACAGTTGAAACTTTATCCGGGTGCCACTGTGATCGGACCGCTACTATGAGTGAAACCGCTAATGTAATCGAAAATAATAACCGCACACTTCAGGCTGACTACTTGTTTATGGTGGGAACCCACCATATGCCTTTTGATCGTTTAATCCAGATGGCGGATCGTTTTGCTCGCGAGAATCCGGATGCTTGCGTCCTGGTGCAATACGGAGCTTCTCATCCTCCGAAAGAGGCGAACGGGCGCGAAAACCTTAGTCACCAAGAAATGGATGCCCTGGCAGGGAACCTAAAGGGAGTGGTTTTACCGGGCGGACCTTCTCTGATGATGGAATGGTTGCGGCGCGGTTTTCTGCCCGTGATCGTACCTCGCGACCCGGAACTGGGCGAACATATTGACACTCACCAAATCCGGTTCTCTGACTTCATGCGCCAGCGTTCCCTAATCGCCCTCGCCCATGATTATGAGCAGGTCAAAGCGGCTTTAGCGAATCCTCAACCCGTATCTGCAGCTCAGCTAGAAAAGATCGATAGTTCCAGCGCAGTTAGAACCTTCGAAAAACTAGCCTCGTCACTGCTGGCAGATTAATTTTTAGTTTTCAACACGGTAGGATTGAGGGAGCTATAAACGCACGCAAGACAAGGGGAAGCCACGTGAATACCGATCTAGTGATTGTCGGATCCGGACTATTTGGTCTGACCATGGCAGAACGAGTCGCCAATGATTTAGGTCGGCGGGTAACCATCGTTGAAAAACGCGATCATATCGGCGGAAATGCCTACTCTTACCGTGATGAGGAAACCGGTATTGAGATCCATAAATATGGAGCGCACCTGTTCCACACTTCTAATGAGCGGGTATGGGAATATGTCAACCGCTTCACTGCATTCACCGACTATGTACACCACGTATACACCAATGTCGGGGGCGAAGTTTTCCCTATGCCGGTCAATCTGGGAACCATTAACCAGTTTTTCCGCGCTGCGTATTCTCCCGATGAAGCTCGCCAGCTAATTGCCTCCCAAGCTAGCGCTATCCGGGGCGAGGACGCGGAAGAAAACTTCAGAACCAAAGGGATTTCCCTGGTAGGCGAGCCCCTATTCAAGGCTTTCTTTGAAGGCTACACTGCGAAACAATGGCAAACTGATCCGCGGGATCTATCGGCGGCGATTGTGTCGCGCTTGCCGGTGCGTTACAACTATGACAACCGCTATTTTTCCGATAAATACGAGGGGCTTCCCCAAGAGGGGTATGCTGCGTGGCTAGAAAAAATGGCGGATAACGATCTTATTGACGTGAAACTATCGACCGACTTTTTTGATTCCTCCCAACCTTTCAACCGTGATGCCTGCATTGGGCAGGTACCGGTGGTTTATACCGGTCCGGTAGATAGGTTCTTTGATTACCGCTATGGGGAGCTCGGTTGGCGTACCCTCGATTTTGAGTGGGAGACCGTAGCTACCGGTGATTTCCAGGGTACTTCGGTGATGAATTATGGTGACCGGGAGGTTCCTTACACGCGGATTATTGAGTTCCGGCATTTTCATCCGGAGCGGGATTACCAAAATGAAAAAACGGTGATCGCCCGGGAATATTCGCGCACTGCCGGTAGGGACGATGAGCCCTACTATCCGATTAACACTGCGCGTGACCGTCAGCAGCTATTGGAATACCGCGCCCTACGTGATCAGTTGCCCCACACCCTCTTTGGAGGACGTCTGGGCTCCTACAAGTATTTTGATATGCATATGGCGATTGCTTCTGCGCTTTCCCGCTATGACAACGTGGTGAAACCTTATTTCACCGGTAAACAGACGGATAGGAAATAAGTGGTGAGTGTCAGCACTGATTTTACCCGGCCGGGTACTTCTCGCGGTTTATTTGAAGTATTCCGTAAACAGTACTTGCTGCAACTACTAGTACATAAAGAACTACGAGTACGTTATCGGGGTTCGATACTGGGGATGCTCTGGTCTTATGCCAAACCTGCAACCCAATTCCTGGTGTTTTATTTTGCCATCGGGGTGTTTATGGGAATGAACCGGAACATTACCAACTATGTGGTTTACATGTTTGCCGGAGTGGTTGCGGTTAACTATTTTTCCGAAATCTTTGGTAACTGCACGCGTTCGCTGGTGCAAAACCAGGATTTGGTGAAAAAGATTTATTTACCGCGGCAACTTTTCCCCGTATCCTCCGTTTGGGTGGCGTTTGTGCATTTTGTGCCGCAAGTGGTGATTTTGATTATCGGGAGCCTGATTTTCGGTTGGCGACCGGGGCTAAAGAATCTACTGGCAGTGCTGCTAGCGTTCGTCATTCTCACGATCTTTAGTTTGGGGCTGGGACTGCTCGGCGGAGCTTTTAACGTGCTATATCGCGATGCCGAAAATTTCGTGGATTTGATTTTAATGGTCGCTACCTGGGCTTCTCCGGTTCTCTATAAATGGTCAATGGTTTACCACGTACTGGGGGACTGGCAGGGAGGATGGCTGTGGTACGTATATCAACTAAATCCCCTCACCACGGTAGTCGAACTTTTCCATTATGGTTTTTGGATTCCCACCGAGGGCGTATACGAGAGCTTCCCGGACAACTTTTCGTTAATCGTAGTGGCTTCCGCCCTGATTTCCATTTTGTTGCTGCTGATAGGGGATAAAGTTTTCCGCCACTATGACGGGCGTTTCGCCCAGGAGCTGTAAGAGCCATGGCCAATAAAAGCGTGAAAGTTGATCCTGAATTAACCCAAGCTGATACCGTGATAACCGCGCAAGATGTGGTTAAAGACTTCACTATCCGTAACACCCACACATTGAAAGATATGCTGGTATGGTCTTTGACTGGCAGGCGGGGACAGATGCGTGATCGTTTTCGCGCCCTCGATCATGTTTCATTCAATATTGCCGCGGGAGAAACCGTGGGGCTCTTGGGATTTAACGGATCCGGAAAATCCACAATGTTGAAACTTATTTCCGGGGTGATGCAGCCCTCGGCAGGAGCCGTAGGGGTGCGGGGTAAAGTCGCAGGCTTAATTGAGGTAGGCGCGGGGTTCCATCCTGATTTAACCGGGCGGGAAAACATTTTCTTGAACGGCGCTATCTTGGGGATGACCCGTGAAGAAATCGAAGCTCATTTTGACGAGATTGTAGATTTTTCGGAGATTCATGAATTCCTAGATACCGAAGTCAAGTTTTATTCTTCGGGAATGTTCCTGCGCCTAGCCTTTTCGGTGGCAGTCCACACTGACCCCGATATTTTTCTGATTGATGAAATCTTGGCGGTGGGCGATGAACCCTTCCAAAAGAAATGTCTTGACCGCATTTCGCAACTGTCAGAAGCGGGCAAATCGCTGGTAATCGTCAGTCACGACCTGGATCTAATGGGGCGTTTTTGTGAGCGGGGGATCGTGCTGAAAAAAGGGAAAAAAGTGCTAGATGGCCCGATTGCCGATGCGGTTAAATTGATGCGTTCCTAGGCTGGGCTCCAGCGACTTTACATTTTTGGTAGTCAGCTTTCTTCAGTATCCGAGTGCTGGTGAAAAATCACGCCCGGATAGCACCTTACGGTATGCTTATAGGCAGTGAAACTCTTAACCATTTGCTCGCGCCCGCTTGGTGCGGGCAATTTTTCTATACGCCCTCGCCCGCAAGGCTCAAGCGTAGATAAGGAGTAATCGTATGCAGCAGAACTCCTCGGATTTGGCCTTAATCGTGCTGGAGGACGGGTTTATCGCGAAAGGCAAAGCCTGGGGGAAGCGGGGACGCGCCCTGGGGGAAGTAGTGTTCGCGACCGGGATGACCGGATACCAGGAAACTTTGACTGACCCGTCCTATCACCGGCAAATAGTTGTCCAAACCGCGCCTCATATCGGCAATACCGGCGTAAATGAGGTTGATCCAGAGTCAAGCCAGGTCTGGGTAGCCGGATACGTGGTGCGTGATCGCGCCCTACGGGCTTCCAATTGGCGCGCTACCGGCGACCTGGAAGACCTACTCAAAGACCAGGACGTGGTGGGTATTTGCGAGGTAGATACCCGCGCCCTCACCCTGCATTTGCGCGAAGCCGGCGCCATGCGGGGCGGAATTTTTTCTGGTGATGCTCTCCCGGCAGGAGCTGCCTATCTTGACCAGGCAACCCGCGATCTTTTGGTGTCCGTTGTGCGCGACCAGCCGGTGATGGCAGGAGCGGCGCTGGCTGCCGATGTGAGCACTCCCGAAAAATACGTAGTGGAACCCGCCGGTGAATATGCAGGCAAAGAACCTTTAGCGGTGGTGGCAGCCCTAGATTTGGGGATTAAATCCCGCACCCCCGAGCAGATGGCGCTGCGCGGAATCCAGGTGCATGTGTTTCCGCAGCACTCTAACTTTGCCGACATTATGTCGGTGAATCCCGATGGGGTGTTTTTCTCTAACGGACCGGGTGACCCGGCCTCAGCAGACCACGAAGTAGCTCTAGCGAGGGCGGTGCTCGATGCGGGGATTCCTTTCTTTGGAATCTGTTTCGGCAACCAAATCCTCGGGCGCGCCTTGGGGTATGGAACTTACAAGCTCGCCTATGGTCACCGCGGGGTAAACCAACCGGTGGTAGATCGAGAAAGCGGGAAAGTACAGATCACCGCCCATAACCACGGTTTTGCGGTAGATGCCCCGGCTGAACATCCTTCGGTGGCGCCTTTCGATGGCGGACGCTACGGGCGGGTAGAAGTATCCCACCTGGCTCTAAACGATGGGGTAGTAGAGGGGCTGCGCGCGCTCGACCTGCCGGCTTTCAGCGTACAGTATCATCCGGAGGCAGCAGCTGGCCCCCACGATGCCCAATATCTCTTTGATAAGTTCCTAACCATGATGCAGGAAGCGAAGGAAAAACATGCCACGCAGAACTGATCTTAAATCCGTCCTAGTTATTGGTTCCGGGCCGATTCAAATCGGTCAGGCCTGCGAATTTGACTATTCCGGGAGCCAAGCCTGCCGCGTGCTCAAAGCGGAAGGGTTGCGGGTCATTTTGGTTAATTCCAACCCGGCAACCATTATGACCGATGCGCAAATGGCGGACGCTACCTATATTGAGCCGATAACCCCGCAGGTGGTGGCGTCGATTATTGAAAAGGAACGCCCAGACGCTCTGCTGCCTACTTTGGGGGGACAGACCGCACTCAACACTGCGATTGCCCTTTCTCAGGATGGCACCCTGGAAAAATACCAGGTGGAGCTGATTGGTGCCAGCGCTAAGGCAATCAACGCCGGTGAAGATCGCGAAGAGTTTAAGCAGGTAGTTCACCGCTGCGGAGCGGAAGTGGCTCGTTCTTTCATTGCTCACAACCTGACTGACTGCCGGGCAGCTGCCGAACAGCTGGGATATCCACTGGTGGTGCGCCCTTCGTTCACGATGGGAGGTATGGGTTCCGGTATTGCCTATAACGAGCAGGATTTGATTCGGATCGCCGGGGGAGGAATGGCCGATTCCATTACCTCCGAGGTTCTCCTGGAAGAATCGATTCTGGGCTGGAAAGAATACGAACTAGAGCTGATGCGCGACAAAGCCGATAACGTGGTCGTGGTCTGCTCTATCGAGAATGTGGATCCGGTAGGGGTACATACCGGCGATTCCATTACGGTGGCTCCCGCGCTTACGCTAACTGACCGGGAGCTGCAGAATCTGCGCGATATTGGGATAAACGTTATCCGGGAAGTCGGGGTAGATACCGGCGGCTGTAATATCCAGTTCGCGGTTCACCCAGATACTGGCCGGGTAGTAGTTATCGAAATGAACCCTCGGGTGTCCCGTTCTTCTGCCCTGGCCTCGAAAGCTACCGGTTTCCCGATTGCGAAGCTGGCCGCAAAATTGGCGCTCGGCTACACCTTGGACGAGATTCCCAACGATATTACCGGCTCGACTCCGGCTTCTTTCGAGCCCACTTTGGACTATGTAGTGGTCAAAGTGCCGCGTTTTGCGTTTGAAAAGTTCCCGGCCGCTGACCCTACCCTAACTACTGCTATGAAGTCGGTAGGCGAAGCGATGGCGCTGGGGCGCAACTTTACTGAAGCCCTACAAAAAGCGATGATTTCGATTGATAAAGCGGGTACTTATTTCCGTTGGGATTTGCCGCTTTCCTCCTCTAAAGAGGAGTTATTAGAGCAGGTCAAGATACCTACGGAAAAGCGCCTGATTCAAGTGATGGACGCGATTAGGGCAGGGGCGAGCCTAGAGGAACTCTATGAAGCTACCCGGATTGACCGCTGGTTCTTAGACCAGCTGTTCTTACTGGACGAGGTCGCGCAAGAAATCCGGCAAGCCGAAGCTATTAGTCCAGATCTGTTAGTCAAAGCGAAACGTCACGGGTTCTCTGACTTGCAGATTGGTCAGATTCGCAGTGTATCCGACCAGGTGGTGCGGGAAGTTCGCAAGGCTTTCGGGATTCGTCCGGTCTACAAGACGGTTGATACCTGTGCGGGCGAGTTTCCTGCCCAAACCCCCTACTACTATTCCAGCTATGATCTGACCAGCGAAGTTAAATCGCGTCAGCGTCCGGCAGTTATTATCTTGGGCTCCGGGCCGAACCGGATTGGGCAAGGGATTGAGTTTGATTATTCCTGTGTGCACGCCACTCAGGAACTGCAATCTGACTATGACACGGTGATGGTTAACTGCAACCCGGAAACCGTTTCCACTGACTACGATATTTCTTCCCGCCTCTATTTCGAGCCGCTTACTTTCGAGCACGTGATGGAGATTTACGAGGCCGAATGCGAGGCCGGACCGGTAGCGGGGATGATTGTACAGCTCGGGGGGCAAACCCCGCTGTCGCTAGCTTCTCGCCTAGAGGAAGCCGGGGTGCCGATTGTGGGTACCTCGCCAAGCGCGATTGATGCCGCAGAAGACCGTGAACTTTTCGGGCGCGTCCTTGATGAGGCGGGGTTGCCTGCTCCTGCCCATGGCACTGCTACTACCCCGCAGCAAGCCTTTGAACAGGCCGAAAAGGTTGGCTACCCGGTTTTGGTGCGTCCTTCCTTCGTACTGGGAGGACGAGGAATGGAGATCCTTTATTCTCGGGAAGAACTCGATTCCTATCTGCATCGCTACAATCTGTCTGATCCCACGGTAATGACCGGACCGCTACTGATCGATCGGTTCCTAGATGATGCGATAGAGATCGATGTGGATGCTCTTTATGATGGTCAGGAGCTATTCCTGGGCGGAGTAATGGAGCATATCGAGGAGGCCGGGATTCACTCGGGGGATTCTTCTTGCGTATTGCCCCCGATCACTCTGTCGGACGCGATTATCGCCCATATTCGCACCTCAACCGAAAAAATAGCAGCCGGGGTAGGAGTACGCGGCCTAATTAATATTCAATATGCCCTGGTCAGCGGGGTATTGTATGTGATTGAAGCCAACCCGCGAGCTTCCCGCACTGTGCCTTTTGTAGCTAAAGCGACCGGGGTGCCGCTAGCTAGGGCAGCTGCCCTGGTGATGATGGGCTCTTCTATTGCAGAGCTAAAAGAGCGCGGCTACCTGCCTGCAGATGATTCCGATTTCGCTACCCCGGGTCGCCCGATCGCGGTTAAAGAAGCGGTACTACCTTTTAAACGTTTCCGGGATGAGGACGGACGGATAGTGGATACCGTCCTCGGACCTGAAATGCGTTCTACCGGGGAAGTTATGGGATATGACCGGGATTTCCCCACTGCCTTCGCCAAGAGTCAAACTGCAGCCTATGGAAATCTACCCTCTAAAGGCACCGTGTTCGTATCGGTGTCGGATCAGGATAAACGATCCTTGGCTTTGCCGGTGTCCCGTCTGTTTGACCTGGGATTTTCGATTATGGCTACTTCGGGTACGGCAGCTTTACTGCGCCGTTACGGAATCCCGGTTACCGAGGTGAGAAAAGCCAGCCAAGGGCCAGGGCCGAACGGGGAGCAAACGGTAGTGGATATTATCCGCGCCGGCCTAATCGATATGGTGATTAACACCCCCGGCACTTCTGGGGCGAGAGCGGATGGTTACGAAATCCGTACCGCTACCACGGCCGCGGACAAACCGATTATCACCACTATTTCCCAGTTCCAAGCAGCAGTGCAAGCGATTGAGGCTACTCGCGACCGCACCTATGGGGTCTGTTCGCTGCAGGAATACGATAAAGCTAAATAGTAATGTTTTTGCTGGTTGCCGCCGCTATCGGGCTGTCGATTGGCCTGATAGCGGGGCGCTGGGCGCCGGTGGGGGAATACTGACCCACAGGGACAGGGGTAGCCTCCCCTAGATTTACGGATTTCTGGGTTCGGAAAATACTGACGTAAAACTTGAGATGTACTTGGTTATGAACCTAGGGGAGCAAAACTTGACCGGTAGTTGCCGTACAAACACTTGCTGGCGCCAGAAACGATTTCTGGCGCCAGCAAGGAGTATTACAGCTATCGGCGGTAGGGGGAACTATTTGTTCTTCAAAGCCGCAAGGCGAGCCTCAATTTCTGCGGAAGAACCGGATTTTTCCAGTTCCGCGAACTGATTCTCTAGTGACTCAGAAGCCAGCTCGGCGCGTCCGGCTGCCAGGGCTTCCTGCTTGCGGATTTTCTCCTCGAAGCGATTAAGCTCGCTGGTGGGATCCGCCAAGTTAAACTTCTCCGCGGTTTCTTGTACCTGGTTTTGAGCCTGGGCGGTCTTTTGTCGCGCCACCAGTTGGTCACGCTTGACTTTAAGATCCTCGAGCTTAGTCTTCATCCCGGCCAAGCCCAGCTTGAGCTGCTCAGCCATATCTTTTTGGGAAACCAGCAGCGGTTCTTGCGCCTTAACCTGCTGTTCGAAATCAATCTGCTTGCCTAGAGCCAGACGCGCTAGATTATCGAGGCGCTCTGCCTCGGCCGTATCCCCGCTAGTACGCGCTTCTTCCGCCTTCTTTGACGCTAAAGCCGCCTTTTCTCCCCACTGGGAGGCGGCGGAGCGATCATCTTCTAAATCTTTCTCGGCCAGCCGCACATTCCCTACAGTCTGGGCAACTGCGCTTTCTGCTTCACGTATCGAGTTGGTATAGTCTCGAATCATCTGGTCAAGCATCTTTTCGGGATCTTCTGCCCGGTCAAGGAGCGCATTGATATTGGCTTTCGCCATATTGGTAATCCGACCCAGAATTGTTTGTTTTTCTGCCATGGTTCCTCCTACTATTGGTTGGTTTTGTCTTAATAATTACTGATTCTACTGGAAATACTGACCACTGACGGGCTAAAATTTCCCTCCGAAGCCACCACCGGAGTTTCCCCCGCCGAAACTGCCTCCGAAGCCCGATCCGCTACCGCCCCCAAAACCGCCGCCGAACCAATCGGAGTTGCCGGTGTTTGAGCCCCAACTGGTTCCGCCGCCGAAGCCGCGTCCCCCATTTAAGATTCCGCCTAGGATCATCCCGGTTAGGAAATCGTTACCGCCGCCTCCAGGCCCACTTCCCCAATCGTTGCGGCGCTCTCGGTAGTCGGTACTTGCACTCTCGCGGGCTTTGTCGGCAGCTTCTCCTGCCAATTCCGCTAATTTGATCCCGGTATCTCCTCGAGAGGCCTGCGCCTGCTGGTAGAGGGAATCGGCGCGCGCCAGATACTGGCGAGCATCTAAACCTACCGCGCCGCGGTGACTAGAAACGTAGCTATTTGCGCTATCTATTCGGGCTTGCGCGCTAGCTAAAGCCGTCTGTAATCTGGCCGCAGCTTTCTGTTTTTGCTCGCTATTTTGCCGGTGGGGTGCGAGTGCTTGATCCAAGTCGGCTTCGGCTTGGGCAATCGCCGATAAAGATGCGAGGGGATCGCCCTGACCATCGCGGGCTTTTAAGCAGTTATCAATCGCGGTCTGTGCGTTAGCGCAAAGGGTCTGAAAAACTGCCTTGTCTTGTAAATTCAGGCGTTTTACATCGTCTAGGTCTGAGGAAATAGAAGTCACGGCCTCCAGTAGCGACTGCTGCAGGTTCGCCAAATGGGTCTCGGCCTCGGAAACTTCCTTTATCAAGCTGCGAGCCTGGGCGATTGCCCGTTCGGCGGTTTGTACCTGCACCTTCAGGCTCGGCGAGCTCTCCTCGCCCTGTAGGGGCTCCAAAGTTTCTCGCGCAGCCCCCAAGAGGTTGCTGACCTGCTCGGGCGCATCATCCAGTGAGGTCAATACCGCCTGGGGGTGGGTCTTATGCAGCGCCGCAATGATGGCGGGAAGCTGTCCTGCCTGGGTTTCTAACTCGGCTATCAACGACAACTGGTTCTGAATCCGGCTAGGTAAAGAATCTAAAGATTCGCGCAGTGCCGTCAATTTCTCTGTCTGCTGCGCTAACAGCTCTACAGCGCGTTTAGCCTCGTTGGAAGCTGCTTGTGCCTGCTGGGATTTTTGGATACCCGACAGAGAATCTAAGTCCCGCAACTTCTCCATAGCGCTATCTCGCGCCTGACTCGCCTGGGCTAACACCTGGGCATATTCCTCAGTTTGAGCCGTCCCTAACTGCATTTTCGCGAACTCTAGTTCTTCTTTTGCACCCCGGACAGCATCGTCAGCGGCCAAGACATCTACGCTCGCCTGTTCTACCAACTGCTTATCCGATGCGGCCTGCCTGGTTTTTATTTGATCGCGGGTCTTTGACTGTTTACGGGCAAAGACCATGATGCCGATCCCGATCCCCGCTATCACCAGGACTAACGCTAGGGGTCCGAACCAGCCACCCGTCCTCGCCGATTCTTCACTTCCGGCGCCGCCCGGATCTAAGGAGGACGAGGCCGCGCTAACGGCGAACACCTTAACCGCTTGATCCCAATTACCTTGGGACAGCAGGGGTTCTATTCCTTGAACTATGCGATTTTGCTTATTCTCGCTGATGCGCACATTAGCGGCAGGACAAATATAGTAAGAACGCTCCTGTACCGCGATAGCTAACAGCACGCTTTGGCTATTGCCTGCTGCCTGCTCCCGACTTTTCACGCACCATTGCTGCGCGCTTAACGGCGAGAAGTTATCGGTGAGGGCGGCATAGATCTGATAATCGGAGCTGGAGGCTCCAGCTAGCGTTTCCGCTACTTGCCCCGAGTTCTCTAGATAGCCAGCCGGATCCGATAGATGCTTATCGAAACTGCTGGCGGGCGGGGACGCTAGTGCGAGGCTCGCGGGCGCGACTACCGTAACAGTAGCGGCCAGCACTGCCAGGAAGAATATTAGAAAGCGTTTGCGGAATCGAGCTAAGCACATAGCTAAATCCTATCGGCAAGTGGAGGTTAAAGCTCGCACAAGCAGAAAGGTTTAGCTTTTATAAGAACCTTTGACCCCTTAGCTTCGCTTTGCGACATCGTTTTCGGCCAGGCGTAGAGCCTGCTCGGTTTGTTGCTGCGCGCGTTGCAACAGCCGTAGAGCTTCCTGCGGATCATGGTTCCCTGGCTGGTCAAGGCGGGTTAAAGTTCTATTCGCCAGGTCTAGCATGGTGCGAGCCGCCACTCCCACTTTCGCGGTATGAACCCCGATATAGTCATCGACAGCCGCCATCAAAATCGCGACCTGCTCACTAAGCGGCTCAACTTTTTCTGCAAAGGTCAACGCGGCCTCTACTTTTGCTCCGGCGCGGAGCGCTGCTTCTTCCGCATGTGCCTGTCGCGCGATCTTTTGTGCCTGCAACAAGAGATTCTCGGTACGTACGGTAGCTTTGAGAACCTCGTTTTCTTGTCCGGCGCGATCCCTAGCCTTCGCGTCCTCAATGAGGTTCTGAGCCCGAGAAAGTAGTTTGTGGGCTCCCATCACATCGTTACCAATACGCGTGGCCTTTTTAGGATCAACGTTTTGGATACGTTCCACAATCAACCGGCATCTGACCAGGTCTTCCCGGCAGTTCTCGATTTCCCGCTCGAACCTTAAAAGGATCTCGTTCAACGGGGTTTGCTGGTGATACAGATTAGTAAAGTGGGTGATCTGATCGCGTAGCTCACGCAGTGGTCCGGGCAGGTTACCGGCTACGATCTGCTGATCAATAGGACGGGACTGCAACTGGGCAGTAGCGAACTCGCCAAACGCGGCGCGGACGCTATCTTGAGCCCGAACTAACGCCAAAGCAAAAGGTTGGGTTACGGTTTTTCCGACCCGCTGCTGGGCGAGCGTCAGTTTGCTGGCTCCCTTACGAGCCCAGGAATCTGCCTGTCGCAATACTTTCGTAAAGTCAGGTGCCGGGCGCGTTTCTTCCCGGTGGGCGGTTTCCTGCGGTGCCGGCGAGGGTTTCACGCTTTGCTTCGCTACTCTAACGGGTTGCGCTGCCACCTGCGAAGGGGCAGGGGAGAGCGCGGAAGAAGCCGGCCTGTTCGCCATGGCGGGTACCTGTCCCGGTACTTGCTGCGACACCTGCCCGGGCGTCTGTCGCGATACTTGTGGGATTGCCTGCGGAGATACCGGTGGCAAAGAGCGGGCAGTTAGATGGTTAACTGCGGGCGCCATTTTCGGCAGCGTGGGCATCCCTGACTGTCCGCGCTGAGGGGCGGAAGAAGCGGCATTATCTGGTGCCTGCCGGGCGAAATCATCAAGGGTGCGGGAAGTAGAAGTAACTGCCGGAGCGTAGGCGGCGTTAGTTGCTGCCTGCAAACCTACCTGAGGGCGGGAAGTATCCCCGGTATCAGAGACAGGGGTTTGGAGCGCAGCCGGTGCAACCGGAGAAGCGACTGCCTGTGGCGGCAGCGGCGAGGCAAACGGTGGAGCTGCCTGCCCCTGATCGCTAAGGTTTGCTGGCAGGGGGCTAATCTGCGGCTGAGCCGCGTGCGCGGTTTGCACGGTTTGCGCAGTGGTCAAGGCCTGTTTTCTTGCCTGTTCTTCCCGGAAACGATTAGCTGCCTGGGCACGGGCTTTGGCTCGAGCGATCTCATCGCGACGCTCTTGGCCATAGTCTTTAATCTGTGCGGCAGAAGTAACCTGGGTGTCATCGTCATTGGCCTGTGGAGGCAAATAGGTAGTTTCTCCCGGGCGCAGCACCGAAGAATGCTGCTGTGGAGCCGAGGAGGTCGCGGTGGCAGTCGCTAGGGGCGAGCTCGCCCTTAGCGGGGTATAAGTCGCGTTCGAGCGGGGAGCAGTCGCGCTGACCCGTCCGGGAGTCTTAGCCGGCAGGCTCGTTGACTCGGGAGCAAATGCTCTCGGTTGTGTTTCCGGCGCTGCCTGCGGGGATATTGCTGGTTGTTCCACAGGTAGTGTCGGTACTGGTGCGGGCGCTTGCGGTAGGCTCGGCTCTTCGCTTTGTTGCGGTAGTTGCGAGGAGGTAGGCGCTTGCGCTTGGGGTGCGCGAGGTACCTGGTAGCCCGCGTTGGCCTCGGTGCTGGTGGTAGCCTGCGACCTTGTGCGCGCTAAAGCGATCTGATCCAGTTCTGCCAGCGACGGAACTTTTCCACCCGGCTGCTTATCCAAAGTGCCCGGAACGCCGGTAGGAATAGCGGGATTTGCCTCCTCTGCCTTAACCTGCGCTGTTCCGGCCGCGGATGTTAGGTTCGATTCCGGGTTTACCAGACCGGCATCAGTGCTAGGCCTGCGCAAAAGCGCAGCGGCCGCCTCCGGCTGGGAGGACGAATTACCCGCAAGGTTTCCCGATCCGGCCGTGGCAATGTCGGGATTAGCTGCTGGAGCCTTGCCGGACTTAGTTTGCTCGGACTTAGATTTAGCCGAGGATTTGTCTTTGCGCCCAAAGCGTAAACGGAATTTGCCTTTGCTAGGCTGCTCATCCTGGTGATCGTCCTCGTAGGCCGCGGCCACTTTCGAAGATTGTTTACTTGCCGATTCCGGAGAGTCGCTTGCTCCGCCTTGCAAGTTCCCTACCGCGGAGGAGGGCTCCTGGCTCCGCGAATCCTGCGACGCGAGAGCTTTCCCCGATCTACCCGAAGTATTATCCTCGGTTCTATCTTGGGCTTTCCGGCGTGCCCGGAGTACCCGGGAAATCACGATAATTACCACGATTAGCGCAATCAGAAAAGCAATCATTGCCCAAGGGGCAACCCCCAAGCCTGAGCCCATTTCTGGCGCCTTCACAGAAAGCGCATCTAGGTAAGCTAACACTGCCTCCGGGTATTTTTGTTGATTTAACAGGGGCACCATTTTTTCGGAGGCAATAGCAGACAATTCTTCTTGGGAGAGTTTCGCCGCATTATCTGCAGAAGCTAAATACATAGTCTGATTAGGGTTATCAGCCACTATCGAGAGCATATAGGATCCCTGCGGGGCGCCTGATTTTTGCAGAGCCATCAGGTTCCAATTGCTGACAGTGTCATTGGAATACTCAGAGGGGAACGCCACATACACGTGTAGTCCAGAACGATCCAGAGAAGCTAGCCGCTCCTTGACTTTGTCGGCCTGCCCCCCAAGCTTGTCGCCAGGATCATATACGTGATCGGAAATCGTTGGCGGTTCTTCGGCGTGTGCGATATTTCCGGCGACTGTGAAACTGGCAAAAAGTGCTGCTAGAAGCACTATCGTCAGTAAGCTGATTCTTTTTAAGACTTTCACTTAAGTTTCTCCCTAACTAATGAGGCTAGCCCGGAGCGGATTAAATCCTCACTTTGCATTATCATATGCAAAGAAGTGGGTTATATGTTGCCTCATGTAACCTAGATTAAGAAAAAGTAGGGGAGAAATCAGTGCCAACCGGAAAAGTTAAGTGGTTTGATGCCGACAAAGGGTTCGGGTTTATCACTGCGGAAGACGGCTCGCAGGTGTTTTTACATGCCAGCGTGTTGCCTGCTGGCGCTAAACCTCCCTCGGCGGGAACGCGGGTAGAGTTTTCAGTTGCCGACTCCCGTCGCGGCCCACAAGCCCTATCGGTGCAGATACTGCAGCGCACGCCCTCAGTGGCAAAAAATTTGCGGCGCAAACCCAAAGACATGGTGCCGCTAGTTGAAGACCTGATTAAGTTATTGGACGCCTCCTCCGGGCATTTGCGGCATGGACGCTACCCGGAAAATGGCGGAAAGATCGCGCAACTGCTGCGGGCAGTTGCCAATGATTTCGATGCCTAACGGTGGCGGTGAACTAAGAAAGACGCACATGAGTGAAACTACCCGGCGTAAAGCGGGAAAAGTAGATACTGTACTGGCCGGCGCGGTCGATATTGCTCGCCAAGGGCTGGCTCCTATTGCTAAGCCGGAAGAAATCGGGCAGCATTTGGGCGCCACTAGTGAAGGTGAACGCCTGGCCACCCACAGTTTTGAGTGCCTAAAGCCCGGTTACCGTGGCTGGCACTGGGTGGCGGTTCTAGCGCGGGTGCCGCGAGGACGCAAAGCCACAGTTTGTGAAATCGACCTGTTACCGGGCGAGGACGCGCTGCTGGCACGTCCCTGGGTACCCTGGGCAGAGCGTCTGCGCCCTCAAGACGTAAAACGCGAGGACGTATTACCGTATGTTCCCGACGATGACCGCCTAGACCCGTCCTATGCTGATACCAGTCCCGAAGATTTGGATCAGCGAACCGTGGAGGAACTCGGTCTTGGTCGTCCCCGGGTGCTTTCGGCTTGTGGGCGTGCCCAGGCCGCTAAACGTTGGTACCATTCGGAGCAAGGGCCGGCGCGGCGTGGGACGACCCGTAAGAAGCTCCCGGAAAACACCTGTTCTACCTGCGGATTCTTGCTAAAGATGGCGGGGAGTATGCGCACTATGTTCGGGGTGTGTACCAATGAATGGTCGGTCGATGATGGGCGGGTGGTCTCTATGGATCACACCTGTGGTTCCCATTCGGAAACCGACGTGAAGGTGGATACTTCCCCCTGGCAGCCCACTCCGGCGCGGCTGGATGAACTGGATGTAGAACAGGTGGAAATTTAGCGCCTTACCGGCAAACGCCAAGAGCGAAATGCTGTGCAGAAAGACATGCAAGTAAGTTGCGTATAGCGGGCGTGATTGGAAAAACCCTGAGAATCTTCCGATAATGAGCTTGTAAGTAACTTCTATGCCCCTGGTGGCAGATTGGACAGTTTCTTGGCTTCTCAAGATACGGCGAAAAAGCCGGATAGTTCCCTAGATCGTTTCTTTAAAATCTCCGAGCGTGGCTCCACCATTGGGCGGGAAGTTCGCGGCGGACTGGTCACTTTCTTTGCTATGGCCTATATCTTGGTGGTTAACGCCGCGATTTTGGGCGTGGCAGCCCCCAAAGATATAAGCCAATCGTCAATCGCCGCCGGCACCGCCCTGGTTGCCTGCGTGATGACGCTGCTAATGGGGCTAGTCGCTAACTTCCCGCTAGCGGTAGCTTCCGGTATGGGACTAAACGCCGTGGTGGCTTTCACTTTGGCTAATCCAGAGGCTTTGGGGCTCAGCTATCAGGAAGCGATGGGACTTATTTTTTGGGAGGGTGTGGCTATCACCATCCTGGTGTTGACTGGTTTTCGGGAAGCCGTGTTCAAAGCGGTTCCGGCGCAACTCAAAACCGCTATCAGTGTGGGTATCGGGCTGTTTATCGCGTTTGTCGGGCTGATTAATGCCGGGATTATTCGTCCCGGGGGCACTCCGGTGCAGCTGGGGGTCAACGGCTCTCTGGTGGGATGGCCGGCGCTAGTATTCTGCTTCGGTTTGATCGTGATCGTGGTGCTGTATGTTCGCAAAGTCCAAGGCGCGATTTTGATTGGGATCGTGAGTGCTACGGTTTTGGCATTTATTGTGCAGGCTTTCACCCATTTGGGTTCCCGCGCAGCTGATGAAGAAGCCGTCTCTGCCTGGGCATCTAATGTTCCGCAGCTGCAGGGATCCCCGGTTTCCCTGCCTGATCTTTCCACTATCGGCGCGATTGATTTCTTTGGCCCCTTCACCAATCCTCACACCACCGCGGTGGGTGTAGTGCTCTTGATTTTCTCGCTGATGCTGGCGGACTTCTTCGACACTATGGGAACGATGGTGGCCGTAGGTGCGGGCGCGAATTTGTTGGACAAGGACGGTAATCCGCCCAAGACTCGCGAAATCCTGCTGATTGACTCGCTTTCCGCCATGGCCGGGGGACTCGGCGGGGTTTCCTCTAACACCTCCTTCGTGGAATCTACCTCCGGGGTGGGCGAGGGTGCGCGTACCGGTTTGGCTTCGGTAGTCACCGGCCTACTGTTCGGGGTGTCTATGTTCATCGCCCCGCTAGTGGAGCTCGTACCTGCCGAGGCGGCCTCGACCGCCCTAGTGTTCGTAGGCTTTTTGATGATGGTGAATGTGCGCGATATCGAGTGGACGCGTGCGGACGTAGCGATTCCGGCTTTCATGACCATCATGATGATGCCGTTTGCCTATTCGATTACTGTCGGTATCGGGTTCGGGTTCATCACGTATGTGGTGGTAAAGATTGCTTCCGGACGAATTTCGCGGATCCACCCCCTCATGTGGGTGGTTTCCGTACTGTTCGTTATCTACTTCTGCCTCGGGCCCATCCAATCCCTGCTGTCATAAAGCTGCCGGGGAAAGAGCCTTAATAGATCAAATAGTCCGTGGGAGCGGCCAGGTTCTGCCTCCACGGACTATTTGGTTTATAAGCGTTGTAGCGCTGCTTAGCGGGCGCAGGTAGCTGCGTCAGGTGCTAGAGGCGGTCGATTACGTAGTCGAGGCAAGCGGTTAGCGCCTGAGTATCTGCAACCTCGATATTGGGGAAACAAGCCACCCGGATTTGGTTTTGACCCAATGCGCGGTAAGGATCGATATCCACAATCCCGTTAGCCCGCAGCTGCGCAATCACCGTATCCACGTCAATATCTTTAAAATCAATCGTCACCACTACCGGGGACTGTTCACGCGGATTCGAGATATAGGGGCAAACCTCGGATCGGGAAGCAGCCCACTCATAAAGTACCGCCGAGGACGCGCGGGTACGGTTCTCCATAGCCGCTAGGCCGCCCTCTGCCAGCATCCATTGCACCTGGTCTTCCCATAAAATCAAGGTGGAAATTGCCGGAGTGTTTAAAGTCTGGTTCTTAACCGAGTTCTTCAACGCCACCGAAAAATCCAGCACCGGCGGAATCCAGCGCCCTGCCCCCGGAGCCTCTTTAATCTCCTGCGCTCGTTCCTGAGCAGCCGGAGAGGCCAGCGCCACCCACAGCCCGCCCTCAGCCGCGAAACATTTCTGTCCCGAAAAATAGTAGACATCGGTCTGGGAAATATCGACCTGCACCCCGCCCGCAATAGAAGTCGCATCTACCAGGTTTAATCCTCCCACGATCCTCTTTACCGGGCTGAGGGCGCCGGTAGAAGTCTCGTGCGCCGGATAACAATAGGCGTCGATTCCCTCCTGCTCGCCGCGCAGCAGCGCAATGTCGCTCGCGGTTTCTTGCCCCTGCGCCCTCGCCGAGATACCCCCCAGTGCAATCGCGGGGTCTTTAAGATGTGGCGCTCCGCTGACGGTCTGGGCAAACTTGGCGCCAAAAGAACCGAACACGGCGTGGGCAGAGCGCTCCCTAATTAAAGAGGACGCCGCCACTGCCCAAAAAGTAGTGGCTCCGCCATTGCCGAGGACTACCTCGTAGCCGTCGGGAAGGGAGAACAATTCCTTGAGTCCCCCGCGCAGCGAACCCACCAGGTCTTTAACTGGGGCTTGCCGGTGCGAGGTGCCGGGGAGGTCACTGGCTGCAACTTTCGCAAGGGCGGTTTTTCTTATTGAGCTGGGGCCGGCGCCGAATTTCTTGTTTTCAGGTAGTAAATCTGCGGGAATGCTAATGAAGTTCTCCATAGGGAAAACCTTACTCTAGGTGCATAAATCGGTGCGAATCTAGCAGCTATGCTTCTAGATAATGCAGACGAAAAAGAAAATATATCGGCTAGCGGGTTAACCTGAAGGCGGGTAATTGCGCGGTGACATCTCGCGTACGGCACAGCATAAGGGGCATTAATGAGTGACCTGGTTGATACTACTGAAATGTATCTAAAAACTGTCTACGAGATGCTAGAGGACGGAGTTCCGCCTCTGCGTGCCCGCATCGTGGAACGTTTAGATCATTCGGGGCCCACTGTTTCCCAAACTGTTGCCCGTATGGAACGTGATGGTCTGCTTTATCTGGCTGATAATCGCCGGATCGAGTTCACCGAGCAGGGGGTGGAGCTAGCGCGGGAAGTGGTGCGTAAACACCGTTTAGCTGAGCGTTTGTTATTGGATCTGATCGGTCTGGACTGGGTGATGGTTCACGAGGAGGCTTGTCGCTGGGAACATGTAATGTCTAACGCGGTAGAGATGCGCCTGTTGGATCTGCTGCACCACCCGTCCACCGACCCTTACGGCAATCCGATTCCCGATGGACATGACGGGATCGAGGGGTCAGGGACTTCGATTTCCCAGATTGTGGAACAATATGGCGGCATTGTGGCCACCAAGATTGTGCGAATTGGTGAACCCATCCAAGCAGAGCCCCGGATGCTGGCATTTTTTGATGAAGCGGGTATTTTGCCTGGTAAAGAGGTAAATTTGCAGCCTGAGAACGGGCAGATTGCCGTTATGGGGGTCGACACGGAAAAAACTGTGTTACTTGACACGTCCCTAGGGCAGCATCTGTTTGTCGAAGGGGTTTCCAATAGGGATTAGGCCTGTCTAATACAGGTTTTGAACTGCGGTAATAGCGGATTTTTGCGGTTTATGTTTCGGATCTGAGGGTGTGCGCTTTTGTGGGACGAGCCACTTGCGTGTCGCGGCGCTGAGAAAGATTAAAAAATTTTCGTAACCAAAACGTGACATTCCGTTATCGAAGCATTATATTTAGTTACGACCAATCGGCCAGAGAAACTTTTTGGGTAGCCACCAAAAGTTTTTCGGCAAAAGCGAAATAAGCACTTTTAGGAGAGCTCTCATCGTGACTCAGAAACTTCAGGCGCGTCACCGCGCTCCGAGCCGTCCCTCTACTCCGGTTTCTCAAGCTGCGAAATCCCTATTTTCCTCCGAAAATGGCAAGCGTTTGTCGGCGCTCGCCGGCTCTGGGGTTGCGCTGACAGTAGTGGCGGCGGCCGCCGTTCCCGCCAGTGCAGATGCCACTGTGGCCAAGCAAATCGCCACCTCCGTGGATTCTGCACAACTGGCAAAAGGCACGGTTGAGAAGCTGACCGTTAACCAAGAAGTTACTTCTGAGGTGGCGGAGCCTACTCAGTCGAATGTAGCCGCGAAGGTAAATGCTGCGCCAGCTCCGGCTACGGCAGCTGCGTCCGCGCCTACCCAGAACACGCAGCGCTCGTCCTCGGAATCTGCCGAAACCTTCGTGGGTCGCGACCTCGGCAAAGCTGATGGCACTGCGGTAGGAATCGCGATGCAGTATCAGGGCGTTCCCTATGTGTGGGGCGGCATGAGTCCCAGTGGTTTCGATTGTTCCGGACTCGTGGGGTATGTGTACCGCCAGCTCGGGTATTCGCTACCTCGCTCAACTGGTGGAATTGCGGCTTCTGGAACAAAGTTACCGCTCAGCCAAGCACAGCCCGGTGATATTTTGTGGAAGCCTGGTCACGTGGCCATCTACGTTGGCGGCGGAAAGCTGATCCATGCTCCCAAGCCAGGTGATCGTGTTAAGGTAGCACCGATTTATTCGAACGGCTTCAAGGTTATTCGCCTGTAGCTACTGCCTGCCTGTGGCTGCGGCGACGCACTACGGGTATCTGCTGTTGCTGATATTCGGCGCGGGTTTCGATTTGTGACTTTCATGTGAGGGTAGCGACAAAATATTCTTAAGAAAGCAGCGCCGATAGATTCTTAATAATTTGTGATGGTTGTGACCCGAGGGACTCCCTCGGGTCACAATCTTTTTCGCTACTTACTCCCACTTTTCTCTCTCCCGCGCCAGCGAGTCTTTTCGGGTATTAGCCCTATTAGCCCTCTTTTTTGTTCGACGTTCTTGATATCGCCATCTATCCTTGGCGCGGGAGGGTATTTATGTCTGGGGAGGGTGTTTTTGTGCGTGGAGGGCGATTCTGGCGCATATATTGCCTGTTAATGTGTATGCGCCCGACGTTTCCACCCTCCAGATATAAAATCGCCCTCCTGATCTAGTCAATCCGCCTCAATCTCCCGGATTTTTTCTCGCGCTGGCAGGTCTTTCTGTCTCAGGAGGGTGATTAAGACGCGGGGACATTCCTGTCTCGGGAGGTTATTTTTGCGTCTGGAGGGTGGTATCGCATGTGGAGGGTGTTTTTGTGTGTGGAGGGTGGTAATGTCGCGCATATTTCCTAGTTGCGAGGGGCGCCACAGCATTTTCGCCCTCCAGAGACAAAATTGCCCTCCGACTTTTATTGGCAGTCCTTAAAGTTTGCTTCAGATCCCCGCTCGGGAGATTTTTCATGTCTCTGGAGATTATTTTTGCGTCCGGAGGGTGTTTTTGTGTGCGGAGGGCGGTAATGTCGTGTATATTTCCTGTTCAGATCTCGTCAGCCGACGTTTTCACCCTCCAGCCGCTCGGAACGGTCGCATAGTTTGGCAAAGAGAGCTAGAAGTTACGCCGGAGAACGAACTAGTAGTTACGTAGGGCAATCCGCAATTAGTAAGGTCGGACAAACAAGAATTAATATGGGAGGCTCCGTGCTCCTTTAAATCAGTAGGAGGAAGTGCGCGCGTCCTTAGACTAGGATTCAGTTTCACCTTCTCGGCATCAGAATATGTGTTTGAACTGCAGCCGAAGGATAGGAATAGAAACCGGAAGGATATGGGTGTGCTTATGACTGCCTCTTCTGTGAAACAAATCAATCCCGCTAGACTAGCAGGCCGCAAAAAGCTTTCCACAAGCTATAACAGATAGGCCGCTCGCAGCCCTACATATTAAAGGCAGGCTTTTTCAAGCGATAAAGGGGAGGAAGAGCTACACCGTTCCAACTGGTGTCGAGCCGCTCCCACAGGAATTTGGCGAAGCCCAGAGTGTCTGCCACGTCCTCATAGGTAAAACGGTAAATATGCCATCCGAGTTTTTGTAGCCTGCTTTGGCGCTGCTTTTCCCCTTGAATGGCGTCGAAAGCTTTCTGAGGGTCGTTGCTCTGATACTTCTGCATACCGTCGATTTCAAATGCTTTACGAATCTTCGGGAGGGCGGCATCCAGAAAATAGCTTTGAGCAGGGGAAATCTGGACTTGAAACTGAGGAATTAGTCGCTTTACCTGTGCTAACTGAGCTGCGGCATGAAATAAAGATTCCGCGTAACTTTCGAATCGGGGATCCATGTTTGCGAGGATTCGCCGAGCTTGAGGCGCTCCGAGTCGTTTCCGATAATTGTTGGCGAGGTTTCTCATTTGCGCGCGCAGTTTTGGAATCCGGTCTGCGAAAGCTTCTCGACCACGGCGATCAAGTTCGTGCCACTGCGGAATCAGCTTCCTAGCTGCGGAATCGGCAACTGCTTGCGCGCTCCCGGCTGGGAGCCAGGCGGCACATTGCAACGTGGTGGTGGGAAGGTCGGTGATTCGCACTCGGTGTCCGATAAATTTAGTGGAGTTTTTTGGGAGGGTGATCTTATGAAAAATCAGGGGAGTCGGCGGCATTTTCGTGCGGATAGGTCGGCCCTGGGAAGTATCGATGTCCACCCACGACGGCAGCTGTTTCTTTTCAAAATGCCTAGTCGAGGTATGTATAGGAGTATCGCCTCGCAGCGATTTTAGGGACAGACCATGCAGCAGGGCGGCAGTAACTCCGATAAACACCGGGGGAGTATGACATCGCGCCGCGTGGGAGGCGATTTGTCCTAACTTTACGTAGCGGATTCGCTGCCATTTGTTCGCTGATTTCAGCGGCCTGATCACGTGTCCGCGCCCGACTTTAATTAGGGAGCCGTTCGCTAGGGAGTTTTCAAGGACTCTCCGCGAAAACGCCTGGGTGCTAATTAATTCAGGAAACATAGCTACACCTTGACAGCTATGGTTAACAAATTCCTGTTCCCAATAATCAGACAAGGACACTTTCGGATTGCAGCCCGCTGGGGACTGGCGTGATGGAGGTCTGGTTTATAAGTCGCGGGAGGGCGCTCTTGTCTCGGGAGGGTGGAATGGGTGCGTGTTTGGCGGAAAGTGCTGGTGGGTTCTGACGGAATTGCCCTCCGGCGACAAAATGACCCTCCAGGTTCGAAGATGCCCTCCGCGGACAGGAATGGCATACCAAGGCATATTCACCCTCCGGCGGTGAAAACACCCTCCCGAGACAAGAACTCCCTCCGGCGACGAAATTTAGGGTTGTTGGGGGGAGGGGTCAAATCAGTAGTCTTTTGATGAGGGAACCGCGCCGGACATACTGACAAACTGGAGGTACTGAGGAGCTGGGGGCGCTGAAGATGTGGGCAACATAGATAATCCGGGATATGTAATCAACCTGGGACACGTAGATAATCTGCCAACTACCGATAATCCGACATCTACAGACAAGCTGCGGACGCTGAAGGTGTAGGGAACGTAGATAATCCGGGATATGTAATCAATCTGGGACACGTAGACAAGCTGCCAACTACCGATAATCCGACATCTACCAACAAGCTGGGGGCGCTGAAGATGTGGGGAGCGTAGCTAATCTGGGGCACGTAATCAACCTGGGATACGTAGACAATCTGGATCCCATCTACCATCCGGGGTTTATAGGACGAAAGCCCTCAGGCTAGAAAAAATCTAAAATAATCGGACGAAAATGTAAGAAAAGATTAAATAGTTCGTAGGAATAACTCGCCCGAACTGTTGCGGAAAAAAGATTAGTTTATTATCATTGAAACGTAAATTATTGAGTTGAGGAATAGCTGTAACGTTTGGTAGCTGGCTCATAGTAGAGGTGTTAACGTGGCAAGTAAGGTAGTTAGCAGAAGGCTTATTGCTTCGCTGTCGGTTTTAGGGCTGTTGTTGTCAACATTGCTGGTGATCGTGCCGATGACGGCGCCCGCGGTTGAACAGACGAACTCCAGTAAAGTCGCTTCTACCGGCACGAACTCTACCGGCAACAAGTCCGCAAAGTCTTCTGCAAACACCAACCACTCCACCAGCAACACCAACCATTCCAGCGCTGCCACCGATAATAGCCAGGCTCAACAGTTCAATTTCCAGCAGACTAACGCAGGCGTTCCCCAAGCACTTCGCGTGCCAACTCCTATGCGCCAGGGGGTACCCCCAACTGATGATCGTTTCATTTTTAATGGGACGGAGCTTACTGGTCTGACTGATAAGGGTAAGGCCGCGCTGGATGCTAATAAGGAACTGACTGTCCCGGCGGA
>NZ_JAWGMB010000007.1:0-129410 GCF_032557235.1 Varibaculum cambriense
AGTTTTTCCTCCTGCCCAAAAATTTGGAAAACGTGGCGGCGTTTTCCAAATTTTGCGCCCACCTAGCCTGCTCGGATAAAACTTCTCCCCCACGCAAGGAGTACAGCTGGTGCGGGATTCCCGCAAGGCACGTACTGAGCGTGCAGGGGCGGAAGCGAGGAAAACCCAGGCTCCGCGCGGGAACCGTAGGAAAAACTTCTCCCCCGCACACAAGGGTCGAGCCGTAAAAGATGCGAGAGGGGGCTTGAGTCGAGCGAAGCGAGAATCACCGGGGTCCCCCGAGCGCTTTTACGGCCCGACCCGTACGGTGGGATAGCGCTGGCGTCACACGGAACGGCTTGCCCGGTGGTGTAAGGAAGTTATTTGCGCTTTTCTAGGCAGTGCAGGCCGAGTAGGGTTTTTAGCTGCCCTGCCAAACCGGATCCGCGATTCACCCGCAAATCATCACCCAGCTGCACGATGGTTATACCCTTGGGACCCCGCAGATGCATCCGAACTTCACTTTGTCCCGGACTAGAACCCAGGATGTCTCGCAATTGCTCCGCTACCTCCTCGGTAAGGCGATTGGCGGCGATATAGATATTTAATGGACCGTTGGAGACTTGGCTAATATCGGGCAGCGTCATTTCTTGCGCATAGAGGGAAGCTTCTTCGTCACGAATCCGCACCCGCCCGCGTACACTCACGATTTCATCCGTCACCAAATCTTGAGAGTACTTCTGGTAGGTTTGCGGGAAAAAGAGCACATCGGTGGAACCAGAAATATCTTCGATAGTGGCGATCGCCCACAGGTTCCCGTCTCGCTTAGTGGTTTTACTTTGCACCGCAGTGATCAGGCCACATATTTGAATCTGTTGGCCATCCCGTACCCCATCTTCGGTAGAAAGATCTACGATTTCAGTGTCGCTATTGTGGGCAAGGATGGTCTCCATCCCCTGTAGGGGATGGTCAGAAACATAAAGCCCCAACATGTCGCGTTCAAATTTTAGTTTTTGTTGTTTATCCCATTCGGGAAGATCGGGGATTTGCACGGTGAAAGTTACTCCTTCATCGGCATCCATCATCCCGAAGAGGTCTTCTTGCCCCATAGCGGCGTTTCGTTTCACGTCGATTACGGAGTCTACGGCCTCGATATGGATGGCTTCGAGGGGGCGGCGAGCGTGCCCTAAGGAATCGAAAGCTCCGGCTTTAATCAAGGATTCGACTACCCGCTTGTTGCATACCTCGATGGGTACTTTGTCCAGGAAGTCATGGAAGGAAGTGTAGTCGCCTTTTTCTTTACGGGTTTTGACGATTTCAGCTACCACGTTTATTCCGACGTTGCGCACCGCCGATAGGCCGAAACGGATAGACTCGCCAACCGCAGTGAAATCTGAGGCGGAGGCATTCACGTCCGGCGGAAGTACCGCAATATTCATGCGGCGACATTCCCGCAGGTACAGGGCTAGTTTATCTTTATTATCTTTGGTGGAGGTCAGCAGTGCCGCCATATATTCGGTGGGATAGTTGGCTTTTAGATACGCCGTCCAATAGGAAACTAACCCGTAGGCTGCAGAGTGCGATTTATTGAACGCATAGGAGGAGAATGGCACCAGGATTTCCCATAGTTTACTGACCGCGTCCTCGGGGTATCCGCGTTCGATCATTCCATCATGGAAACGCGAATACTGTTTATCCATCTCCTTTTTCTTTTTCTTACCCATGGCGCGGCGCAAAATATCTGCTTGCCCCAGGGAATAGCCGGCAACCTTTTGGGCGATTGCCATTACCTGTTCCTGGTAGACGATCAGGCCGTAGGTTTCGTCCAAAATATCGGCGAGAGCCTCGGAGAGGGCGGGATGAATAGGCTCGATTTCTTGGCGCCCATTTTTTCGCAAAGCATAGTTGGTGTGGGAGTTTGCCCCCATAGGGCCAGGCCGATAGAGGGCGCCGACCGCGGAAATATCGGAGAACTCGGTGGGTTTCATCAGCCGCATCAGCGACCGCATCCCCGCAGAATCCAGCTGGAATACCCCCAGGGTTTCTGCCCGGGAAAGCAGCTCATAAGTGGGGCGGTTATCCAGGGGTACTTGCTCTAAATCTAGAGGTTCTTTCCCGTTGGCCACGATATTGTCGAGGGCGTCCGAGATGACGGTCAGGTTACGCAGCCCCAGGAAGTCCATTTTCAACAGTCCCAGGGTTTCGCAGGTGGGATAGTCGAATTGGGTGATGATTGCCCCGTCCGCCAGGCGTTTCATCATCGGCACGATATCGGTTAAATCATGACTGGACATGATCACCGCGCAGGCATGCACTCCCCATTGGCGGGTGATGCCCTCTAGGCCTTGCGCCATTTTGATAACTGGTTTTACTTCGCCTGCGTTATCGGAAACATATTGGCGAAATTCGCTGGCTTCCCCGTAGCGGGGATGCTTTTCATCGTAGATTCCCGAGAGCGGGATATCTTTACCCATAATCGCGGGGGGCATTTTCTTGGTGAGCTGGTCACCTAGCGCATAGGGTTTATCCATGATCCGGCAGGAGTCTTTTAAGGCCTGTTTGGCTTTGATTTTGCCGTAGGTGACTACCTGTGCGACCCGGTCTTTCCCGTATTTTTCGGTCACGTAATCGATGACTTCTCCGCGCCGGCGCTCATCGAAGTCTACGTCGATATCGGGCATGGACACCCGCTCGGGGTTGAGGAAACGTTCGAACATTAACCCGTGTTCGAGGGGGTCGAGTTCGGTTATCCCCATCGCGTAGGCCACGATGGATCCGGCTCCCGATCCGCGGCCTGGCCCTACCCGGATTCCTTGCGCTTTCGCCCAGTTAATATAGTCGGCTACTACCAGGAAATATCCAGGGAATCCCATCTGGGTGATGATTCCGCATTCGTAGTCAGCTTGTTTTTGGGATTTTTCGGGTATGCCTTGCGGGTAACGTCGGTGCAGCCCGCGTTGGACTTCTTTTACGAACCAGCTGGTGGTGTCCTCTCCGGCCGGTACTTCGAACTGGGGCATATAGTCGGCGCCCTCGGCGGTGGTTTTGAAATGTACTTCGCACATTTCTGCGATTTTCAGGGTGTTATCGCAGGCTTCAGGGAATTCGGAGAAGAGCTCCCGCATTTGCTCTGCCGTTTTCAGGTAATATCCGGATCCTTCGAATCGGAAACGGTCAGCATCATTTAGACGCGAACCCGAGTTAATACACAGCAGAGCATCTTGGGTGGGTTGGTCGCTTTCGAGGACGTAGTGGGAGTCGTTGGTTGCTACCAGGGGGGCATCGATAACTTTTGCCAGTTTAAGTAGCTCGCTGCGCACCCGCCGTTCGATTCGCAGTCCATGATCCATCAGTTCGATAAAGAAGTTTCCTTTACCGAAAATGTCTTGTAGTTCCCCAGCGGCTTTTTTGGCTTCTTCCCATTGCCCTAGGCGCAGCCGGGTTTGGATTTCTCCCGAGGGGCATCCGCTAGTGCCAATCAGTCCGGTGGAATACCGTTCCAGCAGGTCTCGGTCGGCACGCGGCCATTTTTGCATCTGTCCATCGATGGAGGCGAGCGAGCCTAGACGAAACAGGTTGTGCATCCCCTCGGTAGTGCGCGAAAGTAGCGTCATATGGGTGTAGGCGCCGCGTGCCGATACGTCATCTGCCCGCTGGCTTTCTTCTCCCCAACGCTGCCGGGTCTGATCAAAGCGGGAGGTACCGGGGGTTATATAGGCTTCGAGGCCAACTATAGGTTTAATGCCAGCGTCGGTGGCGGCTTTATAAAACTCGTATGCACCGAACAGGTATCCGTGATCGGTAATAGCTACGGCTGGTTGGCCGATTTCTACCGCCCGCTCCACTAGTTTTCCGATCCGGGCGGCACCATCCAACATGGAATAGTCAGTGTGAACATGAAGATGAACAAAATCATTCGCTGGCGCCATGTCCCCCAGTTTAGCTTGGCACCAACTTTGTTTCTTCCACGTGTGAAACTGCTCCCAATGCCGGTATTGGTTTCGCGAGGACGCACCTGGCGGGTTAGAGTTTATTCGTTGCGTTTAGCAGCGATGCGCCACTAGCTCAACTGGCTAGAGCATCTGACTCTTAATCAGAGGGTTCGGGGTTCGAGTCCCCGGTGGCGTACGAAAGTCGTTTTGACTTTTACCTGCGCCACTAGCTCAACTGGCTAGAGCATCTGACTCTTAATCAGAGGGTTCGGGGTTCGAGTCCCCGGTGGCGTACCACTAATCGATTCCCAGTTCTTTGCGCAATCGCGCCACATGCCCTTTGGCGCGTACCCGATATTTCGCTAACACCACTTTTCCGTCTTTGCCTACTACTACGGTGGTGCGGATTACTCCTTTTACCAGGCGACCGTAGGAGTTCTTTTCCCCGTAGGCACCCCAGGCGCTCATTACTTCCCGTTCTGGATCAGAGGCTAAGGGAAAGTTTAGTTCTTGCTTGTCGCGAAACTTTTCTAGGGCCGGCATTTTATCGGGGCTGATTCCTACCACTGCGTATCCAGCTGACTTTAGCGAGTTCAAAGAGTCGCGGAAATCGCAGGCTTCAGTGGTGCATCCCGGGGTGGAAGCCTTGGGATAGAAATAAATAACTGCCCCTTTTTCGGATTCTTCCAAGAGTCCTTGCAAACTGACTTCCGAGCCTTGATCAGTGGGCAAGGTGAAATCTGGAGCCTTTTGACCTGCGGTTAACTCTGACATGGACACTCCCTCTTAAATAGTTAAACGTAGAGATACTAACGCCGAAGCGCAGTATTATTTTTAACTCTACCATTTTATTTAAGCTGGTCAGAGCTGCTATAGCTGGTACGCGAGGCGGGACTTGAACCCGCACGTCGTAAGACACTAGAACCTAAATCTAGCGCGTCTACCAATTCCGCCACTCGCGCTGGCTTGAATATATTAACCTAAGGAGCACCGCGCTTTCCAGTCCCAGAATTGGCTACTGCCCGTTTTCCTGCCGAAACGCCTCTTCGATAGTTGCCTCACAGATTACGCGATCCCCGGCATAGACCACTAGGGATTGCCCGGAGGCGACCGCGCGGGTGGGGTTTAGCAGCTGTGCCCGCAAGGTGCCGTCTGCCTCTAGGTACACTTTCGCCGCTACTTCGCTACCGTGGGCGCGATACTGCAAAGTTACTTCTGCCTGCCCGGATAGTGCCGGATCATCTGGCTCGGTCAGTAACACCGCATCGGTGGCGGTGATTGCATCTACGCTCAGTAGTTCACTGGCGCCAACTACTACCGTATTGGTTTTCATATCGGTACCGAGGACGTAGCGGGGACGACCGTCGGCAGCCGGCCGACCTAGGTTTAGTCCTTTGCGTTGCCCGATAGTGTATTGATAGGCGCCCGAGTGGGTTCCCACCTCCTTACCCTCTGTGTCCACGATTTTTCCGGCTTTACTGCCCAGGTGGGAACGTAAAAATCCGCGAGTGTCCCCATCAGCGATAAAACAAATATCGTAGGAATCTGGTTTGGCCGACATAGGCAGGCCGCGCTGCTCGGCTTCTGCGCGCACCTGGCTTTTCGATTCATACTCCCCTAGCGGGAATATCACTTTCTCGAGAGCTTCCCGCCCCATTACCGCTAATACGTAGGATTGGTCTTTTTCGAAACATTTGGCGCGGTGTAGTTCTACTCCAGTGGGTTCGTTCAACACGCGCGCGTAATGCCCGGTACAGACGGCATCGAATCCCAGGGCATCGGCGCGGGTAGCGAGTTCCCTAAATTTTACGAATTCATTGCAGCGTACACAGGGGTTGGGGGTGCGTCCTCGGCGGTATTCATTTAGGAAATCTTCTACTACGGTTTCCTCAAAGGTTTCCGCCATATCCCACACGTAAAACGGTATCCCCAGCATAGAGGCAGCCAGGCGGGCATCGGAGGCGTCTTCTACCGTGCAGCATCCGCGCGAGCCGCAACGGTTTTGGGTTTGGTTAGCGCTTAGCGCCATATGTACGGCGGTAACGTCGTGTCCGGCCTCGACTGCAAGGGCGGCGGCGACCGCGGAATCTACTCCACCAGAAAGCGCTGCTAATACTTTCATTTATTTCCTCTCCCGCTCTGCTAGTTTCCGGGAGGCACTTAAGGCTTGCGGTAGTGCCTGCAATAACCGATCTACGTCATGTTCCCGGGTGGACCAGCCGAAGGATATCCGTAAAGATCCGAGGGCGTCCTTTTCGCTGTAGCCTTGCGCTAATAGCACCGGGGAGGGGCGGGCTACCCCGGTGTGGCAAGCTGACCCGGCAGAAGCACAGATTCCCGCCTGATCCAGGGCAAATAGCAGCCCTTCTGCCTCCGCACCTTGCAGCATAAACTGGACAATGCCGGGTACTGCCGGGGCGTCGCTAGCTAGTTTTACTCCCGGTATTGCTAGCGCTCCTTGCAGTAGTTTTTCTCGTAACTGCTGGTGGCGCCGGGTAGTTTCTGCTAGTTCTTGCTGGGCAGCTTCGATAGCGACCGCTGCCCCTGCAGCGGCGATCACATCTTGAGTACCAGCTCTGAGCGCCCGCTCTTGGCCACCTCCCAGCCGGTCACTAGCAATGTTTACTTCCCGGCGCGCCAACAATACCCCCAGTGCTGCCGGGCCGCCCACTTTGTGACAGGCGAGAGAAAGGGCATCTACGGGCGATTTAGCAAAGTTTATTTCTTGGCGCCCGGCGGCGGCTATCGCGTCAGTGTGGATAGCAAACCGGCTAGCCTGTCCGCTCCCGGCATTTTTCTTAGACGCCGAACTATCTCCTTGCTGCGCCCGCGTATCTGCTGCTGCTTTTTCGCGCAGCAAGTGGCACAGCTGGGAAACTGGCTGCACCACCCCGTTCTCGTTGCACACGCTCATCACAGACACCGCTGCTATTTGAGTGGTATCCAGGGCGGATACGGCTTCTAGATCGACTACCCCGCCGCCATCTACCGGCAGCACTTGCACCTGGAAGCCGGCGCCTTGTAAGTCGCGAGCATTAAGCCCAACCGCATCATGCTCTACCTGGCTGATTACCACTTGGCTGCGGCGGGGATCTTGGCGGCACGCTGACCTAGCCAGGCCGCGCAAGGCAAGAGCACAAGAATCTGTGCCACCCCCGGTGAAAATAACTTCTGCCGGTTCGGCTCCCAACGCCCTCGCTACCTGGGCACGCGCAGTTTCTAATAGCGCGGCCGCTTTACGTCCAGCCGCATGTGCAGAAGACGGGTTAGCGCCGATCCCGGAAAGCGTCGCCGCTGCCTCATTCATAGCCGCTAACGCTTCGGGGTGCAGCGGCTCGGAGGCCGCGTTATCGAGGTAGGTTAGCTGCACTATGCGTCCAGCGGTTTGATTCTAGAGAGGGCATCCGGGACTACGGTGAATAGGTCTCCAACTACCCCAAAGTCTGCCATTTCAAAGATCCGCGCCTCCGGATCATCACAGATGGCCACGATTTTCTTGGCACCGCGAATCCCGCACACATGGTGGTGGTCCCCGGAAATGCCCATCCCGATATAAAGGTTGGGGGCAATGCTTATCCCGGATTGTCCGATTTGAGCGGCACGGTCAATCCAGCCTTGCTCGCAGGCCACGCGAGTGGCACCGACGGAGCCTCCGAGTACCTCGGCTAGCTGTTCGGCCGGCTCAAAATCGCCATTAACGCCGCGTCCGGCACATACCACTACTGGCGCTTCGGTCAGTCCCGCGTGTGAAGATCCGGTATCTTCCCTAGAGACTACTTGGATCCGTTTAGTGGAGTCGCGTAGCTGAACCGGCAGATTCTCGGTCTCTACTTCGCCGGCTTCGGCTGCCGGTACCGCAGAAAGGGCAGTAGTGCGCATGGCGACAATCGGGATACCCCGGCGAATGTAATAGCTGGTTTCCCAGGTGCCATCGAGTACCGATTTACCGGCAACCAATTTCCCGTCAGCCACTTTCAGACTGGTGACGTCCACGCTGGCTCCGGAACCTAAAACGATGGCGCTCTGGGCAGCTCCGTCACGCCCCCAGGAGGTGGAAGGCAGCAGCACCGCCCCAAAATCTCCGGTACGAACCGCGGAAACCACCAGGTCGGCCAGGATTGCCCCGACTTGCCAGGTTCCGGTTTCTTCCGGATCAAAATAGCGCACTGCCGCTACCCCGACCTGGGAAAAATGGTGGGGAGAAATAGAGGAGGGCGCGAGCGCGACTACCTTGCCACTGGTGATTTCGCGCGCCAAAGTAATCAGGCGCGCGGCCGCTACCGATAGATGTTGTGGCCGAGCCGCATCCGGGTGGGCAAAAACCAGGACGTCTTTTGCTATTTTTTCGCTCACGATTTCCTCCTACTTCTTCTGCGCAAATCCGGATTCGACCAGGTATTCGGCTAGTGCTTCGCCAGCGTTCGCCGAGTCGGTAACAATCGTTCCCTGGTTCTTTTCTTGGCTATAAAGCTGGGCATCCAATACTTCTGTGCCAGAATCAGCTGCCCCTACTTCTTTAGGGCTAAGCTCTAGCTGCGCCAAGTCCCATTGCTCTACCGGTTTCTTCTTCGCCGCCAACATTTCTTTAAACCCGGGATAGTGTGGCCGGTTAGCTTCGTCATTTACCGAAAGCACCAGGGGATATTCTGCCCGTAAAGTCAGAGCCGTACTTACCTGATAACTGGTGGCTTCCACGCTGTCGGCGCTGAAATCCACCTGGGAGGCATCGGTGATCACCGGTAACTGCAGGGTAGCTGCCAAAGCTCCCGGTAGCATCGAGGTCATCCCATCGAGGGAGGAGGTTCCGCAAATCACCAAATCTACGTCCTCGATTTTTTGGATTGCCCGCGCTAACACCCGGGCGGTCACGGTTACATCCGAACCCGCTAAAGCCGGATCGCACAGGTGATATGCCCGGTCTGCCCCCATTTGGAGGGCACGCAGCAGGGCTTTCTTTGCCCCTTCCGGCCCCATAGTTAGGGCAATCATTTCGGCTTCCGGTACTGCCGCTTTCGCGCTGAGCGCCGCCTCGATGGCGTTTTCGTCCAGGTCGTTCAGAGTATCTTCTTCTCCGCGCACTACGTGACCGTTTTCGATTCGCCGCTCCGATTGCGGGTTGGGTACATGTTTTACAGTTACGACAATCCTCATACTTCTACCTTGCCACAAGCTTTCCCAGTGAAAAAGTGAGAAGCCCTACCCCTTAGCTAAGGGAGGAAAATAACCATCTCCCTATAACCCAGCCAACTAGCGGAATAGCTCTATCGAACCCCAGCCGATAGGATTGGCTACGTGTCAAGACGAGTAATAGACGACTTTTTTAGGCCGTCCAGCCCCTATGTGCATGACGGTGCCGCTGATCCGACCCGCCTGGGGGTACACCTAGAAGGCAACGGGGTGGATATCGCGGTGGTAGCCCCGAATGCCTCGGCAGTGGAAATCTGTTTTTTTACTTCCGCGGAACCAACCGCTCCCGAAACTCGTTATCGCCTCTTAGGCCCGGTGGATGGTATCTGGCACGGCCATGTTTCCGGGGTATTGGCCGGCACCTACTATGGTCTACGCACCTGGGGGGCTTGGAATCCGGAACGCGGGCATGTATTTAATCCCTATAAACTCGCCCTCGACCCCTATGCTCGCGCTATCAGTGGAAACGTACAGCTTTGCAGTCAAACGTACGCCCACAAAACCGATGATCAGCTCTATCCGTTACATCCTTTCGAGCTAGACCCCACCAACTCGGCTCCCTATACCGTGCGCGGAGTGGTCACCGGTAAAGAGTTTGACGTAGCGCCCGGCCCGGCCACTCCTTGGGAGAGTACCGTTATTTACGAGGCACATGTCAAAGGGCTTACCAAGCAACTGCCCGGAGTGCCCGAAGAGCTCCGTGGAACCTATGCGGGACTGGCACACCCGGCTACTATCGCCTACTTAAAAGATTTAGGGATCACTGCAGTCGAACTATTGCCGGTACACGCGAAACTTTCGGAAGCGTTCCTAAACGAGCGAGGTTTAAGTAACTATTGGGGGTACTCTACCCTGTCCTATTTCGCTCCCGAGCCCTCCTATGCCACTAAGAATGCCCGTATGCTCGGGCCAATGGCAGTATTGGATGAGTTCCGCGGCATGGTTTCGATCCTGCACCAAAACGGCATCGAACTGCTGCTAGACGTAGTTTATAACCATACTTGCGAGGGCGGAGGCGACGGTCAGGCACTTTCTTGGCGCGCCCTCGATAACGCTATGTATTATCGTCTGGATTCCCAAGGTGGCAATATCGATTATTCCGGTTGCGGCAATACTTTAGATACTGCCCATCCGCGAGTAATCCAAATGATCATGGATTCTTTACGGTATTGGGCAGGCGATGTAGGAGTCGACGGCTTCCGTTTTGACCTCGGCGTTACCTGCGGGAGAGGCAAGGAACATTTCACTCGTTTCCATCCTTTCTTCCAGGCCTGCCTAGATGATCCGGTTTTGCGGAATAAGAAAATGATCGCCGAGCCTTGGGATGTCGGGCCTGACGGTTGGCGTACCAGTGATTTTCCGTTGCCGTTCTCTACTTGGAATGATCGCTATCGCGACACTGTCCGCGGCTTTTGGATTGCCGATGGGCGCGCCCAGTCGCGGGGAGAATCTCGAGGTGCTCCCCCCTTTGAACTGGCTTCCCGGCTTTCTGGTTCCCAAGACATGTATGGGGTTGGGGATGTCCCGGCCGTGCGCCCTCCCCGCTGTTCGATTAACTTCGTAACCGCTCACGACGGCTTCACCCTGGGGGATTTGGTTAGCTTCGACCATAAACATAACGAGGAGAACCTGGAAAATAACCGGGACGGATCCCCCAATAACCTGTCTTGGAATCACGGCAGTGAAGGGCGCGCATTCCAACTCGGTATTGAAAAGGAACTGGCTTTAGATGGCGACTCTCCACTGGCAGAACTGCTAAATGCCCGGGTGCGGTCCGCGCTTAACCTGTTTACCACCATATTTATTTCTGCGGGTAGCCCGATGATTTTGGCTGGTGACGAGTTTGCCCGTACCCAAGGCGGAAACAATAACGCCTATTGCCAAGACAATGAAACTACCTGGCTGAACTGGGAACTGGTGGATTGGCAAAAAGACTTTTATGTGGCAGTGCGAAAGCTGATTGCTTTGCGGCGCGAACACCCGGTTTTCCGGCCTAAAAACTACTTGAGCGGCCAGCGTCATCCGGGAGATAGCATCCCGGATCTTTCCTGGTATAACCAGGTGGGGCTGCTGATGGGCGATCGAGCCTGGCATGATCCGGCCAGCCGAGTCTTCCAGATGCTCCGTTCGGGACGCCCCTACGGGGATCAGGATTTGCTGGCGGTTTTCAATGGGACGCTCGATCCTAAGCATGTGCGCTTAGCTCCGGGACGAGGAACCGCCTATCAAGAAATTTGGGATTCTGCGGTTTGCGAACCAGAAGCGGAAGCTCCCCCGTTCAACCTCGCCGGTGACGATGTGTTCCTGGAGCCGCTATCAATCAAACTTTTCCTAGCCGACTCCAGCGGGGATTAGCCAATCCCGTTCCTGGTAGAAAAACCTTTATCTGGACATACAAAACGCGAGGAAATAGCGTCCGTATGCGCGGAGAAAAGTTTTTCCTCCTGCCCAAAATCTAAAAAGACTGCGTCTTTTTAGATTTACGCCCACCTAGCCTACTCGGATAAAACTTTTCCCCGCGCTACTAAATGTATATCTGTAGTACAATGTATACAAAGTTTACAAATATCTAGTCAGAAAGAGTGTCCATGGGTAAAACAGCTACTACTGCGCCGACAGCGGTCAGACTGCCGGTGGATTTAGTAGAACGTTATGACAATCTGGCTAAAGCTACCGGACGTAGCCGAACCTATTACGTCACGGAGGCACTCGAAGAATCAATCGCGCAGCTCGAATACCAGTACGGGCTCCTTAAAAAGGTTGAGGATTACCGCGCAGGCAGGTTAGAAACGGTATCGATTGACCAGTTAGAAGACCACCTTGGCTTGGGAGATTAAGTTCGATAAGGGTGTCGAACGCACCCTGGGCAAAATAGATAAACCCACCGCAAAAAGAATTGTCCGTAAACTCCGGCAAATTGCGGAGCTAGATAATCCACGACAGCTGGGAAAGCCACTAACCGGTAACTTATCTGGTCTGTGGCGATATCGTGTGGGTGACTGGCGGATTATCTGCTACTTGGAAGACGCCGAGCTAGTCGTCCTAGTAATCGGTGTAGATCACCGGCGCCAGGTCTATCGTTAGATGGTTAGTAACTTTGTACGATAGAGGGCGAGGCCGCGATTATCGGGAGGTTCATCTTGCAAGCTGCAACAGCGCAAACACTAATCCCCAAAAGCGTCAGCAGCACCCCAAACACCGAGGTACCCGCATGAGCCACATAGCAGACCTAATTTCCCACCACTGCCCCGATGGTGTTGAGTACCACGAAGTTTCAAATGTGCTCGAGAAGGTTCGTAGTAAGGGAAAGTTACCCAGGTCTAAATATGAAGAATCTGGACTAATAGAAGTTATTGATCAAGGACAAGAACTAATTGCTGCTTACAGTTCTGATTTGTCAATAGCAAATCCTCCAGCAAAGTGGATTTTATTTGGCGACCATACTAGAACCGTAAAATGGTGGGAGGGTTCATTTGTACAGGGCGCAGACGGTTTGGTTCCTCTGCAAGTAAAGATACCCGGCAATCCTAAATACTATTACTACGCCATGAAGAACCTAGATATTACAAATAGGGGCTATAACCGGCATTGGAGCGTAGTGAAAGATATGAAACTCCCAGTGCCACCGCTGGAAGTACAAGATGAAATCGTACGGATTCTAGATTCTTATACTCAGCTAGAAACAGACCTTGAATCCGAATTAGAGGCGGAGCTAGAAGCTCGTCGCAAGCAGTACGAGTACTACCGCGACTCGCTTCTCAACTTGAAGAACCTCACCAATCGTCTAGGAAGCGCAGTTCGATTTGTATCCCTGAAAGATATAGCAAGTTATTCATCGGAAAAGATTCCATCCTCTTTAACTAATAAGAGTTCGTATGTTGGTGTTGATAATTTGATAGCCAATAAACGGGGCAAAAAATTGTCAGACTACGCACCAAACACCGCAAAATTGTCTAGATTTCAACCTGGTGACGTTCTTATAGGTAATATTCGGCCGTATTTACGAAAAATTTGGCACAGCGATTTAACTGGGGGCGCCAGTGGCGATGTTTTAGTAATTACAATTAAAGGTGAAAAGCAAAAAGAGATAATTTCAAAATTTCTGTACCATGTTCTAGCTTCCGAGAATTTTTTTGAATATGACAGTCGGTTTGCCAAAGGGGCGAAAATGCCGCGTGGGAACAAGAAAGCAATCATGGATTATAAATTTCCGCTACCCCCTCTCTCAGAGCAGGAACGGATTGTTGCAGTTTTGGACAAGTTTGATGCTTTGGTAAATGATCTTTCTTCTGGTTTACCGGCAGAAATCGAAGCTCGGCGTAAACAGTACGAGTATTACCGCGACCAACTCCTAACCTTTACCCCCGCAAAGTAACTGCGCAAAAGTACAGCAGGGAACTACCACCCCGAATTCAAGGCAACAGAAAATCAACTGCACGCACAACTAACAGCCGACACACTCTGTTATTAAACTTCATTCCCGAAAACCCGGGCGCAACCAGAGCTAACAGCTTCTATGTATTGGGTAAGCGCGGGGAAAAGTTTTATCCGAGTAAACCCGGGGGAGAGATTTTATCCGAGCAGGAGGAAAAACTTTTACCCTGCGCACAACTAACAACAAGAAAGAGACTTATCAGTTGCACCCGGTTTTCCGGGAATATCCTTGGCACCGTAGACTGGGAACCATGAGCGATAGCGGCGAGAAACTAGAAAATTCCACTGATGCGGCTTCTTTGAAGCGGGCAGAGCTGAAATCTCAAGAGATTGAGGCAGCGATCGATAAGGATCCTTCCAAGTTCCGGGTACTCACTGGGGATCGCCCGACTGGCGCCCTGCATTTGGGGCATTATTTCGGGACGATTAAGAACCGGGTTACGATCCAGCGGCGCGGGGTGGAAACCTGGATTTTGATCGCTGACTATCAGGTGATTACGGATCGGGAGGGTACTGGTCCGATTCGCGAGCGCGTCCTCAATATGCTGGCTGATTATCTTGCTTGCGGACTGGATCCGGAAAAGACCACGATTTTCACCCATTCGTCGGTGCCGGCAGCTAACCAGTTAATGTTGCCTTTCCTCTCGCTAGTTACGGAGGCGGAGTTGCACCGCAACCCCACAGTGAAGGCAGAGTTGGAGGCTTCGGAGAGGCCTATGTCGGGATTGTTGCTGACTTACCCGGTGCATCAGGCGGCCGATATTTTGTTCTGTAAAGCTAACCTGGTGCCGGTGGGTAAAGATCAGCTTCCTCACTTGGAGCAGGCGCGGGTGATTTCGGATCGTTTCGAGCGGGTTTTCCGCCGTAAGTCTTCTTTGGAGCATCGGGTGTTCCCCCGTCCGGAGGGACTACTTTCTGGTGATGGCGCCCTGATTTTGGGGTTGGATGGCGAAAAAATGTCGAAGTCGCGGGGTAACACGGTCGAGCTGGGCATGACCAGTGATGAGACTGCGAAGCTGATTAAACGCGCGAAGACGGATGCGGAGCGCCAGATTACTTATGATCCGGAGAATCGCCCTGAGGTTTCTAACCTGTTACGGCTGGCCGGCCTAGCTAGCGGGCAGGATCCGCGGGCGCTGGCCGAAGAGATCGGAGATCAGGGTGCGGGCAAACTAAAACAGGTGCTCACGGAGGCTTTAGATGGCGCTCTGTCCCCGATTAGGGCGCGGCGCGCTGAACTATTGGCTGACCCTGGCTATCTGTGGCAGGTGCTAGAGCGCGGAAATCAATGCGCCAATGAGGTAGCTGACCAGACCTTGGCGGAGGTTCGCCAGGCAATGAACATGGTTTACTAGCCTTATGCGTGCTTTGCGGGGACTGATCCGGCTAGTGGTTACCCTGGTGGTGATTGCCGCTATTGTCGTGGCGGGAACTAACATTTATGTTTGGCAGAAAACCAAAGACCAGATAGTTTCGTTATCTGACGCGAAAAACCAGGACGCCCAGGTGATCCTGGTTTTGGGAGCGGGGGTAAACCCGAACGGCTCGCCCTCGCCGATGCTTACCCACCGTCTGCAAACCGCTTTGAATCTGTATCAGGCGGGAGCGGCTAAGAAGATCTTGATTAGCGGTGACCACGGGCAGGTTCACTATGACGAGATCAAGGCGATGCGGCAGTGGTTGATTAAGCATGGGGTTAGCGATCAGGTGATTTATGCTGATCATGCCGGTTTTTCTACCTATGAGTCGGCTTATCGTGCGGAAGCAATTTTTTCGGTGCAACGCGCGATCGTAGTGACCCAGCCCTACCATTTGCCCCGCGCCCTCTACGATTGTCAAAGTCGCGGTATCGAGGTTTGGGGAGTAGGTGCGGCCGGTAATGCGTATCGGGGGCAAGTAGAACGTAACCTTCGCGAATATTTGGCGCGCACCAAGGACGTTGCTTGGGTGCTTACTGGGCAAAAACCGACTTATCTCGGTCCTAAGATTTCTTTAGACGGCCCGGCCTCGGCTACCGACGGTTAAAACTGTTTTTGTCCAAAGTATCTGCACTTTACGCTCGCTTTTATTGCTTGCTGACAGCGGAAAGGACGCGAGGAGCACTGCCTCTTGTTAGGCTGGAGGGGAAGCAGTCCGTCTAATAAGGAGACACTATGGCCGGCGATACGCCTCGTTCCCGCAAAACTCGCTCAACTACTAGTTCAGCTGGTCAGAGGGCTAAATCTTCCAAGGTGAGCGCCACCAGTTCCCGTAAAACCGCGGTTCACGCCAAGGCCGCTGCCACTACTCCCCCGGCGGACGGTACCACGAAAGCCAAGACGGCCTCCGCCAGTAAAACTAAAACTGCTACCAGCATTCCTCGCCGGCGCGCCAGCCGGGCGAAAACAGCCGCCCCCAAAGCGGCTGCCGCAAAGCCTTTAAACCTTATTTCTCCCGAGGCTCGGCTGGCACGGATCCCGGTCACCGAAGTAGAACCGGTTTTCGAGGACGGCCTCTGGCCAGCCAAAGCAGTCGAGAATGAATCCTTCCCGGTGCGCGCCACCGTGTTCCGGGAAGGCCACGATGCTTTAGGGGCAGAAGTGGTATTGGTCGATCCGCAGGGCAAAGAAACCATGCGGGCGCGGATGTACGATGTCGCGCCCGGTTTGGATCGCCTGGAAGCCTGGATTAAACCCACCGGAGTCGGGGACTGGAGTTTTAGGGTCGATACTTTCTGTGACCCCTATCAGACCTGGGCAAAGGAAGCCTCCATTAAGGTGCAGGCAGATCAAGATGTAGAGATGGAGTTCGAGTTAGGCGCCCGACTTTTTGAACGTGCCGCTAACGGGGAAGCCATAAATAATCCTGCCCAGCAGGCGCCGGATGCCAAGAGCGCCACTCGCCTCTTGGATGCAGCCAAAGCTATGCGGGATCAGTCGCGTCCACCGCAAGAGCGTCTGTCGGTGGGGCTTCATTCTTCGATTCGGGGAATCTTCCGGGCTCATCCCCTCCGGGATCTGCTCGAGTCTTCCCGCACCTATCCTTTGCGGGTTGACCGCGAACGCGCCCTTTACGGTTCCTGGTACGAGATCTTCCCCCGCTCTATCGGTGCCTATAAAGATCAGGAAGGGCATTGGCATTCGGGAACCTTGCGCACTGCCGCCGCTGATTTGCCGCGCATTGCCGCTATGGGGTTCGACGTCGCCTATTTAACTCCGGTTCACCCCATCGGAACTACTTTCCGAAAAGGGCGCAATAATTCTTTGGAGGCTACCCCGGACGATCCCGGCTCGCCCTACGGCATTGGCAGCGCCCAGGGTGGCCATGACGCTATTCACCCTGATCTGGGCGATTTTGACGATTTTGATTACTTCGTTAAAAAGGCGAAGGGTCTAGGTCTCGAGGTAGCGCTGGATTTGGCGCTGCAATGCTCCCCGGATCACCCCTGGGTTAAGGATCATCCGCAGTGGTTTAAGCACCGCCCGGACGGGACGATTGCCTATGCGGAGAATCCTCCCAAGAAATATCAAGATATTTATCCCCTGGTTTTCGATAAGGACTATCGCGGCTTATATAACGCGGTACGGGACGTGATTCAAAAGTGGATTGATCATGGAGTAACGATTTTCCGGGTGGATAATCCCCACACTAAGCCGGTACAGTTCTGGCAAGAAATTTTGGCGGAGTTCCACCACAAACATCCCGACGTGTTATTCCTGGCGGAGGCGTTTACCCGCCCCGCGATGATGCGCACTTTGGCGCAGGTAGGTTTCCATCAGTCCTATACCTATTTCACTTGGCGGAACACCCGTAAAGAGATCGAAGAATACTTCGACGAGGTGGCTTGGGAATCGAGTCCCTATATGCGGCCTTCTTTCTGGCCAACCACCCACGATATTTTGACCCAGGTCATGGTTGATGGCGGGATTCAGGCCTTCAAAATGCGGGCAGTTTTGGCCGCTACTGGCTCCCCTAACTGGGGTATTTATAGCGGTTATGAACTGATTGAAAATGTGCAGCGTCCCGGCTTTGAGGAGCAAATCGATAACGAAAAATACGAGTACAGGCCGCGTGATTATTCCGGGGAAACCGCGCAAGAAATGATGGGTTTGCTCACTACTTTGAATGGGATTCGCCGCCGCCACCCGGCTTTGCAGCGCCTGCGGAATTTGAAGGTTCATGAAACTACCCATCCGGGAGTAGTCTGTTTCTCCCGGCACCTGGATGCTTGGGAATCTCCGACTGGGATGGCTGACACTGTGATTGTGGTAGTGAATCTGGATCCTCACGATACCGCGATTGGTGCTATCCACCTGGATCTGTCGGCGCTGAAGATCAGTGGCTCGTCCTCGTCCTGCTTTAAAGTACGCGACGAGCTAGATGGGAAAGTCTACGATTGGGGGTCGGCTAACTATTTCGAGCTCAACCCCTATGATCGCCCTGCCCATATCATGTCCGTGGAAGCTTCTTAAACTAGCGCATTTAAGAGGAGTATTTGTTGAGCGAAGCCATATCTGAGGAATACGACAACCTGGGCAAACTATTACTGCCGCGCCGGGATTGCCAGGCGGTTCCCTCCCCTGCGGAAACCCCGAACTGGTATCGCAGCGCCGTTTTCTACGAGGTGCTGATCCAGGCGTTTTCGGATTCAAATGGGGACGGCGTTGGAGATTTCCAGGGGCTGATTTCCCGTCTGGATTACCTGGCCTGGCTGGGAGTGGATTGCCTGTGGCTACCTCCCTTTTATCCTTCGCCGATGCACGATGGCGGCTATGATATTAGCGCTTACACCGATGTGAACCCGGCTTTTGGTTCCATGGAAGATTTCACCGCTTTAGTGGAGGCCGCTCACGAACGTGGCATCCGCATCTTGGTAGATATCGTAGTCAACCACACCTCTGACCAGCACCCTTGGTTCGAGGCTTCCCGCAAAGATCCGGAGGGCGAATACGGGGATTTTTACGTTTGGCGCGATAGCGACCAGGAATACCAGGATGCCCGGATTATTTTTATCGACACCGAAACCTCAAACTGGACCTATGACGAGGTACGCGGGCAGTACTATTGGCACCGTTTCTTTTCTCACCAACCGGATTTGAACTTTGAGAATCCGGCGGTGCAAGCGGCCGTAATGAACGTGGTGCGTTATTGGTGTCGCACCGGGGTGGACGGTTTCCGTCTAGACGCGATCCCCTACCTATTTGAAGAAAACGGAACCAACTGCGAAAACCTCCCGAAAACTCACTGGTTTGTGAGCGAACTTCGAAAAATGGTGGATGCGGAGTTCCCGGGAACTTTAATGGTGGCGGAAGCCAATCAGCCTCCCCTAGATGTGATTGACTATTTCGGCACGGAAACCGAACCTGAATGCCATATTTGTTTCCACTTCCCCTTAATGCCTCGGCTGTTTGCGGCGCTGCGCACCGGCTCTTCGAAGGGGCTGCGGCAAATCCTCGCGGAGCTACCGGAACTGCCTGCGGGTGCGCAATGGGGAACTTTCTTACGTAACCACGATGAACTCACCCTGGAAATGGTGACTGACCAGGAACGTGAAAACATGTATTCCTGGTATGCGCCAGAATCGCGGATGCGGGCAAATGTGGGGATTCGCCGCCGCCTCGCGCCACTTTTAGGGGGTTCTCGTCGCAAAGTGGAACTTGCCCACGCCCTCTTGCTTTCTATGCCTGGCTCTCCCTTCCTCTACTACGGAGACGAAATCGGCATGGGAGACAATATTTGGCTCCCTGACCGTTTCGGGGTACGCACCCCGATGCAATGGGATACTTCGGCGACCGCCGGTTTTTCTGCCGCCGACCCCGAGTCTTTCCTGGTTCCTTTGATTGACTCTCCCGGTTGGGATAACCGCACCATCAATGTGCAAGAATCTCTGGGGCGTCCCACATCTTTGCTGCACTGGTTGCGCGACGCCATCCATTTACGCCGCCGCCTGACCTGCTTCGGGCAAGGCTCATTGTCACAGGTAGGCTCGGATCAAGACTCGGTATTGGCCTTTATTCGCCGTGACCAAAACTCCACTGTGCTTTGTGTCTACAATCTGGGCGAAGGCGCGGTAGCGGCGCGACTAAGCTTACCCGGGATGGCCACTTGGTGTCTGCGGGAAGCTTTCGATGGCGGCTGGTTCCCGGCAGTGGGCGCGGATGAAACCGTCACCGTAACCATGAATCGCCACGGTTTTTATTGGCTAGAGCTTTTTGCTCCTGACCAGGCACAAGAGCTGCAAGATACAGAAAATGAGCCCCAGGCCACTACTACCTCTGTTCCGGTGATCGCCCATAGCGCCACCCCACCTGCTGCCCCCCAACCCGACACAGATGCCGAAACTACTGCCTATCCTTACCCGGCGCTAGATTTCTCGGTGTTAAAGGAGAATGAAGATGACCGCTGAGTCCCCTAATAGCCAGCTTAAATGGCCTAGCAGAGACGCTATTATCGACACTATCTGGGACTATCTGATCCAGCGGCGTTGGTTTCCCTCCCACCTGGAACGCTCCCAGGTGCGAGTTTTGGATTACCGCGAACTTGAGGATCCTGGGTTTCGACTCTTGATTTTGGAAGCGCAGGGCATCTGGTATCACCTGCCCTTGGCATTGGTGGCAGATTGGAACGGAGACGGGGTAGCGGGACGTACCCCCTGCTCGCAAAATCCCGGATACCTAGTCGACGGCCCCTACTGCCCGGCCTACGTGCAGCATTGGATCCGCTCTACCCATCAAGCTGGTACTTTACCGCTGTTACCAGAAGCGGATGATCTGCTATCTAACCTGATGGATGCCGCTTTGGAAAGCAAAGTTTTATCCGGGGAACAATCCAATACTTCGGTGCTGTTGGGCGGAAAATATCCGACGATCATTAAGTTTTTCCGGGTGCTAGTAACCGGGTCGAACCCGGAAGTGACCGTACCCTTAGAGCTGGCGCGTACCGGTTGGCAAGGGGTGCCGCAGCCCCGCGGCTACTCGCAGCTTAGTCTTTGGGATCAAGACGGTCAGCCGCAAGAGGTCACTACCGCTTGTGCGGCGATCCGCCTAGATGCAGCTCAAGATGGTTTCCGGCTGATTTGTTCCCTCGCCGCTAGCGGCGAAGACCCCACGAAGCTAGCTCGCCAGTTAGGAGCGTTTACCGCCGATATGCACCGCCACCTTTTGGAGGCTTTTGGACAGGGCGAGGATCCGGCCTCGGGAACTATGCTCGCTACCCGTTTGCGCAACCAGTATCAGCAGGCCGAGACGGCTTATCCGCAACTGCGAGACCATCCGCAAATCGGAGAGGAAGTCGCTCGCCTCGCCCAGGCACTTACTGGATTGGGGGGATTACCGCCTACGCAACGAGTCCACGGAGACTATCACTTAGGGCAGTGCCTGTATAGCTCGAAGAGTTGGTATGCTATCGATTTCGAGGGTGAGCCTTTACGCCCCTTAGAAGAACGTACCGCTCCTGACCAGGTAGAACGTGATATTGCGGGGATGCTGCGCTCATTTGACTACGCCCGCGTAGAGGGTGGTGCGGATGGAGAATGGCTTAACCGTGCCCGCCTCGCGTTCCTGGCCGGATACTTTGGAGAAGAGCAACTTCCTGGCCCCGCTCTGGTGGTTTTGAGAGCCTTTGAAGTGGAAAAAGCTCTCTATGAAGTGCGCTACGAAGCCGCGCAGCGTCCCGACTGGGTAACCATCCCCTTAGAAGCGTTAATGCTACTTTTACCACAATCGGTTTAACCAGCATAAACAACAAGTTTTTAAGGGCGAACACACTAGCGGATCAACCTCAAATTCTGGTAGACTTGTTACAGAATTGTAATCTTTGTAACTTTGAGGCAATCAGCAGGAGTCCTGATGCGCAATCCCTTAGCTAAACGCCCTACGGCGCTAGTCCTCACCCTCTCCCTAATCGGATACATGATTGCCCTGATCGGTCCGGCGTTAACGCTAGGTGTAGCTAACGCCGCCAACGGCAAGGTCATAAAGTCCTGGAATCAGTTAGGTACCGTTCTCACCGAGGACATCGACCTTAGCGATTCCACTTTGCCGGCCGACGCCCCAAAGCGCACCATCACTGTTGGTGGCAACGTGACCGTGACCGGCGCGACTAATAAGACTTTTAAGGGGCTGTCTTTCCTGGTCAACGCAGGTCATACTCTGACGCTAAACAACCTCAACATCGATAACTCCTCCCACCCAGACTTGGCGATGGTTACCGCTGGGGACAACAACGCCAATAACCGCCTGGCTTTTAGCGGGACAAACACTTTCACCCGCCAGGGCGCCTCCTCGGAAAATGCCACCAAGGAATACCCGGTTCCGCTCCCCTTGGTGCAGGTAAAAGCCGGTACTACCCTGAATGTCGGCCAGGCAGGATCTGGGGTCTTGAACCTGAACAATCCCGACTCTCCCCGGTCTCAAGCTGCCCTGATTGGCACCCAACACTTTTCAACTTTCGGCACCATTAACCTTACTGGCGGCACCTTAAACCTCAAGGGATCTTCCGAAAGTGCTGCCCTGATTGGTTCCGGTGGCGCTTATTACGAGGTAAACCCGAACACTAATCCCAGCTGGCTGAACAACTATGATCAAACTCCTTGGAGCGCTGGAGGCACTATCAATGTCAAAGGCGGGAGCGTCAACCTCGCAAAAGTAGGCAACGGCGCTTACGGTGGAGCCTTTATCGGTACTGGTCGCGGCGCAGTTCAGCTTCCGGCAGACGCAGAATCCGATTGGGCACAGAAAAACGCGACGGTAACTATCAACGTTAGCGGCGGACAGATTAACGCTACCGGGAACCACACCGCCCTGGGAGCAGGCAGTTTCACTACCCCCATGCAGGATTCTGAGGGACACGTAAAGAATGCTTTTACCCAGCCGTACCCACGGGTAAATATTTCTGGCGGCCTCGTCCAGGTCAGCCCGGCTACTGCTGACACCGGCAATAGCGCGATGAATATTGGTTGCCGGGGGGTGGGCAACTGGAACGAGAACTTCGCTAATCTCGGCTGGCCAAAGGCTCCCGGCTGTGAAGTAGCTATTAGCGGCGGCAAAGTCACCGTGGGTACCGCTGACTCCCACCTTGATCCCGCCGGGGATATCGCCGCTATCGGGTCTGGCCCTGACAGCGCCAACCTAGACGTACGTATCTCTGGTAATGCCCAGGTAACCGCTTATTCCAATGGTCGCGGCGCCGCCATCGGTGGGGGTTATGCCTCTGGAGCTTCTAAGGTCACCATTTCCGATAGTGCCCAGGTTGATGCCCTGGGGGTAGTAAGCGAATCTCCCGCTATCGGGGCGGGCGGTCTCCCCTCAGACGAGCTGTTTACCGGAAACTCCCGTTTGAACGAAGATACGATTCGCGCTGCCCAGCAAAACCAGGTGGTTATTTCGGGAAATGCGCGAATCAATGCCGAGACCGCCGGGGATTCCGCCGAAAAGTACACCGCAGTTAATGGAGCTATTGGCGCAGCAGCTAACCGTTCCGGGCGGGCAAGCCTCACTGACCAGGCGAATGTGACTGCGAAAGTCTTTGGACGCCGGGATGGGGCAGTAATCGGTAGTGCCGGGTTTATCGATACCTACGTATCCGATCCTTTCCAGGTCAGCATTTCTGGCTCTCCCACCGTGCAAGCCGCCGTGCAGCCAGTATCGCAGCAAACTCAAAAGTTAGGTTACGGCTTCGGAGCCGCAATTGGCTCCGGGTATAGGAGTAAAGTTCCCGCTAGAATCACTCTTTCGGGCAGCCCCAATCTGGATTTGATTGGTGGACAGGCCAGCTCTGGGGTGGGTCTAGGTTTCCAAAGTTCCGGTGGGGGCAGTTCGGTAACCGCAAACTTGGACGCCGGCGCTAAGCTCCAGGTCACCTCGCCAGAGGGTTCTCCCCGCACTGATGGCAGCACGCAACGTACCTACCCCCTTGCTGACAGGGAAAATATGCCGCTAGACACCAGCTCCGGCAAGGGACAGGTACTAAACTTGCGTTTTGCTGATGGCAAAGCGGACGGAGCCGGCAATCCGCAAACTTTGGGCCTGAGTACTGCGGTAGCTAAACTCACCCAGAATAAACAGTCAGTGCCTTTCTCTCTGGTTACCCCCGAGGGCGAAATCGTGCTTTCTTCTGCCCTAACCAGTACTCTTTACAACAACTTGGCACTTTCTGTTCCCCAGACCGGCAACTATTACCTGCAATCGCGGGTGACCCCCAGCCTGTTCGCCTATCACGGCGATAAGAACGCGACAGATGCTTTTGTCTTCGCGGTTAACGGACAGATTTACACCCAAGACGGATTGCTTTGGGCGCAGGGGTACTCGTTGGAGTACCAGGTAGCTGGCGAGGGCGGAAGCCTTCCGCCGGCCTACACCACTGCGCGCTACCTGCCGCCGAATACTGTTATCGGATCGCTACCTGCAGTAACTTTACCCTCAGTTTCGGGTAAGACCTGCGCGCTGGATCATTGGGAACTCAACGGCACCGCGACCGGTGAGGTCGAGATCGCTCAGACGAAGCTGAGCGCCGATACCGTGGTGAAAGCGGTAACTAAGTGTGAGGATCAGGTTACTCCCCCGGATCCGCAGCCCGAAAAAGCGGCTTTCTCCTGGCAGCTGCAAGATGCTAAAGGCCAAGCGTTAAGTGGCGGACAGTTTACTTTGACTGAAAAAGACGGCGCGGCAGTTAACGTCCCGGATTCTGCTTCGGGTACTTTCACCGCCAGTGACTTGGATCCGGCCAAGAGCTATGTGCTCACCCAAACCGCTGCTCCTAAAGGCTACGAATTGCCGCAGCAAACCAGCCATACCGTTACTTTTGAAAAGACCTCCCAGGGCTACCAGGCAAAGGTCGACGGTAAGGCAGTAAGTGGTGAAGCGTTTGTGATTACTAACGCCAAGACTCCGCTGCCTCCTCAGCCAGTTGCTTTCAACTGGAAACTACAAGATACCGACCATAACCTGCTACCCGGCGGCAGCTTCAAACTGGTTTGTGGCTCCCAAGAAGTGCAGATTCCGACTTCCGGTACCGCCTCGGGCAGTTACAGCGTTAACTTAGATCCCACTAAGAAATCATGCACCCTCACCCAGTCCGCAGCCCCCGAAGGCTACCAGCTCGGTGAAGTTACCTCTTATGAAATAACTTTCGTAGAGAAAGATAACACCAACGGAATTTGGGCCGCGAAGGTTGCCGGTAAGGAAACCAGTGAGGTTACCTTCACTAACGCGGCGCTACCGAAGCCTCCGGCCACTACCTCTTTTGCTTGGAAACTGACTGGCAGTGACGGTAAAAACCTTAATGGGGCTACTTTTACTCTCAAAGGTGGGGATACTCCCCTGACCGTCATCTCCCAGGACGCGGCGGATCCTGGGATGTATAGCGCTTCGAATCTGGATCCCACCAAGACCTACACTTTGACGCAAAGCGCCGCTCCCAACGGCTATGAGGCCGATAAGGCCAACTATCAGCTCACTTTCGTTGCCAAGGGTGACACCTACCAGCCGCAGATAAACGGTAAGCCTTTAGCGGATGAGGGTCTGGTCATTAAGAACGTTAAACTGCCTACTAAGGCAGAGATTCGTTGGGAAGTAGTTTCTAGCGCGGATGCTTCGCAGTATGTGCCGGGCACTTCCTTTAAGGTGACTGCCCTTAAAGCTGATGGCAAGACCTTAGATAGCGCGACGTCGTTCACTGTCTCGGATGCCACCGCTATCGCCGGGGATCGGGATCTGAATCCGAAGCTGGGGCAATACCGGGTAGAAGTCCCAGATGGTTCCTTGAAGTATCAAGTGGAACAAATACGCTTCGGCGCTGATTTTGCTCCCCTGACCGGCGCTCAAGTCGTAACTTTCAAGCAGCTAACTGACGGACGCTACAGCCAGATCGTGGTAGGCAGCGGCCTCAAGTTTGAAAACACCCCAGTGATTAAGACCGCGCAGTTCACTTGGAAACTGGTAGACAAGGATTCTAAGCCCCTAGCAGGCGGCAGCTTCTCCCTGAAAGATGGCAGCGAAACCGTTCCGGTCACGGAGAATAAGGCGGACGCCTCTTTCCAGGCCACTTTGAATCAGGCTAAGACCTATAAGTTGCAGCAGACCGCAGCACCGGAAGGCTACGACAAGGATGCCAAGACCTACACCATCAGTTTTGAGAATGGGAAAGCCCAGGTTTCAGTAGATGACACCGGGGTTGACCTGGCTGATGGGGCTCTGGTGATTAGCAATAGCAAGCAGGATACCGATCCCACCCCTGATCCCACGGAGGAACCGACAACGGATCCCACGGACGAGCCGACCCCGGATCCCAAACCGGTCAGCGGGTTACTTACCTGGAAGGTGGTTGATTCTAAGGGTCAGGCAGTAGCCGGGACTTCTTTCCAGGTCACTCCCCTGGGCAAAGATGGTAAACCCGTCGCGGCTGCCTTTGAAGTCACGGATTTTGTCAGTGGCCCCACCACCTTCACGGTTCCCAAAGACCAAAATGCGGCTACCGGCGCCTATAAAGTGCAGGTTGACGACGTAACCTTGCAATACCAGCTAAAGCAGCTAACTACCGCCAAAGGTCTGCAGGTGGCCGCCCCGCAAACGCTTTCCTTCAGTAAGGGAACGGATGGTAAATGGTCACAAAACGCGGCGAAACCGTTCGTTAACCTGGCGGAACCGGAAGATAAACCGACTACCGATCCGACTGCTGATCCGACTACGGAGCCTAGCGACGAGCCTACATCCAAGCCGACCGCGCCCAGTACTGACCCCACTTCTAAGCCCCAACCGGGTGGCAAGGGTGGAGCAAGCACTACGTCGCCGTCAGCTGGCCAAAGCGGCGGAGCTACCGAAGCACCTGCCGGTGCTTATATGACCGGTGGTTCAAACTCCGCTAACGCTAGCGCAGGGCCGGCGCCCTCGTCACTGAGCATTACCGGTGCGAACGGAGCCACTCTGGCTTTGATCTCCGCGATCCTGGCACTGGCCGGTGCCGGGGTGCTCGCGGCTCGCCAGCTACGCCAAGCCCGCTAGGAATTGCGTCCTTGTAGCGCTACCCAGGCGGAGGCTTGCGCACCGGCTTCTGCCAGGTTAATGCCCAGTTTGCTTTGCAGTTTTTCTAGCCGCTTCGCCACGGTGTTGCGGTGCAGACCCAAGGTCTTTGCCATCTGCTGCCGGTTCCCCTTAGTGACTACATACTGTTCCAACAGTGCCAGCAGGTCCGCCTCTCCCCGCAGAGGTCGCAGGAATTGCTGAGAGAACGCCGCTACCGTTTCCCTCCCCATTACCTGCAATAGCCCGGAACGGGAAATCTCCTCCCACCGGGCTACCTGCTGGGTATTTCCGGTGTGCCGTAAAGCTTGCCGCGCCCCGGATAGCCCGGCACTAAACCGCGAGATCGGGTAATCCTGCCCCACTCCTGCTCGCAAAGCCGAAAACTCTTTCCGGGAAAAGTTGGACAAAGTGAGCGGCAACGCCGTTACCGGAATCGCCATTTCCAGATTTTCGGCGTGAAAACGCCACAGCGGCGAAGGCATAGTTTTTGTCACTGCCCGCTCCACTCTGGTAGCCAAAGCCCGCAGGTCGCCCTCCTCCCCCGCCACTACCAACGGAACATAGCGCCCACTAAGCGCGCGAGCGTGAGGAAACGCCATCTCGGTTAGAATCTGCGCCGCCCCCAGCTCCCCAGAAAGCAACAGGGTAAAAGCACGCTGCAATAAGCGCCCATGATAGGAGGACACAAAGCGGGAATTAGCTAGCGCCGAGGCGATTAACAGCCCCGCCTGCGACAGCGCCTGCTGCTGCCACGGCTGAGGGAATACGCTCCAACAGACCTGCAGCCAAGCGGTTTCCTGCCCGAGAGCGTTAATAGCAGAAAAAAGACAATAGCCTTCCTCGGCTTCAAAGGAAAGCTGGGAGGTTTTTGCCGAAAACCTCTCCCAAGACTGTTCTGCAAAATTCCCTAAGTCGGCACTTAACGTAGGTGCGGACGCTTGGGCTATTATCCTGCCCGCCTTATCTCTGATGATTACCTCCGCGCCGATCCCTCGCGCCAACTCCCCGGTAATCATCTCTACACTGCGCGGCTGTGCAGATGCTTGGATCAGGCGCTGTTGCAAAGCCGCCAGTTTATATTTCCCGGAGGTGGCTTCGACCTCGATCATCCGCGCAACTTCTTGGGAAAGCGCCACAAAAGATTGATCGGCAGCTACCTCAATTAAATTAAGACCAGTTTTCCGAGCTGCCTGTACCAGTAGCGGAGGAACAGTATCGTGGCTAAGCCCCAACCCGAACCCCAGGGTAGTAATACCCCCCGCCACCAGGCGATGAGCATATTCGAGCCAACCAGCTTCTCCCTCCGGATTCCCCGCGGAAGTGGTGAGCAGCAGCTCGTTTCCCTCTAAGAAAGTAGCAGGATTTATCTGCTCCGAGGTCGCCACCCAGCGCAGCTTCGCCAAAGGATTAGGACACCACAGGGATTGAATATGTAAATGCGGTCGCCCCAGGAGAGCCTGCACAGTAATCATATATACATTATGCACATTCTAGTTCCAGATTTTATGCATATTGCATATTTACCCCTGACTTACGTCCTAGATAAACTGCAGTTACCGCCGCTCAAAACGGAGGTAGATGGGGCGCTGACCGCCTTAGTAAGGACGACGATCGTCGTAAATGATTCCTGTTAGTCAGGATAACTAAGGTCAGACCCCAATCGAAAACCTTAAAGGAGATCAGAATATATGTCCGAGGATTACAAACCGAATCCCTATGAGGACGCGAAGAATCAGCTACGGGAAGCCCAGAAAATCTTGGGATTTTCCGAGGGCGACTACGAGATGCTCGCTTCGCCGCGCCGCGAAATGAGCGTTTCTATTCCGATTCGTCGCGACGACGGCACCCATGAAGTGTTGCACGGCTACCGGGTACAACACAACTTGACGCGTGGACCCGCCAAAGGCGGCATCCGTTACAACGAAAACGTCGATATTGACGAAGTTCGCGCTCTATCCATGTGGATGACCTGGAAATGCGCCCTAGTGAATCTACCCTATGGCGGAGCAAAAGGCGGGGTAACTATTGACCCCAGCAAGTATTCCCAAGCCGAACTAGAGCGGGTAACTCGCCGCTACATTTCCGAGATTCTGCCGATCATCGGCCCGGAAAAAGACGTTCCCGCCCCCGACGTGGGAACTAACGAACAGACCATGGCCTGGATTATGGACACCTATTCCCAGTTCCAAGGCTATACCGTCCCCGGCATTTGTACTGGTAAACCCGTTTCTCTCGGCGGATCACTCGGACGCGCAGAAGCAACCTCCCTGGGCGTAGTAATCATGGTAGAAGCCGCCCTGAAGAAACAAGGCATTAAATTCGAGGACGCCTCCCTGGCCATCCAAGGCTTCGGTAAAGTAGGGCGCGGAGCTGCTGAAATCGCGCAGCGTCGCGGCGGCAAAGTAGTCGCCATCTCCGATATTTTTGGCGCCATCTACAACGCCGATGGTATCGACACCAAAGCTCTCGGCGAATACGTTGACGAAAAAGGCAAAGTCGTAGGCTTCCCCGGTGCAGAACCCATGGACGCCTCTCAGCTGCTACTTCTGGAGGTAGACGTAGTGGTACCGGCCGCCATTGAAGGCGTGCTCACCAAGGAAAATGCTCCCGATGTGAAAGCCAAGATTATTGTCGAGGGCGCCAACGGCCCCACTGATTCTGCCGCCGACAAGATTCTGAATGAAAAGGGAGTAATGGTGGTTCCCGACATTCTGGCAAACTCCGGTGGCGTGATCGTGTCCTACTACGAATGGGTACAAGGACGCGACAACTTCTTCTGGCCACTAGAGCGAGTACAACAGGAAGAGGAACAGCGGATTACCGCCGCCTGGAAAGATGTAGAGGCTTACGCCGAAGAAAAGGGCGTGACCTTGCGGGTGGCAGCTACCGTATTGGCGGTGGAACGCGTCTTGCAGGCTCACAAACGGCGCGGTCTTTACCCGTGATCGACGCCTAGGCAGAGAATCTGCCCGTTGAGGTGAAACCATATCTCCCCCGAGCGGACCAGCTGCTCGGGGGAGATACTTTTCTACCACCCCTGATGGTAACGCTATAAACTGAACGCAAAGACGCAGAAAAAGCGGTATTTAAGACGAAAAGAGATTAAGAGGTTATGGATAGCGCAGAACTAACGCAGTATGTTGCAGAACTGGAACCGACAAAAGCCGTTTGGATTAACAACTCTCCCAGACCAGCATCTAGCGGGGAAACATTCCCGGTAATAGACCCCGCCACCACTCACGCGATTACCGAAGTAAGCTCGGGCTCCACCGCCGATGCCAGCGCTGCTCTCGAGGCGGCAGCCAGCGCTCAACCCGGGTGGGCTGCCCGCTCTCCCCGCGAACGCGGCGAAATCCTGCGCCGCGCCTGGGAATTGATGACGGCTTCCGCTAAGGAACTCGCTAGCCTAATGAGCTGGGAAAACGGTAAATCCTATACTGATTCTCTGGGCGAAGCCTCCTACGCCGCCGAATTCTTCCGCTGGTTCTCCGAAGAGGCAGTCCGCTCTGACGGCGGTTATGCGATTCCGCCGGCCGGCGGCTCGCGTACCCTGGTCACCGCCCGCCCGGTCGGGGTATGTGCGCTGATTACTCCCTGGAATTTCCCTGCCGCCATGGCAACCCGGAAAATCGCTCCCGCCCTCGCCGCCGGCAACGCCGTAGTGCTAAAACCAGCCTCCGAAACCCCCTTAACCGCCCTCGCCATTATGCGCATCCTAAAAGAGGCGGGCGTACCAGACGGGGTAGTAAACCTGGTACCTTCACACCACTCTGCAGAAATTTCCAATACCTGGCTAGCCGATCCCCGCGTACGCCTAGTGTCCTTCACCGGCTCCACCCCGGTGGGACGCACCCTGCTGGGGCTCGCCGCTCCCCGGGTAGTGAACACCGCTATGGAACTTGGAGGAAACGCCGCCTTCGTAGTGGGAGCAACCGCCGATGTGGATGCCGCTGTCGAGGGGCTAATGGTTGCCAAGTTCCGCAACGGCGGTCAAGCCTGCACCGCCGCTAACCGCATCTACCTGCACAAAGACATTAAAGAAGAATTTACGCAAAAACTTTGCCAACGAGTAACAGCTTTGAAAGTGGGCGCGGGACTAGATCCAGAAACCGAAATCGGCCCGGTAGTTAACGAAAAAGCAAAGCGAGGAATGAAAGAACTACTTACATCCGCTCTAGACCAAGGAGCAAAAGTCCTGGCTCAAGCACCCCTACCCAAGGATTTAGCCGGATACTTCGTGGCACCCACAGTTATCGAGGTGCCCCGCGCCGACTCCCCCCTACTACAAAACGAAATCTTCGGCCCGCTTGCCCCCATTAAGGAATACTCTGACGAGGACGAACTTCTTAAGATGGTAAACGGCACCGAAATGGGACTGGCCTCCTACGTTTACGGCGACCTGAACTGGGCGCTACATCTAGCAGAAAAGATCGAGGCCGGCATGATTGGGGTAAACCGCGGCCTGGTATCCGATCCCGCCGCCCCCTTTGGTGGGGTCAAACAATCCGGGATTGGTCGTGAGGGCGCCCGCGAAGGGATAAGAGAGTTCCAAGAGGTGCAATACTTCAGCCTCGACTGGTAATCTTTTTCACCTGCATAATCACTAGACTCCGCCACCAGAGGCGGATTTCCCCTCGCATGCGGAAAATCGGTTTTATCTGATTCCCCATTCCGGGGCTGGCTCGGTAAAAGCACTCCGGGGACCCGGTGAGCCTCGCAGAGGCTCGGCTCAAGCCCCTCTCGTATCTTTTACCGGCCGCGCCCCTAGTCGGGTGACGCCTTATCCGAGCGCGGGGGATTAGTTTTATCCGAGTAGGCTAGGTGGGCGCAAAATTTGGAAAACGTCGCTACGTTTTCCAAATTTTTGGGCAGGAGGAAAAACTAATTCCCCGCGCGCAGCTTTAGATCGCGCACGTTCTCGGAACTTGGGGATCGGAAAATTTCCGGATTTCGGGGCGCGAGGCAAAATCCGCCCCTGTACGCGTAGCTGTCCCACAAGCTAAGCACGCTTTTGGAACTCGGGGTAGAAAAAAAATTGGAAATCGGGGCGTTATTCCAAAGAATTATTGGGCGATTCGTGACACGCTAGAGGCATGAACGCAAAACCTGTAGCTGTAGATCCAGACGTCCTTGCTAACGTTGCCCATGGGCGGTATTTTGACCCGCATTCAGTGCTCGGCACCCATGTGGGGGAAGATTCCGTAACTATCCGCACCGTTGCCCACCTGGCAGATGCGGTAGAGATCATCACCCCCAAAGGCACTTTCCCGGCAATCCATGAGCAAGATGGCATTTGGGTGGCAGTCCTTGAGGGCACCGAAATCCCTGATTACCGGGTGCGCACCACCTATGGGGAAGAAACCACAGAGCTAGATGACGGTTACCGGTACCTGCCCACCGTTGGCGAATTTGACCTTTATCTGATTTCTGAGGGGCGTCACGAGCGACTTTGGGAAGTATTGGGAGCTCACCTGCGCACCTATGAAACCGAAATGGGGCAAACCAAGGGTGCCTCCTTCGCAGTCTGGGCACCGAACGCCCAAGCGGTGCGGGTAGTGGGCGACTTTAACTATTGGGATGGGGAGACCTCCTCGATGCGTTCCCTCGGTTCCTCGGGGATCTGGGAATTGTTTATCCCGGACGTCGAAATTGGGGCTCGCTACAAGTTCGAGATTTTAAGACCAGACGGCACCTGGCAACAAAAAGCCGACCCGATGGCTCGCGCCTGCGAGATTCCTCCCTTGACGGCCTCGGTAGTAACCGATAAACACCACCAGTGGGAAGACCAAGAGTGGATGGACAAGCGGGCAAAAACCGATCCCCATAACTCCCCTATGTCGGTCTATGAGATGCATATCGGGTCCTGGTCTTATGACACCCACTATCGGGATTTGGCTGACGATCTGGTTACCTATGTCAAAGATATGGGCTTTACCCACGTAGAGATGATGCCGGTTTCTGAGCATCCCTTCTATGGTTCCTGGGGTTACCAACAGAGCGGCTACTACGCGCCCTCTTCCCGCTATGGCACTCCCGACGATTTCCGCTACCTGGTAGATAAACTACACCAGGCGGGAATCGGGGTCATCCTGGACTGGGTTCCCGGCCACTTCCCCAAAGACCAGTTTGCGCTCGCCGACTTTGATGGCACCAAACTCTATGAGCATCCGGATCCCACCCGCGGCGAACAGCCCGATTGGGGAACCTTGATTTTCAACTTTGGTCGCAACGAGGTGCGGAACTTCCTGGTGGCCAATGCCCTGTACTGGTTGGATGAGTTCCATATTGATGGTTTGCGGGTCGATGCGGTGGCTTCCATGCTTTACCTGGATTATTCCCGTGAAGAAGGCCAGTGGCATCCCAACCAATATGGCGGACGTGAAAATCTGGAAGCGATTTCTTTCCTACAGGAAGCCAACGCCACCTGCTACCGCCTGTATCCGGGCATCTGCATGATTGCAGAAGAGTCTACAGCCTGGCCAGGGGTAACTGCTCCTACTGATGCCGGCGGCTTGGGCTTTGGTTTGAAGTGGAATATGGGTTGGATGAACGATACTTTGCGTTACCTGCGTGAAGACCCAGTCAATCGCTCTTGGCACCACGGCGAACTTACGTTCTCCCTGGTGTATGCATTCTCGGAGCACTATATTTTGCCGCTCTCCCACGATGAAGTTGTCTACGGCAAAGGTTCAATTCTGGCCAAGCAGCCAGGTGACTACTGGCGGCAACTAGCGGGAGTGCGCTCCCTCTACGCCTATCAATGGTCACACCCGGGTAAGCAATTGCTGTTCATGGGGGGCGAGTTCGCGCAAGGCGCCGAGTGGGATGCCAACCGCTCCCTGGATTGGTTCCTGTTAGATGACGACCGCAACCAGGGAGTACGGGCACTAGTGCGGGACTTGAACCAGATCTACACTAGCGAACCGGCATTGTGGGATGACGAACACACCGGGTTTGAATGGATTGAATCCAACGATTCGGATCATAACGTGATCTCTTATGTGCGCAAGTCCCGTGATGATCGGGGACGCGAACACAAGATGGTGTGCATCTGTAATTTTGCGGGTAATCCCCATGAAGGCTACCGGGTAGGACTACCCGACGGCGGGGAGTGGGAAGAAATTATTAATACCGATGACGCCAAGTATGGCGGCTCGGGGGTAACTAACTTAGGCCAGGTAACTGCCGAAGATATGGAGTGGAATGGCCGCCCCTATTCGGTAGAGCTCAGGGTTCCGCCCTTGGGTTGCCTCTGGTTACGTCCTAAAGAAGACTAATACTCTCGCTCAGCCGTTTTAGCGGTTTTAATGGGGGTGTCCTCGAGAATGATTTATTCTCGAGGACACCCCTTTTTCCTTTGGATAATCTTTCTCCCGCATATAAACCCTTCATGTGGACGCCGCGAGCTTTACAGGTTCGCCCCGGCTTATTGCGGGCACCAGTTTAAACGGCTATCCCCATGAAAGTAAGCACCACTAGCAGCAGGTTCAAGGCAATAATCAAAAGCGAAATCGCCCCCATGATCCAACACATCACGGTATTATCCTGGTACTTGCCCATTAGTTCGCGCCGCCGCGTATAGACTGCCAACGGGATTACTGCCAGGGGAATTCCGAAAGACAATGCCACCTGGGAAACAACTAACGCCCAAGTGGGGTTGGGGTAGAGCCAAAGAATCAGCAAAGCTGGAAGCAAAGTAACCAGGCGCCGCGCAAATAGTGGCACCCGGACATGCAGCAGCCCGCCCATAATTTCGGAACCCGCATAGGCTCCTACCGAAGTGGAAGCTAAACCGGAAGCTAACAGCCCAATAGCGAAAATGACCCCAATGGTCGTCCCTAATGCGGATTCGATAGCGTGATGCGCACCCTCGATACTGTCTGTCCCGCTTTGGCCAGCTAGCGCCGAGGCAGCCAGCAATAGCAGCGCAATATTGACAGCTCCCGCAACTAATAGCGCATAGGCTACATCATGTTTGGAGGCACGTAACAGGTGCGGAATATCGCGGGAACCTAGATCCGGGAAACGATGATTCACCAGCGAAGAATGTAAATAAATCGCGTGAGGCATCACGGTTGCCCCCAACATAGAGGCCGCGATGAGCACCGTATCGGTACCTGCAAAGCGCGGCAGCAGCCCCTTAAACGCTGCTGCGGGATCAGGCGGACTGATCACCAGTCCCGACAAGAAGCCTACGGTGATAATCACTAGCAGTCCGATCACTATTGTTTCGAACTGTTTTTGCCGGCGTTCATTCTGGAAGATTAGCAGTGCCAACGACACACACCCGACGATAAAGCCCCCCGCCAATAGCGGTAGCCCGAAGAGTAGCTGCAAGGCGATTGCGCCCCCCACGATCTCCGCCAGGTCGGTAGCGGCCGCGATAATCTCCGCTTGTATCCAATACGCAATCCGTTTGCCCCGGTGAAGCCGCTCCCCCAAGATTTCTGGTAAAGATTTCCCGGTAACTAACCCCAGTTTGGCGCTTTGATATTGAATGATCACTGCCATCAGGTTGGCCAGCACTAATACCCACACCAGCAGATATCCATAGCGGGCACCAGCCGTGATATTGGCAGCGACGTTTCCCGGATCAACATAGGCGACTGCCGCTATGAATGCCGGCCCCAGGAGCGGGAGCAAACCTTTTTTGGCGGCAGCCTGGGCGTTAGGAGCAGGCTGAGAATCAGGCTTTAATTCCTTTTTCATCTGCGCAGATTCACCTTTCTAACTCGCGAAAACTGCCTCATCTATGCAGCCCCTCACTTTCCTTTAACCAGTTTTCGGGCGTCCCTTATAAAAGTTTCGTATACCCGAAACTTTACTCCGTTTTTTGAGGAAGATAAAAACCAATCAAACATATCTCTGCTTGTAGGGCTTACGCGCTTTAGGGTCGGGAAATATCTCCCTGCCGCGCCGATATCAACCTTTGCAGATCTACAGCCGCAACTAGAATCTGGTAACCGCGTTTACCTGCAGATACGTAAATCTTTTCTTGTTCAAAAGCGGATTGATCGATCACCGTGGGCAAATCTTTCTTCATTCCCAAGGGCGAACACGCTCCTTTTATATAACCGGTGAGCGGGGTTAACTTTTTCAAAGGCAACATTGCCAGGTGTTTTACGCCAAAACACTTGGCTGCAGCTTTCAAATCTAACTCGTGAGTAGCGGGCACTACCGCTACGAAATGTTCCCCAGGCTCGCCCTCGAGAACTAGAGTTTTGAATACTAGCTGCGGATCTACCCCCAGCTCTTGTGCAATCGTGAGGGCATCTAAAAACTCCCCTTTGGAAGAAACCTGCGTCATTTGCGCAGCAATTCCCGCATTTTCGAGGATGCGCAGGGCGTTAGTTTTCACGTGCTTCTTGGCCATCACTACACCGGCTTTCGCTATGTCTTTTATCAGCCAGTTTAGCTGCCTCGAATACTTATTGAACGGTAATAACTTCCTATCCTCAGCCGCGTCAGGGTTCAAAATCTGCAATAACTTTCGGTTAATTCTCGATTAACGGCGCCACAGTTGGGGGTTAGCTCTGATTAGCTTTGTTAGAATTGCTTTAACAGCAACCACCCCAAGAACGCGAGAACCGTCGTGACCAGCATCATTGAAGTAGAGGGTCTAACCAAAGAGTACCAGCAATTACGTGCCCTCAATAAGCTGACTTTGCAAGTTCGTCAGGGCGAAATCTTGGGGCTTCTAGGGCCGAACGGATCCGGAAAATCAACTGCTATCAACTGCATCCTATCGTTACTGCGCTTTAGCAGCGGGAGCGTGAAAGTCTTCGGGAAAGAAATGCGTCCCGATGCCTTCGATATAAAACGGCGACTAGGGGTGGTATTCCAAGACGTTGCCGTCTTTGATGAGCTGACCGTGGCGCAAAACCTGGAGTACTTTTGTGGCCTCTATGTGTCAGATAGGCGCGAACGCGCTCAGATGATTGATGCGGCGGTCAAGCTGGTGGGACTACAAGATTACCTGAAGTTTCGCCCTAAGCAGCTCTCCGGAGGCCTGTTGCGCCGCTTGAACCTGGCGTGCGGTATCGCCCATAAGCCGGAGCTGATTTTCCTGGATGAGCCGACCGTGGCGGTAGATCCCCAAAGTCGCAATAACATTCTTGACGGTATCGTTACCCTGCGAGACCAGGGCGCGACCGTGGTTTATACCACTCACTATATGGAAGAAGTCGAACAGATTTGCGACCGCATCATTATCCTCGACAAGGGGGAAATCATTGCGCAAGGCACCATTGACGAGCTGAAACAACTTTCCGATATCGAAGAAAAAGTTACTTTGCAAGGGGTAGAGCTGTCCCCAGAACTCAAGGAGAAACTGGAATCTGATCCCCAAATTGAGTCAGTTACCAGCAGAAATCGCACAGTTCAGCTGGTATATCGGCACGGACAAAACCATGTGTCTGCCCTCATCGACCAATTACGCCAGGCCGGGGTATCGTATGAGTCCATTTACTCCGAGCGCCCCACCCTAAACGACGTTTTCCTGCAGCTCACCGGCAAGGAACTGCGAGACTAATTATGGGACACCTGATCGGCTACAACCTAAAGCTACTGCTATCCAACCGAGCATTGGTGTTTTGGACGCTCGCCTTTCCTATCCTGCTGGGACTGCTGTTCAAAGGAGCGCTGGGAGACATTGTTAATAAAGGAGCTTTCGACACCGTGCCGGTAGCGGTAGTAAACTCCCAGGCCTATCAAGACAGCATCTTCAGAATCGCATTCGATGATTTAAGTAAGGAAGATTCCTCCCCCGTCAGCTCGGAAAACCAGCCCATTTTAAAACTACGACTAGTCAAGACCCTAGAGGAAGGAAAAAGGCTTTTAGCGGACGAGAAAGTTTCCGGAGTAGTCGAGATTACCGGAACTGCAACTGCCGGCATGACTAAAGATGCCAAAGCACATTTGACACTCGCCTCTAACGGGATGGAGCAAACCATCTTGAAAGCGATTCTTGACGAGATCACCCAACGCACCGATATGATCAGCCAACTGACGCAGCGAGAGATTACTGCCAAAGTTCGCGCTCACTCTCCGCCTGACTTTCAAAATATTCAGCCCGGACAGCCTCCTGCCATTGATCCCATCCAAGTAGCGGCCTCGGTTCAAGACAGACTCGCTAACAGCGGATTTACCTTACGTGACCGCAGCCCCAAATCTATGGACACGCTAATGGCAGAATTCTTCTCGCTACTAGCCATGGCTGCCCTGTATGGGGGCATGTTCTCCATGACGGTAATGAATAATGCCCAGCCGCCCTTGGGGGTAATCGGCAGACGGGTAGCAGTGGCACCGACCAGTAAAGCTAAACTGATAATTTCCGGGATTATCTCCAGTTACCTACTGCAATTGGTGGGGCTAATTCTGCTGGTAGCAGTCTGTTACTTCCTATTCGATATCGATTTTGGCCCCAATTGGGCATTAACTATCCTGCTGACTTCCCTTGGAGCCCTGGTCGGACTGTCCTTTGGGGTAGCGATTTCCGCGCTCGTACCCGGCGGAGAGAATATGAAAGTTGGGGTCTTAATTTCGGTCACCATGTTGGGGGCAGTACTCGCAGGGATGATGGGGCCAACCATGCGCTACGTAGTAGACCAAAAAATACCCCTAGTGAATAAACTAAATCCCACTGCCCTGATCACCGACGGTTTCTATAACCTCTACTATCACCCCGGGTTCGAGGGGTTTTGGCAAGACGTCACCTTACTGCTGATTATTTCGGCAGTGCTCCTGGGCGCCTCCCTGCTCGTACTAAGGAAGCAGCGCTATGACAGTCTTTAAAGGTTTCCTGCAGGTACTGCTCCGCAATATTGCTTTTGTTATTTTGTTTACCAGCATCCTGATGGTCATGGGACTTACCGTTTTCCAGACGAATCCCAGTTCCTCCGGCGATTTTACCGCATCCAAACCTACAGTTTTAGTTATCAACCGTGGCAACGAAACTGCTCTCACCAAGTCTTTTAACTCTTACTTGGCCGAGCAAACCAAGAAAGCAGACATCGGCAGCAGTGAACGAGAAATTGATGACGCTCTCTATTACGAAACTTTATCCTACGTCGTTTACCTACCCAGCGACTTTACGGAAACCATCCTCCGAGGCGAAAAACCCGTCGTCGATATCAAAACCCGCGCCAGCTCGGAAAGTGCCTCTGCCGAGGTACTAGTAAGCCGTTTCCTGCGGCTGGCTACCGGCTACGGACAGTATTTAACGAACGAGGACGAGCTGGTTACAGCGGTAAACTCTAGCCTGAAACTCGATAGCCAAGCCACTCTTACCTCGCATTTAGATCAAAAAACTCTACACAACGTGACCGCCCTGTATAACTTTGGGAGCTATACCCTATTGGCCGGCGGCTCCTATGTAATCACCATGATCCTGGCGGCTTTTTCGGTAGTTAACATCCGCAAACGTACCCTGGTCTCCCCCGCCCGTCCCATCAGAATTGACCTAAGCCTAATAGCAGGATGTGCCCTCATTGTTGCCTTCCTAGTGGCTCTCAACGTGCTCTTAGTGCGACTGCTGCTGCCTGGCATTGCTGATACCGGACGACAAGGACTCTATGCGCTTAACATTGCGGCATTTGGGCTGCCAGTCTTGGCAATAGGGTTTTTCATCGCAAAAATTACTAATAACAAGGAAGCTCTCAGCGCCATCGTAAACGTGGTGGCGTTAGCCAGTGCTTTCCTGTGTGGAGCGTTTATTCCCCGGAATCTAATGCCCGATGCAGTAGCAGCCATCGGGAGGGCGCTACCCAGCTTTTACTACATCGACAACAACAATGCGTTAGCGGAAATGGCCAGCTTTAGCGGCGCCGCCGCCTCGCAGTTCTGGGTAAACATCGGGGTGCAGGTGGGCTACGCCCTGGCGCTATGGCTTGCTGCGATGGTAATAACTCGTCTGCGTAGACGTGCTTAAAGCCAATCAGCGAGGATAATAGCCACTACCCTGGTTCGGAAAAAGCAACTGTGTGAGCGTGGGAGTAGATTTTTCCTCCTGCCCAAGAATTTGGAAAACGTCGCTACGTTTTCCAAATTCTTATGCCCACCGCGCCCGCTCGGATAAAATCTACTCCCGCGCTATTGGCAATCGCTTCTTTTCCTGACGGCGGCTCGTGATCGCTATCTCCCACAGCTAGTCAACCAACCTAGAGCAAATCGGCGAGGATTAGCACTCCTAGCAGGATAAGTACGCTGGGGAAAATAATCGCTTCAAAACGTTCCAAGACCTCTGCCAGCCCCATACGTCCAGTGATGAAACGGGCAAGAGCTAGCAGCACCCCAGCAAGCACTAAGAACACTGCGCAAAACAGGGCGATTTGCCACCAGGTGGAGAGGGCAAAAACTGGTAGATAGGCGGCTAGTTCATCGCCCCCATTAGCCATAGTCACCAGGGCAACTGCGCCTACGCTGACCTTTTTTCCCTTTAGTTGTGCCTCGTCCTCGTCCTCGAAGTCCTTAGACCCAACCCGCTCCCGGATTTCGCCGATTGCCGCTTTCACCCCCAGTGCCAGGGGTATCAGCCCCAGAAACCGCAGGTACTCCTGCGGGATTACCAAACCAGAAATTGCGCTTAAGACTATGGTGACTGCCAGGATTACCCCGAAACCTACATATTGACCGGCGCATATACGCGCAGTGGTTCCAGGGCGATTCTGGCCGTGCACAAACCACAAGGCCAGTAACGCCAAGTGGTCAATATTGGTGGCTACAAATAGCACTAGCGCTTGCACGAGGGTCGAAATAATCAAACTAGAAGTCACTCCGCCATTATTACCAAAGAGTTCAGAAATGAAGAAACCGGGACGAGGAATCGCAAAAAAGCCGTAGAAGAACGTAAGCTGAAGCACGTGAAAGCAATTATGACGGTTACCGGTATCGACCATACCGGGATTATCGCAGCGGTGTCCCAAGCGCTCGCCCAAAATCAGGTGAATATCACCAATGTGTCCCAGACGCTGATGGATGAATATTTCACGATGATTATGCAACTGGAATTCGATGAAGAGCAGATCGGGTTAGCGCAGGTGCAGGCAGCTATGGCACCAGTAGAGGAAGCCGAAGGGCTGGTTATTAAAGTTCAGGCGGAAGACCTCTTCAACGCCATGCATAAACTCTAAGCTGCTTACCACCTAGCTGCGCAAATCACCATAATCATAGAGGAGAATCATGGGCGTGGATACCACCGGGGAAATCCTGGAAACCATACAGATGATTGCCGAGGACAACCTGGACGTACGCACCGTCACTTTGGGGCTGTCCCTGCTGGATTGTGCCGACGCCGATATCGAGCGAGCCTGCGCGCGCATAGAAGAGCGGTTTTTAAGCTCTGCCTCCCACCTGGTTTCGACTGTCGAGGAGGTCGCGGGCGAGTTCGGGGTGCCGATTATCAATAAGCGGCTTTCGGTAACCCCAATTTCCCTGATAGCAGCGGCATGCCGTACCGATGATCCCCTGCCCTTTGCCCAGGTGCTTGATCGCGCCGGTAAAGCTGTAGGAGTAGATTTCGTAGGCGGCTACTCCGCGTTGGTGCAAGCTGGAGCAACCCGCAGTGATTTAGCGTTGATAGAGTCCATACCCGAGGCCTTAGCTACTACCGATATCGTATGTTCCTCGGTGAATATCGGTTCTACTCGCAGCGGAATCAATATGAGTGCGACCGCAAAAATGGGTGAGCAAGTTCTCGCCGCCGCCCATAAAACTGCCGATAAAGACGGAATCGGAGCCGCAAAACTGGTGGTGTTTGCCAATGCGGTAGAAGATAACCCCTTTATGGCGGGTGCTTTCCATGGCGTGAGCCAACCCGATGCGGTGGTATCGGTAGGGATTTCGGGCCCAGGAGTAATCGAGAGGGCGCTCGCGGGAGTACGCGGGCGTCCTTTTGAAGAATGCGCGGAGGCAATTAAAAAATCAGCTTTCAAGATTACTCGCATGGGGCAGCTGGTGGGGCAAACCGTAGCGAAGCGTCTGGGCGTCAGTTTCGGAATCGTGGATTTATCGCTCGCCCCTACCCCGGCAGTAGGAGATTCGGTGGCTGCGATTTTAGAAGAGCTGGGCGTAGAAGCGGTCGGAGCGCCCGGCACTACTGCGGCTTTGGCTTTGCTCAACGATGCGGTTAAAAAGGGCGGCCTGATGGCGTGTTCACTGGTAGGGGGACTTTCCGGCTCCTTCATTCCGGTCTCCGAGGACGCGAATATGATTCAGGCAGTCCAGCGCGGTTCTTTGAGTCTGGCAAAACTAGAAGCCATGACCGCTATCTGTTCAGTAGGTCTGGATATGATCGCGATTCCCGGTGATACCCCCGCTGCTACTATTACCGGTTTGATTGCTGATGAGGCCGCGATCGGGGTTGCCAACGGGAAAACCACCGCGGTGCGAGTGATTCCAGTACCGGGTAAAGGGGTAGGCGACCAAGCGAATTTCGGAGGCCTACTGGGCTGGGCACCAATTATGGAAGTAACCTCGCTGTCTTCAGAAAGATTTGCGGCTCGCGGCGGACGTATCCCCGCCCCCGTACATTCCTTCAAGAACTAACGCCGACAACCCGCTTATACAGCTGCTGCGCCCCAGAGTACTTTCCGCCGCCAGAGTGGGCAGACAATTGCCTGAGAGCAACCGCCAAAAAAAACTTGGGGCGCGTCTTTGGTATTCCAAAGACGCGCCCCAAGTTAGTTAAACGAGTTTATTGAGCCTATTGTTCCTCGCTGGTGAACAGATCGGTAGCCGCCGATTCTTCATCAGGAGTGGCCGGAGATACTGGCGGTTCCACCGGAGCCGGCTGTTCGCCCTCGGCTTCCTCAGGTGCCTGAGCTAGCACTGCCGGCAGCTGCTGCATGGGGGTCAGCCCCTCGAGACCAGTAGCGGTCTCAGAGCCAAGCAAGCCCCGCATTTCTTCGAGGTAAGCGGCGATGGATTCGCGTTGACGCTCCAAGCGCTCCACCGTGCGTTGCGCGGCGGCCCGCTCTGCCTGAGCTTCGATCCGGGCAGCTTCACGCACCTGCTCGGCTTCGCCCTCGGCAGCCGCAATGGTGGCTTCTGCCGCGCGGCGTGCATCTTCCTGGCGGCGACGAACTACTGCGTCAGTGTCAGTTAGCAGACGCTCTGCCCGCTGCAAGGTTTCGCCCAAATGCTTCTCTGCATCAGCAACCTGAGCTTTAGCAGCGGCCACCATCGCGGAGGTTTCGGAACGAGACTGTTCATGAGCCTGAGCATCAGCCTCGCGAGCGGCGGCACGAGCGGCCGCGATTTCCGTTTCGGCTTCTTGGCGCATCTGCTGGATCTCGGCACGAATGCTATCCGCGCTTTCCCGCGCCTCTTTCAAAATGCTTTCGGATTGACTGCGAGCATCTGCCAAAGTCTTTTCTGCCTGTTCTTTGGCTTCTTCCCGAGTCTTAGTGGCTTCGGTCAAAGAGGACTCGCGCAGTGCCTGTGCCTCTGCGGTGGCGTCATTGCGGAGCTGGGAAGCTTCTTGCTCAGCTTTAACCCGCATTTCCACGTAGTCTTTTTCGGCCTGAGCGCGCTGCAATTCGGTTTCCCGATCAACAGTTGCTTTCAAATCAGAAACCTGGGTGTTGGTCTCTGCCCGCAGCGAGGAGGCTTCCCGCTCTGCCGCGGCAACCAGTTCATCCGCCCGATGCTGGGCATTAGTCAGCACTGTCTCCGATTCAGTGGCCGCGGTGGTGGTACGTTCTTCAGCCTCGCGCCGCGCCTCTGAAATCAGGGAAGCAGCTTCCGCCTCTGCCCGCTCTGACATATCCTGAGCGTTCTTGCGGGTCTTTTCCATCAGCTGCTCGGCCTCTGCATTGGCCTTATTAATGACCGCGGTAGATTGTTCTTCCGCGCTGCGCAGGAGCTGTTCTATCCGCGCGCCGATCCCCGTGTAAGAACTACGATCAGAAGAACGCAGCTGCTTTTGTGCTTCTGCGAGTTGTTCCCCTAAATCCACATTGCGCTGGTCTACCGTGTCCAGCTTCTGCTGTAACTCGGTAATCTGGTTATTCAAAGTTTGAATCTGCAAATCGACCTGAACACGATCATAACCGCGCATTACGATCGGGAAATCAGTTTGTTCTTCCACCTGGTCCTCCCTGAAGATGAGCCGCTGAGATTAGGCATTACTCGGAACATTTTATTCCATTACTTGAGGAGTGCGAAACCCCGTATCATTGCCTAGTCTTTCACTTATTTATGCCTGAAACCAAACGTTACGGTAAAATTGACCCTAGTCACACCCCTAACCGGGTACAAGCATCACCGCAGTAAAGCAAGTAAAGTGTAGTTATAGTTGTCCGGCTACGACTTGAGGGGAAACTGGTGAACATTTTCTTACGTAGATATTGGCTTCCACTGCTTTTAGTAATAGTGGGGGCTCTGGTTGCGCTAGGCGGAGTAGCAAGCGCGACCATTTGGAAGCCAACTCCGCAGGTTTCGGCATCTTTGCCTACTAATAATCAAAAACAAACTCTGGCGATTACCCGACCGGGAATGTTTGAACTTTATGACTCCCCCACCAAAATTACCGTCGCCGGGCAGGGAAAAGTAGCCTTAGCGATCGGACGGTCTGCCGATGTGACTGCTTGGGCAGCTGACCAAAACTACGTGGAAGTTACCGGACAAAAAGATGACACCACCCTACTGACCGAACCGCATCAGGGGAAAGCGGATCCGCGCCAACCCGGAGAAGCTGCCGGAAAGGATATGTGGGTCGAATATAAAGAGGTAGATACCGGACAGATTAGCCAAACCTGGGATCGTTCCGAGGGCGCATGGTCTCTGATTGCTTGGTCAGAGGAAGGAAATGTACAGCTGACTTTACAGTGGACACAGCCAGTTTCTACCCCTTGGTTCTGGCCGCTGCTGATCGCGGGGCTGCTATTGATGTTAATCGGCGCAGTCGTTGCTGTGGTAATCAATCGGTTGGCCAAAGCAGCTGCTAAAGAAGAAGCAGAAATACGTAAGCGCCGTGAACAGCGCGCCCAGGAAGCCGCGGCTCAAGGAGAGCAAACCGTGCAGATACCTGCACTCAATGCGGTTACTAAACCGCCCTCGCGTTCTGAATTACGCAAAGCCCGCGAACGCGGGGAGGCAACCATCGAAGTGGAAGGGGTAAAGTTCCCCACCGGATTGGTGCCGGTAATCCGCACTGATGCCGACGGACAAGCGATCAATCCCGAAGCCGCGGATTCGCTGACCCCAGAAGTTCCAGCTACTGAGGAAGTTTCAGCTCCCACGATGCCGGCGGCAGAGCTGTCGTTACCCGCGCAAAGCCCTCAGCCGCCGGCGTATTCTCCGCTCCCTGAGGTTGCAGCGGAGGCTTCATTTAACCCCGCCGCCTCACTACAACCGGCACAGTCCTACCAGCCGCAAGCCTCCTACAACCCAGCTGCCTCACTACAACCTGAGGATTCTTACCGGCCAGCGGATTCGTATCAGCCGCAGGCTTCCTATAACCCAGCCGCCTCACTACAACCTGAGGATTCTTACCGGCCGCAGGCCTCTTACAGCCCGGCTGTTTCACCGCAGCCGGCACAGTCATACCAGCCAGAAGCTTCCTACAATCCAGCGGATTCGTATCAGCCGCAGGCCTCCTACAACCCCGCGGACTCTTATCAACCACAGGTCTCCTACAACCCAGCCGCCTCACCACAGCCGGCAGACTCCTACCAGCCGCAAGCCTCCTACAATCCAGCGGACTCTTATCAACCACAGGCCTCCTACAACCCAGCCGCCTCACTACAACCGGAGGACTCTTACCGGCCAACGGACTCGTATCAGCCGCAAGCCTCCTACAACCCCGCGGACTCTTATCAACCTCCCGCAGCGCAAGCGGAGGTAGCTCCTGAGCGCGCCGAAGAATGGTTCGAGGACGATGACTTCGACCTGGACGGACTGGGAGATGGTCCTGATATGGCAGATTTCGAAGGTGAATCTACCTTTGACCAGAGTCAAGGAGGTAGCAACTGATGAGAAAAATGCGAGTATTATTGTCCGTTACCGCAGCTAGCTGCCTGGCAATAACCAGCCTGGCAGGATGCACTAGTGCCGCTGAGCGCAAAGAGGTACCAAGTTCTGCTCCCACCGAGACTTATCCAGCTTTGCGAGTCGAACAGGTAGACCCCATCCTTAAGGCAGTTAACTCCGCTTTAGCAGCCGGAGATTCCAAATTTGATGCCGGAGCACTAAAACCCAGAGTGGCCGGTCCCGCACTGGCCATGCGCACCGCGCAATACCAGATGCATCAAAAGAACAACCAAGTGGTTCCCACTGCGCTGCCTGCGTCCTCGGAAATCACTACCGTAACCTCTGGAAACAAGTGGCCACGCGCTTTGCTTAACGTGACGGGGGCAGATAGCAATGGTGCAAAATATGTGGAAATAATCCGTCAAAACCAGGCAACCAGCCCCTATCAACTATGGCAGTGGATGCAGCTACTGCCCAAGGCGTCCTTGCCAGAAACTGACGTGGTAGCAAGGGGATCACAAACTTTAGATCTTGCTAGCGCTGCCAACCTGATGTTTTCTCCGGAAGTAGCGGTCAATACTTGGGCGCAGACTGTCTTCGACGCTAAAGCAAAAAATGCTGACAAAGTGTTCGTGGATCCCCTCATGGAGGGCAAACGCGCAGAATTGAAGGCACTTACCGAGGGAGTAGGCAATGCCGGTAAGGTAGCATCCACCGTAACTCCTACTGATTTTAAAAATAACACTCTGGCGATTAATCTGCCCGCGAAAAATGGGGCACTGGTGGCGACCACCTACACTCAAGAAGTTAAGCTGACGGACGTAGCTAAAGATAAACCGATCACCCTCAGCGGTGATGTGGTTAATCTGCTAGACAACGGCAAGGTCACCAAGCAAGCTTCCTGGAGCCGAGTTATCTGCGTACTGTTGCAGATACCACCCAAGGGCACCAAAGATGGCAAGGTGCGGGTAATCGCGGCTTCTGAAGTGTTAACGGCGGCCGCAAAGTAAGGATGGTTTCGATTGGCACAAACACATGGAGCAGTAGATTTATCCCAATTTGCTGCTAAAACTGCAACGGCTTCTCAACCAGGATTGGCGGATAATCCTACCGTAAGCGAAGCTCCAGCTAATGCCGGGAGTAGGCGAAATCAAAATGGCGGTGCCGTGGTTACAGGTCCTTTTATTCGCGACGCTAGCGATGACACTTTTGAGGAAGTCGCTGAAACCTCGCTTAAAGTGCCGGTAATCATTGACTTGTGGGCTCCCTGGTGCGGACCTTGCAAACAACTCGGCCCGATTCTAGAGGAACTGGCGCGCGAATATCAGGGACGATTCCAATTGGTGAAAATCAATGTGGATGATTCCCCGCAGTTAGCGCAGGCATTCCAGGCACAATCCATCCCCATGGTAGTGGCGCTGATCGGGGGCAGACCCGCACCTCTTTTCCAAGGGGCGCAGCCCAAAGCCCAGATCAAACCGCTTATCGATCAAGTCTTACAGATCGCTGGACAGACAGGACTGACCGGCGTCATGGCCGGAGAAGCTGACTCGGGTCAGGAAGATCCGCGAAGCGAAGAAGAAAAAGCGGTGGAAGCTTTGGTCGAAGCAGGCGAATATGCAGAGGCTATGACGCAGGCACAAAAGCTACTGCGAAACCGCCCCGAAGAATCCTCCCGCTATCAGGCACTGGTGGATAAAGTATCTATTGCTCAGCGTTTGCAGACTGAAGAAGGCCAAGACGATTCCGATCCCCTGGTTTTGGCGGATCGTTTTTTCCAAGCCGGCAATGAACCGCAAGCTTTCGATCTAGTTTTATCCCTTATTGCAAAGTCTGCTGACGAGGAGCGTGACGAGTATCGGCAACGCCTGCTGGAACTATTCCGCCTGTCTCGCAACCCCGAGGCAGTAAAATTGGCGCGCCAACGTCTGTCTCGGCTGCTATTTTAGAAACCCTGCCTGCGGGAGTTATCTGCAAGGTAGACTGGTTGACGCCAGACCAAATAGAAAGGTTCTAACGCACCCATGAAACCAGATTTTATCCCCGCGTATGATCCGCAAGAGGGCGCGCGCAGAGCTAGAGAGCTTTTCGAGGAAACCTTTGCAGCGACACCGATAGGGGTCTGGCGGGCTCCTGGTCGAGTCAATGTAATCGGGGAACACACCGATTACAATGGTGGGAAGGCATTGCCTCTCGCCCTCCCCCACGCTATCTATGTGGCGCTGCGAGTACGTGAGGATGATCAACTAAAAATTGTTTCTGAAGACTTCCCACAGCTAAGCGTTCACAGCCTTTTAGAGTTAGCAAAAAACTATCCCGCTAGCGGCCCCGGTGCTTTTGTTGGAGGCGTTATCTTGGGGTTGAAACGGGTACTTGAAGATAACGGTCATCCAGAAAAAGCGCGAGAACTAGCGCAGAAAGTGCCGGGACTAGAAGTAGCGATAGCTTCCAGTGTTCCCTTAAGCGCCGGCCTGTCTTCTTCCGCCGCTTTAGAATGTGCGATCGCGGTGGGTATTGATGATCTGGCTTCCCTGGGGTTGGCAGGCAGCTTTGAGGGAAGAAAACTGCTGGTAGAGGCAGGAAAGTTAGCTGAGAACCGCTATGTGGGGGCTCCTACCGGAGGTTTAGATCAATCTGCATCGATGCTTTGTGAAAAAGATCGAGTCTTGGAACTGGATTGTGCTACTTGGCAAACCCGTGCCCATCCTTTTGATCTGCCAGCTTTGGGACTATCCTTACTGGTGATTGATACCTGCACTTCCCATGATCTCGCTGATGGGCAGTACGGGGCACGCCGAGCTGCCTGTGAAGATGCGGCGCAGATTTTAGGGGTGAAAGAACTTGGTGAGCTGGTACCGAAAGATATTCCGCCCTCCGATAATCTGACTGACTTAGAAGCTGCAGACTATCCTCCCTCTTGGGTGCAATCGCAGTTGGATAAATTAGATGACCCGGAGCAGGTTTCGCGAGTGCGACACGTACTTACCGAGATCGCACGCTGCCAGCGGCTATGTGAGCTTTTAGAGGCAGGCGCGGATCTAGATCAATGGCGAAAGCTGCTAGACGCCTCCCACGAGTCCTTGCGGCGCGACTATGAAGTTACCTGCAAAGAACTAGATGTTGCGGTGGAGGCAGCCCGGAAGGCCGGCGCCTATGGAGCCAGGATGACAGGAGGAGGCTTCGGAGGCTGCGCTATTGCCCTGGTTCGCAGCGACCAGCTTGAGGCAACTGCCGGTGCCGTACTAGACGCTTTCGCCAAGGCTGGTTTTAACCAACCCCGCTTCCTAAGCGCCTTGCCCTCCGCCGCAGCCGACAGAGTCGATTAGGGCGACAGTCTGATAGCGTTTTGGATATTTCGTTTCCGCTAGGTCTTTCTTCTCCTTTGATTAGTTGGAGAAACGGATAGTGAAAGAGAACGTGGTGGTCTCGAAATCAACCCGATATTTTTCCTGCAGTTTCGGTCCGCAGCTTTGCGAACCGATCCCCGCCATCAGGTGATCCAGGCACAAGATGGTGCTATCAGCTTCCGTTAACTGATAGTCATGAGGCTTAGCTGTAAGCTCCTCTTGACTGTAATAACTGGCGTTAAAGGAAAATACTTCCTCGCTGGCAACCTCGATCTTCAGGTCTTTTCCGGCAAGGCACAGATAGTCGCAATCTGAGCGAGATCCGTTTTCTTGCGGACGTAAATAATTTTGGAACAAATATCCCGCCGAAGATTCAAAATATCCATGCCAACTAGAACGACGCTTGTCGACGTAGTTTTCATGCGGACCCAGCCCTGCCCAAGTGGCTTGCTGTAGGGATTTATCTAGGAAGAAGCGCAGACCCAAGCGAGGCAGTTCTGGGAATTGGGTATCCCGGCACACCTTCGCGTTTACCTGCAAAACTCCGTCTGGCCTGATAATCCACTCGATATCGGCCTTCAGTAGTGGCTGCAAGGTTTTTGCCACCAGTGCCACTTTGGCGCTGACCACCGTACCCCGAGCCTCGCTATCAGCGCGAACCTCATAAGCGTGCGGGTAGGCGCGGTCATAGCGCGCCCGCCCCCAGAGGGGACGAATATACATATCGTTATCGGTGGGAGCCCGCCAAATATTTAATTCAGTCGGCTGCTTTAATAGTTCTTTTCCGCCTAGCTCAATCCCAGTCAGCATCCCGGTATGACGCGAGAAGCGGTAAGTGTAATCCTCACTAACAACGCATATTTCTAGGGGATCTTCCGTTATGTTAGCTGTGCCGTCTCCCTCGACATCCGTTTTTAATAGCTCCAGGGCGCGAGGAGTGTGCGGGCTGGAATTCTTGAGGGCGAACTCGTCAAACCCTAATAAATGTCCAGCTTCCAGGAACGCCATGGGGCGGGTCAGATAGGTTTCTACCCGCAGGTAGCAGCGTCCTTCCACAGGCACTTCTAACCGCAAGGGAATCTCAACCGTTTCATGAGCGGGCAAATTGGGTACTTCCAAAGTGCCGCTTTCTTCCTGCCCGTCTACCACTTTTACCCAGCGTAAGGAGGTAAAATCGGCGGCGTTCAGATGGTCGGCGGTATTAGTAACCAGCAGTTTTCCGCCTTCTTGATCATATTGGCAACGCAAAGGGCGATAGACATTCTTGGCTTCTAGCAGACCGATATGAGGTAGGCGCTCTGGGGATACCAACCCGTCTACACAGAAGTTTCCATCATGAGGATCTTCGCCGCTATCGCCACCATAAAGCAGATGCCCCTCGCTGTCTCGAACTGCATGGTCGCACCATTCCCAAATAAATCCGCCACACATGCGGGCATCGGAGCGCACTTTGTCCCAGAACTCTTCTAAGTCTCCCGGACCGTTGCCCATAGCGTGGCAGTATTCAACTAGAAGGAAGGGTTTATCGCCCAGTTTTTCTAGGTAATCGTCAATATCAGACAGTGGTGGGTACATCCGTGAATACAGGTCGATATTTTGGTAGTCATATTTGCGGTCAGCAGATCGATAGAACGCGCTTTCGTATTGAGTTACCCGGCTAGGATCGAATTGTTTTACCCAAGCCAAGCATTTTTCGAATGTAGCGCCATAAGCGCATTCGTTACCTGCTGACCAGGAAAATACACTGGGACGATTCTTTTCCGAATGGACGCACAGCTGCATCCGATCCATCGTGGCCTCTATCCACTCGGGATTATTGGCAATCGTATGGTTCCAATGCTCCACAATATTTTCTTCGGATTCATCCTTTAGTAGGCGGTTCCGGGTGCCGTGGCTTTCGTTATCGGCCTCGCTCATCACATAAAATCCCGCCTGATCACACAGGTGATAGAACTGGGGACAGTTGGGATAGTGGGCAGTACGTACCGCGTTGATATTGTGGCGCCGCATCATCTGCAAATCCCGCTTAATATGCTCGATAGAAACTACCGGGCCGGAATCGGGGTCGCTGTCGTGGCGATTTACCCCTTTGATTTTGATGGGGCTGCCGTTAAACTTTAAGACCGCGTCCTCGATAGTAACTTCCCGCACCCCCACTTTTTCGGTAATCACTTCGTTCTCGCTGGTCATTACCAGGTCGTATAGATAGGGTTCGCCCGGGTGCCACAGCCGGGGATTCTTGATAGTAAAGCGGGCGCAGTGGGTATAGATACCCTGCGGATCCGTAAAGGGCTCGAGGGCGCAGCGGGCAATCTCTCCTTCAGCGCCACTTAGAGTGGCGGTAATATCCAGCGCCTCTCCACTAAAGTTGGCACGCAGGGTTACTTCTGCCTGATTATCCTGCAAATCGGTAGTAACAAAATAATCATTTAGATGCGAGAGCGGCCGTTTCAACAGGTAAACGTCACGAATAATCCCGGAAGTGCGGAACTTGTCTTGGTCTTCCAGGTAGGAGCCATCAGACCATTTGAAAACCAGCACTGCCAGAGTGTTTTCTCCCTCGTTTAGATGCGCGGTGATATCAAAAGCGGATTGCGCGTGCGTCACCTGGGAATAACCGACATATTTACCGTTCACCCACAGGTAGAAGCAGGAATCTACTCCTTCAAAAATCAAGGTGGCACCCGGAGCATCCGGGTCTTGTTCATAGTTAAAGGTGTGGCGATAGGCTCCGGCGGGATTGCTATGGGGAACATGCGGCGGGTCGAAGGGGAAGGGATAGTTGATATTAGTGTATTGATGCTGGTCATAGCCGTGATGCTGCCAGGATCCGGGAACGGGAATCCTAGCTGGGAGGGATGCGGCGGCGGGTTGGAAAAAGTCGGCTGGCACCACCTCTAGATTTGGGTAATATCCAAAGTCCCAGTCACCATTCATGAGCTGGAAACGATCAGAGTCTTCCCGCTCTAAGTTGAAGTTTCGTCCCCGGTTTTCTTCTTGGGCGGCTTGCTGCGGCGAGAGCGGTATATAGTAGGCCCGCGCCGGGAGGGTATTTTCATGTAAGACCTGCAGGTTTTGATGGTGAATTTCCAGTTGCATCTGCTTCTCCTATGAATGGGATTTTTATTGTTTGTACCCGACACCCGCTTTGGTGTTATCGGGTTACTCACGCAAGAAATCCGACGTACCGGGCAGGCACATACCTCCAACGGGTTTTTTGAGCGAGCTCGCCAATACTGCTCTACCCCCAGCGTAAGAAAACTGGGAATATTTGTTATTAAAATCGCAGGTAAACAACATTTAGCGGAGAGTAAGGGATTCGAACCCTTGATACCCTTGCGGGTATAACGGTTTTCAAGACCGTCTCCTTCGGCCACTCGGACAACTCTCCTGGCCTACGCTAAAGCGTAAGGACAAGCCCCATGTTACAGTTGCTAACCGCCAGAGCTAAAATCCGCCAAATCTTTTCTTGCGCTCAGGCTCGTCAGGCAGTGGTTTATCCAGCAACCCCTGCGCCAGAGCCATCGCGAATGCAGGAGACAAAGGCAGACGTGGCAACAGCACCGCCTGCACTGCATGGTAAACACTGTCCCGCAGTTTTTGATTCTCTAAATCCAGAGGCTGATTTTCACAGGAAAGCCGATGTACGATTCTTCCGCCCCGCACCAGAAAATGCTCATAGGCAAAATCAAGCCAGGAACGATAGCAATGCTCATAATGGTCTACAACTTCTGCGGAGGCACCTTCTTGTTGGGCTGCCCGCAACAGCGTTACTGCCGCACCGATTGCCTCAAATTGCACCCAGGCCTGGCGATCACGAATTATCAGTTTGCCTTCCCAATCCACGGTGAAGGCAAACCCGGGAGCCCCATCACGCCTCCAGGCATCTTCGCGAGCCCGCTCAAATATTTCGGTTGCAGTTTCACTCAGCCAGTCAGGTACTTCTTTCTTGGTATTTTTCAACATGGCTCGCGCCTCTATCATTAGACGCGAGAACATGAAGGAGTGACCAACATCAGAACCGTACGCACGGTGGGTTTCCTGCGGATTATCTCGGTTATACCCCAGTAGCGGCTGCCATTGACTGTCATAATGCTCCGGGATTCGCCAATCATATTCACGTGATACCCGGGCCACCCGCTCCAGAATTCGTATCGCCCGCTCCGTCCATTTACTGTCATTAGTAACCTGGGCTACCAGCATATATGCCTCTACCATATGCATATTAGAGTTCAGACCCCGGTAATCTTCGCAGACAGAATAGTCACGATTGAAGCTTTCGCACACCATCCCCGCTTCCTGATCCCACCAGTGCAGATCGTTATCGCGAATAGCTTCTTGCATCAATTCATGGGCACCGATGCGATCAGCTGCAGTTGCTGAGGCCGCCCCCAACAGTAAAAATGCGTGGGAGTAGGAACGTTTGTCGTCACGTCCTTTATAAGGGATCGCCTTTCCGTCCTGGTCAAGTTGGTGCTCAATGGCATCGAACCATCCGCCATTATCGGGGTCACGGAAATACTGGTTGAGGCAACGAATCCCGTGCTCTACCAGGCGGCGACATCCGGGCACCCCCAATAACACCCCAAGAGAAAACACATGCACCATGCGGGAGGTCAGATACAACTGAATCGGCTGCTCTAGGTCAACTACGCCGTTTCGATCTAGGCAGGCAAACCCCGTTTTGACCTCTGATTTACGCCCATAGTCCAGCAAATCCTGCAAACATGCAGACAGCCAACGATTATGTTCGATTGAGTCGAACCAAAACATTGTTCAGCTCCTTTGTTGATTCGTTCTTTGGGGACAAGTAAAAAGCCTAGACAAATTTCATCTGGTGAGGCAGGGGGGTAACCGCGTCAGTTAGAGCGGGCACCGCCACATAATCCACTCCAGAATCGCCATAGGCACCGGCGTCTTCCAGGTCTAGATCCCCTCTGACTTCCAGCAGGGTTCCCGGATTAATCGTCTGGCGGTGATCAGCTGCCATTGCTGCCTGTTCAGGGGTGAATCCTTGCAAAGCTACCAGGTCAACCCGCATTTTTAACAAAGGATCTAAGTCTTGCAGGCGATCTATTTCTACCTCGATCGGTTTACCCTTGGCCGCCGTACGTACGTGGTTGATCACGTCTCCCAGGCCGGTTCCCAATTTCAGATGTTGCGCCGTCACCCGCGGGAAAGAACCGACCCCCAGGCGCGAAGTCATCCCGTCCCCGACTCTAACCGCATATTTTTCAAGTTCGCCTAAGCCAGGAGTAACCGAGAGAGTATCCCTGACTACCAGTTTCGTCTGCGAAAGTGTCTGTGCCCACTGCGCGGTCCTGCTTGCAATCCCCGACAGATGTGATAAGAACCAGAGGCAAAGATCCCTGGCCTCCAAAAGGCCGCGAGTATTACCGCTCAGTTCCAAAACCGGAGTTCCCGCAGTTACCGCCGTGCCATCCGCGACTCGCAAGTGTAGTTCATATTCCCCGAGCACTTGCGTTAGTACTTCGCGAGCAACGGGGATCCCGCAAATCCGGCCATCCTGGAGGGCGATAAATTGCACGCGGGCACGGTCATTGTCTGGAACTACCGCGGCAGTAGCAATATCTTCTCCATAGCTTCGGCAGCTCTCGAGGGCACGCTCAACTACTTGAGGCACATAATCTCCCTGAGGATACTGCAGGTAATCAGCCATCGAATCTCTCCGTCCTTTAAATAACTATCTCGGGATGCGCGAGGGCGCCCTCGCTTAATCCTTTCACGCTTTGCGCTCAGATTTAGGCGTTCGGAACTGGCTCCAGGATTTCTTTTCCACCCAGGTAGGGACGCAGCGCCTGCGGAACATATACGGAGCCATCGGCTTGCTGATGGTTTTCCAGGATAGCTACCAGCCAACGAGTACAGGCTAAGGTACCGTTCAAAGTCGCTACCGGCTGAGTTTTTCCGTTCTCGTCCCGGTAGCGAATCCCCAGGCGGCGCGCCTGATAGGTAGTGCAATTGGAAGTGGAGGTTAGCTCTAGGTAGCGTTCTTGGCTGGGCAGCCAGGCTTCACAGTCGAACTTGCGGGCTGCTGAAGTTCCCAAGTCCCCAGCGGCGGTATCGATTACCCGATATGGCAGTTCAACCTTTTGCAACATTTCCTCTTCCAAGGCCAATAGACGCTGGTGTTCTGCTTCTGATATTTCTGGACGACAGTAAGAAAACATTTCTACCTTGTTGAACTGGTGTACCCGAATAATTCCGCGCACATCTTTTCCATGCGACCCGGACTCCCTCCGGTAACAGGCTGACCAGCCGGAATAACGTAGAGGCTCTTCCCCAAGTTCCAGGATTTCCCCGCCATGGTAACCACCGAGGGCGACCTCGGAGGTACCTACCAGGTAGAGGTCATCGGCGGGTAGATAGTAGATTTCTTCGGAATGCTCGGTTAAGAAACCGGTTCCCCGCATCGTATCGGGAGTGACTAAGGTGGGAGTGGTCATGGGGATAAATCCATGCTGCTCTGCCAAGTCCCAGGCGCAGGTAAGCAGCGCCAGTTCCAGGCGAGCCCCGATGCCTCGTAGATAGTAGAAACGGGAGCCAGATACTTTAGCGCCCCGCTTAACGTCGATTGCCTGCAGCATCTCCCCGATTTCCAGGTGATCGCGGACTTTAATACCTTCGGCAGCAAAATCACGGATCTTAGACCCGCGATGGGCAAGAACTACATAATCATCCTCGCCGCCCGAGGGGATCCCGGGAATGATGATATTGGGCAGTGCCGCCAGGAGATCCTGTGCTTTAGCGGAAGCTGCTCCCGCCTCGGCCTCGGATTCTTTAACTTTTGCTGCCAGCTCTTTAGCCTTGGCAAGTACTTGCTGCCGCTCGCTAGGGTCAGCTCGCCCAATACTCTTAGACAGCGCTTTTTGCTCCGCGCGCATCGCTTCAAAATCTTGCTGTTTTTTGAGTCGGAGCCCATCTGCGGCCAGTACTTCATCGATCCGCGCGGGATCATCCCCGCGGGCGATTAGGGAATCTTTTGCTGGCTGCGGATCCTCACGCAACTGTCGAATATCAATCATGGGTTTATCATATCCTCACCGGGCATCGCTTCTCATCTTGTCTTTCGATCGAGTAAGTGGCGGCGGAATGCCTGGCAGGATTGGTCAGTTGAGCCCCGCCAATCCTTAGCTGACTTCCCCGTTACTCTAAGATCACTGCAAATGTTCTAAACTAGCGGCTATGACCACTGTGCTCTGGATTCTGGTAATCGCGGCGCTGGCTTTAGGAATTATTGCTTTGTCCTCGGCGATTAGTGCCCGCCGGATTGCCACCCGGGCAATGAAACTTGCGATTAAACAAGGATTTTCTGCGCCTACCACTACCTGCAGCAATGAGTCTTCAAAACGGGTGGTGGTCATTTATAACCCAATGAAGATTACGGATCTTAAAGAGTTCCGCCACGTCGTTACCCAGCGCGCCCAGGCCACCGGTTACGAGGAACCGTTGTTTTTGGAAACCGACCAGGATTCTTTGGGGGCTAACCAAGCTAAAGAAGCGATCCGGCAAGAAGCCGGGCTGGTTATTTCCGCCGGTGGGGATGGCACTTTACGGATTATCGCAGCTACCCTGGCCGAAAGCCGGATTCCGCTCGGGATTTTGCCGTTAGGAACGGGGAATCTTTTAGCCCGCAACCTCAATATTCCAATTGATTCTTTACCCCGCGCCTGTGAAATTGCGTTTACCGGTAAAAACACTGGGGTTGACTTGGGGATTTTGAAAACTGAAACCGGAGCGGAGTTTCCGTTTCTGGTCATGGCGGGGATCGGCTATGACGCAGAGGTTATGAACCGAGTCTCTAACAAACTCAAAGAGTCGATCGGCTGGGGTGCCTATGTCGTTTCCGGGATCGCCGCTTCAAATAAACCCCCGATCACTATGGATGTTACTTTTGGAGGCCAATCGCACTCGCGTACTCGTAAAGTCAATACCCTACTGTTTGCTTCTTGCGGGGAGCTAGTTGGTGGAATTCCCCTCTTGCCGGAGGCTAACCCACATGATGGCTGGTTAGAGATACTAATGCTGAGTGTCCGCGGCGGATTAATTGGCTTTTTAGAGGTAATCAGCGGAGTATTTCGCGATACCTTGGGGGTTAAGAAACTCACGGCCGGATTGGTTTCAAAAACCGATGTGATCCGCACTCGGACGGCCAGCGCCAAGGTGCACGGGGAGCCGCGGATGATTCAAGTCGATGGCGATACGGTGGGTAGCTACCGGGAGATTTCTGCATCTTTAGATCGGGGAGCGGTAGTGGTACGCATCCCCTAGGAAACTCCTAGCGGTCTGCATAGCTCATAATCGCGAACTCGTGACCTACTTTTGTAAAATCGAATCCACCCAACCCCGGGCACGCTGAAAATCACGGTCTCCCGTGCGGGGAGCATGATCATTTCGCACCTGGTCAGCGCGCGCATAGGAACCTAAGAACCGTAAGTCTTCACTGATCCGGTACAGCCCACGCAGCGCAGATTGCACTCGCTCTTCCCTAACGTGTCCATCCAGATCAATACTGAACACATATCGTCCCGGATGCCCAGCTAGAGGACGTGACTCGATACGACTCAAGTTGATTCCCCGCGCCGAAAACTGTTGCAGCATTTCTAGCAGCGCCCCCGAACGGTAGTCATTAGGTAAACGTACTTGAATAGTGCTTTTATCAGCTCCGCAGGGCTGAGGTACGTGACCGGGATTTGCCACTTCCACGAAACGGGTAACTGCTCCGGGATTATCGGCCACGTCCTCGTAAAGAGGCGTAAGCCCATAGGTCGTTACTGCTGCCCCCGAGGCTAGCACCGCTTGGAAACCCGCATCTGTCTCGGAAAGCATCCTTGCTGATTCCGCCGTGGATGTGGTGGCTACATGAACCACCCCCGGCAGATGGTCTGCTACCCAGTTGCGGCACTGAGCCCAGGCGTGAGAATGGGTACCGATGCGGGTAATCTCGGAAAGCTGCGTCCCTTCCCGCACCGCTAAAGTGAACCCTACCGGGACAATCATTTCCGCCACGATTTGCAGGCGTTTGTCCCACCCCAGGGAATCCAAGGTGGCGCTCACGCCTCCTTCAATAGAGTTTTCGATAGGCACCACTGCCCGCTCGGCTTTCCCTTCCCGCACCATATCCATAGCGAGACGTTCCCCGGCACAGGGAATCAGCTGAGCATTAGCTGGTGCCACTTGCAGCAATGCCTGGTGACAAAAAGTACCTACCGGCCCTAAGAACGCATAGTTAATAACTGCTGTATTCATCTCCGCTTCCTTTATCAACTATTTTCACGATACTAGGAAAAATGCCCTTTACCCTTATTGAGACCGTAGAATATGGCTGTGGCAAAAACAGTAAGGCACCTTTCCCGTTTAGGCAGCGCCCTCCTGTTTAGTTTTTTGTTTGTATTACTAGTCTTACCGGTAGAGCCAGCGGCGGCGACCACTTGGGAACCAGAACCTGCCCCTAAGGAGCTTACTCCAGCGCAAAAGATCTACTACCCTAACCTAGATACCTATTCCAACCCGCGGGTAAGAGATCCCCTACTGTTAGTGCTAACCCGGAATCTGTCTTGGCAAAAAATCGCCCCCAATTTGAAGCAATACCCGCAGCTAGCAAAATACGCCGCGGCGGGTGCAGTCGGCACTGTTAACGCCTCAGCATGCCTTAGCGAATCTGCGTTAACCATACAAAACGGCTATCCTGCCCGCCTGGCGCCCCCCTGCCCTAGAGCCGCGGTAGCGGCCGGGAAAATAACGGGAGTTGGCGAAAACTACTGGCAAGAAACTCAGCAGGCACGCCCGGGACAACTAGCGGGCGTTTTAGAAGCCTTCGGAATTAAAACGCGCGCAATTGGCTCCCAGGCGGGCTTATTGCTGGCTAACGGTAACGGGTCCGTGAAAAACTATGCCTCGCTACCAGAATCCGTCCCGGAACTGACGGCTAAAGTGAAAGCCAGTTTGGCCGAGGGCGGGCTCACCGTAGTGGATCTAAGTACCCTGTCCCAATCCAAGCAGCAACTACAAATGTTGGAGGGAGCGCTGGCCGGGTTAAGCCCCAAATCAGGGATGATTTCCCTGTCTCTAGTGGCCGATACAAAAAACACTGCGCCCTATTTGCTGACTTTTTTCCCAGCTAGCGGTACCGGCTTAGTCACCTCCGCGAGCACCAACGCTACCGGTCTAAGCACTTTAGCAGATATTAACGCTCAGATTCTTTCTCATTTCTCCCTACCTGTTCCTACTGGAAACCAGGGATCGCCGTTAGCTGCTCACAGTATTCCAGGGCAGTTACAACCGTTAATAAACCTAGAAAATGCTGCCAGCAGTTCGACAGAAAAAGACCTGCAACAGCGTTTAGATTACTTACAAAACCAGGTGCAGCTTTCTACTGTCAGCACCAACGCTAAAATCTGGCTTTATCTGGCTATCACCTGCTGTTTCTTCTTGACTTTCGGAGGATACCTGTGGAACAGGAAGCGCGGAAAACTTAAGCTCCGTCGCATCCGAATTCCCTTAAGCGTCGCCGCAGTTTTTACTGCTTTTCTTTCTCCTGCTTCTTTTTGTCTCTACTACCTATTAGGTGCTGACTGGGCGGTATCTCCCGGCTGGGCTAGTGGCGCGATAGCTCTAATTGCTTTACTTTTTGCTGCCCTGTTAGCGCTGTTCGTTTCGGCGCTGCGACAATCTTTCGTTTTTTCTCCTGCCCCACTGGCGCGCTGGGCAGGGATAGCCGCGAGTGCTCTCACCTTGGGGATTATGCTCTGGACGCGCAAGCAGGCTGAATATGCGCAAGTGGGAACCCCTTTGGGCTATAGCGTTTTAGATGGCCCCTTCTTTTGGCGACTATCTGCCGAAGCCGCCGCCTTGACGCTTAGCTGCATACTAATAGCCGCGGTTTGCCTGCTAGCGTCCCTACCGCCTCTAGGTACTTTCTGGCGCCGAAACCGGATTACATGTCGCGCAATAACCGCGGTAACGGTGCTAGCCTTATTTACTGGCTTGTGGCTGTGGGCAGGAGTTTCCGCTCTGATCTGTGCCCTGCTTTTCCTCGCTCCTTCAGCTGTGGCATTTTTGACTTACTCCCATCCGGTTGCTGCTTCGCCCTGCGCTTCGCGTCCGAGTTCGTCTTTCCGCACCGTTTCGATAGTTGCAGTACTGGGGGCACTGTCCCTAGGGGGAGCCGGAATAATCGGGACTCTTGGAGTTAGCCCCGATGCCCCGGCCACCAAGATTGACTCCTTGCCCCAGTCCTCAGATACCAAAGTGGCGGTGGTTTTCACTTCGGGTCTTTCTTGGGAAGACCTAGTGGCAGCACAGCCGGAACTGGCAGACAGTTCCCCGGCAGTTAGAAACGGGGCTCTGTTTAACTTAGCTCCCTACCCTTTTAAGGCTATGGCTTGTCCCCAGGATGCCTGGTTAACATTTTCTGCTGGCCGCCCTCTGTCGAAATACTCGCTGGCAGGACGTAACCTTTGTCTGGAGCCAGAGCCTTTGAGTGACGGGAAACGGGTACAAATGTGGGATTACTATCAGCGCTCGGCTATCGCCAGCTCCCTAGCGGCTCGTCCGGGCGTATTTGCTCAGCAGCTGCGAGACGCCCAAATTTCTGCGGGAGCTATCGGAAATAGTGCCGCTTTGGCGCTAGCAGATGAGGAAGGATTTATCCGCGGGCAAGTAAACGATATTGATCCCGTGGATCCCGCCTACGCTCAGGCAGTACGGAGCATGGTTTCCTCTCACGGCCTGACCTTGATCGATGTGCAAGCTGGATCCCAAAACCTTAATCCGGACCGACAGACCCGCGAGGTAGGTACGCAGCAGCAAGATATCTTCTACTTCCTGGATCCTGCCTCCGGGAAATCCCAACTGAAAAAAACAGATATTTGGGATCCGATTGGGCTACTACAAAGTGGCGGTTCCCTCTCGGGAAACTCTTTGCAAGCGGGAGCGCTAGTTACTGACGCAAAAAATGCCCGTAACCAGATGCAAGATAGAAATAATCTGCGCCGCTCAGAAATGAATCCGCAGATAAATCCTACTCCCGCAGCCTCCCTGGGCTTATTCGGGGATTCTGACAGCACCTTTTCTCCCGGCGCCTTGCACTTGGTAGATCTTTCCACTGTGCTTAGTCAAGATCCGGGACTAGATGCCGACTACCTAACCCAGACTCGAAAACAAAATCATCGGTTGTTTCCTACGGTAGCTACCTATCCTGATCTGAGAGAAAAGCTACCGAACCGCATCAACCTTGCCCAGCAAGAAAAACAGATTACCGCCCTCAAGAACACCCTGGCGGCGCTGCCAGAGAATACCCGCGCCCTGGTGATATCGGCTAACCCAGATTCTGCCCAGCAACGTTTACAAGCCGCCATGGTCTACGGGAAGGGGATCTCGGAGGGGATCGCTTATTCGCCCTCTACCCATCAGGTGGGGATTGCCCAAACCGCAGATTTACCGGCCACGGTTTTGGACTGGTTGGGCGCCCGCAACGACAAGTTGAGCTCCTCAGGTTCTTCCCTAATGATTAGCAGCAATGCCTCCACTGATAGTGCTGAGCGCCTTGAGCGTCTCGTGAGTACTTCTCAACGCGCCGATGCTAGCTATGCACGCCTGGGACTCCCGCCAAACAAATTTGTAGCCTTCGCAGCTGGGGCTTTATTAGTACTTGCGTTGTGCCTGGTTTCTTTGCTAGCCATAAAACCGAATCCGAGACATCCTCATTTGCGGATCCAACTGGGCATGCTGGGACAGTTCCTCTGCCTAGCGGTGGCTTCCTTACCCGCTGCTTGCCTGGGAGCTGCGATGCTACCATGGTGGGAAGCCGAAGCACCCACCAGTTTTTTCACTACCACCAGCGTCTTAATTGCCTCCTTACTAGCTCTGGTTGCCTGCACTGGCCCCTGGCGTGATCGCCCCATTGGACCGGCCTTGGTGATTGCCGCTTTCAGTACCTTTTTCATTTGTTTAGATGTCGCTACCGGTTCTCACATTTCCATGGACTCCCCCTTCGGATCATTTTCCCTACTAGGAGCCCGCTTCTTTGGGTTTGGAAATGTCTATTACTCGGTGTGTGCCATCTGGACCTTGCTGCTATGCGGATGCGTTACCTCGCTTGGTCGACCCGCAGCTTTCGGAGGCAAAAAGAATTCTCGGCTCCAAGTCTGGTTAGCTAACTTGTTGATCACCCTCTTAGCGATAGCTTTTATGGTGATAGATGGCCTGCCGCGTTACGGGGCCGATTTTGGGGGACCGATATCCTTCTTGCCCGGGTTCTTAGTACTGGTGCTCTTACTTAACGGAAAACGGGTAGGAATAAAACGGATACTCGTGGTACTCATGGTGGCGACGGGAGCTTCCGTAGGACTGGCATTTGCCGACTGGATGCGTCCTGCTTCTCAAAGAACACATCTCGGAAACTTTGTACAGTCTGTTATTAACGGTGACCTGCAGGTGATTATTACCCGGAAAATCCTGGCTAACCTGGCTAGTTGGGGATCAATAACCTATGTTTGGTCACTACTGTGTTGCCTACTCGTTTTCGTAGTCCTAGTATTTCCCGCGCTGTCCCTAACTGCGATGCCGACGAATCTTTTCCTCCCCGATAATCTTGCTTTAGCTCCCCTTACTCCCCCGGATAGACAAGAGGAATACTCCAAGAGTTACTGGCAGCGCTGCCGCACCTATCTGCGAGATTTGGCAACCTTTGTCACCTGGATATTTGCGCACGTGCGTCCGCAACTGGGAGAAACCCCGCTAGCAAAGAAAGAAAGTACCCTTAGGATCACTCTGGTAGCTATCGGGATCAACCAGTTATTCGCCTATTTACTCAATGATTCCGGTACTCAGCTGCCCGCCACGGGACTGTTACTTACCGCTCTGGCTTACTGTTCGGCACTCTTTGCGTCTTTACCAGTAACTTCGCGGGGCTTAGCTCGATAGACTTGACCCGGTTTTTGTTTCACCGCTGCATCTAAGAACTTATGGGGTTTGACATGCACCCGGCGGGCACGCAGCCGTCCTAGGGCTTTCGCCACGTCAATAAACTGATGCAGGCGATGCATCTGGGATTTAAAATCCCGCCGGCTAACACGGTGGGTAAAGTTTACCGGCACCTCTTTAACCGAGAAACCCGCACTAAGCAGGCTAATCGTCATATCCGTTTCGACTCCCCAGCCAGCTGCCAAGGGAAGGGCGGCTTGGAAAGCGGCGGTGGTTAGACAGCGTTGCCCCGACAGGGGAGCTTGCGGATTCCAGCCGGTAGTACGTCTAATTGCCCATCTTGACAATCCCAGTACAAATCCATGTCCGCCTGCCCCAGCCGGCTTGGGTAAAACCGCAATACTACAGTCGGCCTCTCCGGTAATAACTGGCTCGATTAACGGAGCCGCTTCAGCCGCACTATCAGCTAGGTCAGCATCTAAGAATAATAGCAGTGGCGGTTTTTCCCCTTTGATAGCCCGCATTGCTACTACTTTGGCACCAGTTTCCATGGAGGAAGCTTTACCGCGATTCACGGTGTGACGGACGGTTACCGCCCCGGCTTGTCTGGCCACTTCGCGAGTATCATCTGAAGAACCATCATCTACCACTACGATTAAGTCCAGGTCGACAAATGGTAGCGCTTTTACTGCTCTAACAGTCATCCCGATACGCTCGGCCTCATCTTTTGCGGGAATAATTACTGCCACGCGCTGATCTGCCTGCCCACCGGGATCTACATGCATGTTTTGCCTCAGCTTTACCTATTCTTTTAGACCCAAACTTATAACTTTATTCTAACCATAAATAGGGAACTTGCGAACCTATTTGACGACCACAGCAGCCTGTCTCCGGCAAGCTATCAGAAACAATTCTGTTTTAAACCGGCTTTCCTTCCTAGATAATGCCCTGAATATTTGGGTTATCCCCCTCCGACTTGTTCGCTAACCGGCATATCCGCCACGCCATGACCGAGAAACAACCAGTGCGGGTTAGACTTAACTAGGTTGATTTGAAGATAGCGGAAGGAAGGATGCAGTGGCTGGCTCCAGGCGCATCAAACGCCGGCTTTTCCGGCTGGTCATAGTAATTCTCACTCTCGCGTTATTGGCGATAATTGGTGGCGGAACCTTCTTATGGTGGCGTTACACCGCCAGGCAAGCACAATCAAGTGGTTATTTTAAGGTTCAACCGGTACTGCAAGAGGATTTCCGGGCACAAGACTATGGGATTGAGTCCTTTCTTCCTCTATGGGGACAGCAATCTTCCATTCGCCCAGTAGCCTATGGAGATTACCGAATTAGTGCCGGCGTCACTGGTGATGGTAGTGGCGTCATCCTGCAACTATCCACCGATGGAACCTCCTCTTGGTCGGTAAACTTAGGAGCCCCCATAGCTGCCTGCGCAAGGCAAACACTCGGGGGCACCAATGGAGACCATCGAAACCTGCCCTGTCTTTATCATTCGGGTAATGGTTCGGGGATAGCAATAGTGGATTTGAAGATGGGGACTGCCCGTTGGATATGGGAATCTACCGATTCCTATGTCAATATCGCTACCCAGGGATCCCAGATCGTCCTAGTTGGGGAAGATCTTTCCCTCCTACGACTATCGGATCAAGGCGAACAGCTAGCGGAAGGACTAGTGTCGCAAAAAGCTTCCGAACCGCAGTTACAGCCAGATACCGGTAACTGCAACCTTGACGGTAAACCTACGGAGCAAGCACCAGAAGCTTTTGAAACTTTCTCCGACACCCTGTGGGTTATAGGGCATAAAGGAATCAACTATTTGGTGGATCCCGAAACTAACCAGATTCAGGCCGCCAGTCCCGGAAGATTGATCCGCAACGCTGACGATACTGCTTGGGCGCTCAGCCCCGCAGACGGGTGCACCCGATCCCTTTTTATTCAGCCGCAACGCTCCCATGTCACTACGCTCCCGCAGGGAACTACAGTTCCCACCGACACCTCCGGGCAGCTATTAGACCTGGTGCAAAAAGGAGGAAAGCTCTTCCGCATGGATTGGGACAAGTTACGTTCCCTTCGCACCCTATTCGACGAAACCGAAATGAAACTGGGAGCGGGAACCCAGGTGCTCTCGACGACCAATTCCCTGTATGTTTCCAGCGAGAACCAGCTCGGTTGCTATTCACGAAAGAACGGGAAAGAGATCTGGTCCTTTAGTGAGAAAGTGAAACAAATGCGTCTACACCAGGACGTTTTGCTTTATACCACTGAGGAGGGACTGCTTAAGGCAGTATCCACTGCCGACGGCATTGAGCTATGGAGCGTGAACATTGTAGACAACAGCTTTTTAGAATCCATAAAGGAAGACAAGAAACTACAAACCCTGGCTCCGGCGGGATTGCAAACTTGGGGGCGACAGGTTGGGGAAAATCAAACCGTAGGTCGCGGAGCCGCCAACCCGATGACCGCGGCGGAACCCGGTTTTTCTGTCCCGATTGATTCTTGCATTCGCGTAAGCGATACCAATGGTTCTGGCAGTTCCTACCAGGTGCAATTCAATCGGGTATCCTGCCAGCTAAAAGGAGCAGAAAAAGTTATCCGGATAATCGATACCGGGCAAATCGATCGCGGAAAACCTGCGTCAGACTATCTTAAGAAGTGTCTAGAGGATCCCCAAGCTACGAGCGCAATCACCGTCACCAGTGCGATCGCCGATCCTAAAATATCTGCTCTGTGTACCGGACAGGTGGCTTCAGGTCGCTAACGGTACTACACAGGTTTCATCCTGCTGAACCTTTAGACCCACCTTTTGCTGAGACTGCTTCTTAGATAGGTGGATCCCCAATCCCGCCTCTGCCTGTCCGCTGTATTCTTCGCTTCCATGGCGCCAAGACACTTCAGCCAAATATTTTCCGCGGCGCACCCGCAAATCCCGGGCGGTAACCGCAATCCCTTGCCCGCCCGAAAGAGTGCCAATACCGGATAGAAAAAGCAGATCCCTAAAAAGACGAGCGGGACACCGGTCGCTAGGACGAGCAACACTCGCCCTAGCGACCAAGTGCGAGCATCGGTAGGGCTCATCGAGGGGTTATCCTATTACCGCCTGCACCTGGCGAATCCACTCGCCGCGGTTTTGCTCAATCCGGGCTGGATCTAGTTGTTTGTCATTTTCGGGTCGGGGCGCAAACTTCTGAAGCTTCGGATCTAGTTTTACCTGCTCGTCAATGGGGTAGGTAATGTTTTCATTCATAATGGCGCTCTGTCCTTCTTCGCTGTAAAGCCAGTTCAACACCTTTTCTGCGCCAGCGGCGTTCTTTGCCCCCTTGAGTACCGCCCCATATTCAACCGCTGGATAGCAGGTGCCTGCGATATTGGCAGTGGGAGCCGACCTTCCATCCTCCGCAAGTAAGAGACTCGACTTCCTGCGCCAGCATTACCTGGTTCAGGTGCGAGGGTCTGTCCACCTGGACACTCTCAGCCTATTTGGCTCCCCTGTCGTTACGGTCTCCTCAAGCCTATCAACGGTGAATCCGTTGCTTCTACACCAGCGGCTCGAACCGGGAAAACGTGTCCTAGAAAAGTTAGTTACCTAGGTCAAGGACGTCTTTGTGACGCCCCCCGTACCAGCTATTAGTACGACGCATTGCGGCACGCTGGATAAGTGTGACCGCCACTCCTGAAATAGCGGCAAAAAGCACTACCTCTAGTAGCGAGGACTGCGCCGCTTCCTCCCCGTCTTGCGGAGGTTTGTGTCCGGTAACTAGTTTCCAACCGGTGTTAATAGCCAAGTTCGCGATCAATCCTGCACCCGCTAAGCTCGCGGCGCTTGCTACTTTCCAGCCAATATCCATGGTTTGCCTTTCCACTTGATAGTTACTACTAACCTACCCTAGGTGGGCATTGTCTGTTCCCAAATCCTATTTACTCTCTCCGGTATGATCCTGTTCTTCGCCCTTAGCCGGGGAAGTATCCTCGGTCTTAGCTGAATCCTTTTTCTGCTTAAGCTGTGCGAGCTCCTGGCTAACTTGATCCTTTTCGAGGGCGCGGCGCACCAATTCGCGTTCCCGTTCCGTTGCCTGATGCTTTTGGGCTTCATGCTCGGCATATTCCGAAATCAGCTCACTGCCTTTCATCAGGCAGACGCAAACCAAGCCGATCAGGGAAAGTACCAGCAGCGGTACAAAAATATCTCCGAGAGCGCCCGCATAGGCATCCCGAACCACCTGTTGTTGCGCAGCTGGCAGTTTATCCAGTTCCAAGGTAGATAGGTCTGCCATGGCGGCACCCTTATCTCCTAGTTTCGCCATCGCAGAGCTGACCGCACGCGCAATCTCCCAAGTGAACACGAAACCGCAAATTTGTATCCCAATTGCCCCTCCCATAGACCGGCAAAAGGTAACCGTAGAGGTAGCCGCCCCCATATCGCGCAGTTTCACTCCGTTTTGTACCGCTAACACCAGGTTTTGCATACTGGCACCTTGCCCAGCTCCCAACAGGAACATACCTAGGGCAATAAACCAGTAGGGGGTGTTTTTATCAATCAGAGTGATAAAGAGAATCCCCACACACATTACTACGAAACCACCGACCACAAACCGTTTCCAGCGTCCTATTCGCGAAACCAATAACCCGATTAAAGTGGAGGCGATAAAGGTGCCGACCATACCCGGAAGCAACGCCATCCCCGCGAGTGCCGGATTCATACCTTTAGCGATTTGGAAGAACTGGGTGAAGAACAGCGGCGGGGCATTAAGCGCAGTTCCTACCGAGATTGACCCTAGGATTGCCAGCAGGGTGGTGCGCTTGGTAAACATCCACATCGGTATCACCGGTTCTGGAAAATGCAGCTCCCAAAGCACGAAGGCCACCAGGAATAGTACCGCTAAAGCCAGCATTACTGCGGTTTGCCAGGAGGCGAAAGCGAAGGTTTTTCCAGCTAGGGAGAGCCAAATCAAAGATGCTGATACCGCCGCAGTTACCAGACCAGTCCCCACAAAATCGATACGTGGTTTCGAGATTTGCGCAGCCGGAACTTTCAAGAAACGCCAAAGCACCGCCATTGCAGCCAGGGAAAACGGAACCGAAACCCACAGACACCAGCGCCACCCTAACCAGGGCGTGGCCACAATAAACCCTCCAACCAACGGGCCAGAGATATTGGAGATGGCCATGACTGCCCCAATATAACCGTTATAGCGTCCGCGTTCGCGCGGGGGAATAATCAAAGCCATAACTACTTGGGTGAGTGACATGATCGCCCCCATGCCTATCCCCTGCACAATGCGGGTGAAGATCAGTTGCCAAGCCTCGGTAACCGCCCCCGAAAGCAGAGATCCTAAAGTAAACAGCCCGATTGCCCCCATCAAGAGTTTCTTCGAGTCATACATATCTGCCAGTTTTCCCGAAACCGGGGTTGCTAGCGTGGAGGCCAGCATCATGGCAGTTACTATCCAGGTGTATTGAGATTCGGTGCCATGCAGTGCCGACATCATAGTTGGTAGCGCAGTCCCGATGATAGTTACTGACATTACTGCCACAAACAACACCATCAACAGTCCGGATAAGACTTGCAAGACCTCTAAGGATCGTTCGGGCCTCGCTGCCTGGCTTGTACGATTCATCTTTCTCCTTACACCCCGCGTTTACCCTTAAATTCTAGTCACCGCTAGAAAAAACTAGCTAGCAAAATAGATAGCTGTTTTCTCAAGGTGAGTGACTGCAGCTGTTGGCTAGAAGTCCTTGAAAGTAGCTAGCGGCAAAAATATGCTAGTTCCAGGTAACTAAGAACGAGTCTTCGTCTACTACGGTTCCCTCAGCGACTTCCGCTAATAGGCGGGCAGCGTCCTCAAACGCATGAGTCACTTTCATCCGTGCGACCCGTTCTACCCGGTTAAGACGCCGATTCCCTGGGGGCTGCTCTAGCCATTGCATCTGGTAGATAGCAAACGGTTTCCCTGAATAGGGATGAAACCGTAACGCCGACGGCACCTGCAAACTTGCTTCCACCCCGAGGAAAAAATCTGCCCCCATCCCTAGCGAGCCGTAAAGGGCGTAAGCATCACTATTGGCTAGTTGACTGCCCATCTCTTTATCAAAGGCGGCCGCCTCTGCCGCTATCCAGTCCAGTTTCTCTTTTCCTAGTTGGGCACTAACTAAAGACTCGGCTTCCCGCTCCAGGCGCCGCTGAGAACGACTAGGGCGTTCGGGGGCTCCTGGATCTAGACTTAACTCTCCCAATACTGGCTTTAGAAGTTCTTGAATACTGGTTTTTTCTATCCAATAGGGCGAATACACCGCTAGATTGACCGCTGAGTCCGGGTCGGGGGAAAGGATCTGAGCCGGAGCATCTTTGGCGCTACTACCTGCACCTACCCGCAGGCTCCCCCCGAGGCGCCGGCAGATAGCCAATAAGCCGCTAAGTACTTCAAATTCCACCCCGATGGGTTCACTCGCCGCAAAAGCGTCACTAAGCAGGTCACTTCCGCGCAATTCTTCCGCTAGCTGCCCGGCGCGCATCCGCGGACAATCCAGACGGAAGGCAACTTCACTATATGCAGGTAGCTTTAGGTTTTCACGGACTGACTGGTTGACTTGAAAGGGACCGACAAGTTCTGCCTGCCCGCTTAGACGTAACCTGCCGGGAGCGAGCCAAGTCGCGTCCTCCCAAAGGGAAACGGCTAGTGCTTCTACTTCGTTCGGGGTAACTTCTGCAGGGAAAACTACCAGCTGTGGGCAACCGGCTTGGGTAAACTCGCTAGCTGGCAGCAGTCCCTGAGAGCGCATATAGGATGCTCCCGGGTTAATAGCGGCCGCTTGTTTTTGTGGCTCTAATCCTTCCGCGGTTATTCTGACTGCGCGAATTTTTCCGGTTTCTATTCGCGCGAAGGTCGAGGTATCAGTAAGCGGGCTCTCGCTCACTGCACGTCTTCCATCTCCGGCACTTCACTACAAGTAAAGCGCAGATAGGAACGGGAGGCGGTGGGGCCGCGTTGACCCTGGTAGCGGGATCCTCTCTCCATAGAACCATAGGGTTTTTCGGCTGAGGACGATAATTGGAAGAAACATAACTGACCAATTTTCATGCCCGGGTAGAGCAGGATCGGCATAGTGGCAGTATTCGATAGCTCCAAGGTGACGTGACCGTTAAAACCGGGGTCAATAAAACCGGCAGTGGAATGAGTAAGCAATCCCAGGCGGCCCAGAGAAGATTTGCCTTCTAGACGGGCAGCCAGATTCTCTGCTAGTCGCACCCGTTCCAGGGTCGATCCCAACACGAACTCTCCGGGATGCAATACGAAAGGCGCGCTCTGACCCACATCTACCAGGTGAGTTAAGTCATCTTGCGGTAAAGCCGGATCGATCACCGAATATTTATGGTTATCAAAAAGTCGGAAGTAACGATCCAGGCGCACATCGATAGAGGCCGGCTGAATCATCTGCGGGTCGTAAGGATCAATCTCAATGTCCCCGCTGGCACACAGTTTGGCAATGTCACGGTCAGATAAAAGCATGCCCCCAGTCTAGCGCAGCCGGCACGCGCCGCTCGGCACAGATCCAGTAACCAAACTTCCGCTATTACTTCCATGATTGCTCAGCACGGGGGATTCTCCGTTGCCAGCTATCGTTGCAAATCTGTGCAAACCCGTCGAGGGAACTAATTGCAGCTAAAAGCCTTTCAGCTTATGAGAGGACGTGTATTTATAAAAAAACGAAGCGCGAATATGTGCAAACTCCCCACTATCCACACGAGAATTGAGCGTGAGCGATAATCTAAAAAAGAGCCACAGGAACAGATTCTGGGGCAGTTATTGACGCGCGGCAGCGAGGCTGCGTTCGATTCTGGAGGCAAAGGGTGAGAAAACTAGAAGTCGATGTGGTGGTGATTGGTGGTGGAGCCACCGGCAGCGCCGTAGTACGCGACGTTGCCATGCGCGGATTCAAAGCCGCACTGGTAGATCGGGTGGATTTAGCCCAAGGTACCACTGCTAGGTTCCACGGATTACTACATTCGGGAGGACGCTACGTAAAATCGGATCCCGAATCCGCAACTGAATGTGCAGAAGAGAACGATATTTTACGTAAAATCGTTCCCCATGCCATTGAAGATACCGGCGGACTGTTTGTTACTACCTCAAAAGATAGCGAAGAGCACGCGGATATTTTCCTGGAGTGCGCTAATAAAACCAAAGTTCCGGCCTACGAAATTTCGGCGGCTGAAGCGCTTAAGCGCGAGTCTCGTCTAGATCCCAAGCTGAAGCGAGCTTTTGCGGTACAAGACGCCACTATTGATGGCTGGAAAATGGTTTGGGGATTTGCCCACTCTGCTAAAGAGTATGGAGCAGAAATCCTCCCCTACCACTGGGTTACCGGTATTGAAGTCACCAATGGAGCAGTCAGCGCTGTCACTTGCGAGGATCACAAGAACGGCGGGGAAGAAGTCCGTATTGACTGTAAGTTCATCATTAATTGTGGTGGTCCTTGGGCTGGTGAAATCGCCGCTTTGGCCGGTTGCCATGATGTGAACGTGGTTCCCGGTGCCGGGATTATGATCGCTATGAATCACCGCATCTGCCAGCATGTAATTAATCGTTGTATCTATCCCTCAGATGGAGACTTGATTGTTCCTGCCCATCAGGTCGCGATTATTGGCACCACCGACCAGGTGGCACCCAGCGCTGACTTCCTACAGATAAAAGACCAAGAAGTCCAGCAAATGTTAGACGCAGGGGATGCTCTCCTGCCAGGGTTCCGTCATTCTCGTCCTCTGCACGTATGGGTAGGGGCTCGCCCGCTGGTTAAAGACAACCGGGTAGCAGCTACGGATTCGCGCCATATGTCCCGCGGTATGTCAGTTATGGATCACGAGGAACGCGACGGGGTCAAGGGCATGCTTACCGTGGCGGGCGGAAAACTAACTACCTGCCGCTTGATGGCCGAACGTGCCGTAAACATTATGTGCGACATTATGAAGGATGAGCGTGCTTGTCGCACCGCCCAGGAAGCGGTTCCCGGGCAAGAGAACTCCCGGCAGCATCGGCTGACTGACCGCTTGCAGGCACGGGAAAAAGAGTGGAATAAGGATCAGATTATTTGCGAATGCGAACTGGTGTCGCGGCGAATGGTAGAAGAAACCATTCAAGAATTCCCGAACGCTTCTCTCGATGATCTGCGCCGTCAACTGCGCATTGGGATGGGGCCGTGCCAAGGCGGATTCTGCTCCATGCGTTGCGCCGGCATCGTTAATGACCAGCGAGCCGCCTCGGTTGAGCGGGCAACCAATATGATTTCCCTATTTATGAAGAATCGTTGGATTGGGATTAAACCGATTCTTTTCGGAGAATCTGCCCGCGAAGCCGCCCTCGATAACTGGATTATGCAGGGCATTTTCGACTTGGAGCATGCACCCGGCAAAGGCCAACTGAGCGAGGTTGCCCTCAATCCAGTCGAGCAAGAACGCGATAAACAGGAACGTGAAGCCGTAAAGGAGGCACTAGCGTGAGAGACGTAGTAGTAATCGGGGCTGGCCTTTCCGGTCTTAGCGCCGCGCTTCGGCTGCTTAAGGCGGGGCGGGAAGTTGATTTAATAACCAAAGGGATAGGAGGCATCCAGCTCGGTCAAGGCACGATTGACCTGTATGGATACAGTTCGGAGCGGGAAGATAATCCTCTCGAGGCGATCGAAAAGTTACCCCAGTCCCACCCTTACGGGAAACTGGGCTCTCAGGCAGTGGCCGATTCTGCTAACTGGCTGAAAGAGCAGCTAGGGGCAGAACTGCTGGCCGGCAGCCCAGAAAAGAACGTATTCCTACCAACCTGCCTGGGTGCTTGGCGTCCCACCTGCCTCCCCCAACCGTCGATGCTGGCGGGTGCTCCCGCGGACGGAAAGAAGTACGTAATCGTGGGACTGCGCCGCCTCAAGGACTTTTATCCCCAACTGGTAGCCGAGAATTTAGAGAAGGAAGAGATTCCCGGCGGAGGTAAAGTTTCGGCTCGCCATATCTGGATAGATATCCCGGTACGCCCGGGCGAAACCGACACTTCCGGTTTGAACTTCGCGCGCGCCCTCGACACTGAAGATTTCCGCGCTAAATTCTGTGACCAGGTTAAACGCTATTTGAAAGACGGGGAGGTAGTTGGTTTCCCCGCGGTGTTGGGATTGAAAGATCGGGGCGCTTGGAAGGATATCTCTCGCCGCCTGGGACATGAGGTATTTGAAATCCCGATTCTTCCGCCCTCGATTCCGGGGATGCGTATCAATGAGGCTCTCACCCAAATGGTGCGAGACCTGGGAGTACGCTACATTATCGGCAGTGAAGTGACGGGGTTAAACGTTAGTGATGGCCGGGTTGAATCCGTGACCTTTGATTCCGCCGGCTCGGAGAGCACCATTAAGGCCAAGCACTTCATCTACGCTGGTGGCGGCTTTGAATCCGGTACGTTGCATGTGGATTCTTACTGGAACGTAACCGAACGAGCCTTTAATTTACCGCTCGCAATCCCGGAGGGACCGCTGGTTCACGAAGACTATTGGGGACCAGACCAGCCCCTGTTCGAAGTAGGGGTTGAGGTCGATTCCCAGATGCGGGTACTGGATGCCTCCGGGAATCCGCTATATCAGAACCTTTATGCCGCTGGCGGATTGCTAGCGGGAGCTACTCGTTGGCGGGAAAAGTCCGGTGACGGCATTGCTTTAGCTTCCGCTTTTAGGGCTTGTGAGACGATTTTGGGGGATACCAATGACTAAGGATTTACGTAATAAACCCGAGTTTAATCCGTTAATGCGCGCCAGCTTGGATGCTTGCGTCAAATGCACGATTTGTGAAACTCAATGCCCGGTAGCAGCGGTCACTCCCCTTTTCCCGGGGCCGAAATACGTGGGGCCGCAGGCGGAGCGTTTCCGGAAGGGAATGTCGGTTGATCACACTATTGATTACTGCTCCAGCTGCGGGACTTGTACTCTAGTGTGTCCGCAGGGCGTGAAGGTTGCAGAACTCAACAACGTTGCTCGCGCCGCGATGAAGCAGCAAAATGGTCGCCCGCTGCGCGACGTGCTCATATCCAACACCATGTTTATGGGCAAGGCGATGACCCCGGTGGCACCGCTGGCGAACTGGGCGCTCCGGCAAAAACCGATTCGTCAGATTGTGGAGAAGACTTTCGGAATTCACCATGAAGCACCGATGCCGGTGGCTGACGGGTTCAGTTTTGAAAAATGGTTCAAGAAGCATACCCGTACCGCTCCGGCTCCCACTAAGGGCAAGATCGTGTTCTTCCACGGTTGCGCGGGTGAATTCTTTGAAACTACTACCTCTATTCGCTCAGTGCAGATTCTCGAGCACCTGGGATACGAGGTACTGGTACCGCCTCATGGTTGTTGTGGATTAGCGCAACAGTCTAACGGTCTCTATGACGGGTCAAAGAAACTGATTCGCAAACTGGCACATGATTTGAATGTCCCCGGGGATGACCTGACTATCGTGGGATCATCTGGTTCTTGCGTGGGCATGGTCAAACATGAGGCGCGCGAGATTCTGGGAGTCCAAGACGAGGAGCTCACGCAGGTATCGCGGCGTATCTGGGATATGTCCGAGTTCCTGCTGGATCTGTATGATCGCGGCGAACTGGATCTGGATAATCTGGAGCCGATTAACCTCACGGTTACCTATCACGCGCCTTGTCAGCTCAAATCCACGGGGATTGGCACCCCAGGTAAGCAGCTGCTGGATAAGATTCCGGGGCTTACGGTTCACGAATCGGGGGCCACCTGTTGCGGGATCGCGGGCACCTACGGTTTGAAGCGGGAAAAATATGACATTGCACAGGCAGTAGGTAAGACCGCTTTTGACAAGATTAAGAGCACCAACTCTGACCTGGTGGTTTCAGACACCGAGACTTGCCGTTGGCAATTGGAAAAGGGCGGCGGCAAGCCCGCTGTTCACCCAATCTACCTGTTGTTTGAGGCCATGGGGCTAAAAGATAGCTAACGCTAGGCTAGCTGGGGTTTTAGCTCCGCGGGCTTGTTATCTATTTTGAGGACGCAGCTAGGCTGGTTATTTTAGGACACGACTTAACGCTTCGGCGATAGGTAAGTCGGGTTCTAGCCAGTCTAGCTGCGTTACTTTTTCTGCCGGGCTCCACTGTAAGCTGAGATGGGAATCCCCTGGTTGTATCATCGGTAGTTCGCGGGGATGATAAATCATCACCCGCATTTGCGCGCCTTTTAGTAGCGGCCAATTCCCTGCCGGTAGCGGGCCGGGCAAGATTTCCCCCAGCTGCGAAGGAGAAATCACCCAATCTAGTTCCTCTTTTATTTCCCGCACTAAGGCCGCTACCGGTTCCTCGCCCTCGCGCACTTTCCCGCCGGGCAGTTCCCATTTGCCCCGTAGTTTTTTCGGGTAGGAACGCTGCGCACATAATAGCTTGTTACCGCAGATGGCCGCTAGCGCTACTACGAAAGTCATTCATTCCTCCCTAGGGTTGATAAGCCCAAGCTTGCCGCTTAACTCATCGTTTCCGGTCTTTATTCTTACTTTAACCGCTCGTTTTGAGTGGAGCGCCGCTACTGGTTATACTCTAAAGGCAGCTAGATGCCAACGCGGGTGTAGTTCATCGGTAGAACGACAGCTTCCCAAGCTGTAGAGGCGAGTTCGATTCTCGTCACCCGCTCTGAGTGAGGATCGTGAATGTGAAAGCTTGCTTTCACATTTCTGATCCGAGCGAAGAAGGGTAGGCACCGCAGGTGCTACTACCCGCTCACAGTTGACCAGCAGGGATTGTCCCTGCTGATTTGATTCGAGATAATACCCAGTGGACATTAGCCCCAAACCCTGTCCGTGATGGGTATTAACCCACATTTATCTCGACTAGGAGCCGGGCAGTCATTACATCAGGATTTAGTTCACATGCCACTAGTTAATCGCCTTCGTAGACGCTTGTTTTGCTTCACCCTCAATCCCTTTGATTGCTTTGAGATAGTCTTTCTCGACTGGAGATAGAGTATGAGTTTGGAATTTGCGGTACTCGCTGATTGCTTTATCCACAGCTTTCCGGTGACTAATCTTCCCAGCACCAGAAAGAATAGGTTTGCCGGTAGCAGTCAAGATTTTGTCCAGATGTTCGATAAAATCGACCATGCGCATAGGATTATGACTCATCGCCTGGACTTCAGCGAAATCAAAATAACCAGACACCAAGCGGTTCAAGATTTTAAGCTCATTTTCACTCAGGTAATTCTTCGCGATTTTTACCTCAGCCAATACCGGCAAGTCACCTTTGAAAGTAGTCAGTCCCATGAATGGTTGACTGGCATCAGCACGCTCATAGATTACCTCAGCAGCCGTGTGCCCATGCGTGGCGTAATGGAGTTTGTTTTGCACCATCTTAAAAAATGCAATTGACTCAGCACTACGCGGGTCATAGTCAATACTCGTGGCATATAGGTCAAGAACTTGCCGGTACATGACCTTTTCTGAAGAACGAATGTCACGAATGCGCTCCAACAGCTCACGCCAATAGGAGCCGCCACCAAAGTTTTTCAACCGCTGATCATCAAGAGCAAAACCCTTTATCAAATACTCTTTCAGCCGCTCGGTTGCCCACTTACGAAACTGCGTTGCCGTCTTCGATTTCACCCGGTAGCCCAACGAAATAATCATGTCTAGGTTGTAGTGGGTCACCAAGTAGCGTTTACCGTCAGCGGCAGTTGTTCGGAATTTCCGAACAACTGAATCTTCGTCCAGTTCACCCTCTTCGAAGATATGCTTTATGTGCTCACTGAGATTGGATTTTGAGGACTGAAACAACTCTGCCATCTGTGCTTGAGTTAGCCACACCGTTTCCCCTTCAAGATACACCTCAATATCAGCGGGGCTATCAGGGTTTTGGTAAATCAGCACCTGCCCAGTATCAGCTTGGAGATTAACCTCTTTCTCGTTTGGAACCTTATCCATCACACCCCCTACATCGCGCAAACGAGTGGCTGTAAATTAACAGACCTCTTTAGGAAGTTTATGCCATTTCTTTCCAAAGCCGACAGACCTATATCAGCGCATCTGAAACTCACCACATATACCCCTTTTTAACATTCGCTAGAGTTGCAGGGAGCACAGCGACCGAACACCCGCTCTGAACGGAGGTGCAAGCACAAGCGCCAAGCGCGCTTGAATGCTTGTAACCGGAGTGAGGAAGGGTAGGCACCGCAGATGCAACTACCCGGTTTACTTGAATGCTAATCTGGCAGCAAGTCACCCACTTTATTAGCCCTCTATCGGGAGCATTCAGGCAGTAAAGATATTTTCAAAGCCATTAATTTCATACATAATTAATGCTATTGTAGGTACATAGTAGAGGTAATTGCGTGAAAGAGGGTACTTCTGGTGGCTAATATATCGTTCCGAACTGATGACCAGACCAAGACACAGGCAGCGGAGCTGTTCCGCGACCTGGGGTTAGATATGAGCACTGCAATTAACATGTTTCTGAGGCAGTCAATTGCCAGCAACGGTATTCCGTTCACGCCGCGCCGGGAAAATTCGGCCAACCTACTTGCTCGCGCTGAAGCCGAATCCCGCACCGGAGCTTCCTTTGATAGTGTCGCTGCGTTAATGGCAGATCTTAATGAAGCTGACTAGAGTCTTTCGCACCTCCCAGTTCAAACGCGACGCGAAAGCACTGTTCAAAAAGCATTACAATCCGTCGAAGCTGGCACACGCAGTTGCAGCCCTAATGGCTCAGGATCGCGACGAGTTACGAACCCGCTATCGTGACCACGCACTGCAGGGACAGTGGAAGGGGTACCGCGAAATTCACCTCGAGGGAGATTGGTTACTGATATACCGTGTCGAACGAAGCGAGCTACTTCTGGTACTAACCCGAACCGGATCACACGATGACCTCTTCTAGTGGCACAAATCCCGCTAAAGCAAACCTCAAGTATCTGCGTTTTAATGTCTCCCAATTGGAGTCAATTTCCGCGTTGATTCCAAAACAACGCCGAGGTATCTATATCCTCCAGTTTTTCAACGGTGAGTTTTATGTCGGTCAAGCACAGAATGTAGTGACGCGTTTTGCTCAGCACCGGCATGGTCATACCAATCATCATGAAGCTTGGGATGACATAGAGAAGTTATGGTTCATGCCTGTACCCCAAGACTTGGACTTGACCAGAATAGAAAATAGCGAAATTCGCAGATTTCGGGAATCTGGTAAGCCTTTGCGGAATCGTGCTCTGAACTTAGGTCACAATCAACCGTCAACACTGGATAAAGCGATACCGGTGGAGGAACAACATTCTTGGGTACTTGGGGATGGTCCATACGATTTGTGCGGCATCAAAGAAAAATTACCTTCTTTGGGAAATGAATCCTCGAAGTTTCTAAAACAGGTTCCTGATGAATTCCGAGATCTCATACTCGCCGATTTGGTTTTTGCTTTAACAAATCTGGTTCCCGAAGCTATCAAGCTTGAAGGACGATATTGGACGATTTCAGATTATCCGAGTACTGCAGGAGGTCGTTGGGCAACACTAATTACCGGGACTCTGGAACTTCTTTTCTTCCCGAGAAGGGAGGCCTCGGGACTTTCCTGTCTCAATACTCCTGTCGGAACGTTTTCGCATAGCAGGCTGCTCTCCCTATTGACACCTTGGAAGCGTAATACCCGAGGGTTCTTTGTTGACCGAATAAACTACGACTCAACGTCCGCCGACCAAGTAGTGTTTAACAGCGGTGACTTAAAAAGAATCTGCCAAAAATATCCGAAAATATTACAAGGTGCTAGAACTTTTGCGTTGCAAGCCATGCGTCAAAGCTCCTCTGGAAGGTTTGTCCGCTGGCATTCACAAGCACTAACAAGAGATATCTACCAGTTTGCTCTCGAAAATAACCTCCACATGAATAGAGATTAAAAGCATCAGAATCTAACTGGTTTGTAGATAAAGCTAGCCACTTCCCGCCTCTAAAGGGTTTTGTACGCAGAACATAAATAACCGTCAGCACAAATTAAAAGAAACTTCTCATGCGGCGGAACCATCAAAATCACCGCCCGAGTTTAGAGAGTTTATGAGCAGTAACGCCCGACGCTTTGAGCAGCAAGCTACAAGCTACTTAAAGAGGTCGCGCCAACCGAAGGTGGTGCGCCTATAGATAGCGTTCTTGACCGCGCGCGACGGATCTTTCAAAAATCCCATACCCTTCTTGCCATATAGGGGATTAACTGCGCGCTTAGCGGCTCTTTTAGCTCTGCCTGAGGTCGCTGCCTTGTAGGAACGCTTAGGACTAGGTTTTCGCATACCGAACTTCATATTTCCACGATACCCAGAGAGAGCCCTACAAACTATTGGTTTCTTCGCTATCTTCTAAGGACGTAGACTCAGCTTCTTATTCAACTGCCCAAAATGGGTTACTTCGCCAATCTTTCGGGGCTCCCATTCTTTCAAAGGGAATCAGGTCGTTATCGGGGAAGGCATCAATCCCTGAGGGGAGCTTTCAGAGGGCGCGCCCTCCCCTTTAGGTAGTGGCAGCTCTACCTCCGGGTAGTTTTTAGCAATACCTAAAAATCAGTTTCCGCACTGTTCCCTGTGCCCGGTAGACGCACTGAAATAGAGGGTATGAATCAATATGACGAAAAATAGGTGCTGAGCACCGATAACATCACTAAAAGTTTTGGAAACGTTCGCGCTCTCTGCGGGGTTTCTCTACAAATTCACGAGGGCGAGTCGGTGGCAATCATGGGGCCGTCGGGGTCAGGAAAATCGACCCTGCTGCATTGTCTGTCCGGCGTCCTCGTTCCCGAATCCGGAAAGGTCTTATTCCGGGGCGAGGATATCGCGGCGCAAAAAGATGTGAAGCGCTCCCGGCTGCGGCTTGGCCAGTTCGGGTTTGTGTTCCAAGACGGGCAACTCATCCCCGAGCTGCCCGCCCGCGAAAACGTGGCACTCCCCCTAGTATTGACCGGAACTCTGCTGCCAAAAGCTTTAAAGCGCGCCGATCAACTGCTCTCCCAACTGGGACTTTCTGAGCTGAAAAAGCGGCGTCCCGGAAATATGTCTGGCGGACAGGCACAGCGGGTAGCTATCGCCCGCGCCCTCATCGGCAACCCGAAGGTAGTTTTTGCGGATGAACCTTCTGGCGCCCTCGATCAAGCTACCGGATATGAAATGATGGATACTTTACCCCGGGAAGTGCAGCGCTGCGGAGCAGCATTAGTACTGGTAACCCATGACATTAACGTTGCACATTGGTGTTCACGTTTAATCGAGATTCGGGACGGTCAAATCCACTCTGATCGCACGCTAGCGCCACAGTCTAGGAGGGCGTAAATGTCGAGCACTAACATAGCCAGTCCAGCTACCTCCTCACGCGCACAAAACCTAAACTGGTTAACTTTACATCTCACCAAAGCCCGTTTTAGCTCTCACCAGGGAGAATCCCTACTTTATTTAGCATCTATCCTGGCCTATACGGTGTGTGCCGCGCTGGCGTTAACGGTTGCTGGCGGCACCTACATGTTCTATAACCGATGGAAGACCCCCACGGGAATCGCTGCCCAGTTACTTGAAGCCGATGCGAGTTTCGAAATCGTTCTAAAGTTTTATTTCCTCTTAGCCATTTTGGCCTGCGCTCTAATAATCCCATCTTTAAGCTCACTCGCCACCAAGGCGGCAGTATTGGGGGCACGAGGACGCGAAAAGCGTTTATCCTCCTTGCGCCTGCTGGGTGTGTCCTCTGCGGAGGTCACCAAGATGACCCTGCTAGATGCGCTGATCCAAGCGGTTATCGGTTCCCTGATCGGTACTGCTCTTTATTTCGCAACCCTTCCTGCCTGGACTTTTCTTGAAATAGAAGCCAAATATATAACGGTTAAGGAAATGCTGCTGCCCTGGTGGCTGCTGTTGATCGTGCTAGCAGTAATTATCTTGCTGGGACAGATTTCTGCCTGGTGGGGAATGCAGCAGGTAAGAGTTTCTCCCTTGGGAGTAACCCGCCGGGCGAGTCAGCCCTCACTGCGAATTTGGCGCCTGGTAGCTGCGGTAGCTATTTTTTCCGCCGCTTTCATAGTCAGTCAGGCAACCGTAGGGCTATCAAAAACCTGGACGATAGCGATAGTCTCCGGCAGTATCCTGGTAGTTATTTTGGCCTTTAACTTACTAGGCCCCTATCTATTGCAGCTGAACGCCCGGATACTAGCCAAGGTTCCGATTCCTGCAATGGTACTGGCTTCTCGGCGGATAGTTGCCGATCCCAAAACTACTTGGCGGCGCGTCAGCGGTATGGGGTTCCTAGCTTTTATCGCGGGTTTCGTGGCTATGTCGCCAGTGCTGGTTAATGGTGAGAGTTCCGATAATCTGGTCAACGATTTTGCTGCTGCCACTCGCTGGGATTTCCAAACTGGCACCATGATTACCTTGGCGGTCAGTTTCGCGCTTTGCGCCTGCGCCATGTTGATTACTCAAGCGGCAACGGTGATTGAGAATGCTGAGCAGTCCCGGGCTTTGGCAAGAATGGGCGCCCCGCGCGGCTTCGAACTGCGCTCGATGTGGCTAGAAACCCTGGGCCCCCTAGCGGCATCCGTGCTGGGAGGAGCTATTTTGGGACTAGCAACAGCCATGCCGATGGTGCAAATGCTAAAGGAACACACCGGGCAAACTCCAGAGAATTCCGTAGCCCAAATGAGCCTGTTATTGCTGGCTGGTTTGGCGGTTACAGCCGCCTCAATTTTCGCCAGCCACCCGCTACATCGACGTTTACATCTGCTGCAGCAACGCGCCAATGACTAGCGGTTAGTCAGGCTCTAATGGGCATTCGCGCGGTTACATAACTAGCGCGGGACCTTAGAGAAGTTACCAAGAAATCTAATCACCCAGCAAAGATTTTGTCGGACTTTCCCACATAGGAAAGTCCGACAAAATTAATTATTAACTCAGGATCCCCTAAATTTACACCCTCCAACTATTCACTCCACACCCGAGATTCACCAGCAGCCCCTAGTTTATGAAAAACCTCATAGAGTAGGGATTTTATACAGGTCAACACAGCAAGCACCCCCTATAGGACAAACGTCAGTTTTCTTTTTTCCAATTGATAACTATCTTTATTATCAGGTTCACCTAACCTAAACTAATATTTCGGGTGACCGAATAATATGAAAGATGAGGATACATGAAACTGAAAGCCGTAGTCTCCGGTATCTGCGCCCTGGCACTGGCAGCTTCCCTGGGAGGTTGCGCCAAAGATGGTGCCGCCGATAATGCGGATGGAGCTAATGGAAAGCTAAAAATTGTTGCCACCACCGGTTACCTCGCCGACGCGGTGAAAAACATAGCCCCCGACGCCGAGATTACTACCCTGGTAGCCCCCGGAGGCGATCCCCACACTCAAGAACTCACCACCAAAGACACTGAAAAAATCCAAAAAGCGGACCTGGTGGTTTGGACCAGTCACGACATGGAACACAAAATGATGGGCCAGTTCGATGGTCTGGGAGATAAATCCTTGCCCGCCGCAGAAGCCATTCCGAAAAAAATGCTGCTGGACTGGGAAGAAGATGGCAAGATCGAAGGTCACGACCCCCACGTGTGGAATGACCCGATCGGATGGCAATACGCGGTAACCGCTACCGCCGAAAAAATCGCGAAACTAGATAAAGCTAACGCTGACAAATACCTCAAGAACAGCAAAGAATATAACGCCAAGATTCAGGCCATGCATGAAAAGGCCAAAGCTGCATTTGAAAAAATTCCTGCCGATCGCCGCACTCTGGTAACCGGTCACGACGCCTTCAACTACCTGGGACGCACCTACGGACTAGACATTATGGCTACCGATATGGTCTCTTCCGAATCGGAAATCTCTGCGGTACAGCTGGAAGAACTGGCAAACACTATTGCTAGCAAAAAAGTTCCGGTTATCTTCTATGACAACCTCAAGAGCCCGGAAGTAGTAAAGCACCTCCAAGAAATGGTGAAGTCCAAAGGTTGGGAAGTTAAACTCTCCGACACCGAGCTCTATGCAGACACCCTTGGCGAGAAAGCCTCCACCAACACCTATCTGGGAGCTTTCCAGCACAATGTGGAAGCTATTGTAAAGGCACTCTCATAGAGAACGCGATCTGAGTGCCAGGATGGGCGCTAGGTTTCGCCGTCTCCAAGTTTCCTAGCGCCCATCCTCTTTCTTCCCAAATCATTCAGTTATCTTCGTTAAAGGTATTAACTCCATGACTTCCAAAAACACTTCTTCCCCAGAAGACTCCCGAGAAAAGACTGCCAGCGTACCAGTGAGCACTCCCCCTTGCGTGGTGGAAAACATCAGCGCCGCCTACCGAGATCGTCTTGCCCTCTCTGGGGTGAGTTTTACCGTCCCCAGCGGAGAAATCATGGCGATTCTTGGCCCTAATGGAGCAGGAAAATCTACTTTGATCAAAGCGATGCTGGAACTGATTCCCCGGGTCAGCGGGAAAGCTGAATTCTTTGGGAAAAACTTAAGCCGGGTACGCAAGTGCATTGCCTATATGCCCCAGTCTGCCTCAATTGATTGGGATTTTCCCGCACGAGTAAAAGACGTGGTGTTAATGGGAACCTATACCCACTTAGGATGGCTGCGCCGCCCGGGGAGAAAAGAGCATCAGGCGGCGCAAGCAGCTATGGAACAACTAGATATCTCCGATCTCGCAAACCGCCAGATTTCTGAGCTTTCCGGAGGACAAAAACAACGCACCTTCGTGGCGCGCGCCCTGGCCGCCGATGCTGATCTATTAGTTATGGACGAACCCTTCGCTGGGGTTGATATGAAGTCCGAAAAGACGATTTTACAGGTACTGCGTTCTCTAGCTAGCTCAGGGAAAACCGTACTCCTGGTACACCATGATTTAGCTACTGTAAGAGAGTTTTGTTCCTCAGTATTGCTGCTTCGCGAAGGAAACTTGGTGGCTTCCGGCCCCCTAGACACTACCTTTACCGCTAAGAACATTTCCCAGGCATACGGAATCGAGGGAGCGCTGGCATGAAGCTCGCCCTCACCAACCTCTCTATCCTTTTCCCCCAGGAACTAATCTCTCTAAGTGATTTTTGGGGAACCTACAGTTTTCGGGTGATGACCGCGGGAGCAATCCTGGTGGGTTTCTTCGCCGGAACCCTCGGATCCCTACTATACGTGCGTAAACAATCCCTAGTTTCTGACGTTATTGGACATAGTTCTATTGCCGGGATTGTGGGAGCCTTCGTAATTGCTTCGCTAATGGGCGCAGATGGACAATCGATACTGGTTTTGACGATTGGAGCCACAATTTCCGGCTTGCTGGCTGTTGCCACCACCAATCTAATTGCAGAAAAATCCAAAGTGGGAGTGGAAGCCGCCATGGCGATTTCTCTGGCCATCTATTATGGCGGCGGCATGGTGGCCTTGAGGCTATTATCCTTTTCCCATTTCTCCGGACGCTCTGGTATTGCACAATACCTGTTCGGCAATGCCGCCACTATGCGTCAAATCGATGTGTTCACCGTTGCTATCCTAGGTTTTACCGCTCTATTGATCGTCGCGATTTTCTGGAAGGAGATCGCGCTCTTTGCTTTTGACCCCGTAGGCGCCCAGGCAGCTGGCTTTTCCGGTAACCTTTTGATCGCCATTGTCACCTTGTGCACCACCGTAGGTATCGTGATTGGGGTTAAATCTGTAGGGGTAGTATTGATGGTTGCTTTTGCTATTATCCCCGCAGCTGCCGCCCGGCAGTGGACCGATCATCTACCGGTGTTATTCCTACTAGCTGGAGCAATAGGCGCACTTAGCGGCGGTTTTGGTTCTTATCTGGCAGTATCCATCGGTAAGGTGCCTACTGGACCGGTAATCGTAGTCATCCTTTCGCTGGTTCTAGCTATTTCTTTAGTTTTCTCTCCGCACCGCTCTTTGCTGGCTTACCGGTATCGCCGCCGCCGGCATATCCAAAATTTAAAGCACGAACAGGAAGATAACGCCTCCCTCGCTCAGGGTAATTCCTGGAAAGAACAGCCTACTAATCCTGCGGCAATAGCTAACCATCTGTGTTTCTCACCGACAAAAGCGGAGGAAGGCGGCACTCCCTCCGCAGTTGTCCAATCAGCCGGAACATTAAGTCACAAGTCCCAGCTAGACCCCGAGGTTAATCTGAAATGAGTTTTGTACTTGCAGCCTTATTACTAGCAATTACTACCTCGGTAACTTGCGCCCTGCCCGGCACCTTCTTGGTGTTGCGCCGTCAATCCATGCTGGTGGACGCCATGAGCCACGCAGTCCTACCCGGAATCGTGCTGGGAGCGTTGCTTTCTGGATCCACTTATTCTCCGATAATGGTGGTTCTTGCCGCTGGTTTTGGGTTGATCGTAGTTTTGGGAGCTAACTATCTCCAATCCACCGGTTTACTACCTAAGGATGCCAGTCAAGGAGTTATCTTCCCCCTGCTATTTTCGGGCGGAGTAATTTTACTGTCCACTGCGCTGGCACATGTACATATCTGCGAGGATACGGTACTGACCGGCGACCTGAACCTGCTGGCTTTAGAAACCGAAAGGTTGATAATCAGCAATTATGATTTTGGTCCGCGCGCCATGTGGATGCTGCTGATAATTTTCTTAGCGAACGCACTATTTTTACTGCTCACCTATAAAGTTATGCAGCTTGTGACTTTCGATAGAGAATCAGCCCGAGTCATCGGGTTCCCCATCCGCACGGTGGAAACTATATTCATGGTTCTGGTGGCCTTAACTATTGTGGTGGCTTTTTCTACTGCGGGCGCCATTCTTGTGATTGCCCTACTGGTAACCCCAGCCGCCACTGCGATTCTACTTTCTAATTCTCTCCCGAAAATATTTGCTTTCACCCTTATCATTTCGGTAATCAGCGCAATTATCGGTTTTATTACCGCTTGGCATTTCAACCTTGCCACCTCGGCGATGATGGCATTTACCGATGGGGTCTTATTCCTAATAGTTCTACTGATCAGCCGGGCACGCGCCCGTGTCAAGAAGCACGCTTAGAACTATCCCAGCTGCTCCCCTACCAATATCTGCCCTTTATGTAGACAACCTTCTCGAGACCGGATAACCCGGGAAAGTTATTAGCATTTGCTCAAAGTTTTCACCCTTTTGGGTGTTAATTACCAAAATTCTGCTTGTTACTTTAAAAATGCAGGTTTTCAAAGAAGAAAAACTGCACCCAGAACAAGTTTCACCCCGATCGTAAGGAGCTATCATGACTGGCCAACCCCCGGTTACAAACCCAAACCTAGTAAGTCCGGATGTACCGATCGTAAAGAAGAATATGGCAATTGCGGCTTTATGCCTGACCATTGTGGCCTCCTTGCTCATCATCTTGGGATTTTTCCTGGCTGGGAAAGCAGGGGCCACTGCCCTCAGTAACCTTGATGTCGCCGCAGCTCAAGCTGCCGACACCAAGCGACTTATTCTCTTGGGATTGGCTTCAATCTTGAACTTGGTGGCATTCATCCTGGGATTAATCGCCCTGATTAAGTCCCGTCCCAAGACCATGCCACTAATTGTTTTCCTGGTGGTGATTTTCCTACCGTCAATCGCCACCGGAATTGGAACAGCAATCCAAAACAGCATGGTGCACCTATAGGTAAGCAGTCCCGCTGTTAGGCAATATTGCCAGCAGCGGGAACAGCCAACAATAAGCTAATACTAGAGAAAAGAAGATTGAAATGGGTTTGATTCAGGCAGTTAGCGGCGCGATCGGTGGCGCCCTCCAAGATCAGTGGCTAGATGCGATTAGCGCTCAAGACATGGGCGAAGGCATAGTATTTGTACGCGGCCAACAAATCCGAGGTAGAAATACCGGCACCGGCGCTATTATCTCCGACGGTTCCAAAATCTTGGTCTACGACAAGCAGGCCATGCTGATTACTGACTCCGGCAAAATCGTGGACTTTTCTACCGAACCCGGTGCCTATACTTTTAGCTCTACCACTGCGCCCTCGTTATTTAACGGGAATTTTAAAGGCGCCCTTAAAGATACTTGGGAACGTTTTAAATTTGGCGGAGCGCCCTCGGGGCAACAAAAAGCCTTCTTTGTAAACCTGCAGGAAATCAAAGGGATAAAGTTTGGTACCCCCAATGCCATTCAATATTTCGATAATTTCTATAATGCGGAACTTTTCTTGAGGTCGCACGGGACTTACTCGCTGCGAATAGTTGACCCCATAAAGTTCTACATGGAAGCTATCCCCCGGGATGCGGAGCGAGTACATATCGATGACATCAAAGAACAGTACCAATCCGAATTTCTCGAAGCCTTCTCGGTAGCATTAAACAAGATGAGTCTGGATGGGATTCGTATTTCGCAAGTCCAGTCTCATATGAGCGAATTGTCTCGCTATATGCGTGATGCTCTGGATGAAGAATGGTCAGAGCAGCGCGGGATTGAGGTGCAAGCCGTAGGTATCGCCTCTATCTCCTACGATGAGCAGTCGCGCAAGATGATCGATATGCGCAACCAGGGCGCCATGCTACAAGACCCCTCTATCCGTGAAGGTTTCGTACAAGGAGCAGTCGGTACCGGTATTCAAAATGCTGGCTCCAACCCGGCGGGAGCCGGAGTCGCCATGATGGGCGTGGGTATGGGAATGAACGCAGCCGGAGGCTTCATGCAATCTGCCTCCGCTTCCAACCAAGCCCAAATGGCCGCTCAAGAAAAGGCAAAACAGCAGGCAGGGGCAGCCGGAAACGCTGGTTCCACCGCTGACGCCTGGAGATGCCAATGCGGCGTCCAGAACACCGGCAAGTTTTGCGGAAATTGCGGTCAGCCACGGCCAGCTACCCCCACCCCCGGAGGCTTTTGTTCCAACTGCGGAAAACCCCTACCTGATCCCAAACCAAAATTCTGTCCCGAATGCGGAACTCCAGTCGCTTAAACCAGCGTTACCCGGGTTCTTAGCAGCCTCAAATCTGGCGCGCGAGGCTCGCCGCTAAGAACCCGGCACTGGTGAACCGTAATTATTAAGGAAGGGAACTAATCGTGAGTGATGTGCAACTAAAATGCCCAGCCTGTGGCGCACCCATCAATTTTGATGTGCCCAGCGGAAAAATGAAGTGCAACTTTTGCGGCGCCATGTTTTCCGTGGAAGAAGTTAATCAATTTAACGGGATTTCTGCTGCCAACCAGGAGCTTAATGCCGCCTACCAAGCGCAAAAGTCAGGCTCGCCACCCCCGCCACCGCCGGGAGCGCAATCCACACAGCAGACAGATTTATCGCTACCTGCACAAACAGGTAGCGAGGGCGCACCCACTCTTTCCGCTGACGCTGCTACCCCGGTACCTCAAACCGGCTGGGCGGAGCCTCCTGCTACCTATATGGATGAGGCAACCGGGCAACAAATGGCACAATTTGAATGCGATTCTTGTGGCGGAGAAATCATCGGTTCCCCCGATATGGTCAGCGCCAAGTGTCCCTGGTGTAATAACAACTTTGTTGCGACCGGGCAGTTGGTAAGCACCCGGGTTCCTGACCGGATGATTCCTTTCGGGATGACCAAAGAACAGGCACTATCCGCTTTCAAAAAAGAAGCATCACGTTTGAAGCTGACTCCCCATGCGTTCCAGCACGCCAGCGTAGATGACATTCAAGGTGTCTATATCCCTTATTGGCTCTATGATGCCAGCGTTTATGGGACGGCCGAGTTCGAGTGTGAACACACTCGAAGCTGGTCAGATTCGGACTATACCTATACCGAACATCATGTTTACCAGGTTTCGCGTAGTGGCAATATCTCCTATCTAGATGTTCCGGTCTCCGGCACTTCCAAAGTAACTGAGGATCTTACCGAGTCGATAGAGCCATTCGACTACTCCACTTCCGTAGGGTTTTCCCCGGCATATTTAACCGGGTTTATGACCAATAAATATGATGTAGAAGCCGAGGAAGCAAACCCGCGCGCCCTCGATAGGATGCGCAATTCTGCGGAGGACGTTCTAAGAGATTCGGTTACCGGCTATGACAGCGTAAAATTGACCAGTTCAGATTTCGAGCCGGCCTTTGGTGAGCTGGAATATGTGTTCTTGCCAGTCTGGCTGTTAAACGTGAATTTCGCCGGAAAGAACTATAACTACGCCATGAACGGTCAAACCGGAAAATTCGTGGGTACCTTCCCGGTTTCTAAAGCAAAATACTGGGGCGGACTAATAGGTATCGCTGCCGCTTTGGCAACAGTCCTGGGATCGGTATTTATTCCATTTATCATGCCTTGGTTTCTCGATTAAGGGGATTGAATCATGAGTATTTTCAAGAAACTTGCCTCTCTCTTGGTTGCAGCAACCGTGACCGCATTCCCGCTGATTGGTTTAAACCTGACCAATGCACAGGCAGCCGCTCCTAGTCCGGCAGCGGCGGTAGCATTTTCCCACCCGGCTGCACATAGCGTTCTCGCTTCCGCCAGCGATAACCTGTCTGACGTTACCAAGTTTCCCGACGACCAAGAGGTAAAGTACCAGGGTGGTCAAGAGAACGTATCCGCGGCAGCTCCCTTGATTCGCGACCACTCCCAAATTTTTAGTGCCTCCAAACTTCCTGCCTGGGAAAAACAGTTGCAGGCACTAGCTAATAAATATGGGATAGCCCCCTATGTGGTAACGGTTGACGATTTCGATTATTTGTCCCCCGAACAATGGGCTGCGAACTACTACAACGCGAACAAACTCGGCCTGGATCCCCAGTCCGCCAATGGGGTAATCATGATTATTAACCCCTCGACCAGGGATCTGTGGTTCCTAGGACATGGCGAGGGCGAGAAAGCGCTCACCCCTTACGGGATTGACAGATTGTATGAGCACGTAAAAAAGCCCCTCGGTGACGATGATTGGGATGGGGGCATGCAGGTTTACCTGCAGCAAATCGCTGATTACTTAGAGCAGTGGAAGGCCGGCACTCCCTACAGTGAAAATCATCCGGTACCCTATCGGATGACCCTCGAGTCTACCCTTTGGGGGCTGGCAGTTGCGCTAGGCTTAGGCGGCTTAGGCGGGTATGGGGTGATGCGGCGGATTGAACGCAAACATCACACCGCCCAGAAACAAGCAGGAGCCTCTAGCTATATTGTTCCCGGATCAAACCAGATAACCGGAGGTAACGAAGTCTTTGTGAACTCCTATGTCACCCAGGTGGCGCGCCCGAAGGAAAGCAAGAGCTCTAGTAGCCATACTTTCAGTTCTGGGGGCACCTCTTTTAGTTCCGGAGGTGGCAAATTCTAGGAAACACCCGGGGATCCAGCAGTAAGCGGCCGGGGCTGGTCACCAGGAGAAGCCTTTCTACCCGCCTCAATAAACAATCACGTTTTGGTAAAATAGTTCTAACGAAGGCAGCGAAACCTCCAATGGCGGGGGGAGGCACGGGAGGGCGAGCCGTTGACGCGGATAACTATTGTTGAGGATCAAACCATTCTGCTGGATTCTTTAGCTGCTGCTATCGATACGGAAGCAGATCTTATGGTGGTCGATAAGCTCACCAATGCCGCCGACATTCATTCCTCCCAGCGTTTACACCCGGCAGACCTGGTACTAATGGACGTAGTAACCGAGAACTCTTCGGGATTAAAAGAATCTGCCAAGTTCAAAGCCGAACATCCCAGCGTGAAAGTCGTGGTGTTTACGGCGATGCCCGATGCCTCATTCGTTGAGGAAGCACGCGCCGCCGGGGTTGACGCTTTCACCTACAAGAATATCTCTACTTCTGATCTGCTATCTTTACTGCGTGCCACGGTGAAGGGGGAAAACAGTTTCCCCGACTCCCCCGCGCGGCCTAGTTTTGGGGCTAACCAGTTTAATGACCGCGAAATGCAGGTGCTGAGACTGGTGTGCGCTGGGTACCCCCGTAAAGAAATCGCGAAGAAAATGTTCTTAAGCGAAAACACTATTAAGTCTTATATCTCGCAACTGCTAGCCAAAAGTGGTTTTTCCTCGGTGGCGCGCCTAGCTTTGTGGGCAGTTTCTAACGGCTACGTCGCGATCCAAGAAAACCGCTCCGACCCGGACTTACCCGCCTAAAATCGGAGTTTTTATGGCTACCGAAACTGTCTCTAAGCGTCCTCCGAATCGCTTCCCCAGTTCTCCCGCGGTAGAATCTGAAAGGCCAACCTGGATCCAAGACTGGCTTGCTCATCTAGTGTTTTCATTGCTTTTGGGAATAGCGGTGCTTACCTTGATTTTTGTTCCCTTACGTGCAGTTTCTTTCCAAGCCAGCAATGCCCTGGCGGTACCCAACGATTTTGATCCGCGTCTGACTCAGTTTTTTCAGTCCCAGGGTTTAGCGGTGGAATCCCACAGTGAATGGTCGCTACTGCGGCAACTTCGTTCCGGGGCAAACTTTGTAATCACCACCGAAACCACTGCAAACGCCGCTAAAGTTGCCGAACCGGATGCCTCTTTCCTGCCTCTCTACCCAAAATCGGTGGTACTGGTGTCCAAGAATCCCCAGGTGAGCTCAGTTGACAATCTTCAAAAACTGCTTGGAGGTAAAGAAAAAGTATATTTGGATCAAGGAGTGGCACGACTGGAGCTGATGAGCGCTCTGGCACTCAAAACTTCCCCGGGTAGCAAGGGCGCGCAGACTTTCTCCTCCCAGCAAGCCTCGGGCCTATTACAGAAGCTTAGATCGCGGGGACGATTAGAAACTGGATCTTCTTTTCAAGAACTAAAGGACGCCCTGACTCACGGCTACTTTTGTCTAACCACCGATAATCGCAGCGCTCAAGCAAGTTCCCCCTCCCAGCAGCTACACTATGCCAAGTTCCCTACGTTAATGTTTGTGGAAGGAATCTGGTCACGCCACCCGAGGAATGCTGACCGGGAATCCTGCATGTCAGCTTTCCCGGATAGTCTCCTTACCTCCACTTCCTACCCATCACTATCAGAGTCTTTTCAAAAAAGCATTCACGCCACCCCGATTAACAGCCTTGGGCAGTTCATCCAGTTCACCTGGGATCAAAGCCTGTCCAACGATACTTTTGGTGCTTCGTGGGAGTGGAAGAACACCAATGAATCCTACGAAATAGCCACCTTCATTGCGCTCCTGTGCCTAATTAGTTTTTGGGCCGGCTGGCGATTTTGGACAACTATCTCCCCCTATGTGCGTCGAGCTGTCCTAATTCAGGCGGGAGTACTGAGCCTATGGATCCTAGCCCGCATCATTAAACATTCCCTGCCGGGAGTTTACGAGCGTTACGCCTGGTATTACTACTATGTTCCGGTTTATTCGACCCTGACCATCCTGTTTTTCGTGATCGCGCACTCTTCGCGCAGCTTCCCACCCTCCTACCGCATATTGCGCACTTGTATAGTGACGCTGGGAACCACGCTGATGTTGCTGGTATTTACCAACGATTTGCACCACCTGGTGTTGCGTTTTGGCCGGGGCGAATCTGGGGTGGACTATGAATACGGCCCAGGTTACTACTTTTACTACCTTTCAGTATTAGTGCTATTCGTCGCCATATTGTATGTGGCATTATGGAGTTTCAAAGGTAACCGGACCCGCCTATTAGCGGCCTTAGGGGTACTTTTTGCGTTTGCACTGACCTACTCTCTGGCCTACACCTGGCGCATCCCCCTGATCCGAGCTACCGAAAATGTGCAAATTTATTGTTTCTTTTTCTTATTGACCTGGGAGCTACTGTTCTTTATCGGATTGATTCCCCAGAATCGGGGTTACACGCGTTTCTTTAAGAAATCTACCCTCCCCATGGAAATTGTCGATCGTGACTGGGAACCTCGCTATGCCACCTCCACTCCTCTCTACCTGGACGAGTCGATTAAACGTCACCTGCGAGAAACTAGCTCCCCGGTGCTGATAACCGATAATTCTTTCGAGCCGCCCCGCACTCTCTACTGTCAAGCACAGCCCATCAACGCCGGACACGTAATCTGGGAAACCGACATTAGCGCCGTTCAAGAGCTAGAGAAAACCTTGTCTGCCCTGCGAGAGCGGGAGGCACACCAAACTAAGATTCTTTCCTCCGAATATGAAGCCTTACAGCAAATGAAGCAACCGTCCCAGGCACCGTTACTTTACGACCGTCTAGATGAACTTATGAATAATGCCCTTGAACGGGTACAGGCCAATAGTGTGCGGCTAGGCAGCCATCTAGAAGGCAATCAACTCGCTGAACTTCTGCGCAGCATAAAAATGGATCTCGGTTACGCTAAACGCGCAGGTCTGCTCACTTTATCTTATTTTGAGAATGGAGAGGTTTCGGTCAATGTCTTAACCACTTTGTTAAGTCAGTCCTGTACCGATTTTTCTTATGCGAATGCCCTAGCCGGCTTACACGGCCCTACCAGCGGAAATCTCCGGCTAAAGGAGGCACTTTGGTGTCTGGAGGGTCTCCATCGCGGCCTGGGTTGCGTGGTGAGCCTATCCGATTTAGCGGTGTTTATAAATCTAGAGGCCGGCGCGAGCGGGCAGCCGGCGAAAATGAACTGGATTTTAGATATTCCGGCTGGTCAAATCGGTCTTTTACAACCCCTCCTTGATTGGCCGCAAGCAAAAATTAAGCTAATCATGGAGGAGGGAGTGGTTAATCTGCAGATGCGAATTAACCACCCTGACGAGGAGGTAAATAGCTTTACCACACTGAGCGAGGTAACTAAGGCGTTCACCGAGGGCGTGCCCACTAGCAGCCATGAGGAGCGAAACCAATGAGCGCGTTATTTTACAGCCTGTCTCCTGCGCTACTAGCGGCAGGAACTGCCTTGATGATTATTGGTACCCTGGCGGCGTGCATATTGACGATGAGTCAATGGTTTATCCATCGCCGCCTTCTAGCCACTGGATTCCTATGGAGTGTAACGGTATTGTTTGCCTTTTACACCTGGGGTTTTGCGGTTACTATTATCAATTCGCAAGCGGGAATATTCATTCTCAATGACCATCATTTTGGATGGTTCGTACTGATCTGCCTGATCTTGGGATTGGCGCTGTTAAAAACCACTTATCGGTTCGCAGCGGCACCTTTACTGGTTTTCTTAACCGTGCTACTTCCCCCCATTGCGAACTTCGGAGGGAAATGGCTGCTTTTAGCTGCCGGAACCTTTGCCACAACCTGGCTATGCGTACAGGGGTGGCGAGAATTTCAGTTGCTGTTACACGACTTGAGTCCTTTTAGCATCAAAGAAGCCTTGGACTGTCCTCAGCATGGGGCGCTGTTCGCTGATTCCCGGGGACACAATAAGCTAGTTAATTCCAGTATGGAAGGGTTGCTTGACAGCTTAAACCTGACTTCGCTTACTCGTTATGAAACTTTAGCAAAACAACTCCGACACCTCGCTACTGACAAAATAGTTCCAGCGGGAATCGCTGTCCATGATGCTAACAAAAGTGGAATTGGCAACCACACCAGCGTTAACTTTCGAATAAATGATCCTGGGGGACGCACCTGGATACTTAATCGTACTAAACTAGCTGATAGAGGACACTTTTTAACGCAAATGATAGCCCTGGACGTCAGTAGATATATGTCTTTAAGCCAGGAACTATCAGATGAAATTGACAGTTTCCAAGAGCGTCAAAAACAACTCGCCCAGGAAACTGCTCGCCTTGAGGAAGCGCTCACCAAGCGCCTAGTTTTACGGACTCGTTCCTCCATTCACGACACCATTTCCCAGCGGATTTCTTTCGTGCACCGCTTCTTAGAGGACGGGGTGAGCGATGAGGAGCGACTGACGCAATTGCAGGAGTTACTGGCGGAACTCCCTACTGATTTAAGTCATGACCGAAAGATAATTCCCGCGGAGGTTTGGCTGGCCACCTTGCAGGATTTAGCGAGTTCCGCCCAATTGGAGTTAAACATTTCTGGGGATTTACCGACTGAGGAAGACCGCGCGCTCCTGTTTATGCAGGTTCTACGGGAGGGAATTACTAACGTATTGATCCACACTACCTCCACCGAAATGTCAGTAAAAATGTGGGAGGATACCCGTAGTTACTGGTTAGAAGTATCCAACCCAGGCAGGGTTACTACCACCCCGTCCTATGGAACCGGATTGAGTAACTTAGAGGCTCGTTTGGAAGCTGCCGGCGGCTCCTTGGCAATTCTTACCACCCCCAATTTCACGTTACGCGCGCATCTACCACGTTCCTGCTAGCTACCGAGCTCAAAAACCGTACTTCTGGGTGATTACATTTCCTACCCCACTTCCTAGGGTGGAGGTAAGTGGGGCGAGGGCGCTCCACCAGTCTTAATAACGGGAGGGAACCACCATGAAAAAACTATTTGCGTTAGCGGGTGCATTCGCCCTAGCTATTACCCTGTCCGCCTGCGGAGGCAGCGGAAGCAGCGGAGAAAAGAAGGCGGCTCCGGAAAGCAAAGCCCCCGAAACGAAAGTGGGGCTCATATCCACCACTGAGAATGTGCTACTGCCGGAGCAAGAAGAGCAGGAGGTAAAGGTGGATGATGCGGATGCCCTGGAGAAAAAGTGGAAGGAAAAAGGCAAAGCATTCGCCGAGAAAAAGGGAGTTACCTCCGAACGGATTGATGCAACTTTTGCTAACTTTAGCAAAGATAAAATCAAGAATTACAGCCTGTATCTGAACCATAATGGCGACTGGAAAGCCGGGAGTAAATTTAAAATTGGTTTCTACTGCCAGACGGTAAAACCAACCACTATGGAAGTATGGATCGCTCCGGACAGCGATGAGAGTAGTTTTGACCGAAAAGGACAGTTAACCAAAGTGGCCTGCGGGACGGATAAACCGGCGGAGGCAACTAGGGAATACACCCTTCCCACGGACACCAACAACCTATTGATTGTCCGCAACCAGGTACCTGTGGAAGGCTTTATGGTTACCAATGACGAGCTACAAAAGTAACCACCCGATATTAACCACTGCTACCTACTCCAAATAGTTGCTAAAGGCTGTCCCGGTAACCAATGGCGGTTATCGGGACAGCCCTTACTGACCTAATACCTCCATCCAGGCATTAACTGCATTTGCTAGGATACCTCTGAATGGTCATTCTTAATCTTCTTCCTGTGCATGTGCGGCCAGCTACTGTGGGTATTGAAAGTCATGCCGGAAACCAAAGGGATTCCCCTTGAAGAAATGTCAAAGAAACTAGGTGTGGAGTAATTATCATGACCGAAATGAAATCAACTGAGCGCCCCGTACTCTGCCTGGGAGAAGCCCTGATCGACGTGATTAAACGCGCAGGTAATGTGGAAGAAAAAGTTGGGGGCAGCGTCTTTAACGTGGCTTGCGGAGTCGCTAGTTTAGGCCACCCCACCTCCTTAGCTTCTTGGTGGGGCGAGGACGAGCGCGGTAAGAGCCTAGAAGAAAAGCTAGCCTCCGCCGGGGTTAGCGTAGTCCCTGGCAGTTCTAAAGCCGCGAAAACTCCGATAGCTAATGCCCAAATCGACGACAATGGGCAAGCAACCTACAATTTTGAGCTGGAATGGCAAGTTCCTCCACTACCGAAGATTGGTAGCCTTAGCCACCTACATACCGGAAGTTTCGCTGCAACTTTGGCACCCGGAGCCTCCGCAGTGGTTAAGGCAGTAAAGACCATGGCAGCTCAAGGAACCGTAAGCTATGACCCCAATGTGCGCCCCTCGTTAATGGGTACCCCCGAGGAAGTACGTCCGCGGATCGAAGAGCTAATCAGCCTCGCCGATCTGGTTAAAGCCAGTGATGAAGACATCGCTTGGCTCTACGGCAAAGACACTCCGATTGAGACCGTGTTACACAAGTGGAAAGACATGGGACCAGGCCTAATTGTAGCTACCCGCGGCCCGTGGGCATCCTATGCACTTTGCGCCAACGACCGGGATATGCTGGCGGTAGATCCTCTAAATATCAAGGTTGAAGATACAGTCGGAGCCGGAGATTCCTTTATGGCAGGCCTGATTTCGGGACTGCTAGATGCGGGGATGCTAGGCTCGGTCGAAGCCAAGCAGCGGTTACGGCAAGCTCGCCTCAGCGATATCCAAGGTGCTCTCCACCGGGCAACTATTACCTCCGGGCTTACGGTAAGTAAGGTGGGGGCTTATGCGCCTACCCAAGCTGAGGTCGCAGAGGTACTCGCCGCTGATCCTACCCTCTAGAGGGGAAAACGCGTTAGAGACAATAGCGAATTTAGGTGGGTGGGGGGAGCTATGACACCTCCCCCCACCCACTTATAACAGGCGTTACGAAATAAACTTTTTCCCGTAGTAACAGGCTTTAAGCATACTTTCTATTTCTGCCATCGTAGCTTTACGTGGCGTACCAGTATAGGACTCGCGATCGAAAGTACGCTGAGCTAACTCGGACAGCTGCGTCAGGAAATCGGCTTCCAAAATCGCGAAGTCTTGCACCTTTGACGGCACTCCAAAGGTAGAAACTAAGTTCTCCAAAGCCTGTGCTAGATCCTCACCTGCGTCCTCTTCGCGAGTTTTAATCCCCAGGCGGCGACAGATCTCAGTCAATTGCTGGGGTGCTCGGAAGCGCAGATAGTTCGGGGAAGCCACATACTTTCGTGGCCGCCCCCCTAAGAAACGCACCACATTAGGCAGCACTGCGGGGAAATATTCCTGATTGCTACCCCCAAAGGCGGCGGCAAAAGTCTTGGTCAATGAATCTGCCAACCCCATTGCGGTGTTACCTTGGGCAGTAGAAATCAAGAACGCCCCCTCAATCACCTTTTCCCGCTGGTCAGCCAATTCTTGACTACCTTCTACGGCGCTAGCTACCTGCGGCAAAGTTTTATAGACATTCTCTAAGCCATGCAGTGCCAAGGAATCGGTATATTCACTGGCTTGAGTAGAAGTATAGGCCTCGATCGCGCAGGCAACTCCTTGAAAGCCACGCCGTAACGCATCTTCCCGACTATAGGGTGCCCAGGTGGTATCCATAATCACGATCTGAGGCAGGAATGCGGTCGAGTTAACCGGCCGAGCAAAACCCGTATCCGCATCGGTAATAGCTGCTGACGGCGCAACTGAAGCACGCCCTCCGGTAATAGTAGGAACGCAGATAAGCTGCGGAGAATTAATATGGGCTGGCAAAGCAACATGTCCGGCGCAGACTTCCTTAACCGATAACTCGGGGCAGGCCGCGAATAAACGCAGGAACTTAGCCGCATTGATCACGCTTCGCTCTCCCACGGCAATAACCGTTTGAGGTGCGTATCCAGCGATTTCTTGTACTTTCTTCTCCAGATATTGGGTAGTGAAATGCTTTTCTACGTCATCTATAACCTGTACAGATATTTTGTTGCTGCGGGCATATAGCAGTTGCATCACCACATCCAGTTGCCCGCTACTGGCGGCATCTTGATTGGTAATCACCGTAATTTTGGTGCCCAACTCCAAATTAGCTAGCTGCCGAATATAGCCAGATCCGAGATAAATTTGATTAGGTACTTGGAAAGGCATCATTACCGGGTTCCTCCTGGCTAGCCGTTTTATATTAAGTAGGTTAACTGCACTGATATTGCTCGATATCGAGTTATGTCCATAAGAGCCGCAACCAAGAGTCAAGGAGGGCACCATCGCGTTATAAAGCCCCCCGATAGCTCCGAAAGCGCTAGGAGAATTTTCAATAATCCGCACTGCATTAACTTCTTTGGCAAACTGGTCGATAATACCCCATTCGCGGCAATGAATGGCCGCGCTGTGCCCCAACCCGTCTTGTTCTACCATCTGGCGGGACAATTCAATACCTTCCGCTGCATTTTCAGCGCGCAATACCGCCAAGATTGGGGAAAGCTTTTCTCTGGTTAATGGTTCCTCGTAACTTACCTTAGAGCACGGCACCAAAATAGCTGGGGTATCTTCAGGAACGCTAAAACCCGCCATTTCTGCTATCTTCGAGGCTTTCTGTCCCACGATCGTTGCATTCAATCTGGCATTCGCACAGTCTTCACTTCCGGCACGCGCCCCGAAAAGCAGCTCTTCTAGCTTCGTTTTCTCTTCCGCGTTTGCCAGGTAACATCCGAGAGTTTCAAACTCTGCCAGCGCCTGATCTGCAATGGCCTCGTCGAGGATCACCGCCTGCTCGGCAGCACAAATCATGCCGTTATCAAACGACTTTGAAATAGTGACATCATTGACTGCGTTTTTAATTACTGCACTTTCGTGGATATAGGCAGGACAGTTTCCGGCTCCCACCCCTAGCGCCGGTTTTCCACAGGAATACGCACTCTTGACCATGGCGTTGCCGCCGGTAGCGAGAATGACTGCTACTCCCGGATGGTTGATTAGCTCCGTAGTGGCCGGCATTGAAGGAGTGGTAATCCACTGGACACATCCCTTAGGTGCTCCGGCTTCAACCGCAGCCTCGTAAACTATTTTGGCGGCATGAGCCGAACAGTTCTGCGCGAATGGATGGAACGCAAAAATAATGGGGTTGCGAGTTTTTAGGCAGATCAGCGCCTTGAAAATAGTGGTTGAGGTGGGATTAGTGACCGGGGTTAGCCCCGCTACCACCCCGACTGGCTCTGCAACTTCCACGATCCCCGAGAACTCGTCACGGGAAATCACCCCTACGGTTTTTTGTCCCTCTAAGTCTTGGGCAATAACTTCGGAGGCAAAAATATTTTTTACAGTTTTGTCTTCAAAGTTACCGCGTTTGGTTTCGGTTACCGCCTCGGCGGCGAGCACCGCATGGGCTTCTCGCGCCTTGTGGGCTGCGGTTTCTACAATAATATCTACGGTGCGCTGATCCAGAGTCTCGAATTCAGCAAGCGCCTGCTGGGCGCGTGCTACTAGTGTATCGATGGCTGTTTTTTCCCCAGCCTGTTGAGTCAGGGCGGGAGTTGGTTCTTTTATGGGCATGACTAGCTCTTTTCTGTACACCGATCTAGAGGATTTGAATGTGCTTTACTACGATCAACAACTCTGTTTAAAAGTTTTACCTAGTAAAAATATAATCTTGAATAAAGCAGGCTACGGCTTATAGCATAGGTTTTCAACAACTAAAATTTGAATGCACGTTTATGCATCACTAGACTTCAAACGTTCATCCTATGGGGGCTATAGTAGCTAGAAACCGTGCAGGGGTTATTCTCATTTCCCAAAGCCAGCGGGCGGTAACTACACCAGCATGGCGGGATCCTTAGCATGCTAGCGGGCAACTTGGTGAGACATACGATACTGCATGAGGATGAACACGCCCAGAGCCAACGAGAGATAGATCGGCAATAACCCAACAGATAAATGTTGTGCTATCAGACCAAACAATGGCGGCATCACGAAGACCCCCAGGTTAAAGCTAGCCATCTGCACTCCGATTACCGCGCGCGAGTGTTCTCTCCCAAAGATTTGGGGAGTTGCGTGAATCATGGCGGGATACATCGGCGAGCAACCCAGACCAATCGCCATAAGTCCACAGACCGTGATAGCTGCGGTTCCCGGTATCACTAACAGCACTACGCCCCCCGCGACCAGGATTATCCCCAAACGGATTAATTGCTGGTCAGAATAACGGATCGACAAAAATCCGCTCGCTGCTCGCCCCAAAGTTACACCCAGGAATAGCATTCCCGCAAAGGCGGCCGCATTCGCGGCATCCATACCTTTAAATAACTTCAGGTAGGTTCCACCCCAGACCCCAGTTGCTTGTTCCAACACGGCATAGCAGAAGAAACAAGTCATTACCTCTTTGACACCTTTAATCCGCACTGTCTGCGAAAGCTTGAGAGCACGTTGCTTATCTGACGAGGAATCCGATTCGTCCAACTTCTCACTACTGGCAGGAGAGCTTTGCTGTTCGTGGTGTTTCCAGAGCGGCAAACTTAAAAATAGAATCGCGGTTATTATCAGCTGTATCAAGGCTATATACCAGTATCCGTTCTGCCAGGTACCTCCCCCAGAAAGCGCTACCCCCATCACGTAAGGACCAATAGTGGCGCCAATCCCCCAGGAGCAGTGTAGCCAGTTCATGTGGGTGCTCTTGAAATGTAGAGCTACGTAGTTATTGAGAGCCACATCTACGCTGCCCGCCCCCAGTCCGTAGGGAATCGAACAGATGCACAGCACCCAAAAGTTAGGGGCAAAGGCGAAGCCTAGAATAGCAAGAGCAGTCAATAACCCCGAAATCACGGTCACTTTCCCGGTACCAAGCCGGGAGATTATCCGATCCGACAGCAGGCTAGAAGTAACAGTTCCCAAGGAGATAATCATAGAAATAAATCCCGCATAGGAAACCGGCACCGCAAAATCTGGATAAATCTCTGGCCAGGCAGAACCTAGCAGGGAATCAGGTAGCCCTAAACTGATGAATGCCAGGTAGATCAGTGCTAATAGTAAGTTAGTCAACGACGCCTCCTGGCTTAAACCTATCAGTTTTAGACACCGAGTTACTACGCCCAAAATAGGCATTTCAGTAACCATGAAACTTGAGGAAACATCAATTTAGCAGGCTGTAGCGTAATCTTTACGGGAAACCGGGAGCAGTGGAAAATACTATTTTGCCAGCTAGTGGTGAAACAGCCGCTAAGTTTTAGCTTTATTAAGTGGCAGAAAAAGTTGCGGGTCTTGCTGAAAGCAATCAGCAAGACCCGCTCCCGGTTTTAGGTTTCCCCAAAACCTATTTTTCTGGAGGTTACAGTTTAGGCTTCAAAAAGTTTTTGCCCCACGTAGTCTTCTCCCTGCCCTACACCGGGCGGCATTACCCACATGCTGGTGGCTATATGCTGCAGGTATTCGGTCATGGCGTCCCCAGACATCTTTTTCAAGATGGGAATGAAGTTGGTTTGCGGGTTACGAACATAAGCGATAAACATCAGCCCACCTTCTAGCCGCCCCAAACTGTCAGTCCCCTCCATATAGTTGTATCCGCGCCGCAACATTCGGTGTCCCCCGTTGTTATCGGGGTGCACCATCGCCACGTGCGAATCCACCGGGATCAGCGGTTCCCCGTCTTCGCCCTTCTTCTTAAAGTCGGGATCGGTGAACTCAGTTCCTCCGGACTGGGGGGCTCCCTCTAGTTTGTCGCGCCCAATGGTGTCTTCTTGCTCTTGCAAGACCAGTTCGTCCCAGACTTCCATCATCTGCTTGATTTTGCGAGTACAAAGATAGCTGCCACCTGCAAAATACTTTCCGCCCGAATCACCGGGCTGAATCCACAGATGCTTATTTAGCTCCGCATCGGAATCTTCCTTTTTGATATTGGAAGTTCCATCCTTGAACCCGAAGAGGTTACGGGGAGTTTTTTGCCCGGTCGAGGTAGAGGAGGTGCGTCCATAACCCAGTTGCGTCCAGCGAACGGTTGCGGTGCCGAACGCCAAACGACTTAGGTTGTGGATTGCGTGCATAGAGATCATGGGATCTTCCGAACACGCTTGCACCACGATATCCCCGTAGCACTGATCGGGATCCAGTTTCTCTGCTGCCATCCTCGGGATCCCGCCTTTTAGCGGCTCCGGCATCCTATCGGCAATCCCCAGGCGGTCTTTCCCGTCTTTCAGGAAGAAACTTTCCCCAAAACCAATAGTGATCGTGAGGGCGCCTGGCCCGAGATCATAGGCTTCGCCCGTATCATCCGGGGGTGCCAGTTTGGACACTTTGGGATCGTTTACCGGATTACCAGCCATCATCCGTTCAGCCGCCAAAGACCAGTCTTTCAGCAGCTGAATAACCAGTTCCCGGCTCTCAGTGGTCAGGTCATAGGCAGCCATCATCATCTGCTGTTGCTGGGGGGTGAGAATTCCCGGTTGGTGTTTACCTCTAAAAGGATAGGAAATCTTCATCACGTCGGAAGCTGCTTCTCCGGCGGCTTCGCCTTTGGATTTACCATAGGCGAAGCCTCCCATTCCCCCGATGCCGATACCGGCTAGCGCAGCGATACCCCCGCCGATCAGGACATTACGCCGGGAAATCCCCGGAACCTTATTAGTATCTTGCGGGGTTTCCCCCGAGGAAGTAGCCTCTTCAGCTACTTCCTCTAGGTGATGGTTAACAGAGTTTTTACTCAATGACTATTCACCTTATTTCAGAATAGATTCCGTCAACTTTGCGAGCGGTGCCCGCAGCGCATTTACCTTATCGGAAAGCTCTTTTTGCTTCTTGGTGTACTTCTCGGGAGTTTTCTCCAAACCAATCGCCACCGTTGCGATATCGGTGTAGGGCGGGAAATCCCACTGGTTATCGCCACTGGCACGGTTGTAGGAAGCAATAGTGTCTTCCAGATCTTTCATCTTGGCATCAATTTTCTTCGCCAGTTCCGGATCTTTCTTCTCGGCTAAGGCCTGGACGTTGCCATAAGCTACCCGAGCGCCCTCCAAGTTGGCCTGGAAATCATAGAGGTCAGTGTGCGAGAAAATCTCTTCCTCTCCCGTAATCTTGGTGGTAGCTACCTCTTCTAGCAAACCAATAGCCCCATTGGAAATATCGTCTAGTTTCAGTTTGAAATCAGCAGCATAAACCGCTTTATGCAGATCCTGGGTGTCTTTCATCAACAGATCGGCAAACTTGGTGCGATCGGCCGCCGATAGCTTCTGATCGGTCCACAGGTCTTTTTCTAAGCGGTGCCAACCAGTCCATTCCCGCCCGTCAGCGTCATCTGCCTGCTGATAGTCGGTTTCCCGCTCGTCCAGCTTCGGATCCAAATCACCGAAGGACTCCGCAGTGGGCTCGATCCGCTCGTAATGCATACGAGCCAAGGGATAGAGCTTCTTAGCTTTTTCGTTGTCGCCCGCCTTGTAAGCATCTACAAATTCTTGGGTGGCTGATACCAGCTGGCCAGCCTGATCCTTTACATAGGCAGTGTATTTAGCCACCGCATCCTCATGCAGCTTCTTGTCATCGGCGCTGACCTTAATACCCTCACCCTTGGTTACTTTGAATTCTTTCAACCCCACGAGCGATCCCACCATATTCTTCTTGCAGGCGGTGTAGTAGGTTCCTTCCTCTAGCTGCACCGTGAAGTCGCGTTTATCTCCAGCAGCCAGGTTTTCCATTTCCCCCATAATCTGCAGTTTGTCTTTGGCAAGTACTTCAAACTCGTTGCGAGCCGGTCCCTCGTTGTTTAGGGAGAACTTAATGGTGCCGGAAGGAGCGGTGTTAGTAGAAAGTTCGCACTTGTCGTCAGCGATTTTCACCTCGATTGGTTTAGTGCTGCCCGCCGCGCCATCCCCCGCGGCGCTGTTGTCGTTCTTTACACAACCAGTCATAGTGACTGCCAGCGCCGCGCCCACGAAAGCAACGGCAATCTTACGCATATGCATTTATTTGTCTCCTTAGGTGTGCATTTTTGCGTCGAGGACGCGAGCGCGCCCTCGGGAAAACGGTCAGTCAACTGCAACTGACGTTTTGGTCTTGTGAATTGTTCCTGCTGGCGCGTCCTCAGCGGACACAATCGCCGCTGTATCCTTGTCTCCCGCGTCAGTTCCTCTCTTTTCCGGCGTAGCAGCTTCTTCTTTTTGCGCCCTTTTCACTGCTAAAAACAACTTCTTATTGCGGTTGTAAAAGTAGAACAGCGCCCCCACTACCACCAGGTAGATCAGCCAGCTAAAGAACTGCAGGGCGGTGGGGCTGGGCGAGAACTGGAAAATGGCTACCAGCACGTCATAGAGACCGCCGTTATAAACCAGGGTGGGAATATAAGTGGTGAAATCGAAGAGCGGGGCGGTCATGGGGATAACCCCGGCTTCTTGTAAATCGTGGAAGCCATAGGAGCATACCCCGGCGGCCACAAAAATCAGTAAATACCCGGTTACCTCAAAAAATACCCGCAAGTCGATACGGGCTACTCCCCGATAGATCAGGTATCCCAGCGCGATGGCGATTGCTATCCCCACCAACATTCCGACAACCAGGCTGGTGCCATTTTCGTTGTCGCTGGCATTCTTGAACATCGGCCAGATAAAAATCGCGGTTTCTAGTCCTTCTCGCCCCACGGTGATCAGGGCGATTACAAACAGCGACCAACCGGCTCCGCTACCTTTCGACAGCGCTTCCTTGACTTGGGATTGCATCCGGGCAGCCATCCCGGCGGAATGCTCGGCCATCCAAAAAATCATCCAGGTGATGAGGGCGACCGCGAATAGGGAAAGAAAGCCTCCGAGCGCCTCTTGGGCTTGGGTGGTAAGGGTGTAGGTTCCCCAAACCAAGTAAGCACCCACGCTCATGGGGACTACCGCCCCTACGACTATCCCTAGCCATAGTTTTGGCAGCAGATCTTCACGCTCAACTTTCTTTACATAGGCATAAAGAATGGAAACTATTAAAACAGCTTCCAAACCTTCACGTAACGCAATTAGTAAAGCGCCGAGCATCTTCTCTCCAGTCCGCGAATTAGTTAGCTAAAACCTATAATTCCTTAGCTAAGGCAAACCTAATTTATTCAATTCGTCTCACCCTGTCAAGGAGCTTTATTCTCACAAAATTTCACTATAAATACTGGCCAAAGCATCATACAGTCAATTAGTGCAGCTTATGCGAATTTATGTTCTCGTTCCTAAAGTAGGTTCACCTATCTATTTACCTCTTATCTCGATCGGTAGGCTCGCAGGCGGTCACGGCTATTTCGGAAGTGAGGATATGCGCTATCAGCTATCTTCCAGCAGGGAAGATACTTTTAGTAACGTATAGAAGCCAAGCGGCGCTGCATCAAGGCGAATACTCCCAAAGGCAAGGTCAGGTAGACAGGCAAAAGGCCTACTGATAAATACTGCGCTATCAGCCCAAAAAGTGGGGGCATAATAAAAATCGCCAAATAGGAACTGGCCATTTGCGCTCCGGTGGCCGCCCGCGAGCGGTCTTTCCCGAAGATCTGGGGAGTGGCGTGCAGCATTGCGGGATAGATCGGCGAACACCCTAGGCCAATCGCCATAAGCCCACATACTGCCAGTCCCGTCGATCCCGGGATTATCGAAATCGCTACCCCCGCTGCGGCCAGTAGCATTCCCAAGCGGATTAACTGTTGATCGCTGAGGCGAATTGCCAAGATTCCGCTGACAGCTCTGCCTAGAGTCACTCCCAGAAACAACATTCCCGCAAACGCGGCAGCAGCGGCCGCATCCATCCCTTTAAATAGCCTCAGGTAAGTTCCTGCCCAAAGCGCAGCGGTTTGCTCCAAGACGGAATAGCAAAAGAAACAGGTCATCATCTCTTTTACTCCTCTAATCCGCACTACCTGCGAAAGCTTTAGGGATTGAGGGCGTGCGGGGGCATTCGAGCCAGGCGACCCCTCGGAGTTAGTAGTTACCTCTATCCCTTCATGGTGTTTCCAAAGCGGCAAACTCAAGAACAATACTGCGGTGATTGCCAGCTGTACCCAAGCAACATACCAATATCCGCCCTGCCAGTTTCCCCCTCCAGATAATGCCATCCCCATGATGTAGGGGCCGATAGTGGCACCTATTCCCCAGGAGCAGTGCAGCCAGTTCATGTGGGTGCTTTTAAAATGCAGCGCCACATAGTTATTGAGCGCCACGTCCACGCTGCCCGCTCCTAATCCGTAAGGAATTGACCAGGCACAAAGCACCCAAAAGTTAGGGGCGAGGGCGAAACCCAGGATAGCCAGGGCAGTTAAAACCCCCGGAAATCACGGTCACTTTACCGGTACCTAACCGAGCAATGATCCGATCCGATAACAGACTGGAGGTAACGGTACCCAGGGCAATAATCATAGACACAATCCCCGCATAGGAAACTGTTACCTGAAAATCTGAGTAGACCGCTGGCCAGGCTGAACCCAACAGGGCATCGGGCAATCCCAAGCTAATAAAAGCCAGATAAATCAGTGCCAGCAATAGGTTGGTCAAATATTCTCCCTCAAAGCCACTAACAGTACCGCGTTTTAAGCTACCACTATCGCCAATATGTTAGTGCGTCAAATACGATTATTTATCGCTGAGGTTCAGTCGCCACCTCACCCATAAAATGCGTTTCCCAACAAATATTTTGCTAGTTACCAGCTAGGAGATCCTTTTCTTTGTCCGCCTCAAAACTTCCCACTATAATCTTTCGAGACGATTAGATTAAAAGTGTCATTAAATGAAAGAATGCCTACATGCCAAGGATCATCGGGGAAACTCTGGAAGAACATCGCGAGAAAACTCGCCAACAGCTATTTGATGCCCTCTCCCGTCTCCTCCAAACCAGTACTTTTGAATCGCTAACCATGGCGAAGATTGCTCAAGAGGCGGGAGTGGGGCGCACTGCGGTCTACAACCATTTCCAAGATAAAGAAGCACTGCTCCTGGCATTCATTGCCTATGAAACGGGACAGTATTCGGTGCGTTTGAACCGCGCTCTGGCGGGGGTGTCCTCCCCTATAAAAATGCTACGAATTTACATCCGGGAACAGCTCACTCTGGGATCTTCTTACCACCTAGCGCCCGGGCTGGATCTGCGCCGCCAAGTATCAAATGAAACTGGCAGCGAACTACACCGTCACGCGCAGATTGTAGAAAATATATTGAGTCAAATCTTAAGAAAAGCCATTAATGAAGGCACTCTCCCTCCCCAAAACCTACCCATTGCAATCTCGATGGTGAACGCGTCTCTAGCAGGCAGATCTCTCCCCAAAGACCCGATTCATCGGGAATATCTGATCCACTGTGTACAAGCGTATGTATTGCGTTCTCTGGGAGCTAGCCATACCTTGGCTCCGTTACCGAACGCAAAACGGTTCTTGGGACGACGGTTAGATCTGGAAGAGAATCCTTTTTCTTCTCGGGGGGAAGAAGCAATGGTTACCTCGGCCTGTCCGATTCATCGTGCCAGTTAGATGCAGCTTCCTGCCTTTTCAGGCTGAACCTTTAACTTTTCTGGGCAGCAAGGCAGGATATTGCGGGTATTTATTTGCTGAGCAGGCCGCTATGGACACGAGGGGATCATTGTGGAGTCTCGGTAATCTATAATCGCTTAAGAGACTCAAAGGAGGAGACATGAGCACTGACCCGGTTCAGCGGGCTAGCGACCCGGCGACGCCACTGGAAGAATTGCAGTATTTGGCTCAAAATCATCCCTCTTTGCGTCCCCTCATTGCCGAAAATCCCTCCACTTATCCCGAACTTCTAGAGTGGTTAGGCGAGTTTTCTGATCCGGAGATTGCCGCCGCCTTACAGCGCCGCCAAAACCGACTAGACCGGGCTGCCCGAGCACAGACCCGTTCCCCTATCCCGGCCGCTTCCCCAGCCCCCCAGGAGATACCGGTAGTCGAGCCCCGGAGCGCTTCCCCGCTGACTCCCACCAATGCCCCCGCAGCTATAAACACGGTTCGAGATGAAACCCCCCAAGATTTCCCTACCGCGTCCCTCGAAACAGCCGAGGATAACACCGTCGCACAACCAGCGAAAACGACAACCGCAAAACCAGCGAATGAACCGGAAACCGCAGTTACCGCTGAAACTGAGGTAGCGAAAAAAACTAAGGCTGACAAACTTAAACTTGCTGACGAGGAAGATTTAGAAGACTTTTCACCGGTCGAGGAAAAAACTGCTTCCCGAAAAAGCAAGATTTTCGTGATCGTGATTGCAATCTTGATCGGTTTAGTGCTCTCGATCGGGGGTAACTTAACAGATCGTCTCACCGGAGGCGACGGTTCGAAGAGCTGGTACGGGAAGGACGGAGTAATCGCACGCATCTTCGGAGATTCCGACCTAAATCGCGACCACAATAATAACGGAATTCCCGATGAGCAAGAACAATCGGAAGACCGCGGCAATAAAAAAGATACTTCCGGCCAGGATGCTAAGAAAAAAACAAGTAGCGCCGGGGCCCAACTAGATGTTAAAACCGAGGGACGCCAGATAGCCCCCGCTCCCACTAACCAGATTGGGCAAGCAAAAGGACTACCAAACGGAGCCTACCAGGTAGCTGAATTCTCACTGCCTGATGCCCCCATCAAGTGCACGATCGGTAACGAAGTGGTGTGTAACGTCTTTAGCTTTACCGGAAATATCGGCCAGAACCCGGGAGCCACCGTCAAGTTCACCCTGGGAGCTGATGGCGCCAGGCCTCCGGAAGATTTAGGGGTTAAAGATAACGAAGTTTCACAGACCGTACTCTCTAGCGGTGCTGCCGCCGCCTCGGGAGCCTACGCTTGTGAGTCCTCCGGATCTGGGGTCGACTGTTGGAACCTGCAGACCGGATTCGGGCTGAAACTGACAGTGAATAGCGCTGAAGCCTATCAGCCTAAAGTTAAAGCCCCCGGCAACTAACCTTTTCCATTATCCCCGGAGGTAGGGTACCTGGCGCCACCGCGTCCTCGAGCGTGGTAAGCCCAGCGAAATCTATTAGCCTCCTCGTCCTAGCGCTCAAGCAGCTAACCTGAGTACCCGCAGAGCGGCAGTAACTAGGCTTCCAAAAGTTCTTGGGCAACCAGCTCTGCGATCTGGATGGCGTTAAGTGCCGCCCCTTTACGCAGGTTATCTGCGCAACAGATAAAGGCTAGACCTTTACCATCCGGAACCGACTGATCAATGCGCAACCGTCCAGTGAAAGTCCCATCTCGGCCGGCAGCATCCAAGGGATTGGGCACCTCTACTAGTTGCACTCCCTCAGCCTGCTCTAATGCCGCCTGTGCCTGTTCTAAATCAACCGGGCGGGTAAAACGCGCGTTTAGGGACAACAGGTGCGCGGTCATCACCGGGATCCTCACGCAAGTACAGGAGGCCGCGAGCTCCGGCAAGTGCAGGATCCGCCGCGACTCATTACGCAGCTTTTGCTCCTCATCGGTCTCTTGAGAGCCGTCATCAACGAAGTTTCCGGCCACCGGAACCGCGTTAAAGGCAATCGGACGCACATAGGTTTTAGGCTCGGGGAATTCAATAGCTTGTCCATCTAAAGCCAGTTCTTCGCAGCGCTCTACGCTCGCTTCCAGCTGGGAAGAAAGCTCTTGTACCCCGGCTCTACCCGAACCTGACACCGCCTGATAGGAGGACGCCGCTAAGGTTTCCAGTCCAAAGAGATCATGCAGTACTTTCACCGTGGGCATCGCGGCCATCGTGGTGCAATTAGGGTTGGCAATAATCCCCTTAGGGCGATCCTTGATATCTTCCGGGTTAACCTCCGAAACCACCAGAGGCACCTCGGGGTCTTTGCGCCACGCCGAGGAGTTATCGACTACCACTGCCCCAGCAGCGGCAAAACGGGGAGCATAGGTACGCGACGCTGACCCGCCAGCGGAAAAGATCGCAATATCAATCCCCTCCAGATCGGCACCCTCCACGTCCTCTACTGTTATTTTCTGACCGCGGAAAGAAAGCTGGGTTCCCGCGCTACGCGAGGTCGCGAACAGGCGAATGTTAGCAGCGGGAAAATTTCTTTCTTCCAGCAGGGCACGCATTACCCGTCCGACTTGCCCGGTTGCTCCGACTAAGGCTACGGTTAGTTCTTTCATCATCGTCCGGTACCTCCATAGACCACGGCTTCAGTTTCTTCGGAATCTAAATCGAAAGCTTTATGGATAGCCAAAACCGCATCATCTAGGCGATCTAAATTGATCAGCACGGAGATGCGCACTTCCGAAGTAGAAATGATATCGACGTTGATCCCGGCATCCGATAGTGCCTGGAAAAAACGCGCCGAAATGCCTGGATTGTTGCGCATACCTGCCCCAACTAGGGACACCTTCCCCACGTTGGTGTCATGGTCAATACGAATAAAGTCCAAAACCTTCTTTTCGTGCTGTAGTTCTTCCATCACCGCCGGGATATCTTCCGCCGGCATAGTGATCGAAATATTAGCCCTGCCAGGGCGCGCCTCGGAAATGTTTTGTACGATCATGTCGATATTGGCACCGACTTTTGCCACCGCTGCGAACAGGTCAGCGGCCACGCCTGGCCGGTCAGGTAAACCCACCACGGTCAGCTTTTCCTGGGAACGATCATGGGCAATACCAGAGATAATGGGAGCTTCCACGTTTTCCTCCTCAAGGGCTTTCGCAGGGACAATCCCCCGCAGTGATTTCGGTGCCGGTCCTTGGGCAATCCAAGTGCCATCTTTATCGGAAAAACTAGAGCGCACATGCAACGGAACCCGATACCGCCGAGCAAACTCTACTGCTCGCAGATGCAAAATCTTGGCGCCATTTGCTGCCAGTTCTAAAGTTTCCTCATAGTCGAGGGAGTGCAATGCCCGGGCGGTCGGCACCAGGCGCGGATCGGCAGTGAACAATCCGTCAACATCGGTATAGATTTCACACACGTCAGCATGAAGGGCGGCCGCTAGCGCCACGGCGGTAGTATCAGAGCCACCACGTCCCAAAGTAGTGACGTCTTCGGCATCGTTAACTCCCTGGAACCCGGCTACAATCGCCACATTATTATCCCGGATTACGCGGGCGATTCTTTCCGGAACCATTCCTACAATCTGGGCTTTACCGTATTTAGCGTCGGTACGGATACCAGCTTGCGCGCCGGTAAAAGCCATCGCCGGCACTCCTTGCGCAGAAATGGCCATAGAAAGTAAAGACATGGAGATACGTTCACCGGCAGACAGTAAAATATCCATTTCCCGGGCGGGAGCATGAGCATTAAGTTCTGCCGCCATATCAATTAGATCGTCGGTAGTATCCCCCATAGCGGAGACCACAACCACCACCTGATGCCCGGCTTGACGAGTTTGCACAATCCTACGCGCAACCCGTTGCAACGACTGGGTGTCGGCAACCGAGGATCCGCCATACTTTTGCACAATGAGCGCCATATATTCCCCTTGTATGCCTGTTGATTAGCTACCTTCTGCAATTATTGTAAGAAGCTGGCGTAATCTCGGCTCTAGCGTCTCAGATTTCCTGGTAGGTAAGCAAACGCACAATTTCATGCGCGCCGCTCAGGTTCTTCCTGGGACTTTTGCCACTATTTAGCGGTATGCGTTTCCTCGCGCAAAACCCTATTCGGCCGAACGCCTACCCTCCAAGGCACGCCCCAGAGTAACTTCGTCAGCGTATTCCAGATCCCCGCCTACCGGTAGTCCCGAGGCCAGACGCGTAACTTTTAACCCCAAGGGAGAGATGGTGCGAGTCAGATAGGTGGCCGTAGCCTCGCCCTCAATATTGGGATTTGTGGCAATAATTATCTCTTGTACAGTGTCGCCCGATAGACGCGATAGCAGCTCCCGTAAGCGCAGCTGTTCGGGGCCGATTCCGTTTATCGGATCGATTGCCCCTCCGAGTACATGGTATAGACCGCGATAGCTGCGGGTGCGTTCAATCGCCCCCACATCTTTGGCTTCTTCAACCACGCAAATAACGCTCTGGTCTCGTTTGGGATTGCTACAGATAGAACAAAGTTCCTCTTGGGCAATATTGCCACATTTGGCGCAAAAACGGATCTTTTCTTTGGTATCGATTAAGGCCTGCGCCAATAGTTCCGCTTCTGATTTAGGGCGCGAGAGCACATAGAACGCGATGCGCTGTGCTGATTTTGGTCCAATCCCCGGCAGTCGCCCCAAAGCATCGATTAGATCTTGCAAAGCGCCGTCATACATAGAGGTTAACTACCCACTTTCCCACTGCCGCCAGAGTTATCTACCGTCTCAATTATCTTGCCACCAAGCACAGATTTTGCGACCTCGACCCCCCAACGTCCGCCGCTTTCCTCTAGCGAAACATCGGGATCGGACAGATCGGGAATATCTTCGTCCTCATAAGATGCAGGTACGTCCGATGCTGGAGAAGTGTTGTCGCCGCTCTCGGCCGTTGCCACCTGTTGGCGGGGAGCAGCCGGGATATCCGGCTCGGTAGTTTGCTCGCGGGGCGCAGCTAGTGGCGTAGACGCAACAGGTTCTAAGGGAGCCACAGATTGGTCTGCCCTCGGAGCCGCCGGTTCGTCACCCAAGTCTCGGGGAGCCGCCATGACCGAGTTGTCAATTCCCGGTGCCTTCGAGGAAGAAGTGTCCGGCCGGGGCGCTGCCATTTCTGCCGCGTCTGCCCCGAGCGCTGACGGCGCTGCAGCAAGTGGTGGCGCAGGCTCCGATGCTACCGGATGGCTCCTGTCCTCTATTCCCTGATCGTTTTCCTTAGAAACGGAGTCTGACGCTTTTGGGTTAGCAATGATCCAGTCGGCATTGGGGGATGCCGACTCACTTTCTTGCCCGGGTTTATCCGTTGATTCTCCCACTGCATCTGCGGTTTTAGCATTTGCGTTTGCAGTGTCCGCGGAGATGCTCGGGACGGGGGAAAGATTTGCTTCACCGTCAACTGGTTCTGGATAGGAATTCTCTTCGCTATCGTCTGCCAGATCCGCTGGTTCGGGAGGATAGTCCTCTTCTTCCGGAACCTCCTGCTGAGAAAGTATTTTCTCTACTCCCGAGGAAGCATCTAGCTTGAACCGGGATAGTACCTCGCTCATAGCAGGTGCGCGGCGATCGTCGCTTCCCGGAAGTACCTGCACTGTCCAGGCTGCTGACAGTTCTTCCTGCAAGCATTTTTCTATAGCCCCCAGTTGGTCTTCTAAATATTGAACGGTCTGCGGAGTATCCGCTAATAAGGTAACTTGTTGGTTTTGGGCACCGCCAATCTGCAGGTGGCGATTGCAAGTTGACCACAGTCGCTGATCGGTTTCCCGCAACCGGGCTGATACTTTCCCCCACGCTTGCAGCAGTTGCCAATATTGTTCCCCTTTTTCTACCGCCGGCAATTCATGCGGGGAGCTACTAGCCGCCGCCTCCTTTGGGGAGGATTCCTTCTCCGCGACTTCGGCGCGAGAAGCCTGTTCTTGCTGGGAAATCTGTTTTCCAATAATTGGAGCGAACTGTTTATTATCTATATTCTCTGGGCGCGGAGCAGCCAGTTCTGACGTCCCGCCACCCCCGCGCGGAGCCTGCGAAACCGGGTTAGCGCCAGGAGCCGCTGGGGCTGGTTCAGTAGGAGCTTTAGCGGTTCTAGGAGCCGCAGGAGCCACGGCATCCGGTCGGGCATTTTCGGTATTTCGAGGGCGCTTACGTCCAGGACGATGCAGCGCCGCCATAGCGGCCTCTGCCCCGCTCAATGACTCAGACGGGGCGGAACCATGTCCACCTGCAGCTACCTGGCTCTGATCTGGCAATAATAGCCGCGCAGCCAACAGCTCAACTTGTAGGCGCGGAGCGGTAGCCCCCGTAAGCTCGGTTAAAGCGGTATTGGTGAGGTCACTGGCATGGGAAATCCCGGCGGTTCCCCAACGTTGCGCTTGGGCTTGCATCGCCGCTAATTGATCTGCGGGAGTTCCCGCTAGTACCGTCTGGGTATCCTCACCGGATGAAACCGAGAGTACTAGCAGATCCCTAAGGTGTAGCAGCAAGTCTTCCAGATAACGCCGAGGCTCATGCCCGCCCTCCACCATTTTGGCGATTACCTCGAACAGGGCAGCCCCATCCCGGTCAATAATGGCATCTACGGAACGCTCCAAAATGGAACTATCGGTATACCCCAGCAGCGCCGCGGCAGTCCCATACGCCAGTTTGCCGTCCTCGGCACCTGCCATCAGCTGGTCAAGCACCGAAAGTGAGTCGCGGACTGAACCCGCGCCCGCCCTCATCACTAGCTGCAGAACTCCCGAGTCCGGTTCAACATCTTCGGCCTGACAGAGTTTCGCCATATATTGTTCCATTGTTTCCGGTGGCACCAGCCTAAACGGATAATGGTGAGTACGCGAACGAATGGTACCGATAACTTTGTCAGGTTCGGTGGTAGCAAAAATGAACTTTACGTGTTCGGGGGGTTCTTCCACTATCTTCAACAGGGCGTTAAATCCCTGCTGGGTCACCATATGAGCTTCATCCAGGATAAAAATCTTAAAACGATCCCGCACCGGCGCAAAGCCTGCCCGCTCCCGCAGTTCTCGCGCATCATCTACCCCGTTATGGCTGGCAGCATCAATTTCTACCACGTCCAGAGACCCTGAGCCCCCAGTGGCCAGGTCTTTACAGGATTCGCATTTGCCACAAGGAGTGTCGGTCGGGCCTTCCACGCAGTTCAGGCAGCGCGCCATGATCCGCGCCGAAGTGGTTTTGCCACACCCGCGTGGACCAGAGAATAGATAAGCATGGCTAATCCGCCCAGAGCGCAGCGCCGCCATTAACGGTTTGACCACATGATCTTGCCCAATCACGTCTTGGAAAGTGTCTGGCCGGTAACGGCGATACAGTGCGATGCTCACGGCTCTACTGTACTAAAGCCCAGCGGTAAGCGGGGTGCCGGGAGAAGATTGTGATAGAAAAAGACCCTTCACGCACCCGATAGCGCACCCTTATCCTTGCTGCCTTCCGGCCCTGGGGAGGTTCGAATGATATCGCCGCGTGAAGGATCTCTCCCAGTTTAGCTTAGGAGGGCGCTAACTGGAAACGGAGCGGTCAGCGCGGAGGCGAGAAGAAAACTGACGAGGACGCGGGCGCGGTTTCCCGGGAAGCAACACCAGCCCTTATTGCCGGCTGTGTTCGACTCCTCATTTCCAGAATCGACATTAGCTAGGGCATTTCGGTAGACTCAAACCTGTGCCTGGAGGTATCGCCTAGTGGCCTATGGCGCTCGCTTGGAAAGCGGGTTGGGTGCAAGCCCTCGGGGGTTCGAATCCCCCTACCTCCGCCATTAGATAATGCTCTGACCAGTAAGAATAAGATTAGAGAAAAACTCTAAAGCCTTTTGAAGCATATCCGAAGCATATCGGAATGAGTTTTATTATTTCCTACGCCCGGTTATAGCGTGATTTTTCGGCTATAAACTCACGCGGCGGATCACTCGCGGGCGGGCTACCTGTCCTGCCTCTAGCGGTGACTACAACGCAAGGCAGACAAGGGCGCGAAAAAGAAACAAGATCGCGGGGGTATGGTAGCCGCGAGCGAGAGCGCAAAATAAACGGGTTTCAGTAATCGTTAGGGGCGGGCGCACGTATAGCGATTTAGCGGCCTTTAGCGTCGTTCTAGTACCCACATAGCGGAAAGGGCTATTAGTAGCCTCTAGCGCGCCCGGGATACGCGAGAGACGGGGGCGCGAAACACTACCCCATAGCTAGGCGGTGGGGGTGGTGGTTCACCACCTCATAACTTACCCCGCTAAGGGCATGGCTTGGTTCTACGCGCGCGCGTGCGCGCGGGCGCGCGATAGGGGGGCATGTCTCTTTAGGGGGAGGAACAGCACCACCCGATGAGTGCGCCGGGCGGGTTGCGGTTAGTGATTTTAACGCCCTCTGCCATGCCAAGTGGTACGGTCGCGGTTATCTCGATTAAAGCCGGAATGTCTAACGCGGTGCGCGTGCTTGACTGCAAGGGCTTGCGTGTTGAGTTGTTCGCGAGCGTCCCTTAATAGGGCGTTGCTTCAAGTATATCGCAACCGCTTTAGCGGCGGCGCGTGCTGTGGATAAGTTGCGGTTAGTTTTCGTTTGCTTATCGCTGTTAGTCGTTGTCTAGGAATAGGGCTTCATCGTCCAGGCTAAACGGTAGCGGGCTAACGTAGGCTAACGGGTCAAGTGATCCGCGAGCGCCCGGCGGTATGGTTTCACTCAAAGCGCTAACGCAACGTTCTAATAGCGGGGCGATTACGCTAATAGGTGGTTCGCCGCCTGTCTCGGTAGTGAATGCAACCGTGGGTTCTAGCTCTAGGGGTGTTGCGTTAGCCGTTAGTAGTTCGCTAACGGTTGCCGATACGGTTACGCCCTTAAAGGTTGTGCTAAAGGTTCGTTGGTGGATCGCGCACGCTTCTCCCATAGTTCCCGCATCGAACGGGATAACGCTACACATTCTAGTATCACACCATGCGCGATGAAAGAGCGCGCTATCTGGCAGGCTTAGCCTTGTTAGGCGTTCAGCTTCAAGCAGGGCGGCGCGATTAAATAACTCAGGCATTCTAGGTTTCCTTTCTTGCCGGGTAGCCGTGCGCACCCGCAAAGGGCAAGCACCCTAAGCAGGCACGCACAGCCACCAATCAGCGGCTAAAATTTACACACATCGTTAACGATGTCTACCAGGCTTTTATCTTTTTCTGCTTCTTCTTCTGGTGTGAGCATTCTAGGCGCACGCTCAAACCCGCAATAAGCATCTAGTTTGGTTTGCGCCTTCAAAATCGCGTCAGACACTCGCGGATCAGCCTGGGACTTGAATAGCTCTTGCAAGCCGTCTAGCACTGTTTCAAGGCGTTCAATCTCGCGCGCCGTGTATTGCTCAAAATCCATTTTTCCGTTTTCATCGTTCATTTCTCTTTATCCTTTCTAAAAATATCGCTCGCGAACACCCGCGAGAGATAACTAACGGTGAAAGCCCTTAAGGGGGCTTATCTTTCCTAATTGCCTATTCCTACTAATCCCTTAGTAAGCGCTTAGTAATCGCTTACGCTTTGCCCTGTTCACAAGGTGTTAGCGCCTTCTTAAATCACTTACTAAGCTCTTACTAAGCTGTTAGTAATCGCTTAGTAATCGCTTACGGTTTGCGCTGGTCAGATTTCACGGTTTCCGCCTCGTTGTCGCTCTCTATACCGGGCTTGATTACGGGCGTTAGCTATGCGCCTTTGCTCTCTTTCGGCGTAAAGGCTTTGCTCTGACCAGTCCAGCGCATAACCTGCCTCGTTATCCAACGGTTGTAGGTATTCCTCTTTAGCTAGTTCGCTAACCGCGTCTTGTCCGAAACGCTTAACCAACCAGTAGGAAGGGTCTAACCACTGCTTAGGAATGTAGCCGTCTAGATCGTGGTCATAACACATTGCCGTTAGAAAATCCTTGAACATATAGGTTTGCGGGGTTAATAGGCCGGTCTGGCCGCGCAATATCTCCCCGCCGTTTTTCCTTACGTCCCAGGGTGAGTGAGCCGGTGAGGGGTCAAATATGAGGGGTTCAAACCCTTCCGGGGCTATAACCTGTTTTCTGCGTCTCCTTCGCTGGTTAGGCTGCATGGTTTCCCCCAATCCGGCGGCGGGCTGAATGAATCGTGTTATCTGTTTCCCACGCGGTTAGACCACTAGCTAACGCGGCCTGTCGCAACCCTAGCCAGTCCGTAGCCGCGCCCGCTAGATCGTTTTGCTGCATACGACACGCCGCCCAAAATAGGCTGTTATTCCTCGTTCCCTGCCTTGCTTGCGCAACGGTTGCCAGCAGACCGCTAACCATGTTCGCGCCCGCTATTGGGTTAAAGCCCTCGCGGCTAACACGCTTGCCGGCTAGGGGTTGCGGGCGGGGTGGTCGCTCTATGAGTTGCCCTAGCGCTCGCGGGTACGGCGGCGGGGTGAAAAACTCGTTACCCTTCCACTGGTACGGCTTACCGGTTTCAGGGTGAGGCGATGGCGGCGCGATACAGTAACCGCCATGCGTTTTAACGTCCGCGCCTGGCAAGGCTGTTCCATCATCGCAAATAACCTGGCCAAATAGCGGGGTAAACCCTTCCAGGCGCGCCGGGCGTTGATAGTACAGATGGCACCCGCCATCACCGCGCCCGCTAACCACGATAGGACAGCGGGTAAGTTTTCCCCCGATAGCGGCCTCTAAGGCTTCGAGTGTGCCACCGTTACGCGGGTCAAGATCAATAACCACTAGGTGACGGGGTACGGCTAACCCAATGAGCGCGCCCGGCCATTCCTTCCACCATTGCCGGATTAACTCGCGGTTGCCGCTGGCAGATTTCGCGCCATGCGTTAGTTGTAGCGCCCGCGAGTAATAAGGCGCTTTAGCGGTTTTCCCGGCCTGTTTGCCGTCTTGTTCTAGGCAAGGCAACACCTGCCAACCGCAAGCGGCATAACGCAACGCGGCTGATAGAATCGGGTTAGGGTTGCTTAGCTCGTTTTCCCCCGGTTGTTTACCAGATAGCCGGGGGCTTTCCTTGGTTCTCATGAGTTACGCCGCCCCCTTGCCTTTAACGGGGTTAATATTCGGCTGTAGCCATTGGATTAGCGCGGCGGTTTCTATACGGACAATCTTCCCGCGTCTTACTGCTGGTAGGCCGTCACGGTAAACCCAATTGCGCATTGTATTAACGGCAACGCCAGCAAAAGCGGCGGCGGCCTTAATGGACATGTAGCGCGGTAACTGATCGTTATTATTTTCTATCGGTCGCATTGCTTCCCTTTTTCATAAGGGCTACGTTGCCAATGAAAAAATGGCAGACGGTAGCGTCAAATCGCTACCTGCCACGCGCTTTTATAAGCCGCACTTTGATAGAAGGGAAAACTTACCCTAGTTAGCAACCCCCAACATTAGCCAGGGACAAGCACACTATATCATATAGAACTTTTGCGTGCGTACCCACGCTAACAAGCGCTGACGTTCCTTTATAGGGATATCCTTAGCCATTTCGGCTAATGTGGGTAGCTTATACTCACCCCTTGGAAGTGCCCCCATGTAATCTAACGGGGGTACTGTTTCCATTTCCGCGAGCCGTTCCGCTGATATCTTGCGCTCTTGCTGCTCTAGTAGCTGATCAAAAAACGGGGTTAAACCTACAAGATCAAACCCATATAACCGTTTACATTCTGGGCATTGGGCGAACTTGTAATAAAGAAAATAACCGTTAATAGCATCTAGGGGGCTAGACCGGTCTGCCTGGCTCATAGCGTGCGCCTGGTCTAAGTTTTTCGCGGGCGGCCTAGTCGGATACCAATAAGGTACCTCTAGCTCTGTGCCTAGAATGGACAGTAATAAACGTATCTGGTCTTTTTCTTCTAGCGGATCGCGGACTAAGTCGCGGTTATCTATCTTCTTCAATAGATCGGGGTCAACATAGTTTTGTGCTGCTTCATCAAAACATGTGGCACTTAGGTTCGCCTCGAACATTTCAAAATCTTTTTCAAACCATGTAACCGTTTTTGGCCGGCCGCTCGCATGCGGGGTGCGTTTGCCTTTGCAATAGACGCGTATAGCGTCTTTACCTAACTCAGGGAGTTGTAACGCTAATTTTGCTTCTATCTTTGCTCGGTAACGTTGCAGATGTTTCAAACGGGTTTTAACTGCCTCATCAGACATGTTAAGCCTGTTTCTTGGTTGGTAGCTGCAACACGTTACCGCCAGCGCTCGCGGCCGTGAACTCCTCCCCTAACTGGTTTAATGCTTTCGCGTTTTGCGCGGCGTAGGGGTGAGTATAACGCGCGGTTATCTGGGTGTGCGCGTGTCCTAAAATAGATTTCACCGCTACAGCGGGAATGCCCCCCTCTGCCAGCAATGACGCGGTGGTGTGCCGTAGATCGTGGCTAGTGTGAGGCTTAAGCCCTAAACGCTTACACGCTTTTTTCATCTGCACACTGGCCGATGACTGGCCGCGCGGTTTTTCAGGATCAACCGGTGACGGGAATAACCAGGCATCCCGGCCAAACTCGGTGAACTCTTGCAAGTGGTTTTTTATTTCAGCTTCAAGAGCGGGCGATATAGCTAGGGTTCTGATAGATGTTTTAGTTTTCGGGCTTGCGTGCAAGTCTAAGAATTTACCCGCGCCGGTAACCGCGCTAGTAATGTTTAACAGCCCTTTATCAAAATCGAAAGATGATCGCCTAAGCGCTCTAATTTCTCCCACGCGTAGACCTAGCAGACCACCTAACAGCACCCATAAACGAAGATCACGGGGTTCTATTTCGTCCGCAAGCGCTATTAACTCGCTCATGGTGAGCGCGGCGGCTTCGTGTCGCTGTGACCGCGTGCCTACAGCCTTACCGCCTTTAGCTAACTTCCTTACCGGATTTGCCGCCGGGTTGAAGCTGAGTAACTCAAAATCATCACACGCCGCGTTCAGGACACGACTAAAAAAGTTAACGGGGTTCTTGTATCCAGCGCCCGAAAGGTCGAGAGTAGCTAACCAGGCACTAACGCTCGCGGTGCTTATTTGCTTAAGTGGAACATTACCCCAATACGGCTTTAACCAGCTACGATAGTTTGAACAATTTTTTCTATAGGTTTCCGTACCCCATCGCGTTTTATATATTTCTAAAAAGTTCTCGCAAAACTCACCAAACGTTAGCGCATCCGCTTTCGCTTGCCGCGCGGCCGCTTCTTTTTCCGCCGCGAGCTGTTCCGGGCTTTTCCATGTTCCGGCTTTTATCGCAATATCTACCTGGCTTAGCGCGTGTGCTGCTTCTTGCTTGGTTTTAAACGTTCCAAGGCTTACGCGCTTATTTCCCCCTGTTAGTTCAGGGTGAATATATGACGCTTGCCAGCGTCCAGATTTTTGTTTTCGGATCGCACCAAACACACTTTTCTTGCGGCCGCCTTTACGCATCCCGCCGGGCTTAGTTGTGGCCGTGTCCTCTTTTGGTTTTTGAAGCATATCCGAAGCATATCAAAATAAACTTATTTGAGTTTTATTAAAACTGGTTGAGTGTCTACAACCCTTTAACACCCTGCGTTTATACTGGTAAAAAGGGTTATAGATACAGCTAGACACCAAAAGATTAAAACTGCTGGTAACGAATTTGCGGGGGGTTCGAATCCCCCTACCTCCGCCATTAGATAACGCCCTGAACAGCAAGAATAAGATTTAGAAATTTCAATAAACTCGTTTCGTTGTGTCTACGTTGTGTATTCAAACTAAAACGCGTCTTAACTCCTGGCAGATTTAACCACTTTTCTGGGGGCGCCCACGGGAACCGACAGTCCCATTTACCACTTTCACCTGCCGATTCACCCCATTCGATTAAATAGCAAAGTAGAATCACCGGTAAGTAAACCGCAACGAGGAGGTTCCATCAGCATGGGCAGTTTAGTAATCGCAGTAGATTCCTCTACCACCAGTACCAAGGCGATAATCGTCGACAGTGCCGGATCGGTACTTTCACAGGCGAAGGTAGAGTTTGCAATGTCTACCCCAAGAGTGGACTTTTATGAACAAGACCCTCGCGACTGGTGGAAGAGCACCAATGAGGCGGTAGGGCAGGCAGTTGCGCAGCTTAGTGACACTGATCGCGGCAGCATCGAATTTTTATGCGCCACTATTCAACGCCAGTCATTTGCTTTGGTGGATTCAGAGGGCATCCCTCTTCGTCCCGGGATTTTATGGCTAGATGGCAGAGCCGCAGAGCAGGTAAAAAAGATTGGTAGCCCGCGAGTACATGAGCTTTCGGGTTTTCAACCCGATACCACTCCCTCGATCTACAAGATTGCTTGGCTAAAGGAACACGAACCCGAAAAACTAGCTGCTGCCCACAAGATAGTAGGCGTGCACGGCTATCTAACTCATGCTCTAACCGGACAATGGGTTGATTCGGTGGCAACTGCGGATTCCCTTGGATTCCTGGATTCCGCGAAGTTGGATTACTCCCCGGAACTGCTCGATCTAATCGGAATCAAACGAGACCAGCTTGCAGACTTGGTTCCCGCAGCCTCGATAATTGCCCCGATCAAACCCTCGGTACTAGCGGATTGGGGAATAAAACAGTCGATTGAACTGGTGGCTGCCTGCGGAGACGGACAAGCGGCCGCGCTGGGAGCCGGGGCTATTGGAATGGAGAAAGCCTACCTGAATATGGGGACTGCCCTGGTAGCCGGGGTGCATTCCCCTCGCTACCAGATAGCTGACGTGTTCCGCACCGATGTGGCAGGTATTCCCGGCCAATATGTGCTGGAAATCGTGCAGAATTCTGGTGCTCACCTGGCAGGTTGGTTCCGCAGCGAACTGGGTAATTCGGCACTTGCGGGGCGCCCCGATCCCGAACTAGATAAAGCAGCTGCCCAGGTAACGACCGGATGCGGCGGGCTAGTAACCATGCCCTATTGGAATGCAGTGCAGTCACCTTTCTGGGATCCGATTGCCCACGGCGCCATCATCGGGTTAGCGGGAGCCTACGGGAGGGCGGAAATCTACCGCTCCATCCTGGAAGGTATTTCTTTGACTATGGCTACCAACCTGCATGCGCTTGCCGAAACTACGGGAGTGCCTTTGCAATCGGTGCGGGTAATGGGTGGTGGACAACGCTCTCCTCTGTGGCGCGCGATTATGACGGACTGTATCGGGCTGCCTCTCACCAGCTGCGAAACCGAAGAAATTTCGGCTATGGGCGCCGCGGTGATGGCGATGGCGCAAACTGATGCTTATGCTTCCGTGGAGGAGGCTTCGAAAGGGATGGCTGCCTTGGGAGACACCTCGGAGCCGAACCTTAAGAACCATGAAATCTATCTGGAACTAGCGGAGCTGCAAAACCAGGCATATCCGGCCTTGAAACCGATTATGGATAGGCAGTACCAATTCTCTTTACGTCACCCCTTACACTAGGACGAGGACGTGGGGCGATACCTACCACAAATAAGTAACTTTTCTTTAAGGAGCAGCAATGACCCAGGTAAAAGCATATGCGATGGATTCGTCCACTTCGGCTTTCCATCCCGTAACCTTAGAGCGGCGCGAGCCGGGATCAACCGAAATCTATTTCGAGATCAAATATGCCGGGGTCTGCCACTCTGATATTCACACTGGACGCGGAGAATGGGGAGACGTGATCTACCCTCTCACCCCCGGTCATGAAATCGCCGGTATCGTCACCAAAATCGGCTCGAAAGTAACCAAGTTTGCGGTTGGTGATCGGGTAGGGGTCGGCTGTTTCGTGGATTCGTGCGGGAAATGCGAGGCCTGTCAGGCAGGAACCGAACAGTTCTGCTCGGGCGAGGGCGGGACTATCTGGACTTATAACTGCATCGGGCGCGACGGCGTCCCCACTGCCGGCGGTTATTCCACCGGGATCACCGTGGAGCAAGACTACGCGTGCCGGATTCCGGACGCGATCCCTCTAGAAAAAGCTGCCCCCATTATGTGTGCCGGGGTGACTTTATATTCCCCGCTCAAACGGCTAGGGGCAGGCCCGGGCAAGAAAGTCGCGATTGTAGGCATGGGAGGGCTGGGGCATATGGGGGTACAGATTGCCGCCGCCCTGGGAGCCGAAACCCATGTTATTTCCCGTACTCGCGCTAAGGAAGAAGACGCGAAGCGGTTTGGGGCAGTAGAGCTGCACCCCACTTCCGAGGACGGTACTTGGGAAAGTATGCACTCCCAGTTTGACCTGGTGGTATCCACCCTGTCTGACGGAGCGGAAATCGATCAGCTGCTAGATTGTGTAAAACCCGAGGGAATCGTAGGAATTGTGGGACTACCGGAGAATCGGCAGTCCTTCGCCATGGGTAACTTGGTGGGCAAACAAAAAATGCTTGCCGGCTCGAATATCGGCGGTATCGCCCTAACCCAGGAAGTGCTAGATTTTTGCGCCAAGAAAAATATCGCGCCCCAAGTAGAAATTATTTCTGGCGATCAAATCAATCAGGCCTGGGATAACGTGGTGGCCGCTCGGGTACGCTACCGCTACGTGATCGACACCGCTACCTTCTAGAAGTTTTAGCTGCGTTGAGATGATGATAAGCAGCAACAAACACCTTATCGGCAGCTTGTCACATTGATAAAACCATAGGGGACTAACGCCTCCCTGTGGTTTTATCGATATTTACTGAGTTTCTTTTGCCTCGGTGCCGTACCGGCACTAGCGCGCTTAGGAGAGTGCTTGCTCCTGCAATCGATAGCAACGATAATACCGATTCCTCCGCGAGTCATAGAGTGTCCCCACCGCAAGGCAATAACCCGACATCAGAAAAACTTGCACATAATAAGGGGATACAGATAGTAACGTGCAGAACTATCTTGGTCGGTGTCCAATGATAAAGTGTGTAACTAGACGTTGCATGCACTGGAGTCATCCACTTACCGGTTTCATCACTGGCGTTGAAACTCAAGGAGTTCACAAATGACATATCTTGTTAATAACGAAGAAGAATTTGCAAAAGAGGCCGTAGAAGGGTTCGCCGCAGCTTACCAGAACTATGTTCAACCCGTACATGGCGGGGTTGTACGCGCAACAACCAGTCCAGATAAAGAAGTAAGCATTGTTGTTGGAGGGGGTTCCGGTCATTACCCTGCCTTCGCCGGCTGGGTGGGGCCGGGGATGGCTCACGGTTCTGTGTGCGGTAATATTTTTTCTTCGCCATCGGCTTCACAGGCAAAATCAGTTTGTAAAGCGGCCTCCAATGGTGGCGGAACCCTGATCCTTTTCGGTAACTACGCTGGCGATGTCCTCCATTTCGGTAATGCCGCTCAGCAGCTTAGTGCCGAGGGCGATGACGTACGCATATTTGCGATTACTGATGACATTGCCTCCGGAAAACCTGAGAACCACCTCGACCGCCGAGGTATAGCTGGAGACCTATTTGTAGTTAAAGTCGCGGGAGCAGCCGCCGCAGCGGGGATGAATCTTGATCAAGTCGAAGAACTGGCTCGGCATGCCAACGATCGCACTCGCACTCTAGGGGTGGCTTTCACCGGCTGCACTTTCCCGGGTGCTAAAGAACCTCTTTTTGAGGTAGAACCGGGAACATTCGGACTTGGGCTGGGTATCCATGGCGAACAGGGCATTTCTAGCCACGAGATGATGAGCTGCGACGAGATTGCAGAAATGCTTGTTAGCAAGCTGCTGGAGGAAGAACCGGAACGCAGCGAGGGTTATAAAGGACGAGTAGGCGTACTGGTAAACGGCTTGGGTGCAACCAAATACGAAGAATTATTCGTCTTTTATAGAGCAGTAAAGAAACTATTGGAGAGCCGCGATCTTGAAATCGTTGCCCCAGTGGTCGACGAGCAAGTCACCTCCTTAGATATGGCGGGTCTGTCGCTAACGCTTTGCTTCCTCGACGAAAATCTAGAACAGCTGTGGTTAGCCCCGGCAGATACTCCGGCTTTTAAAGTGGGAAATGTGCAGGCATCAGGTGAAAAACGCATGATTGAAGCGGATGAAGAGAACACCATTACCGCAGGTAGCAAGGAATCAGCTGCTCAAGCGAAGGTAGCTTCGCAAATCTTCGCTGCGTTTGAGAAGAAAGCTCGAGAGGCTGAAAAAGAGCTAGGTAAAATGGATGCGGTAGCTGGTGACGGTGACCACGGCCAAGGGATGGTATTGGGGACAACGGCAGCAGCTAAAGTCGCTGCCGAATGCGTGAAAGTCGGAGCCGGCTTGCGCACTACTCTCGCCCGCGCAGCTGCTGCCTGGTCAGAAGGTGCAGGCGGTACCGCAGGTGCGCTATGGGGTGGAGCGATCGCTAAGGCAGCCAGCGAACTATCTGACACTGAAGTTGCGAGCGAAGAAGACATCGCGCGCGCCGCTGTTATTGGTGCCCGCACCTTCCAAACTATGGGTGAGGCGAAAGTTGGCGACAAGACAATCGTTGACGCAGCTACGCCCTTTGTAGAAAGCATGGAAACCGCAAAATCACAGTTAGCACTCGCTTGGAAGAAAGCTGCAGAAATGGCAGCCGGCGGTGCAGCCAAGACAGCGGATTTTGTTGCTAAAAAAGGTCGGGCACACAACCACGGAGAAGCATCCCTGGGAACCCCTGACCCGGGAGCTACTTCCTTCGCATTACTAATGGGCGCGGTTCCGGAATTTCTTTAAAGAAAGGAGAAGCCATGCGGGCAGCAACTTTGAATGCACCGGAAGATCTACGCCTGGTAGAAAAGGAAAAACCAACCCCAGGCAAAAATGAGGTCTTACTGAAAATCGAGGCCAACACTATGTGCGGCACCGACTATCGCCTCTATACCGGGGCGAAAACCTCCGGGGTTGCCTATGGCACGGTTCCCGGACACGAGATTGCCGGAAGGATAGTAGAAATCGGCGAGGGCGTCGAGCAGATTCAACCAGGGCTACAAGTTGGGCAACAGGCGACGGTTTCAATCGTAGTATCGTGCGGCGCCTGCCCCAACTGTCTACAAGACCGCGAACATCTCTGCTCAAACCTAGATCTGTTTGGCTACGCCATCGATGGTGGCTTACAAGAATACATGCTGGTGCCAGAACGGGCCCTGCGTAGAGGCAACCTGATCACTACCAGTAAAGAACTTGCCCCTAAAGCTCTTTGTCTAGCCGAACCTATCTCTTGCTGCTTAAATGGCCTCGATCAATTCAAAGTGAACCTGGGAGAGGTGGTGGCTGTTCTGGGAGCCGGCCCAATCGGACTAATCCACGCACAGTTGGCACTAGCCAGTGGAGCTAGACAGGTCTTCGTATCTAACCGTTCCCCGCAGCGGCGCCAAGTGGCAGACCGGCTGGGCGCGATTGGGGTCAGCCCTGATGAACTTGAGGATCGGGTCAAGGAAGTAACCAATGGCGCGGGTGCCGACGTGGTGATCGTGTGTATTGGTGCCTCGGATCTAGCCCAGGATGCCTTAGAGCTTGCCCGAGATGGAGGGCGAGTCAACTACTTCGCGGGATTCCCAAAAGGCTCGATGACGAAGATGGAACCTAACCTGATTCACTATAAAGAATTGCAGGTTACCGGGGGTTCCAATGCTCGCCGTCGGGATGTAAAACGGGCGATTCAAGTGCTGGAATCGGGGGCTATCAATGTGGAGGAGATTGTCACCCACACCTTCCCACTATCAAAAGTGCACGATGCTTATCAGGCAGTACACGATCGGGTTGGCGTAAAAATTGCGGTAATACCCGACTAAAAAGCAGTTCCGGTTAACCTGTGGGGGAACGAGACAGACCTATCTGTCATTCTTACTGCCGGATCGTTTTGACCTTGTGGTATATATGGCAAGTGATTTCTTTGAATAAATTCAAACGGCTCTTACCGGGAATAGCATATGCGTGCCTGATCGCCGGAATCGCTTGGCTAATAAACCTGTTTCTTCCTCTGCTGTCATCGATGCTGGTGGCAATCCTGCTGGGGGTAGCAGTCCGTAACACGAAGCTAATTCCGGCTGTCTGCGAACCCGGTATCAGTTTTTCCGCCAAGACTATTCTGCGCTCCGGGGTGGTGCTGCTTGGTTTTCGGCTGTCGCTACCGGCTATTGCCGCGCTAGGTACCGGCACCATCGTGACTATTATCTGCGCGGTCGCCGTCACTATGGTGGCGGGGTATCTGCTGACCTACTTTATGCGAGTCAGTCACGCCACCGGGATTCTCACCACCTCCGGTACTGCTATTTGTGGAGCCTCTGCCGTTGCCGGGATCTCCCCGGTGGTTTCTGCCCGCAGTCGCGAGGACGCCGATGACGCGGTCGCGACTGCTATCGCTTGCGTTACCCTATTCGGGACGCTCTCCCTCGTCGCTTTACCGGCTGCCGCCCACGGGCTGGGGTTATCCCCCACGCAAGCAGCCGTCTGGCTGGGAGCTTCTATTCACGAGGTCGGCCAGGTAGTGGCGGCCGCAAACATTTACGATCCGGCAATCTCTGATTTGGCCACCGCCACCAAGCTGGGGCGCGTGGCCTGCCTAGCAATCGTAGTAGCAATCGTGGGGATAGTTGAACGGCGAGTAGTAGAAGTACGCCACGAACAGGCAGAGAAAACCAGCTCTGGCAAGCGCCCTCCCCTGATTCCCGGATTCGTGGTGGGATTCCTGATCGCAGTAGCGCTAGCCTCAGTGTTTGCGGGCATCCCCACTGTCAATAACATTTTCAGCACTCTAGGAGGCACGGTTGCTACCCTGCTCCTGACGGTAGCGATGGGCGCAATGGGAGCCGGAGTGAACCTGCGCAACGTGATTAAGTCCGGAGGGCGCGCCCTCGTCCTCGGAATAATCCTGAGTGTCCTAATCGCCGCAGTCTCGTTGGGATCCGTACTCCTGTTAGTCGACTAGCATCCGGCTGGAAGCGCGAAGAAACAGGAGCCCTCGTTTGAAAGCCGAAAATTACAGCCGCACCGAATAGGTTCGCACTAGCTGGCAGTAATCTCAATCGTTTCCATATGGCGCAGTATTTCTGATCCCCACTGCGAACAGATTCCAGAGAACGGTAAAGCCAATTCTGGCAGGTAACATGGGGACATCGACAAGGGGACTTCGCCAGATGCAAGAACCGATCCCTGTTTATCTTTGCATGCGTATTTAACTGTTGCGCATTGGGCAATCGGGAGGGGATTAATTTCCCTATTATGCTCGTGGAATCTTTGAAGAGTAGCTTTAGTTTTTCCTTTAGAAATCTTCGCCTTAACCGAATAAGGCTCACATGCCACGGTTAGCTCCGTAACTGTGCACTTGGCTGTTCGTTTGAGAGTTTCTCCTAGGCACAAGAAAATCGCACTAAACGGGATGGCGAAATCACTGTCGCATAGCAGGTCTAGACATAAACCTCTAGCCAAAAAATCACCCTGGAGAAGAGAATAGTCGTTGTAGACGAACTGGGTGGCCCATAATCCGGCATAGCTATCTGGAGCTCCCTCAAACCCCAATGAGCGGGAAAGATACGAAAACTCATCGGCAACATCCAACTCTTTTCCATCGCTGGTAAAAAATCCTCCGCGCTCCCCTTGATCTGGAATTGCAAAGAATGAAACCGCATTATCTACCCCCTCTCCTGGCGCCCATTTTAAGCCCCTAAAAAAGTCAATACCCATTTGGGGATTAACCCGGCATTAACCCCGATTTCGTCGTCCTCACTAATAAAAAAGCCCAAACGGCTTTTTCACCGTTCGGGTTCACCGTGCCAGCAACACTTCCTGTTGCGCCAACAAAGTGGAGCTAGCGGGAATCGGCGGTGCTGCGCACCAGCAACGGTTTTCGGAGCACAGCCTCCGAAAACCACTGGCGCGGGCGAACGCTCAACCCGCGTTCGCTACCACCCCGCGCCAGCCCTCACGGGTTCGATCCCCTTGGCTCAAAGCACTGATGCCCCGGCCTTACGCCGGGGCATCAGTGCTTGTGGAGCTAGCGGGATTCTTTCCCAAGATTCTTTTACCTGGGATAATACAAAGAATAGGGGTTTTAGTGCCACAAAAGTTCCACTAGAAACTCATTTTG
>NZ_JAWGMB010000008.1:0-98644 GCF_032557235.1 Varibaculum cambriense
CGGGGAGAGTTTACCCAGGCAAATGCCCGATTAAACTCTCCCCGCGCCTTGCAGCTATCAGGAACCGAACAACAGATCTTGCCAGATCTTAGACTTTAACGATCCCTTTAAAAAGCTAATGAAAACCTACTTGGCTTTCTCAATGATTTCGCTAACCCGCCAACGCTTGGTCTTGGACAAAGGACGAGTCTCCATAATCCGTACCAAGTCGCCGGTGCCGCATGAGTTGTTCTCGTCATGCACCTTGTAGCGCTTGCGGCGGTTAATCACCTTGCCGTACAAGCGGTGCTTAACGCGATCTTCTACCTGCACAACAACCGTCTTGTCCATTTTGTCGGACACCACGTATCCTTGCAGCACCTTGCGGTGATTGCGCTCTACCGTAGCGGTCTTCTCTGTTTCTTCGCTCATGAATCCTACTCCTCAGCCTGCGGAGCGGTACGAATACCGAGCTCCCGCTCTCTAGCAATGGTGTAAATGCGGGCAATATCGCGACGCAGCTGCCCGATCTGTCCACGATCCTCGCCAGCACCGGTGGCCAGCTGGAAACGCAGATTAAACAGTTCGGTCTTAGCTTCGTCTAGCTTCTGGGAAAGCTGCTCTTCGTCCAGCAAATCCAAATCAGACATTTTAAGGCCCTTTGCCATTACTGATCACCGCCTTCACGACTAATGAACCGGGTCTTAATCGGCAGCTTGTGCTGCGCACGGCTCATAGCTTCCCGAGCGATATCTTCAGACACGCCCGCCAATTCGAACAGTACGCGACCAGGTTTTACCGGAGCCACCCACCATTCAGGAGAGCCTTTACCAGAACCCATGCGAGTTTCGGCCGGCTTCTTGGTCAGCGGACGGTCAGGGAAGATGTTGATCCACACTTTACCGCCACGCTTAATGTAGCGTGTCATCGCAATACGAGCCGCCTCAATCTGCCGGTTGGTTATATAGGCGTGATCAAGAGCCTGGATGCCGTATTCGCCGAACGCCAGTTCGGTACCGCGTTTAGCCATGCCCTTACGGTTAGGGCGATGCTGTTTGCGCCATTTAGTCCTACGAGGAATTAACACGTTACTCCTCCGTTCCGTTTTCTTGCGGCTTCTCGGCCTCGGCTACTGCCTTTTCGGCAGCAGCCTCAGCTGCTGGTGCCTCTTTTTCCGAGGACGCAGCATCGGTTTTTTCCGCCGGTGCCTGGGTAGCGCCCTCTTGCCGGCCTTCGCCACGGCCGCGACGTCCACCGCGTCCGCCATCTCGACCTGCGCGACCGCGACGTCCACTGCCGCGTCCACCGCGTCCACCGGATTCAGCCTGTTTCCGGGCGAATTCGGTTTCGGTGAGATCGCCTTTATAAATCCACACTTTCACGCCAATGCGTCCGAAAGTGGTGTGAGCTTCATAGAAGCCGTAATCGATCAGGGCACGCAGCGTATGCAACGGCACCCGACCTTCGCGGTAAAACTCTGAACGAGACATTTCAGCCCCGCCCAGACGACCCGAGCACTGCACTCGGATCCCGAGGGCTCCTCCACGCAGCGCCGACTGCATACCTTTACGCATTGCGCGCCTAAACGATACGCGCGCGGCGAGCTGTTCCGCGATTCCTTGTGCCACTAGCTGCGCATCAATCTCAGGATTCTTAACTTCGAGGATGTTCAGCTGCACCTGCTTACCGGTGAGCTTCTCCAAATCGCCACGCAGCCGATCTGCTTCTGCGCCGCGCCGGCCAATAACGATACCGGGGCGAGCGGTGTGCAAATCAACCCGTACCCGATCGCGGGTACGTTCAATATCGATCTGCGAAATCCCGGCGCGCTCCAGGCTCTTTTCCATGACCTTACGAATGCGCACGTCTTCATCTACGAAATCACTGTAACGCTGTCCCGGCTTAGTGGAGTCCGAGAACCAGCGGGAACGGTGATCGGTGGTAATACCTAGCCGAAAACCGGTAGGGCTAACCTTTTGTCCCATTAGTCGTTCTCCTCTTCCTGTTTGCCGTCAGAAACCTCGATCGTGATGTGGCTGGTCCGTTTAAGGATTCGCCCTGCACGCCCTTGAGCGCGCGGACGGAATCGCTTCATCGTGGGGCCTTCATCTACGTATGCCCGCGAAACTTTCAGTTCCGCAAACGTTTCTTTGTCGCCAGACCGATCTGCTTTAGCGGCGGCGTTGTACATTGCGCTGCGAAGCACCTTGCGAACATCAGTTGCGACCGCTTGCGGAGCGAAACGCAGGATGTCGTAGGCCTCAAGGGCGTTCTTGCCGCGAATCATGTTCACGACGCGACGCGACTTCTGCGGCGTAGAGCGCACGAAACGCGCTTTCGCCATGCCTTCCATCTTTGCCTTCTTTCTCTTCCGGCGCGCCTAGCGGCGGCGTGCCTTTCGGTCGTCCTTGTCATGTCCGCGGAAGGTACGAGTAGGAGCAAATTCGCCCAACTTGTGACCAACCATGTTTTCGGTGATGTACACCGGAACGTGCTTGCGTCCGTCGTGTACCGCGATAGTGTGCCCAATAAAATCGGGGGTAATCATAGAGCGGCGTGACCAGGTCTTGATAACCGACTTTTTATTGGCGTCATTCAGAGCGTCGACTTTTTTCATCAAATGGTCGTCGACGAAAGGACCCTTCTTTAGGCTACGTGCCATGATTTATCTCCTACCTAACGCTTCTTGCCGGTCCGCCGACGACGCACAATCAGGCGATCGCTGGCTTTATTCGGACGGCGGGTACGACCCTCGGGCTTACCCCAGGGGCTAACCGGGTGACGACCACCAGAGGTACGGCCTTCGCCGCCACCGTGCGGGTGATCAACCGGGTTCATTACCACACCACGTACCTTGGGACGTTGTCCCTTCCAGCGCATCCGTCCGGCTTTACCCCAGTTGATATTGCCGTGGTCAGAGTTACCAACCTCGCCGATGGTGGCGCGGCAAGCAGCCTCTACGTTACGGATTTCCCCGGAAGGCATCCTTAGCTGGGCATATTTGCCTTCTTTCGCCACGAGCTGCACGGAAACTCCCGCGCTGCGAGCGATCTTGGCTCCCCCACCAGGACGCATCTCCACTGCGTGAATCACGGTACCCAACGGAATGTTGGTTAGTGGTAAACAGTTGCCAGGCTTAATATCAGCAGCCGGCCCCTGTTCAATCTGGTCACCCTGATGCAGTTTATTGGGGGCAATGATGTAGCGCTTGTCGCCATCTGCATAGTGCAGGAGGGCGATATTGGCGCTGCGGTTCGGATCATATTCGATGTGGGCAACCTTTGCGGGCACCCCATCTTTGTCGTGACGACGGAAATCAATCACGCGGTAACGGCGCTTATGTCCCCCGCCACGCCGACGGGAAGTGATGCGACCGTCATTGTTACGTCCACCAGTTTTGTGGATAGGACGCAGCAGGGACTTCTCCGGGTGGTCGCGGGTAATTTCCGCGAAGTCAGATACCGATGCGAAACGGCGACCGGGAGTAGTCGGCTTGTATTTACGAATACCCATTACTTGTTCACCCCTTTACGCAGTCGTTTCGTTGAAAATATCGATTGTGCCTTCGGCTAAGGTAACAATGGCTCGTTTGCAATCTTTGCGTTTGCCATAGCCGGTGCGGGTACGTACCCGCTTGCCTTTGCGCGCAATCGTGTTTACGGTCTTTACTTTTACATCGAAGACTTTTTCGATGGCGATCCGAATCTCGGTCTTGTTAGCTTTCGGGTCTACCTCGAAAGTATATTTTCCGAGATCCATCAACCCATAGGCTTTTTCCGAGACGATCGGGCGGTAAATAATATCCCGCGGATTCTTAGTAACCTCGAGTGCCATTGCTTTACGCCTCCTGTCCGGTCTTATCGGCGATGAACTGGCGAATCGCGGCCTCAGTGAAGATAACGTCCTCATTGTTGAGTACGTCGTAGGTATTGAGCTGGTCAACCATGAGCAGATGCACCTGCGGCAGGTTACGCACTGACAATACCTGTTCTTCTTCCGAACGGCTCAGCACTACCAAAACGTAGCGCTGGTCTACCAGGGATTCGATGTGTTCGCGACCCGCTTTGGTGGAAGGGGTATCCCCGGCTACCAACTGAGACACGAGATGCATACGATCCTTGCGTACCCGATCAGACAGGGCACAAGCCAGTGCCGCCGCCTTCATCTTCTTGGGGGTGCGCTGGGAGTAATCGCGCGGTTGCGGGCCATGTACTACCCCACCACCACGCCACTGCGGCGCGCGAATCGAGCCTTGTCGAGCCCGACCGGTGCCTTTCTGACGCCACGGCTTCTTGCCGCCGCCACGCACCTGACCACGGGTCTTCGTGGAGTGAGTACCCTGACGAGCCGCCGCAAGCTGAGCGTTAACTACCTGGTGCATTAAAGCGATATTGGGATCCCGATCAAAAATGCTGGCGGGCAGATCAACGCTGCCAACTTCTTTACCAGCGGGATCAGTTACGTTTAGCGAAAGATTAGTCATAGTTACGCACCTTTCACTGCACTACGAATCAGGACGATGCCGCCCTTGGGACCGGGAATAGCACCGGTAACCAAGACAATGCCTTTTTCGGCATCGACTGCCTGAACTTTAAGATTTTGGATGGTTCGGCGGTCTCCACCCATGCGTCCGGCCATACGTAGGCCTTTGAATACGCGTCCGGGGGTGGCGCAAGCGCCGATAGAACCAGGTTTACGGTGGTTACGGTGAGCACCATGGGAGGCGGAAACGCCGGCAAAGCCGTGTCGTTTCATAACCCCGGCAAAGCCTTTACCTTTGGTCTTTCCGGTAACATCCACTTTCTGGCCGACTTCAAAAATGTCGGCAGCCAGTTCCTGGCCAAGAGTGAATTCGCCATCTCCGCCAGTGCGCACCTCTACCAGGTGACGACGGGGGCTGACGCCTGCTTTATTGAAATGGCCGGCAAGGGGTTTGGTGACTTTGCGCTGGTCAATCTGACCGAAACCGATTTGAATGGCGGTATAGCCATCGGTTTCTTGGTCGCGAACCTGCGTCACCACGTTCTTGTCGACCTGCACGACGGTGATGGGAACGACTTTTCCGTCCTCGTCCCAAACCTGCGTCATGCCTAGCTTGCGGCCGAGAAGTGCCCGAGTGGGTACTGCGGCAGCCGGCTGGGTCTGCGTGGTCATAATTACTTTCCTTAGAGTTTGATCTCGATGTTTACGTCAGCGGGCAGATCGAGACGCATTAGCGAATCGACTGCCTTAGGCGTCGGGTCGACAATATCGATGAGCCGTTTGTGCGTACGCATTTCAAACTGCTCGCGACTGTCCTTGTACTTGTGTGGCGACCGAATCACGGTGAACGTGTTCTTTTCGGTCGGCAAAGGTACTGGGCCTACCACTGTGGCGCCCGCGCGCTGGACCGTTTCCACGATCTTCTTCGCGGACGAGTCGATGACCTGGTGGTCATATGACTTCAGCCGGATGCGGATTTTCTGTCCCGCCATTCCGTCTACCTCTTCTTCTTCCGTAGATGTTTCCCCGGTGTTTATTCCGGGCCTGCCAGGGGATTTCCTCCCTTGCTTGCGCTAAGCCCGCAGGGGCGAGCTTTGCCGGTTGCAAGCGCAAAAATCCCTAAAATAATTTAGGGAGGTGATCTGCGTGATCCCTGGCGAACTGTTTCACCGGGCACGAATCGATTCCTGTGTTCTTGCTACCGGGCGCTAGGAGAGCGGGTACGCGTCGCGCACCTTTCAACTAGAGCCAGTAAGTAACTCTAACGCGTCACCTGGAACCCTTTCAAGCTGCACTCATGTGAATGACCCCACGTCCCCGCATCCGGGCGTGTCGCGGTGCTTATTTTTCCGATTTTTACTGCCCGAGGACGCATGTATTCCTCTTCCCCTCCACGCATCAGCAGAATCCTCCCCCACCTGAAGGGGGGCTGCCGCGGTAAAAGTGCTCGGGGGACCCCAGTGAGCCTTGCTTCGCTCGGCTAGAGGCATTATCTCACTGAGACAAATAGGTGTGTTTCCGATGTTTCGTTTAGTGATTGCAACCGGTCTCTCGCATCTTTTACCGTGCCAGCCCATTCACAGCTTCAGCACTTGCGGGTGGGTAGCGCCCGTATCGCGCGGGGCTAGGCTTTATCCCAGCCTGCTAGGAGGACGCAAAACCCGAAAAATAACCTTGTAATTATTAATTTCCTAAGCAGCGAATGACCTATGCCATCTAGTGCCGGGGCACTCAGTTCCCCAAACATTACCCGGTAGTATAAAACTGTCCAAAAAACAATCCGCACCCCCAAATGGGCATTAGCTCTTGCGTGCACTAAATAGGATCCCCTGGATAAACCTGAGGTTTGGTCACTCCACTACATTTCTTACCCAGCGTACGAGCTCATCGTATCCAACCGACCCATCCGCCACGCCCAGAATAGTCTCGAGAAATGAAGCATGATCGGGTTTGAAATCTATACCGGATACTCTGAGATATGTGCCTAAGAGTGCGGCACCAGTTCTCTTGTTTCCATCTAGAAATGGGTGACCGGAGATAATTCCGAACGCATATCTGCACGCCTTCTCAATTGGATCAGGGTACAAATGTTCATCACCAAAGGTCTGGAAAGGCTGTCCGAGCGCGGACTTTAAAATTCCCTCATCGCGAACTCCATCGAGTCCGCCGAACCGAGCGATCGCCGCAGCATGAATAGCGAGGACATCCTGCCGCGAAAACGCAAATCCGCTCATTTGGCCAGTTCTTGAAATACGTCGGCATATTCATCCATGAAGTCGACTGCAACGTCGGCTACTTCGGTAGCGCCGTGTGCCGGTTGGATAATTACCCACGGCCGGTTATTCTTCAAAATTGTGAGGGGTTTCCCCGTCCTGTTCACTTCGGCTGTGACCCGGGAAAAATTATTTTTCGCTTCCGCTAGACCCATTGTAATTGCAGGCATCGACATTCCCCTTCTTGACTTAGCAGAATTATGGCTAATATCTGGTCCAGAGTCAATAGGTCGGCGTACCTTATGTATATTGTGCGCGAAGGCGGTGTGGTGCCTCATTTAGTTTGAGCGCAAAATAGATTGTTGGCATGAACGATGGAGTGGTTTGCTTGGGTACGCGTGTTGAGGTTACGAAGCGGTTGCGTCAGGTCTATCTCGGGGCTTCGAAAAAGGAAAAGGGTCGGGTGTTAGATAATTTTTTGAGGTAACGGGATTGTCCAGAGTTAGCGCAAGGAGGTTTCTGACAAGTGATGTTGCTGGTAATCCGGGTGTTGTCAGGATTGATTACCGCACGGTTCGGCCTACTAAGTATTCGGCCAAGTCGAAGAAAGCCTTAGAGCGCGTGTGGGTGCTTTCTGGGTGTCAGTGCGGGAAATATTTGGCGGCATCGATGTGGGCTTTGCTGGATTGTCTGCAAGCTCATGGCGAGTTAGTGCTAGGTAAGGATGGTTATAGCGAGCAGGTGCGCTCGGAGTTACTGGCAATGTCGGGGGCTACGATTGACCTGTATTTACGCCCTGTCCGCGCATCTGTAGAGCTAAAAGGGGTATCAATAACCAAGCCTGGCGCTTTGCTTCGTAACTCGATAAAAATCAGGAAGGCCGGGGATGAGATCGCTTGCGAGCCGGGTTTTTTCGAGATGGACACGGTGGCTCATTGCGGGCCGACTCTTAACGGCAAGTTCGCTCGTACCTTGACGTTAACCGATGTGAACACGGGCTAGATACATTTAGAAGCCCAGCGCAATAACGCCCGGGTTCCTATGCTCAAAGCTCTAGAGCGTGCGATAACAGCCATCCCGTATCAGGTTCAGGGCTTGGATTGTGATAACGGTAGCGAGTTCATTAACCGGGAAGTCATTAACTGGGCTGGCGACAGAGACATTTTCTTTACGCGTTCGCGTCCTTACCGTAAGAATGACCAAGCTAACGTGGAATCAAAGAATAATCATGTGGTGCGTAAATACGGTTTTTATTACCGCTATGACACCCCACAAGCATTAAAAGTTCTAGGTCGGTTATGGACGGTAGTTTGTTTGCGAATGAATCTGTTTACCCCCACTAGGAAACCTATCGGTTGGGGCCAGGATGGTGCCGGCAGGCGCAAACGTATCTACGATACCCCTGCCACGCCCCCTAGACGGTTTGCTAGACTCTGGGACACTTTCAAGGAAACAAATGCAGCAATTACGCCAGTTGCGTGAGAATACCAATCCCGCCGAACTCACCCCCGATATCCTGCGCTACCAAAGTATCCTAACCGGCATGGCTAAAACCCTGACCGAGCAACTACTAGCCAAGAGGGAAAAACACGCGAGAAACGAAAAAACAAACTCACCACCGGCATCAAAACCCACGCCGCCTAACCCTGCCTTCGCGCTCAAACTATGAGAGGCACCGAAAACTTTCGCACTCAAATTGACATGAGGAACCACGGTATTTTTTAAGATTATGCCCAGCATATTCAAATAGTGCGACGGATAAAAAAACTCGCGCCCCGAGAGGTATCTCTCGGGGCGCGAGTTAAACTAATAGTTTAGTTTACAGATCGATCTTGGTTACGCGACCAGAACCAACGGTGCGGCCACCTTCACGAATAGCGAAGCCCAAGCCGACCTCCATAGCGATCGGCTGAATGAGCTCCACCGAGATTTCGGTGGTGTCGCCGGGCATAACCATTTCCTTGCCCTCGGGCAGGGTGATAACGCCGGTAACGTCGGTGGTACGGAAGTAGAACTGGGGACGGTAGCCAGAGTAGAAGCTCTTGTGACGGCCACCCTCGTCCTTCTTCAGGATGTAAACCTGACCCTCGAACTTGGTGTGGGTGGTGATAGAACCGGGAGCAACCACAACCTGGCCACGCTCCACGTCTTCACGCTTGATACCACGTAGCAACAGACCGGTGTTGTCACCAGCTTCAGCAGCATCCATCGACTTGTGGAAAGTCTCGATACCGGTAACGGTGGTCTTCTGCGGTTCGCGAATACCCAGGATCTCTACCTCGGAGTTCAGCGGAAGCGTACCGCGCTCCACACGACCGGTAACTACGGTGCCACGACCAGTAATGGTGAAGACGTCCTCAACCGGCATCAAGAACGGCTTGTCCAGATCACGAACCGGTTCCGGAATGTATTCGTCAACCGCTTCCATTAGCTTCTGAACCTGGCCAACCCACTTTTCGTCACCCTCGAGCGCCTTCAAAGCGGAAACCTGGATTACCGGAGCGTTGTCGCCATCGAAGTCCTGGCTGGACAGCAGGTCGCGGCATTCTTCCTCAACCAGTTCCAGCATTTCTTCGTCGTCAACCATGTCGCACTTGTTCAGGGCAACCAGGATGGCGGGAACGCCCACCTGACGAGCGAGCAGTACGTGCTCACGAGTCTGAGCCATGGGGCCGTCAGTTGCGGCAACCACCAAGATGGCTCCATCCATCTGAGCCGCGCCGGTAATCATGTTCTTGATGTAGTCAGCGTGACCAGGGGCGTCTACGTGTGCGTAGTGACGCTTCTCAGTCTGGTATTCAACGTGGGAAACGTTAATAGTAATCCCGCGTTCACGTTCTTCCGGAGCATTGTCTACGTCCTCGAAAGGAGTAAACGCATTCAGTTCCGGATAGGTGTCATGCAGCACTTTGGTGATAGCCGCGGTCAAGGTGGTCTTGCCGTGGTCAACGTGCCCAATAGTACCAATGTTAACGTGCGGTTTAGTCCGCTCGTACTTAGCCTTAGCCACTTAATGTCCTCCTGGACTCGGGTAGTTATCTATCGCTTGGTTGTCAAAGTAAAGGTTAACACCCAACGCGAATGATCTCCTACGGGTTTATCTGTGATTTTTAACAAAATAAAAGGCACCCGCGAGGGCTATTCGCCTCGGGTCTTAGCAATGATTTCCTCAGCAACTGAGCGGGGGACCTCATCGTAGCTGTCAAACTGCATCGTGTAAACGGCGCGACCCTGCGTCTTTGAACGCAAGTCGCCCACATACCCAAACATTTCCGACAGCGGAACCTTTGCCCGGACTTCCTTCACTCCATTGACATCGTCCATGGACTGAATAAATCCGCGGCGAGAGGAAAGATCGCCCATCACGTCACCCATATACTCTTCCGGAGTTCTGACCTCAACGGCCATAATCGGTTCGAGCAATACGGGCTTGGCGCGGCGAGCGCCCTCCCTCAAAACCATGTTACCGGCAATCTTGAATGCCATTTCCGAAGAGTCGACGTCATGGTAAGCACCATCCGTCAAGGTCGCCTTAATACCGGTTAGCGGGTAACCAGCCAAGACGCCTCCCTCCATGGCTTCGCGAATGCCCTGGTCTACCGAAGGAATGTATTCGCGAGGAATACGTCCACCGGTAATCTTGTTTACAAACTCGTATGGTTCTTCCGCATCCGTAGGGAGCGGTTCGAAAGTGACCAGTACCTTTGCGAACTGGCCAGAACCACCGGTCTGTTTCTTGTGAGTGTACTCTACATCCTCGACCGTCTTGCGGATGGTTTCGCGGTAGGCAACCATTGGTGCACCCACGTTTGCTTCCACGTGGAACTCGCGTTTCATCCGGTCTACCAGTACGTCCAGGTGGAGCTCGCCCATACCGCCAATAACGGTCTGGCCGGTCTCGTCATCTAGGCGCACGGTGAAGGTCGGGTCTTCTTCCGCCAGGCGCTGAATCGCAATGCCCAGCTTCTCCTGGTCTGCCTTGGTCTTAGGCTCGATAGCCACGTGAATAACCGGATCCGGGAAGTTCATAGATTCCAGAACTACCGGATGGCCACTGTCGCACAAGGTATCGCCAGTGGTGGTGTCTTTCAATCCCACGAAGGCATAAATGTTACCTGCATGTGCGACCTCAATCGGATTTTCCTTGTTAGAGTGCATCTGGAAAATCTTGCCAACGCGCTCTTTCTTATCCTTGGTGGCGTTAGCCAGGTTAGACCCGGCCTTAATCTGCCCAGAATAAATTCGCACGTATGTCAGCTTGCCGTAGAAAGGATGCGCGGCAATCTTAAACGCTAAAGCAGCGAAAGGAGCCTCATTATCCGGAGGACAAAGCACCGTCTTTTCTTCATCGCGGGGTAGATGTCCCTCAAGAGCGGGAACATCCAACGGCGAAGGCAGGTAACGCAAAACGCCGTCGAGAACCGGTTGTACACCCTTGTTCTTGAAAGCACTGCCCGCGAATACCGGGTAGATCTCGCTCTTCAAAGTGAGTTCACGAATACCCGCGATGATCTGTTCGTTGGTAAGCTCACCGTTTTCCAGGTAAGCCTCCATCAATTCATCGTTAGCTTCCGCGGCAGCGTCAATCAGCTTTTCACGGTATTCAACGGCGCGATCTTTCAAATCGTCCGGAATTTCCGCGTATTCCAGCACCGCCCCCAAAGTGGGGTCGCCCTCTTTGACCTTGCCAGCGGCTTTCTCGGCCTGTTCGGCGCTGAAAGTCTCGGGGAAGTAAATTGCTTTCATTTCCAGCAAATCTACAACCCCTTTAAACTCGGCCTCAGCGCCAATCGGCAAGACCATAACAACCGGCTTGGCATGCAGACGGTCTTCAATAGTCTTAACCGAGTAGTAGAAGTCCGCACCCAATTTGTCCATCTTATTGACGAAGCAAATACGGGGAACGTCATACTTATCCGCCTGACGCCAAACGGTTTCTGACTGGGGCTCTACGCCCTCTTTGCCGTCGAAAACGGCGACTGCACCGTCGAGGACGCGCAAGGAGCGCTCTACCTCAACAGTAAAGTCAACGTGACCAGGGGTATCAATGATGTTAATCTGCTTACCGTTCCAAAAACAGGTAGTTGCCGCAGAGGTAATAGTAATGCCGCGTTCTTTTTCCTGTTCCATCCAGTCCATAGTGCCGGCACCATCGTGGGTTTCCCCGATCTTGTAGTTGATGCCCGTGTAGTACAGGATGCGTTCAGTTACGGTGGTTTTACCAGCATCAATGTGTGCCATGATGCCGATGTTGCGAACCTGAGATAGGTCAGCAAGCACTTCTAATGCCACAATCGTTCCTTCCGGTTAGGTTTACCAGCGGTAATGAGCGAAAGCCTTGTTCGACTCCGCCATCTTGTGCATATCTTCACGACGCTTCACCGCAGCACCCAAGCCGTTAGAAGCATCCAAAATTTCGTTCATGAGGCGTTCGGTCATGGTTTTTTCGCGACGCTGCCGCGAAAAGTCAACCAACCAACGCAGCGCCAAAGTGGTCGCGCGCGCCGGGCGCACTTCCACCGGAACCTGGTAGGTGGCGCCACCTACACGACGAGAACGAACCTCTAGAGCAGGACGAACGTTTTCTAGAGCTCGTTTGAGCACGCTTACCGGTTCCTGCTCGGTACGTTCACGTACGCCCTCGAGCGCACCGTAAACGATACGTTCCGCCAAAGATTTCTTGCCGTCTAGCAGCACCCGATTGACCAACTGGGTGACAATGGTCGAGTTGTAAACCGGATCAACTGCCAAAGGGCGCTTGGGAGCTGGACCTTTACGAGGCATACTACTTCTTCTCCTTCTTCGCGCCGTACTTGGATCGACCTTGGCCACGGTCACGCACACCCTGGGTGTCCAGCGCGCCGCGCACGATGTGGAAACGCACACCGGGAAGATCCTTTACACGTCCACCACGCACCAGCACAATGGAGTGTTCTTGCAGATTATGTCCCTCGCCGGGGATGTAAGCGGTCACTTCAATACCGCTGGATAGGCGAACACGCGCCACTTTCCGCAATGCCGAGTTCGGCTTCTTCGGGGTGGTGGTGTAAACACGAGTGCAAACGCCGCGACGCTGGGGCGATCCCTTTAGCGCACGAGTTTTACTCTTCGCCTTCTTAGTTGAGCGTCCTTTGCGGACCAACTGTTGGATGGTAGGCACTACTTCTCCTGTTACTTAATGTCGAAACACTTGCCACGCGGTACCAAGATATCAGCCCCAGAAACGGGCATACTGCACCGCCGGGGCCGGCCCGCCAGGTTAAGGCTACACAGGATGTTTGCCTAGGTGGTCAGCGGATCGCGCCTAACTGACTTACCCTTAACGTCCGGAGCTCAACGGAGTAGAGCCCGTGCCAGAAAATCTGGCTAGTTCGGGGCCCGGTATCGCGGGCACCATGTTTAAAGTTAGTCAGCCCCCCTATTGCTGGTCAAACCGGATTAACTAATAAAAGCCCTTTTGTGACTGATTCCATGTGCAAAGCTCGAATTCCGGGATCCTTTGTCAATATTACCGGTAGGTTCGTGTCGGCTTGATTCCTGGCTTATTATGGGGAATCGTGTGTCCATCTAGCCTAAATGCGAGCGGAGTTTTACAATACCGCGTATCCCGGCTAAGCAATCAGGAATGCTCATTTGCGCAGGCAATAGGGGTTTTAGAGGAGAAACATCGGCTAATTTCACCGGAAAGCACTGCCCCGGATACTTTTACCGTTTGGAGCGGGCCGAGGCTCAAGTTAGCGGGTTTAGGAATCGCCTGGCAGGCCAGTTTTAGCGGCGATAATGCTTTTTCTATAGCCGAGGACGCGTGGCGAGATTTGTGCGAGCACGCTCAAAATACTGCTGGTAACCCGAGCGATATTCCAGAGGGAAATACCGGGAGCAAGCATACTGAAGCAGGAAAACTGAATTGGCCGCTGGTTTTGGGAAGTTTCGGATTCACTGCCGCTACCCCCTCACTACTACTGGTGCCGGCTTTAGCCGTAGTTTCCAGCGGCTCTCACACCTGGCTGTGGCAAGCTCGCTGGCAGGCAAGCCAAGCAGATTTCCGGGGAGGCCGCGGGAATACACCGGAAGACGCGAAGTCGGCTGCAGCACCTATTGCCCAATCATCCCCGCTATCGCTTTCCAGTCCGGCGCAGGTACTTGGCGAAACGTACCCGCATTTAAAACCAGAAGCCTGGAAGACGGCAGTCGGGTGCGCGGCAGCAGAAATCCGCACCGGAAGGGCAGAAAAAATCGTGCTTGCCCGTGATAAAGAACTACGCTTTAATCGCGATGTTTCCTTGACTAGGGTCACCAAATACTTGGCCGACAAATACCCTACTTGCTGGACTTATGCGATTGGTGACCTGGTGGGAGCCAGCCCCGAAATGCTAGCTAGTGTAAACGAAGGGGAGCTGCTATGCCGCGTCCTCGCCGGCTCTGCCATTCCCGGTAAAGAACAACGCCTATTAAACGACCCCAAAGAGCAGCTAGAGCATCGCTTAGCGGTACAAAGCGCCGAGGAATCGCTGACCGACCTGAATCTAGATTTAAAGGTACCAGCCCCCCGCCTGCTGCACCTGGGGTATGTTACCCACTTGGCGACCGATATTACCGCTGAAAACCTTACGGAACAGGCAGTTACTTCTCTGCGTGCGGCAGCGGCGCTTCATCCCACGGCGGCGGTTTGCGGAAAACCCCGCGAAGTAGCTGCCGAACGTCTGTCCGCCCTAGAAGCTATGGATCGGCGCCGTTACGCCGCCCCGATCGGCTGGATGGATGCTGGCGGCGAGGGCGAGTGGGCGATTGCCCTGCGGTGCGCGCAGCGTGACCCGGCTCGCGCTGATACCTATCGCCTGATTGCCGGGGCGGGAATCATGGCAGATTCTGATCCCCAGCGCGAACTGGCCGAAACGGAAACCAAAATGTTACCGATGCTCCGCGCCCTCCAGGCGTAAAACTGGGATCAAAGGGCAGCTAACTCCCGGCGGATTTCAGATTCTAAAGCGACACGCCGAGCACGCAAATCCGGCAAATAAGCATTAATCTCCACGATTTCCCGGCGCGGATTTTCACCAAGAATCCTTTTCAGTTCCTCTATGTCCTTTGCGCACCGGTAATCCCAACCGAGGCCGGCGGCAAGCGCGGAAAGGTCGAAATCTTGCGGCGTCAAAAAATAGCGCTTAAAGACTTCCTGGTTCTCCTGTTCACCGTGTTCAAGGGTTGCGAAGATGCGTCCTCCCCCATCGCTGAGTACTAACAGCTGTAAGACCGGCGTGGCCTCCAAAGACCCGGTGAGCAACCCGGTCAAATCATGCAGGCAAGTTAAATCTCCAGCGATCAACCGTACCGCCTGCCCGGTTCCAGCAGCTAGCCCCAAAGCAGTCGCGATATTTCCATCGATCCCTGCCAAGCCGCGGTTCGCGCAATAGGTGATCCCCCGATCCCCGCGCGCGGCCAAATCGAAAGCACGAATCGTATTAGAGGCACCGAGCATAGTCAGCGGAGGCGCACCGGCAGCAGTCATCTTTTTATCGTCTAGCTGGGCAGCCGCGCTCTCACCGCTTACTGCAGTACCCGAATACCTGACATTATCCGCGCTGTTTAGAACCTTTTTAGCCTTTGCTCCACTGTCCCGAGCGGAATCAGGGTCACGGGTAACCCACGCTTCATATACATCCTCATAAATACGAGCAAAAGCGTAGGGATCGATCCCCATTCCCAGTTCCCGCAGGCTACCTGCTAGTTCCGGAGCGCTTTCGGGAGAGGATATGCGGAGGCGGTGGGCAGCTTCGCTCTCATCTTGTCGAGCTTCACCGGAGGTGGTAAAACCATGATTACTTATTCTTCGCGAGGGTGACGCCTGTATATCCTTTTCTGCCGGTGACAGTTCCTGGGGATCATAGGACGCATAGTTGGCGTTTTGCCACACGGTTACTGCCCGACGATCAACCCCTGTGCGGTAGGCACGTTCAACCGCTTGCGCTGCCTGGCACCAGCGGGCCAACCAGGCAGGGCTAGCAGCCGCGGGGAAAACGCTATCTACCTGCGCGGTGGTGGTAGAAACATATTTTCCGGTGAGATTGCTAGCCGCTCCCAAACTAGGCAAACGGTAGATGGGAATATCTTCCCGGGAAAGCAACGCATTTACCGGACGCGACAAAGTGGCATGCCCAGATAGAATAACCTGCTCTATTTCATTAGCGAAGGCGGGAAGCACTTGCGGAGCGTGCGCAATCTGCACCACGTTTCCGCCCTTGAGGGTAACGGTAGGTTCCGCCAGCACCGGAAGCCCCCATTCTTGCGCCGCTTGCGCCACCTGCGAGTGGCATTGATCCGCCAACACCACCACCGTTTTTGCGTTTTTTCGGGGCGGTTCACCTCCACCATCAGCAACTATCTGCGTTTTGAAAGATCTTGGCGAGGAGGTCGCACTTTCGTTTTGATCTAAGGTAAGAGCTAGCAGCTCGGGGGGAATTTGCCAAGTATTAGAAGTTACCAAGGGGGGTGCAAAACACAAATTAATATGTAGCGGGCAGCGCAGCGCGGCTCTATTCTTCCCCTGACCCCCCGTCTGTGCGAGAGCTGCCCTCAAGCGGTCTTTTACTACCTGCAGGGCGTCCTCGCTACTGTCAATATCTAATGCTACCGGGCAGGCAGCCCCGAAAATCCCTTCCTGCCAGGTAGTTTGGTTCGCCCCGGTGCCACGAGCGGTGCGGGGACGATCAGCGCTCAAGGCAATCAGCGGGACGCCACAGTGGAAAGCCTCCAGCAATCCTGCATGTAACTCCGCCACCGCAGTCCCCGAAGTGACCACCAGGGCTACAGGATTGTAGGACGCGTCCTCACCTTTATAGATACCGGATTTGGCCAGTCCCAGCGCAAAGAAAGCAGCAGAACGCTCATCCAAGCGCACATGGGTACGCACCACCCCCGCCTGTTCTAACGCTGCCAAAGCATAGGTTAGGGGCGCAGAACGAGAACCCGGACAAATCACGAAATCACGCACTCCGGCACGCACTAACTCGCTGACCACTAGTCGCGCTAAGGAGGTAGCGGATTCTAGGTGCCCTCCAGCCAGGTTAGGGGATTGATTATTTTGGGAGCTGCGAGAAGGCGTGGAGGGAAAAGAAACGTCGCTCACCGACTAGCTACCTCCGCTACGTCCCGCATCCGCTGACTCCAACGGTTAACCAGATCTCGGCGGTTATCGTTGTCAGGGGCATTAATTAAGTCGGAGTTTATTTCTACTTCCCGTACCTCTAGTTGACCGGCACGTACTTGCCAGGGCTGGCGGGAAACATCGGATTTGAGTAGCTGGCTGGTGGCCAGGCCACAGGCATGGGGAAGCCGGGGAATTGCGGCTGCGGCGTGCACCCCTAATCCGATACCGATGGCACTATCGACTGCGGAAGAAACCACCACTTCCATCCCGCGTTCATTAGCTTTTTTCGCCAAATCAATAACCGCTGACACTCCCCCGAGGGGCTGGATTTTCACAACCATCACATCCGCGCAGCCTGCCGGCAAATCGGCGAGTGGATCTGGGGAGCGGCGAATCAGCTCATCAACCGCGAGTGGCACCGAAGTTGCGTCTCGCAATTCCAGTAGTTCCCGGGCGCTCTTGCAGGGCTGCTCTACATATTCCAATCCTCCAGCTGCCTCGTCTAAGGCCGCTATTGCCTCCTTGGCTTCCGCCAGGTTCCACGCGCCATTAGCATCTACCCGGATCCGGCAGTCCCGGCCGAATTGATTTTCGAGGGCAGCGTGCACCGCTTTTACACGCTCCACATCACCGGCAAGTTCAGTGCCCCGATCTGCTACTTTAACCTTCGCAGTCCGACAGCCTCCGCTTTGCTCCACAATTTCCGCGGCGCGTCTAGGCGACACCACTGGCACGGTCACGTTCACCGGTACGCTGTCTCGCAGCGGATCGGGCAACGCCTCGGTCAATGCGTTAACCGCTGACCACAGCCATCGTTTCGATTCGTGCGGTCCATAATCCCAAAAAGGCGCGAATTCGCCCCAACGGTTACCAGAACGCAACAGCACACCCTCACGCACAATTATGCGGCGGAAGCGGTTGACCAGCGGCAAAGAATACACTAGTGCCTGGTCGATGTCGATCGCGGGAAACTCAGAGTTTTCAAATAGTTTACCGAGGTCACTAACTTGTACCTGCGGTACCTCCACTAGCATCGGGTCGCTTATGTTTCCTGCCATCACGTTGTCCTTGTTTTTTCGAATCCTGCTATTTACACAAGTAGCACTTGACCTGGCACTGACCGGTTAACTCTACCGCTTCCTATTGTCGGCCTATCTGCGTCAAAAAACCTAATAGTAGTAGGGGAAAGGTGTCCAATCCGGTTCCCGATGCTCCAAAAAGGCACGCCGCCCCTCCTCGGCCTCATCGGTGCTATAGGCCAGACGAGTGGCCTCCCCGGCGAACAACTGTTGCCCCAGTAAACCGTCATCTGCCAGGTTAAATGCATATTTCAGCATCCGGATCGCCTGCGGGGATTTGCGAGCGATAGTCAGTGCCCACTCGAGCGCCACGGCCTCTAGCTGGAGATGCGGCACTGCCGCATTGATAACTCCCCAATCTTCGGCTTGCTGGGCATCGTAGGTGTTCGCCAGATAAAAGATTTGCCGCGCACGTTTGTCGCCAACCTGTCGCGCCAGTAGCGCAGAACCGTATCCGGCATCAAAGGAGCCTACATTCGCGTCGGTTTGTTTAAAACGGGCATGCTCTACGCTGGCCAGCGCCAAGTCGCACACCACTACCAGGGAGTGGCCACCTCCGGCTGCCCACCCGGGAACCGCCGCGATCACCGGTTTCGGCATCGCGCGAATCAAGCGCTGGACTTCCAGAATGTGCAGGCGTCCGGTACGTGCCAAATCCAGGTTTTGGCGGCGCTGGGAAACTTCTGCATCCGGATTGGCGCCCTCCTGTTCGTAACGATATCCACCTCGATCTCGAATCCGCTGGTCACCGCCAGAACAAAAGCTATAGCCTCCATCAGAATCGCTCGGACCGTTCCCGGTGAGGATTATCGCTGCCACATCGGCGGCACTGCGCGCATATTCCAGACAAGCCAGCAGTTCATCTACGGTATGGGGACGAAAAGCATTGCGCACCTGCGGGCGGTCAAAGGCAATCCGTAAAACCGGAAGTTTCGCCTCATTTTTCCCGCTATCAGCCAATTCGGTAGCCACTAAGTCGGTTATTTCATAGCGATCCCGCCCCGGTTTATAGGGCTTTTTAGGCTCTTTCAATTCGGACGAGGACGCGGTAGCGAGGGCATCCACCCCTCCTGCTTTCACTACCGCTCGGTGAAAGGTCAGGTCAGTTAGCTTTTCAAAGCCGGGAACTGGAATCCAACGCTGCGCGTCGAAAGTATCAGAAACATGTGCAAGCTGGCTCATACCCCCACCCTACCCCGAGCGCGCGTTTGCCAAGTTTCCCCTAAGTCAGTCCACGCAGGCAAGAAGTTTTTGCTCCTGCAGTATTCCGCGCGGAGCCCAGGCTTTTCCTCCCGCCCAAGAATTCGGAAAACGTAGCGGCGTTTTCCAAATTTTGCGCCCACCTAGCCTGCTCGGATAAAACTTCTCCCCCACGCAAGGGGCATAATTGGTACAAGATTTCCGCAAGGTACGTACTGAGCGTGCAGGGGCGGATTTATGCCGTAGGGTAGGCTTCGGGCACTAAATCCGTGAAAATGCCAGAGCATTTTCCGGATTTCGGGGCGCGAGGCAAAATCCGCCCCTGCACGCGGAAGCGAGGAAAAACCCAGGATCTGCGCTTGAATCAGGATGGCGGGAACTGGCGATAGACTGGGCAGTAACGTTTATTTACGGAGGTTGACTTTGCGCATTGTTCCCCCACCGAGTGCCGAGGCTCGGGCAGCCAGTGAAATTTTAGCTCCTCAGGAGGGCAATGGCGCTAAAGGTTTCCAGAGTGGAGAACAAGAACCTGCTCCGCAAATTGTCTGGTTGCAAAGCGAACTGGATGCAGACAAGAAACTGAGAGAAGAAACCGAGGACTCTATACCGCGTCCACTGATTTTCTTGCCAGTATCCGATAATCCTGCGCGCGATACCTTATTCTTTACCGCGCTACGCGCCGCCCTCTGGCCGGATAGTTTCACTTCCCTACCCACTATTGATTTATCCGCGGTTGCCGTGCCAGCTAAACCGTTTTTCGCGTTAAGGATTCTGGCCGATTACCACCCAATATTTTTCCCGGCACGCACCGAGCATCTTTCTCCCTCATGGGCGCTGAGGCAAGCACAGCGTCTGCGCCGCCTCCCTAGCCAGGTCAGTTTTATCCTTTCCACCTCGGGGTCTACGAAACCCGGAGGGCGCCTGGTGGGAATATCTCTGGAGGCTTTGCAGGCTTCCCATCGGGCGACCGCGCAGCGTCTGGGAGGAAACGGTATCTGGGTGTCAGCACTTCCTAGGGATCATATCGCCGGTTTCCAGGTGATTGCTCGCGCCTATGCGGGCGGAACTGAACCGGTAACTATCGATATGACCGGCGGTTTTAAGCTCTCTCGACTCCGGGAGGCACTGCAAAACATTTTCGCGGATAACGTTCCCGTCTATCTGTCGCTGGTTCCCACTCAGCTGCGTCGCGCCCTTGCCGATCCCAAAACTACTGCAGCTTTGCAGATATGCTCTGCGATCCTGGTAGGGGGAGCCCATATTTCCTCCTCACTACTTTCCGCTGGACGCGCGGCTGGGTTAAATCTGGTCACCACCTACGGGATGACCGAAACTTGCGGAGGCTGTGTCTATGACGGCATGCCGCTGCCCGGAGTTACCGTTGCGGTCAACGAGGGCAGAATTTGGCTGGCTACCCCCACTTTGATGAGCGGCTATTTGGAGGCAGAATCGGATCCAGAAATCCGCGAGTTTTCCAGTACCAGCTGGCTAGCCACCAACGATACTGGCAAGATAGTTTTTGCAGACGAGAATGAGGGCATTAAAGCGGAGAAGAATGAGCTCTGGGATACGGCTGTCATTATCGACATGTACAGCCCTGCTCATTTAAAAGTACTCGGACGCCTGGATGACACCATTATCTCTGGAGGGGAAAACATCTCTTTACCGCTGGTGACCCGCGCTGCCGAACAGGTGGGTTTTCCCGGGTTAGAGTTTTGCGCCCTCAAGGATGAGGAATGGGGGCAGATACTTTGCGCTGTTTTTTCTTCTGTCGGTTTGCCTACCGCCGAACCCACCACTGCTCCCAACCTTGCTCAGTTAGGCTACGAACTGCGTGAATCCCTTAGAGAGCACTTGCCGTCCTCACATCTGCCCCGCGCGGCGGCTCTGCTCCCTCACTTTCCTGAGCTACCCAGCGGAAAACTGGATCGCCGCGCCCTAGAAGAAGCCGTTCGCGTCCTCGATAAACAAAATCGCACCTGGCGCAAATAGGTAGCGGCGACGAGGAAAACCTCGTCGCCGCTACCGAAAGTTCAGTTACTTCTTTAGCACCTGGTGGTAGGCCGCCAAATCGAGTACCCCGTTGCCGGAAAGTCCGATCAAGAGTACCTGACCGTCACGAGCCTGCCCCGAACGGATAAAGTCCAGAGCGCCGGCAATCGCGTGGGTAGATTCGGGGGCGGGAATAATCCCCTCGGCACGCGCGAACTCCAGACCGGCCGCAAAGGTTTCTTCTTGCGGATAGGCGCGCGCCTCCATTAATCCCAAGTGATAGGCGTGAGACACCATCGGCGCCATCCCGTGATAACGCAAGCCACCAGCATGAATCGGATCAGGAACGAAGTCATGCCCCAAGGTGTACATCTTCATTAGAGGCGTCAGTCCCGACATATCCCCAAAGTCATAACGATATTCGCCTTGGGTGAGCGAAGGACAGGCAGCCGGCTCGCAGGCCACTACCCGGGCGTTCTTGCCTTCACGCAGATTCTCTCCAATAAAGGGAGTAGCCAGACCGCCCAGGTTAGATCCTCCCCCCGCGCATCCGAATATGAAGTCCACTCCGGATTCTCCGGCTGCTGCCAGTTGAGTTTGCGCCTCGAGGCCGATTACCGTCTGGTGGATAATCACTTGGTTCATAACCGAGCCCAAGGCGTAGTGAGCTTGCGGATCCGAAACCGCAGATTCTACGGCCTCCGAAATCGCCATCCCTAAAGACCCGGAAGTATCGGGGTTTTCGGCTAGGATTTTACGCCCCGACTCGGTTAATTCGGAGGGGGAGGCGTGACATTGAGCGCCATAGACTTCCATTTGCAAGCGCCGATAGGGCTTATGGTCATAGGAAGTACGTACCTGCCACACTTCGCATTGCATCCCCAGCATCGAGCATGCCATCGCCAGGGACGCTCCCCACTGGCCGGCACCAGTTTCCGTGGTGAGCCGTTTAATCCCGGCCACTGCATTGTAGTAAGCCTGCGCTAATGCCGAGTTCGGTTTATGGGATCCGGCAGGAGAATTACCTTCGTATTTGTAGTAGATACGGCATTTAGTGCCTAATTCCTGCTCGAGGTTATGAGCGCGATAAAGCGGTGCAGGACGGAAATTAGTGTACAGTTCCCGAACCCGCTGAGGAATATCTATATAGCGTTCCTTACTCAGCTCTAGTTCGATGAGGCCGGGGGCAAATAGCGGCTCTAAATCTTTCGCGGTAATCGGTTGGCGGGTCTGCGGGTTCAGGTAGGGAGGCATCGGCTCCGGGAAATCAGCGACCAGGTTGTACCAGCGAGAAGGGATATGGCTATTGATCGGAAATCCTAAAGGCTGGATTTTGGGGTTATCAGTCATTTTATGCTCCTCAATGAAATATCACTTCTATTAAATAGTTTCCGCTGGCGGGAGACAAAAAAATACCCGCCACTGGGCGGGTTAAACAAATGCCTGAAAGAAAGGACCCGCCTAGGCGAGCCACCACCACTGAATCGATTTGATCGCTGTTTCTTTCATAGCCCCATGCTAACGAAAACGTGAAAGCAACTACAAGCCGTCTCAATAATTGGTGTTTTGCTTTTCGGGGCTTTAGTCTGAACGTAGCCATCAAGAGCAGTGCAGAGACCTGGCTCGCGCACTGCAGCAACCGATAAGACGGTGCTAATGCCAGGACCGATGGGAAGGAACTTATGAGCAACGCTAAAGCGGAAAAGCCGTTGATTGAGCTGCGGGATGTTTACAAAATTTATCCCCGCAAAAAGCAAGACAAGCTGCATGCCCTCGACGGTATCTCCCTGAAAATTGGAGCCGGGGAAATTCATGGCATCGTGGGGCAATCCGGAGCCGGAAAATCTACGCTGATTCGTTGCTTGACTGCGCTAGAACATCCCACTTCGGGGGAAATCTTGGTGGCAGGACAAAATCTTTCTAACCTGTCTGAAAAGCATTTGCGCCAGGCTCGTCGCTCTATCGGGATGGTGTTTCAAGCAGCTAACCTGCTCGATTCACGTACTGCCGCCGGCAATATTGCCTACCCCCTGTATTTGGCGGGGCAAAAACGCGGGGCACGTCATGAGCGGGTACAAAATCTCCTGGATTTGGTGGGACTGCATGATCGGGGTTCCTCTTACCCCTCTCAGCTTTCCGGGGGGCAACAACAGCGAGTAGGGGTCGCCCGGGCACTTGCCGATGAACCACAAGTGTTGCTATGCGACGAACCTACCAGCGCTTTGGATACGGAATCGACCCAGCAGATCCTGCATTTAATTAAAGATGTGCATGACCGCCTGGGGGTCACCGTAGTGATCATTACCCACGAAATGAGCGTGATCCGCGAGATTTGCACTCACGTGACTTTGCTGGAGCATGGGAAAGTCGTGCAGACGGGTTCGGTAGCGGATGTAGTCAAGTCGCACTCTTCGCGTCTGGCTAAGGATCTGGTTCCGCCTCCAAATGTTGATGACAAGGTTACTTTGGATGGCGAACCTGCCTCGGTAGTGGATATTGCTTTTACGTCTTCGCCAGGAGTGCCCACCGGATCGAAAGTTATGGATCTGGTTGCCCAATTGGGCGGAGATATCGTGGCCGGAACTTTTGAAACTGTGGGAACCACACAAGTGGGCCGCTTAGCTGTCGGGGTGAAATCTACAGGACTGGACGCTTTTATCCGCGAAATGGAAAATCATCACATCTATACGGAGGTGCGAGCATGAGTCTTACCGCTACTACCTCACAGGTTGTGTCCATGATGCCCTTAGCTGCGGATAGCTCTGGCCGCTGGTTTTCCAATCCGGTGATTACTAATAATCTGCTAGATGCCACTTTAGAAACCATTTATATGTCGCTTTGGTCGGGATTATTCTCGATTCTGCTGGGATTGCCTATTGGTCTGCTGCTGGTGGCGACCGCTCCCGCGGGGCTACTGTCAGGGTCTAAAGTCGCGCGTGTGCTCTACTCGGTGTTGGGATTCATCGTGAATGTGGGGCGCTCCCTACCCTTCGTCATTTTGATGATTTCGATTCTTCCCTTTACTCGCCTACTGGTGGGCACCACTTTGGGATGGAAAGCGGCAGTAGTTCCGCTAACACTCGCGGCGGCACCATTCTTCGCCCGCCTGGTCGAATCCAATGTCCAGGGAGTGGAGAGTGGCAAATTGGAGGCCGCAAAAATGGCGGGGGCTTCCAATTGGCAAATCATGATGGGGGTGCAGGTGCGCGAAGCACTGCCCGCCCTCATCCAGTCAGTTACCGTCACTTTGATTTCTTTGATTGGCTATGGGGCGATGGCAGGTACTTTAGGTACCGGTGGTCTGGGCGCTCTGGCCATAAACTATGGTTACAACCAGTTTATGGGTGACGTGATGCTAATCGTGGTTATCGACATCCTGCTGATCGTAGTCATCGTACAGTGGCTAGGCGATATGCTTAGCCGGCTGGTAGATCACCGCTAAGGGAAAACCAGTCGGAGATTCTTACCGCTCTTAGCGGTTTTCGATAAAAGTTATTTTTTCTGGAGTGGCACTTGCTATCCAGGAATCCCCCTCCCTAGTCCATTTCGTAGACGCTGGTGAGGGCGGGTAAGAAAACTTTGTAAACTACCTAAAAAACAACCATTTAAAGGGAAAAGAAAAATGAAAACTTGGAAGAAAATTGTGGCCGCAGCTGGAGCTGCCGGCTTAGCACTGGGACTTGCAGCTTGCGGTGGAAGCGATTCTGCTGGCGGCGACACCAAACTGATCGTAGGGGCTTCCCCTGATCCACATGCGAAGATTTTACGTTACGTGGCCGATAACTTGGCTGAAAAGCAGGGCATCGAGTTGGAAGTCAAAGAATACACCGACTACGTCCAGCCGAATGAAGCCTTAAACTCTGGGGATCTGGATGCCAACTATTATCAGACGGTTCCCTACTTCGATGATCAGACCGCCAAGAACAAATGGCAGTTCGAGCATGGCAAGGGAATCCACCTAGAGCCGCTTGGAATTTATTCCGAAAAGCTGAAAGATATTAAGGAGCTGAAGGACGGCGCCAAGATTGGGATCATCAATGACCCCACTAACCAGGCGCGCGCCCTAAAACTACTGGCTGACAATGGTTTGATTAAACTACCGAAGGATGAAAAGCAGCAGAAGGTATCGGTAATTGCCAAGTCTAAAGAATACAATCCCCGCGGATTCGAGCTGCCTGAAGTAGAAGGTCCGCAGCTAGTGCGCGCCCTAGCTGACTTAGATATCGCCGTCATCAACGGTAACTTTGCTCAACTTGGAGGCAAAAAGCCCTCTGAAGCCTTGATCCTGGAATCTACCAAGAATAATCCTGCGCTAAATATTTTGGTTTGGAAAAAGGATTCCGAAAAGACCGAGGCGATTAAGAAGCTGGACACTTTGCTGCACTCTCCGGAAGTCAAGGCGTTCATCGAAAAGGAGTGGGCGGATAAGGCAGTACTCCCTGGTTTTTAATCTGACTAACCTAGTCGCTTTAAAAATCTGATCGCTTTAAATCTAGGGGGGGCGGGTTCGAAGAAAATCTTCGAACCCGCCCCCCCCTTTTTTTATGTCAACAAATAATTGTGGCGATTAGCCAGCAGCCACCTATAACGGCCAGAAATAATTTTCAGCTTTCAAGTTCTTACGCTGTTTTGCGTACAATCAGGCGAGTGGCTACTTGGTTTTCAATCGCATCCCATTTTTTACCATAGTTTTCTTTATCAAAGAAGAATTCAACGTGCTCTACCAGTCGCTTAACAGCTAAGCTGGCCAGTTCCTCCCGGTCTTGCCGCACGGTGGTTAGTTCCACATAGGGTTCGGAGGCAATCGGGGTGTCATCGAAACCTATCACTGCGATTTCCTGGGGAATATTTACGCCTTCTTGCCACATCCGAATCATGAATCCTTGCGCACACAGATCGTTAAAGCACATCACTGCGCGCGGCATCTCTCGTTCTCCGGTGCGAACCTGTCGTAATATCTGATCGGCAACCCGCGCCCCATCACCGGTATTTTGCCCGCCTTGATAGATCCGCAACGAAGGACTTTCATCTGCGGTTAAACCCCGATCTGCAAGGCATTGCTTAAAGGTGGCTTCCCGTACGTGCGCATTGGTTTGATTGTCCCCCCTGATATGTACAATGTCACGAAAGCCCTGTTCCCACAGGTAGTCAAAGGATTTTTTAATCCCATAGGCATCGTTAGACACCACAGCATCCACACTGGTGGAACCAACTTCTTGGCACAAGGTAATTAGGGGAATCACTGCCGCAATTTTTTCTAAATCCTCGGCAGAAAGTTTGGTACCTATTAGCACAATCCCCTCACAGCGGTCTTGCATCAAGGACTCGAAGCAATCCATTTCGCTGCGCTGCCCCACACAACCAGCTGCCACCAGGCGATATCCGTGTTTTTCGGCGTAGCGGTAGAGCGGATCCATAAGCGATATTTGGAACTCTTGCTCCATATAGAACACCACACCCAACAGATGGGTACGTTCCAGGCGAATAAGGGCAGCCTGCCGATCGGGTCGGTACCCCATTTCAAAAGCGGCGCGCTGTATTTCCGCGCGTCGCTTATCTGAGACTCCGGGTCGCCCAGACAGCGCAACAGACACCGTGGAAATGGCGGCTCCCACTTCCTTGGCCACATCGGAGATAGTTAGTTTTTGTTTCATAGTGTTGCTTTTAGATTATCGCTAAATAACCCTAGAAGCGGCGAATCGCAACCGCTGAACCACATTTTGGCGTTAACCGATAGCGTCCTAGAATACACATTGCTTTTACCCGAATACGCGCAGGTAAACCGGGAGGGTTTAATCTCTTTGACTGCTATTTCCTAAGGACAGCAACCCTAAAAGGTAGTTTTCCGAGGACGCCAGCTACGCCCTCGGAAAAACCAATTCCTATCGATTTATCGAATAACGATTACTGTCCGAATTCGCTCTTTACCCGGGCAATCATCTTCTTGTTGATTTCGTCAGCGCGGTCATGCCAACCGAATACACACAGAGATAGCACCCCATCGAAGTTCATATCCCGCAGGGTGCTAAACAGCTCGTCCCAGGGAACTTCTCCCATCCCGATCTCATTGTGCTGGTGTACCCGCGCATCAACTCCCGGAGGATTAATTACGTAACGATTGCCATCGAAGGCCTTGTGGTTGAATACATCGGCGATATGTACTTCTTTGAGTAGGTCACCAGCAGAACGCAGCATCCGTTCCACATCACCTTTACCGTCTGAAAGGTGGAAGGTGTGCGGGGCGCAGTATTCATACCCAACCCAGGGCTTATTTACTCCGCGGATCAGGTTGATGGCCGGATCATGTAGCTCCACGAAGTCATAGGGGTGCGCTTCCATCTGCAACTGGATCCCATATTTTTCGAAATCCGGGGTGAGTTCTTCAATAGACTTGTACCACTGATGCTCGCAGCGCCGCGGAGTGTTAGGGTCGCCAGAAAACTCTGAAACGATCTCACGAACGTCTAGCTGATCGGCAATTTCTAACAGCCTACGCCAGTTGCGCACCTGGGCTTGCCGTTCTTCTTCATCTACGCTGGACCAGTTGAAAACCGGGTTCAAGGTAGCGATCTTGACCCCAGATTCTTTTTGCGCCTTATTCAGTTCGGCCACATAGGCGTCATCGGCTTTGGGGTAGTGATGCCAAAAGTGAAAATCTGCTGTGGGCGACAACTCCACGTAATCAAACCCTAGCTCCCGGGCTTTATGCAGGGTTTGCGAAACTGGCATGAACCAGTAATACATATTGGGGTCGAGGGCGATCTTGACCATTTATTCATTCCTTGTACTTGGCGGTGACTTTATTTCGCAGGGCGGTTTTCGAGGTTTCTCCCGCAGGCAGTGGCCTCTTCGCTCCGCTTTTTTATTGGACATCCTCAGTTTAGCCGAAACGTTTCGCTATGTCGAGACCCTACCGAGTTTCCCCTTTACAGACTCTGCTGCCACTCAAGTCTGCCTACCTTTATTTAACGCGCGTTAAAGGAGGCTGTCAAGAATGTTACTCAGTTAAATTTTCTCGAGTGAAGTAGCGCCTCTGGTCTACCCTTGTTCGCTAGATGCGTGTTTGCCCAATAAAATACCTATTTCCCTAGGTTAGTTTGTAAAGTAGATGCATAGAGGGCAAAATGCGTCGCCTAGCGCCGCCAACCCACAAGGTCACTCACAGAAAGAAGGAACGGAAAATGGAAACCGGCAACGCTTCCAGCGTCCAGGAATCAAACGACCCGAAAGAACGGGTGGCGCTCAATCGTCAACTGGCGCAAATGCTAAAGGGTGGCGTGATTATGGACGTTACCACCCCCGAGCAGGCGCGGATCGCAGAGGATGCGGGCGCGGCAGCCGTTATGGCACTAGAGCGCATTCCCGCAGATATCCGTGCCGCCGGCGGTGTTTCCCGGATGAGCGACCCAGCAATGATCAAGGGAATCCAAGAAGCAGTTTCTATCCCGGTAATGGCGAAGTGCCGCATCGGGCATTTTGTAGAAGCACAACTGCTAGAGGCTATCGAAATCGACTATATCGATGAATCAGAAGTGCTCTCCCCCGCCGACGATATCTACCACATAGATAAAACTCAGTTCAAAGTACCTTTCGTGTGTGGGGCACGTAACCTGGGCGAAGCGCTACGCCGCATTGGTGAGGGCGCAACCATGATTCGCACCAAGGGTGAGCCGGGAACTGGTGACGTCGTGCAGGCAGTTACCCATATGCGCGCGATGAATGCTGAGATTCGGCGGATTTCCAGCCTGCGCGAAGACGAACTTTTCGAAGCCGCCAAGCAGCTAGAAGTACCGCTATCGCTACTGAAAGAAGTACACGATTCCTCGCGCCTACCGGTAGTGAATTTCGCTGCCGGTGGGGTAGCCACCCCAGCCGATGCGGCTTTGATGATGCAGCTAGGTGCCGAGGGCGTGTTCGTAGGCTCCGGGATTTTCAAGTCCGGCAATCCCGCTAAACGCGCCGCGGCCATCGTCAAGGCAGTCACTAACTTCAAAGACGCGAAGCTGATTGCGCAGTTGTCCGAAAACTTAGGAGAAGCCATGGTGGGGATCAACGAAAACGAAATTGACCTGCTAATGGCCGAGCGCGGAAAGTAATTCCCTGCAACAGAAACGGTAAGCGAAACTCAATGGAAAAAGTTGGCGTTCTGGCAGTTCAAGGTGCCTTCATTGAACATGAACAATGCCTGGAGAAACTAGGGGCTCAGGTAATTGAACTGCGCGAAGCTGCAGACCTAAAGACTGGTTTTAACCGCCTGGTATTGCCGGGCGGGGAATCCACGGTGCAATCAAAACTCCTACTTGAACTGGGAATGGCGGAGCGGCTCCGAGACATGGTCAAAGCCGGGATGCCGGTGCTAGGCACCTGTGCCGGATTAATCTTGTTGGCCAAACAGATTATGGGTAAGCGTGATGTCGACCGCACGGCGCTCGGCACCTTGGACGTGACCGTGGAACGTAATGCCTATGGACGCCAGCTTGGTTCCTTTAATGCCCGGGCTGATTTTGCGGGAATGGACGATCTGCCAATGACCTTCATTCGCGCTCCTCGCATTAGCGAAGTGGGTTCAGGAGTAGAAATACTCGGACGAGTGGACGACAAAATTGTAGGAGCGCGGGCCGGAAGTCAGATTGGGGTTACTTTTCACCCCGAACTGACTGGCGACCCGCGCCTGCATCAAATGTTCTTGAACCTTTAGTTCCGGCTATTCTTAGCCTTCTTCGCGCTGGAAGCTCATCGTGGCTTCATAGTGTCCGGATTCGCTCGGCCAGCGAGTAGTAATTGCCTTGGCCTTGGTGTAGAACTTCACGCCCTCGGGACCGTGGATATGAGTGTCACCAAGCAGGGAGTCTTTCCAACCACCGAAGGAGTAGTAGGCAACCGGGGTCGGGATCGGGACGTTGACGCCCACCATTCCGGCCTCAGCCTCAAGAGTAAACTTGCGTGCTATCCCGCCGTCATTGGTGAAGATGGCAGAGCCATTACCGAAGGGAGAGGAGTTAACGATTTCGATGGCTTCTTCATAGGAATCGGCGCGGGTAATCACCAGCACCGGACCAAAGATTTCCTCGTAATATGCGGGTGCATCCTTGGGGCAGTTATCGATAATGGTCGGCCCTACGAAGTAACCGTTCGGGTAGCCCTCCGGCCGGAATCCGCGGCCATCACGCACAATAGTGGCACCGCGTTCCTCAGCATCGGTAATAAGCCCTTCGATCCGCTCCTGTGCTTTCTTGTCAATCACCGGCCCCATCTCACAGCCCTGGGCCATGCCCTGATCTACCCGAATCTGGTCAGCGTGAGCTTTCACTTTCTCGGCTAGTTTTTCTCCGGCACTGCCCACTGCTACTACCACCGGTAGTGCCATGCAGCGTTCACCAGCTGCCCCGAAAGCGGCAGCCGAAATATGCTTAGCAGCGAAATCAATATCTGCATCCGGCATTACGATAGCGTGGTTGTTTGCCCCACCCAGCGCCTGAACGCGTTTGCCATGAGCAACCCCAGTATCCTGCACGATATGGGCAACTGGAGTGGATCCCACAAACGAAATCGCGTCAATTCCGGGGTGTTCCAAAATCGAGGTAACTAGGCTACGGTTTCCAGTCAAAACCTGATAAATGCCGTCCGGCAGTCCCGCTTGTTTGTATAGTTCGCCGGTCAAGAGGGCAGCGGAAGGAGTGGAGGAGGCAGGCTTAATAATAATAGCGTTACCAGTAGCGATAGCTAGCGGGTGCATCCACATGGGTACCATTGCTGGGAAGTTGAACGGGCAGATACCGGCTACTACTCCCACCGGTTGCCGCACGGTGAAGATATCAACGCCGGTAGAAATCTGGTAGGAATGTTCGCCCTTCATATTGGCGTTAATTCCACAGGCGTAATCTAAGGTTTCCCGGCCGCGCTGGATTTCCCCGATCGCATCCGAGTAATTCTTGCCATGTTCCTGCACGATTAGCCTTGCCATCTTGTCCTGGTTTTCCAAAACCAGGTGGCGCATCTTGAACATAATGTCCACGCGTTTGGCTAGTGAGAGTTTTGCCCACTCTTTTTGCGCTTTTTTAGCAAGTTCTACTGCCTGATCCAGATCCTCACTTGATGCGGAGGGTACAGTAGCTACTACTTCACCTAACGCCGGATCTTCGATTTCAATTTCTCCGGCCGGTTTACCCTGCACATATTCACCGTTAATCCAGTGCTGCAGCTGTTTTACCATTGTCAGTATCTCCTTCGATTTCCGCTGACCTTATCGCCGGTCATGCCTAAGTTATTAGCATTACCGCGACTGGCTTAATTGTCCTTACAAAGACTACTCTAATCGACCTAAGTCCCAGACACAACCGCTAGGGTTACTTAACCCTTGCTCGCTACGGAGAAACCTACAGAACCACTCCAAAACGCTAACACCAGGTTTAGGCACTCTCCTCTTTTAATTAGCGATTGGAATCAGAGGAGGCAGCGCGGATTAACGTAACCCCTCCCCGTTTTAGGGCTCGCCCTCAAAATACAGTTAGGATTACAACGTGTTCCAAAAATTCCCCTACTCCCCCCAAAAGGTGTACCGGTTCGGCGTCACCGTAATGGCAATCAGCCTTTTATCCCTAAGCGCTTGCAGTCCCGCCACCGACCACCACGATTTCTCTGCAACCAAGAAAATCGCTAGCAGCTCCACTCCTAGCGTTACCGCTAAGGATTCCCCTAGCCCAGCTTCCCCTCCCACCTCGCCCTCGACCCCCGATCCAGAACCTAAAAAGACACTGGCAGGAAAAACTATCGTAATAGATCCCGGTCACTCTAACGGGCAACATTTAACCAATAAAGTCCCTGATGGACGCAGAGGAAGCAAAATATGCAACACGTCGGGGACTGCAACTAACAACGGATATCCTGAACATACCGCCAACTGGAAAGTTGCCCTGATTGTCCAAGCTGAACTGCAAGGAAAAGGGGCAAGCGTTCATCTGACCAAAAAAGATGACCATGCGGATAAGGTATGTGTCGATCGGCGCGGACAAATCCCGAACGAGAAACACGCCGATGCGTTCCTATCTATCCACGCCAATGGTACCCAATCACCAACCCCTCACGGATTCTTCGTCATGGTTGCGAGTCCGCCCCTAAACTCTGCCCAAGGGGAACCGTCAAAACGCCTGGCACGCGCCGTGTCCTCGGGATTGCAGGCGGCAGGGCTTAGCCCTTCAACGATTTACGGTTCCGCACCCCTGCCTCGCTCCGACCTCGCAACCCTAAATTTTGCGAAAGTACCAGCAGTAATGGTGGAGCTAGGCGAAATGAGGAACCCTCAAGACGCTCAAAGATTATCCAGCCCTCAAGGGCAAAAACAGTACGCTTCCGGCCTCGCTCAAGGAATCCTAAACTTCTTCTCCGCGAGTTAAAGCAGGATCAGAGGTAAAGCACCCTCGCCTTGCAGATTTGTTCCGGTAACCAGACCCTTAAAGCCCCAGACACCCCAGGGGAATGACTGCGATTCCATCTTTTCTCATATAGGCCTGTTTTCCGCCGTAAAGCACAGCCGCGGCACGCATATTTTGTCCGATGCGTTCCCGTAACCAGAGCAGATGTTTAACGTCATGGTCACTGACTCGGTTTGCAGTTTTTACTTCCATTGCCACTAGCGCTCCACCTCGTCCTTGCAAAACTAAGTCGACTTCATGTTCACCTGCGCGAGTACGAAAATGCCCCACCGTGGCCTCCAGAGCCTGAGCGAAAACCCGCACGCACAAAAGGGCGAGAGATTCAAAAAGCGCTCCATACATATTACCGCCGCCAGGACGCAATAGATCCTCTGCTTCCAGATCTAAGAGGCGAGCCGCAAAACCGGGATCTACCAGGTGATGTTTGGGGCTACTGGTCAAACGTTTCCAACCCGACCCCAAGGGCTGCCAGGCCTCCAGGGGTTCCAGAATCCAGAGTTTGGTCAGGAAATCTCGATAGGTGCGGGTAGTTTCGGAACTGGGTTTATCCCCCTCGCCAGCAGTAGCCCCTTCTACTATCTGCGCATAGGAAGCGGTAGTCGCGGTGGCCTGCGCATAAGAACGTAACCAGGCGCGGAGAGTATGCGGGGTGCGAGTGAGATACCCCTGGGTAAGAATATCTTTATCAATCACGTCGCGCAGGTAAGAATCAATGGACAGACGCAGAGCGCGCCCCCGCAAATGTTGAAATCCCGGCAATCCGGTTTGACAAATAGCTTCAGCATAATCGGAGGCAGTTAGGTCACTGCTGCCGGTTATCCTTTGAGTGCCGGAAAAAAGATCGCGCAAACTGACCGTGGGGGCAGCGATTCCCCGCTCCGAGAGTGTCAATGGCCGCATCCGTAAAGTAACTATTCTCCCTGCTCCCGAATGAGTTTGTACCCCTGATTTAGGGCTGGCGGAACCGGTTAGCAGGAAACTTTCGGGAGGTGCACCCTCATCAACCGCGCGGCGCACCGTATCCCAGGTTTCCGGCAGCAGCTGCCATTCATCCAAAAGTACCGGCGGTTTTTGCTGTAGGAAAAGCTGCGGATCGGCCTGCAAAATAGTGCGGGTATCGACCTGGTCTAGTTGATAAGTGGTGTTAGCCCGCCGCTTGGCGGTCTCGGTTTTCCCCACTCCTTTAGCGCCGGCAATACACAGCGCCGGCAGCTGTGAAAAAAATTGGGCTATTTCGTAGTCAATTACCCGTTTTAAGTAGTCAGACATATTTTTACTATAGCCTATCCACCTGTTTGCCGGAAAGTTATCTGCCTATTTGCCGGATAGTTATCCACCTGTTTGCCGGAAAGTTATCTGCCTATTTGTCGTAATAACCGGTGATTCCAAAAAGCAAGCACCTAAACGCACCCCAACTAGAGTCAGAAAACACGAGCAGAGGATGCACAGAAGTCCCCAGTGAAAGGAACTGACGATTGGATGCAACTTCTGCATTAAAGCGCCGGTAAATGGCTGAACCCTAGGGTTACCCCTAGCGCCGACTAGCGAAAAAGTCTTTTAACTGTTCTCCGCACTCGTCCGCTAAAACCCCGCCAATAACTTCTACGCGATGATTCAGGCGGCTATCTCGCAAAACATCCCGAACAGAGCCAGCAGCACCCGCCTTATCATCCCAAGCGCCGAACACTACCCGCGAAACCCGGGCATTCACGATTGCCCCGGCACACATCGTGCACGGCTCCAGATTCACTACCAAAGTAGTATCTGACAAACGCCAGCTGCCACGCTTCCTCGCCGCCTGCCGCAAAGCCACAATCTCGGCGTGAGCAGTAGGGTCAAACGGGGAGACCTCCCGCTGGTTAAATCCGCGTCCGATAATTTCCCAATCCTCTAACTCGGGTTCTTCTGGAACCTCGAACACGCTATCACCTTGAGCTTTACCCGAGAAGCTGCTTGCAGATTTTACCCCTAGCACGCCCTCATCCTCGAAGATATCCCCGTCGGAAGCATTAAGGGCTCCCGTTCCTCCTTCCCGAGGAGCGAGCACAAGCGCACCTACCGGGACATCCCCGCCCTCACCGGCAAGTGCTGCCAGCTGCATAGCTTGCCGAATAGCCCAATCGAATCGATGCACAATCCAAATTTAATAGAGAACAGCTACCTGGTTGAAACCTATGTACTTTTCCAGACAGAAACCCAAATAAGTGAGAGACTAACTATATGTTTGAAAGAGCCGGGCAGAAAGCCAAACCAGAAGATTTAATCAATGTCGATGACCTCCTAGCCGCCTACTATGACCTAGAGCCAGACCCTAGCGAGCCTAGCCAAAGGGTAAGTTTCGGCACCTCGGGACACCGAGGCAGCGCCTTCGACCACGCATTCAACGAAGCTCATATCGTAGCTATCACCCAAGCAATCGTAGAGTATCGCCGCAACCAGGGAATTAACGGGCCGTTATTTATCGGGCGCGACACTCACGCCCTCTCCGAACCTGCCCACCGCAGCGCCCTAGAGGTGCTGGTAGCTAACGGAGTGGACGTACGGATTGATTCGCGAAATTCCTATGTACCCACCCCGGCGGTTTCCTTGGCAATTTTGCAGGCCAATGGGGCGCCTGGCAAGGTGCGCACCTCGGGTGCAGATGTGGCAGACGGAATCGTTATCACTCCTTCCCACAACCCTCCCCGCGACGGTGGCTTCAAATACAATCCCCCCACCGGTGGGCCAGCCGATGTAGACGCTACCGGCTGGATTGCCGACCGCGCTAACCAGATTCTTGAGGATGGCTGGCGGAATGTTCCCCGCTCTACTTTGTCAGATTTATCCCGAGCAGATTGCGTACACCCCCATGACTACCTGCGAGAATACGTAGATGCACTCCCCAGCGTAATTGACTTGGACGCGATTCGCTCTGCTGGCGTGCGCATTGGTGCCGATCCTCTAGGGGGCGCTTCAGTCGATTACTGGGGCATGATTGCAGAACGCCACGACCTGAACCTGACAGTGGTCAATCCCAATGTAGATCCCGCTTTCAGCTTCATGACTTTGGATTGGGATGGAAAGATCCGGATGGATTGCTCCTCGCCCAACGCGATGGCATCGCTGCGGCAAAAGATGGCTCCGGACGAGGACGGGATTACGCCTTTCGATATTGCGACCGGTAACGACGCGGATTCGGATCGCCACGGGATAGTTACCCCCGATGGGTTGATGAATCCCAACCACTACCTGGCAGTGGCGATTGAATACCTGTACACGCACCGCCCGCAGTGGGGCGAGGGTTGCGGGGTTGGTAAAACCTTAGTTTCTTCCTCGCTAATTGACCGGGTAGTAGCCCATATGGGGCGTAAATTGGTGGAAGTACCAGTGGGCTTTAAGTATTTCGTGCCGGGATTACTTTCGGGAACTATCGGTTTCGGAGGCGAGGAATCGGCCGGTGCCTCTTTCTTGCGCAAGGACGGGTCAGTATGGACTACCGATAAAGACGGCATTATTTTGGCGCTGCTAGCCTCGGAAATCCTGGCAGTCACTGGTTCTTCTCCCTCGCAGCTGCATCAGCAACAGGTGGAACGTTTCGGGGCTTCCAGTTATAAGCGTTTCGAGGCAGCGGCGACCCCAGAGCAGAAATCCAAGCTCAAGAAGCTTTCTTCCGAGGACGTAACCGCCCTGAAACTAGCCGGGGAGGATATCACCGACAAACTGGTGCGCGCCCCCGGTAATGACGCCGAAATCGGTGGGCTGAAAGTAGTCACTAAAGATGCCTGGTTCGCGGCTCGCCCCTCGGGTACCGAAGATATCTACAAGATTTACGCGGAATCCTTTAAGGGCGATGAGCACGTAGATCAGGTGATTTCTGAAGCGCAAGAGGTAGTAGGCGCTGCCCTAGCCTAGAATGCGTAATAGCTGAGGGCGCGGGCTAGGTTTTTCCTCCCGCACCGACATTAGGAATCCCGACATCAAGGGCGGTAATTACTTTTGTCTCCCGCCCAAAGAGCTTGGGCAACACCCAAGGTATTGCCCAAGCTCTTACGCCCGCCTAGCCTGATCGACAATAAGTAATCACCGCCCTTTACTGTTTGCCGCCACAAGTACCTAACCGACGTGAGGAACAGGTTATATCCGCGCCGAGTGACTGCGGGGGCGGGGGATAGATTTTATCCGAGTGGGCGCGGTGGGCCCAAGAATTCGGTAAATACCGCTGGTATTTACCGAATTCTTGGGCGGGAGGAAAAATCTATCCCCTGCCCCCACTACTACTAGCCTTCGTCCTTATTTACGGGAACGGAGCTGGCGGTTGGTGGCGGCAGTCGCGATAGCGGCGCGGGGGTCTTCCGGCCAAGGATGCTTGCGATACCTACCGCGCATTTCCGCACGCACCTGCGGATACACTTCATCCCAGAAATGATCCAAGTCGGTCACTAACGCCAGCGGACGTCCTGCTGGCGATAGCATCTCCATCGCCAGGTTCACCTTTCCGCCCAGGATTTTCGGCGTGGATTGCAGGCCAAAGAACTCTTGTAGTTTTGCTTGCACCCGGGGCGGACCGTTGGTTACCTCATCTGGATAAATGATAGCGGCGCGCCGGCCGGAAGGAACCAAAAACTCGCTAGGGGCTTCCCGCTCCAAACTGCGCCGTGATTCGTAGTCCAGCAGACCGTCTAGCCAGGCAGCTACCGGGGCATTAGTGGCATTTTTTCCATGTGCAAAATAACTGATCAATACCTGCCAGAAGCGGGGATTATCGTGTAAATCCTGGTCACCAACTTCCGGAACAGCAGGCAAATAGTGCGCCGCCCAGCGCAAGCGGGCACGTAAGTGACTGGCTTTAGGATTCCAAGATAGAAAATCTAGTCCCACTCGCTGATATTCGGCTTCTAGGAGGCGTTCAGGTTCCCGGATTTTCGCTTTCTGGCGCTGCAGAGGGATTTCTCCTAATAATCTTTCTTGCCACGCGCAGATTTTTCCGTCCCTAAATTCTTCAAAGGGTTTCTCTTGTACTAAATGTTTCCCCAGCTCTAAGGCTAATTCTTCAGTCAAAGGTGCGGCTAAACGAATTTGATCATTCCCTCCTTCGCGCACCCCGATTTCGGCAATCGCCAACCACTTACTAGTGGACAAAGAACTGTCATTGTCTAGGTGAGCCGCTCCCGAACCAGACAGTTGATACCCGCCAGCTTTGTTGGTTAACCGGCCTATTTGGTCAGGGAAAGCCATCGCCACCACTACCCCTACACCTAGATCTCCTGCAAAGTGTTGCAAACTAAGCGAAGACTGCGCTTCATGGCTGTTTACGCCGGTTCGTCCCAACTGATCTGTGGCTTTTAACAGCGAGTAATCAAAAGCGTCACTAATGAAATCCATTTTGTGATAGCGCCGCGCCAACGCCTCAAAACGGCTGCGCTCAGTGCGGTAGGTTTTATCTCCTTGACGTTCCGCACGCTGAATCGCTGCCCACAAATCACCGTTTGAACTGCGCAGATCTGCCTGTAAAGCCGCGACCACTTGGGCGGCGCGGCGCTCACCTACCAGACGTGCCCCCAAAATCAGGGCACGTGCCAGGCGCGGGTGAGCTGGAATTTGCACCAGCTGGCGCCCAAAAGCGGTAATCCGGCAGTTAGCATCTATAGCGCCGAGAGCCTGTAATTCCTTCTCCGCCTGCTGCCAGGCAGCAGGCGGAGGGGGAGTCGGCAGCGCCAGAACTTCCAGGTCAGTTTGCCCCCAATCTGCCAGCTGCAAATAGGTCTGCGCCAAATCACTGCGCAAGATTTCCGGCTGAGTATCGGCTTCCATGCGCGCATAAGTTTGCTGGTCATAGGCCCGAATTACATACCCAGGTCCCAGGCGCGCGGCGCGGCCTGCACGCTGAGCTGCCGCGGCTCGCGAGCAACTCAAGGTGCTGAGTCCCCCGGCATTTCCGCGCAAGCGCCGACTGGGAACCCGCGATAATCCACTGTCAACCACTTGGCGAACCCCGGGAACGGTAAGCGCCGATTCTGCCACCGAAGTGGCCACAATAATCCGCCCCTCCCCCGGCTTCAGGGCGTCCTCGCTAACAGCAGAGGCGCCCTGGGACAGTACTTTTGTCTGCTCACGGGCAGATAACTGCCCGTGCAGGGTCATGATTCGCTGCGGTTGACTAGCGCGCGACCGCAAAGTAGCGGCAATCGCCTCTACATCTGCGATTGCGGGGGCAAACACTAAAGTGTCACCTTGAATACGACGGTTTAACGCCAGATCGGCCAAATAATCCCGAAACTCCCAAGAGGTTCCTCGTTCACTAATCCGGCGCACCCGCGCTGGCGGCGGTGCGAATACTTCCTGCAGGGGGAAAAGTTTGCCCTCCGCCTCTAAAACGGGGGTATCTTCCCCTAAGACCTGACGGAAAAGATCACTATTTAAAGTCGCCGACATCACCACTATCCGCAACTCCGGACGCAGCTGCCGTACTTCGCAAAGCAGAGCTAATAAGACATCAGTCTCTAATGATCGTTCGTGTACTTCATCAATGATTACCGTGCCAATACCAGAAACTTCTGGATCTGCCAGCAGGCGTCGCAAAAACAGGCCGGCAGTGACAAAATCTATGCGGGTATCACGGCTGCGAGTAGATTCTCCCCGGATCGAAAATGCCACTTTCGCGGCCAGATCACATTCATCTCGAGGCAATAAGGTCTGAAGATAGCTAGCCGCCGCTCGCGCAGCAACCCGGCGCGGTTCGGTCACGATTACCCCCGCTGCCTCGGCGCTAGTTTTTGCCCGCGCGTCCTCAAGAGCCCAGCAAAAAGGAGGAACCAAAGTAGTTTTCCCTGATCCCGGTGCTGCCGTAACAATTGCTTTTCCTACGGTCTCGAGGACGCCTTTCAGCTCCGGCAGTATACTAGTCGCCGGAAGCTCAGGGGCGAGGGCACCTGCCTGGGAAAGCGTGAACATACTTCTATTGTGCACCGTGGGAGAAAAAAGCCAATACTTCCGGCAGCGGTACAGCTAAGTAGGAAAGCTTACACAAAATAAGCACAATAGATACATGGGGTATAGCAGGCGAGGTAGACGCCGGTGGCGGCCAGGGAAGGGTTCTTGGGGAAACCGCATCATCGCCACCTTTATTCTTGCCCTGTTAGCCTGGGCTTTTATTCCGGGTTTAGGTCCAGATTTAGCCGGACTCTCCACCAAGGGAGCTCCCCAACTAACGCTTCCAGATTGGGGAAAAAGCGCGGATCAAATCCTCTCCGAATCGGTGCAAACCGATTTAGTCAAGGCAGTTGCCTCTTTACCTGAGGGCGAGTGGGAAAGCGCCTCCCCCTATCAGCGTTCCCAATTCGGGATCCGCTGGGCAGATGTTGATCGCAATGGTTGTGATACCCGGAACGATATTTTAAAACGTGACCTTTCACAGGTACACACCAAGCCTGGAACCCGTGACTGTGTAGTGGTTAGCGGAGAGTTTACCGAACCTTACACCGGCCGCTACCAGCAGTTTCACAAAGGTGCCCAAAGCTCCAGCAAGGTGCAAATAGATCACGTAGTCGCCCTGTCCAATGCGTGGAAAACCGGAGCTAGCCGGTGGGACTCTAAGACTCGTGAACAGTTCGCCAACGATCCGTTGAATCTGCTGGCGGTTGATGGAACGGCAAACCAAGATAAGAAAGATAAGGACTCTGCCAGTTGGCTACCCCCAAATAAAGGGTTTCAATGCCAATATGTTGCTTTACAGACCGCGATAAAACAAAAATGGAAACTGTGGGTTACTCCCGAAGAAAAGCGCGCAATGGCTTCGGTGGCGTCATCCTGCCCCGCGCAGCCCCTTCCCGCTGGTTAGCCTGGTTCGGTAATAGTCCGCGTACCTGCAGCTGTACCTGCAAGTTCGAGCCTGGCTCGGTAAAAGCACTCCGGGGACCCCATGACCTGCTACGCAGGTCAAGCCCCTCTCGTATCTTTTACCGGCCGCGGCTCGCACACCCACCGCACCTACTCGGATAAAGCCTACCCCGGCGAATTTATATACCTGCTGGTTAAATCGCTGTTACGCGCGTGCTACAGCCGTACCCAAAGGAGCCGGTTTTTCCTCCCGCCCAAGAATTTGGGAAATACCCCAGGTATTTACCAAATTCTTATGCCCGCCGCACCCACTCGGATAAAACCGGCTCCTCTGGGCATTAATCCCGATATCGGTGACTCCCTAACCGAGGGATCCCTGCGGGATCAAGTCGTGCAAGGGGTATAAAACCTTAATCCGGGTTGCTTAAGTTTTTTAATTGTTAATATACTTAACTACATGAATAATGCTGCGACATCTGCCAAGAGGCGCGAGAAGCTTATCGACCAACTCCTGTACGAACTGCACAGAATGGTGTTTGCTTCAAATGACCTGATTAACCGGTATTCCTCAAAAATGGGACTACACGGAAAAGACGGGGAAGCGCTACTACAAATCTGGCAAGCTGAACTGGCAGGGACTCCCCTCTCCCCCTCGGATTTAGCGCAGCAACTACACATTACTCGCGCGGCAGTCAGTTACTTGACTGATCGGCTAGTCGATTCTGGATACGTAAATCGCGAAACCAGCGATAGCGACCGCCGTAAAACCATACTGCGTATCTCGGAACTAGGCGGGAAAATCGGACATGATTTTACCGCACCCATGGAGGCCGGTCTCAGCGGCTTATTTGCCGAACGCAGTCAGAAAGAATTAACCATCTTTACCGAAATGCTGCGCGAGTTCGTGGAATCCGTAGACACCTCCCACCACCTAGAAGTTTAAGAGTCTCGCCAACAACCACTGGCTAAGTGAAGGATTAACATGAGCACCGAACTTAATTCCTCGAAAACCGAGGTAACAACAGAACCGAAAAAACCCTCTGAAACAGCCAAGGGGAAAGACGAGGACGCACCGGCCGACTTTACCGCTCCTAAGCGCTGGAAGCTCGTCCTCGTCCTCTACTTAGCAGGAATCGGCATGGGCGCCCTAGATATGGGGATCGTAAACCCGGCGCGTACAGTTATTCAAAACGGACTCGGAGTCGATGACAAAGTCGGAGTTTGGGTATTTACTATTTACACCCTCGCCTATGCGGCAGCGATTCCAGTAATCGGAAAAATCGCGGACATAATTGGCCGTAAACCAGTATACGTGCTGGCTATCGGACTATTTGGGCTTGGCTCCCTAGGATGCGGACTAGCACAAGACTTCTCCTCTCTAGGATTGCTGCTCGCTTCCCGCGCGATCCAAGCAATCGGAGGCGGCGGGATGATGCCGGTGGCAACGGCCGCAGTAGGAACCATTGTTCCTCCTTCCAAACGAGGAATGGCTCTGGGGCTGGTCGGCATGGTGTACGGCGTCGCCTCAGTATTCGGTGGTTCCGCAGGTTCTTTAGTTTTGGATATCGCCGGACAAGAAAACTGGCAATGGATCTTCTACATTAATGTTCCGATTGCTGTAATCGTAGTCGCCCTCGGAATTTGGTCACTGCCGCAAGAGAATCAAAGTTCAGATCGAAAACTAGACGTACCAGGCGTATTTATCCTGGTAATAATGATTACTGCCCTACTGTGGGCTTTTCAGAATCTCGACTTCACCAACATTAGCAAGTCGATCCAGAATCGTGACGTCTGGGTGGGATTACTGCTTTTCGTAATCTTACTGCCAGTATTTTGGGTGGCAGAAAAACGCGCCCGCGATCCCCTCATCGATTTCAAGTATTTCGGTACGATCAACGTGGGCTGCACCCTAATGTTCGGGGCAGTGTCTGGCATCTTAATGATGACCGTCATGTTCATCCCCCAATTCGCCGAAAATTGCATGCGTCTACCCTCAGGAGCCGGTGGTTACCTCACGATTATTATTGGCGTGGCCTCGGCAGTCGGCGCGCCTTTAAGCGGACGGCTAACTGACCGTTTCGGTCCTCGCGCAGTTCTAGGAGTTGGCGTAGTGATCTCCACGATCGCTGGATTTATGCTGATTTATTGGGCAAGCGCCCACCCAGGTATTCTTTCTAACTCAGTTTCCATTTTTGTGATGGGACTAGGACTAGGGTTCTTGATGGGTGCACCGCTAACCTACCTAATCTTGCATTTGATTCCCGAGTCTGATGCTAATTCCGGACAAGCAACACTGTCTTTGATTCGCTCACTGGGCACCACTTTGGCTCCCGCGATCTTAGTAGGGTTACTCGCCACCGCGATGGGAGGACTTTCCGGCAAGGTCATGGACGCGATGCCCGCGATGGAAATGCCAGCGATGCCCGCTATGACGGCGGAGGCATCCGAAGCTGGCGGAAAGATGCCCGCAGGAATGCCTCCGCAAGGGCAAGCGGAGAAGCCGACCATGCCTCCTAACGCGCAGACAAATACCCGGGAGCAAAAGCCCAGTCCGGAAACTGACGCCCCCAAGACGAAAGCAGATATGGGATTCAAGATGTCCGATATGCCTGCTCCTCTGCAAGACAAAATTAAAACCGCCGATGTTACCAACATAGTAGATCGCAGTAAAGACATAGCGAACTTTATGTTTGATCAACAAGAAGCCAAGATAAAAGCCCAGATGGGAACGGTGCCTCCAAGTGTGGAACAAATGCGAGCTAAATATCTAAAAGATATTGAGTCCCATCGCGAGCAGATAGAGACCGCATTCCAGATGGGGTTAAACGAAGGATTTACTCGCCTCTTCTGGTTCTATACCATTTTGTCGCTAGCTGGAATATTGCTCCTGGCAGGGTTGCCTTCTAAGCGTAAAATTGATGCCGCAATCAACCCGGATCCTGCTCGGTAACAGCACTCCATGTCCGGGTCTGGCTCGGTAAAAACCCCGATTATTTCGGCGCGCAGAGGTGGGTTTTTGCTCCTGCCCAAGAATTCGAAAAATGCCCAAGAATTTTCCGAATTCTTATGCCCACCGCGCCTGCTCGGATAAAACCCACCCCTACGTGCCCACCGCACCCACTCGGATAAAATCTCCCCCTGCGGTATTTAGTTTTTCGCACACACTCTTTCCCCTCACCATCGCGCCTACTAACCGCCCTGCCCAAACTCCGATAAAAGCGCTCTCGTATGCATATGCGTACCTCAACATAGAGGGAAACCTGGGGTTGCGATAAAACCTGCTCCCTAAGAAGGAGATGGACTAGCTGCTAGGGGGACATCCGCAGGACTAATCCAGGAGTGGAAAAACTAGGGGGAAAAAGACAAAAATATAGGTATGCCCACAAGTTCTTTTGGCCCCGAAGTCCTCGAGCTCGCATTCCGAGCAGTAGATGTGACCGGAGTGTTTTGTGCCGCGATAATTGGAGCAAAACTTGCTCGAGAACGCCATTTCGATGCAGTCGGATTCGCTACCCTCGCGGTTATCTCCGCACTAGGGGGCGGGATGACTCGGGACGTACTGCTACAACAAATTCCGGTGGCATTCACGGATCCTTTTTATCCAGGGGGTGCCCTCCTGGGTGCAGCCGTGGCGTTTTTTTGGCGTCTAGAATCAAAATGGACAAACCGGCTGATAACTGTAGCCGACGCCCTCTGCCTAGGATGCTGGGCGGCCACAGGCGCCCAAAAAACTCTCGCCCTCGGACTAGGAATACTGCCTGCACTAATGATGGGACTAACCACAGCTGTAGGGGGCAGTATCATCCGGGATGTGATGGTGGGAAAAATCCCTAAGATTTTTGGAGGCGCTAACCTTTATGCCACTCCCGCTGCGACCTCCGCAGTAATAATGGTGGTTTTCTTCAAACTTGGGATGCCAGTACTAGGCATGGCGCTTTCGATTATTACCGCCCTGGTATTTGTGCTTTTATCCCAGTGGCGAGGCTGGGTGCTTCCCGAGGCTCCGGATATCAGGATCACTCTCACTCCCCGTCAGCTGCGGCAGATTATACGGTGGCGCGATAAAAATAATGGTCGAAATACTAAGGGTGGCGATAACTTGAGTAGTGAGAGGAACAGATACCCTGAAGACCCCCGACTCCCGGGAGAATTCGGCTAACAGTCCAGCTACCGGCAGCGGGATTTAAGCTAGCTAAAGCTGGGTGCCGATCCCTAACCCCAACAGGTAGGTGGCTCCCGCGGCTCCATACCCAATCAAGAGTTGTCGCAGCGCTTTCGGAGCCGGATTCACTCCCGACAACAGCCCCACGATTCCGCCCACAATAACTAGCGCCAAACCTACTAAAACCACGGCCACTACCGCACCTTGCAGGGGCGAGAGCGGCAGCAAAAACGGAAAAAGCGGAATGAAAGCTCCGATAGCGAAAAAAGTAAATGAAGAAATCGCTGCTTTCATACCGGTACCGATTTCTTCGTATTCCTGACTATTCGAGTCTAAGTAGGCATGTCCACCTTTTCTAATCTTGGAAAAAGCGGCAGCAGCCTTTCGGTCTGCAGTTTCGGCATCGTCTCCACGCGCCCGAAACACTAAAGCCAATTCGTTTTCATTCATATTCAATTTATCGATGGCGTGTTCGGACTCAGGATCTGGTGAAGAAGAAGCCAAAAGCTCAGTTTGGGAACGCACAGACACATATTCCCCTGCCCCCATCGACAGCGCTCCCGAAAGCAGACCGGCAAGCCCAGTGGCAATAATGGTGGTTTTGGAAACTCCGGTACCAAAAATTCCTAAAATGAGAGCGCAGGTAGATACCAAACCATCGTTGATACCAAAAACCGCAGCTCGGAAACTACCCGAAATCGTGGCACGCTGACGGGCTGCTAAGCCTCGCACTACCTCGGAATGAATTTTCTCATCCGCCACCATTTCCTTGGGGACATCCAGGTCAGCCTCATAGTCGTGACGTTGCTCTGCCCGCTGCATCATCGCCAACATAAAGATGGTCCCGAAAATCCGAGTGAAAAAATTGAGGAGACGCGAACGCAGACTTGCCCGAGGGGTAGGAAGCGCGTCCTCCCCCAATAGATTTAACCAATACTGCTCGTGGCGTTCTTCGGCGATTGATAATTCTTGGAGAACTTCCCGTTCATCTCCGCTCCGCCGTCGTGCTAGGTAACGGTAAGTATCAGCCTCTAGACGTTCTTCCGCGAGGTATTTGCGCCACCGCCGCAGTTGTTTTTTAGAAACTGGAGATACTTTGCTTGGATCAGTATCTGCACTATTAACAACTGGGTCAGTCATTTTAGAGTCGGGAATCCGGCCCTTCAACGGTTATTTCCTCAATCTCTACATCTACAAATTCTGGTTCCGATTTACTAGCCGGCGTTACTCCAAAGATTCGTTCTTTGACTGCATCCGCAACCTTGTCGGTAACAGCTTCCCCTTGACGACGAAAAAGCTCGGAAGCTTTTTGTTTGGTGGCATCTCCTGCCCGGCGCACCTGAGGATTGGAAGTCACCGCGTTAACGGTTTTAGCTACTCCACCCTCAGGATTTTCACGAATTTCGCGGCGAACTAGCGCAATACCAGCACCAATACCGAGGACGGTCAATAGTTTTTTCCCCACGGTCAACACCTTTCACGTCGATAAGAACAACTGTTAGCTATTCTATCTCACGGATCTACCGGGGTCTTACGCGAAAATAGTAAAAGTTTTCCTTAAGTGTTTTTTGTATTTTTTCACAACATTTTTTATGCCTCACCGTTTACGGTGGATATATGAGTGAAATCAGCATCCCCACTTCTCGGGGGGTAACCTTGGCGGCCGACTTTGTAGTTCCAGTGGACGCCAGTAACCGCGCAGTGATTTTCGCGCACTCATTTTTGCTTGATCGGCACGGTTTAGGATGGTTTGATGCCTTCGCAAAATCCTATCGCGCCGCAGGGTATAGCACTTTGCAATTAGATTTTTCGGGCTGCGGAAATAGCTCGGATGATGTGATCAGTTTGGAGAATCAGATCGAGGATCTAAAGGCAGCTTGCGGCTGGCTGTCTGAACGTGGTTTTGACCAACAGGTGCTGCACGCAGATGGGTCGGGTGCCTTGGTAGCGTTACGTGCCGTGCCAGATAAGGTACAGGCGCTAGTGTTAACCGCCCCAATTCTCGGCCCCGCCGAGGTTCCTTGGGAGGACGTGTTTTCTTCGTCCCAACTAGCGGAATTAGAGCGGGTGGGGCATACTCGGATTCCCAATGACCAAGGTGCGAGTCGTCCTTATTATGTAATCGGCAAACGCACCTTGGCGGAACTAACCATGGTCGACACTGAGAAGTTACTGCACGATATTGCGTTACCGGCTTTATTTGTAGTTGACCCTCAAACCTTGGCTTCCCAATGGTTTGCGCCCCTGCTTGAGGATCCCCAGGCTTTGCTACCTCCCAATTGTGAATTACTGTTCTTAGAAAAGCTCAGCCTTTACGGACAACTTCCTGCCAACTACCGCAAACCTGATGGCAGTTTCGCGAATGCGGAAAAAGTTGATTTTCTACGTGACCAGATAGCCGCTTGGGTTAGTCGCCTAGTGCCACCTGCAGATCACTAAGTTAACAAGCAATAACTTACATTTTATTGCCACTACCAGGGATTTTAGTTTCCAGAAACTTCTTGGGAAAAATAGAGAAATCCTTCAGGAACCGTTTTGAACTGCAGTCTTTACCAAACGTAGAGGCTACTTCCAGATTCATTTATATTCCCTTCCAGGAACGTACCTTAAAGTTAATACCAGCAATAAGGATTGAGCGTATTGATATCTCCTTATTTGCTTGAGATGGGGAACAAAAGTGGGGGCGGATTCCAAAGGAATCCGCCCCCACTCTCTGTCTATGGGACTCTCTTCCCTCCCCCAGTTTCCGTAGGGAGGAGGCTAGTAGCGTGAGCCTGGTTTATCGTTTCCGACTCACCCGCGCTCTGCTAGTGGCAGCCATACCTGCTAAGAGGCAAACTAAAGCGATGCCTAAAGCACTACTTCCTGCTGCTCCAGTTGATGGCATCTGCTGCTTGTCACCGCGGGACGAGGATTTTGAATTCTCCTGTTTGCCCGGCTTGTCCTGTTTATCTGGTTGATTCGGCGCGGACTCTTCCTCCACAGTTATTTTCGCGGTGGCAGATATGCTTTCCCCATTCATATCGGTCAAGGTGAACTTAACTTCGTAGGTGCCCGGTTTAGCCGGATCAAAGTTGCCTTTTTCAATCTCTACCTTACCGGCGAGGTCAGCTCCGTCCTCTTCATCAAAAGCCTTGGTAATAAGGGAACGTAAATCCAGCTCATCACCAGCGGTAATAGTAGCATCTTTGACCTCTAAGACGGGTGGGGTGTTCTGGCCATACACGGGGTAGACCGCCATATCCGCCATAACTACAGTCTCGGCGTTGAAAGATTGTCCGCTGCCATCTGCCTTGGTATTCCATTCTTTGAACACCTGCCCTGCCGGAGCTGCCGGAGCGGCGGGGAGCTTCTTCGGTAGGCAAGTCTTGCCATCACTTAGGCAGTTTCCGGCAAGGGAATGTCGGTAATAGACCTGCTGGGTAGCCAAAACTTCGGGATCCTTACCTTCTTGAGGCGCGCCCTTATAGAAGGTAACTGCCGGAATCTTTTGATCCAACATCACCGTAAAGACACTGGAAGACTTAAATTTAGCCTTAGTATTTACCTGGTCAACTCCCTCCCAGTACCGCAAATAACTAAAACCTTCATGGAATTTTAGCGCGGAGATCGGAGCGGCCTTGTCCTTGTAGTAGAAATAATATTGGCTAGGCATGTAACCTTCGGCAGCAAGTTTATCTGCTTCTGCTGAGGTAGGCAGTAGCACCTTTCCATCTTGATCGATGGGCTTGAGCACATAGTCGCTGCCGACTTTATATTTCGGATTGAGCCCGGTGACCTTTCTCTTCGCATCTACCGTAAACAGATCCTTGGCTACTTCCGGGTTCTTCGCATAAGCAATGTTCACCACGTCCATGTGGAAGCGGGTTTCCGCAATCGGGTTAACGTTGCCTGCAGCATTAGTGGCGGACTGGGAATCTTGGGGCACTGTCATCATGTCAGTTTTCCCGCCTGTAGCCTCCGGATACCCAGATTTTTGGGCTGTGAACCACGAGTGATAGCCAGCTGGCAGGGTGGAGGGATCTACCTTTACGGTATAGGCCTTCCCCTGCGGGTATGGGCCTAAGTATTTCGCGCCTCCCCAGCGCTTGTTATCTCCAACCGTACCCTTGGTGGTTTCGATTAGTTTTCCGTCCTGGTTGTAGACATGGAAAGCAACGTTCTTCCAAGCTTCCAAAACCTGTCCCGTAGGGGATCCGCCAAATACGTCCATCGAGCGTCCCACCCCGATAGTTTCCTCTGGTTTGGCTAACACTTCCTTGCCGCCAGGTTTGAGAAATATTTCCGGCAGGATTTCGATCCGCACGGATTTATCGGAGTCACTATCTTCGGCGTTAGCACTTGGCAGTTGTGTGACAGACAGTAGCCCCATCCCCACTAATAGCAGCGGGGCGATCAGGAAACTGATCATTCTTTCCATAGTTTTCGACATTATCTCTCCAGTCAAACCATTGATTGACAAAACCTAGTTTTGTTTTGTCCTCTTTAATATTACTGGCTTAGCGCGACGCAAAGATGGATACGTTATTAAAATCATTGAACAGAAGTTGGACTCACCACTGGTTATTCACTTTCGGGAAACCGGGTGCAGGGGTTACCACTCGCTGGGATCGCCGGCAGGAGCGGCGCTGATTTCGAAGAGTAAATCCCCCACTTCCACTTGATTACCTTCCGGGCGGAGATTTTCCAGGTCAGAGGGGGTGGAATCCAATACCACCACCGGGCACAGCGGCGAGTAACGCGCCTTTTCAATTTGTTTCACCGAGAAAGTGGTAATGGGTTCTCCGGCTTTAACCATTTCATTTTCGAGGGCGTGGCAGGTGAAACCGTCCCCCCGCATCTTCACGGTGTCAATCCCTAAATGCACCAACACCGTTTGTTCCCCACTGGTAATCATAAAGGCATGCGGAAACAACTTAACTAAGCGCCCCGAAATGGGGGCTACCGCGGTTACTTCTTTCGATCCCGGCAGCGGGCGCAAGGCTACCCCCGCCCCCACAATCATGCCGGAGAACACCAAATCCGGTACCTGCCGCAAGCTCACTGTGCGCCCGGGAATCGGCGCTCCCACTTGCACGGATTGTTCCTCCATGCTTCACCCCAATCCCAAAAGGAGAATTAAATATCTATATAAACCAGCCTAGTCCGCCCGTGCCCTCCAGGAAAACCTGTTGTTTTCCAGAGGGCGACGGGCGGTACTCGCGCGAAAATCACGCGGACCCCATCCCCGTTATACCTCGCAAAATACAAGGCAAAGTAGCAGGTTAAGACCGCGCTAGCCTATCCGCGTTTGCGAGCGCGGAAAACCAGCACAACCCCCGAAGCCCCTAACAGCAACGAGATAAGTACCATCTCGGGCACACCGGCTCCCGTCTTCACCAGCTCTTCTGCACTGCGATTTTGGACGGAACCCTTAACCTTTCCAGAGGGTTTGTGCGTCGGCTGCGTCGAGCCAGAAGCAGGTCCCTGCGGATTCGGCTGCGGGTTTATACCCGGATCTGGCTTCGGCTGAGGGTTCGGATTTGGTTCCGGCTCAGGTTGTGGCTGAGGGTTCGGGTCTCCCCCTGGATCGGGATTCGGATTTGGATTGGGTTCCGGATTTGGTTCTGGCTCCGGTTCCGGCTCGGGCGCCGGTGCCTCCCTCACCAACAAAATGCTTAAGGGAGGTACCGTAACTTTACCGTTTGAAGTGAGAGTTACCGGTTTTTGATAAACGTCCAACCCCTTAATCATCACCTCGTATTCCCCAGCCGGCAAGGGTGCCTCCCAAGCCTGATTGTCTGCATTCACGTACGCGAACGCATCGGCACTGTCTTTACCGCTCTTAGTTTTCACCGGGAAAGCATCCTTTACGGTATAACCCACATGATTAGTAGCAATACTTTCTTCACCAGCAATAATTTCATGCGTGTACTTCTGGTTTACAGCTTCGTAACTGCCCTGGCGTATAAAACCATATTGCTTACGGAACTGGTTTAAATTCCGGAAGAACTTTACTTCCTTTTCGTATTTCTGAGCCCGGTCATAATCGAAAACATTAACCGAGTCGGGAGACTTATAAGAGTTGTGATCTCCCGCTTTGGTGCGTAAGAATTCCTGCCCCGCGTGGATGAATACCGCACCATTGGCCAGATACTGGGTGCCGGTACCGAGGGCGTGCCGCTGAGCTAATTCCCCATCGGAGGTACCTGGCGGCAAACTGCCTTTCAGTTTATCGAACATGGTGTAGTTGTCATGGGCTTCGTTATAGACCACCGATTGATTCGGACTCAGGTAGTCTCGCACATATTGGGCGCCCTTGATATTGTTCAACAAATCCCAAGAGCGTTGCTTTTCGTTGGCACCGCTGATAAATCCGGTGTGGTTCAACTCGAAGTTATCGCCCTTTACAGTGTCACGATACTGGTCATTGAAGAACGAGATTCCGGGCATCTTTTGCGCGTTTTCCTGGTTAGCGGCTGCTACCCCATTGGGATGGTTACCCATCTTCCAGCCTTCGCCCAGAATCACAATTGAGGGATCGATCTTATTTAGGGCTTCCCGTACCGCTTTCATGGTTTCCACGTCATGGATACCCATAAGATCGAAACGGAAACCGTCAATATCGTAGTGCTTTGCCCAATAGGTAACCGAATCAACAATGTACTTGCGCATCATCAGTTGCTCAGAGGCGGTTTCATTGCCAACTCCGGTCCCGTCTTGGAACTTACAGTTCGCATCCATCCGGAAATAGTAGTCAGGGACAGTTTGCTGCAACGGAGACGTTTCCGGATTGTAGACATGGTTATAAACCACATCCATAATCACTCGCATATCGTTAGCATGCATGGTTTCTACCATTGACTTTAGTTCCAGAATACGCGAAGTCGGATCCGCCGGTTTGGTCGCGTACGAGCCTTCGGGAACGTTGTAGTTTTGAGGATCATATCCCCAGTTGTATTGGGCGTTATAGGAAAGATCGCCCAGCTCATCTACAGACCCGAAATCAAAAATCGGTAATAACTGCACATGGGTGACGCCCAAAGATTTTAGATAATCCAGGCCAGAAAGATTCCCTGCCTTGGTTTTGGTACCCGCCTCGGTAAGCCCCAAGAATTTGCCCTTGTTGGTGATGCCGTTATCAGGGCCGATGGTTAAATCGCGTACGTGTGCCTCGTAAATAATCGCGTCCTTCATCGAGGAAAATGCGGGCATCCGTTTGCCATCCCAGTTGCTGGGCACGGTTTTATCAGGGTCAACCACCACGGTGCGAGTTCCATTGGCGGTAACCGCCCGGGCATAGGGATCGATAGCTTCGTTAATTTTTCCGCCCTCAAAATGGAGGCGGTAGCGATACTGCAGTCCCTTTTTGTCACCGGCGAGCGTAATCTCCCAGGTTCCCTTTTCCCCTTTGGTCATGGCAGTGACTTTTCCGTTCTCGGAATAGTTAACGAAATCGACTGCTTGGGCAGTGGGAGCCCATACCCTAAAGGTGGTTTTTTCCGGGGAGTAAATAGCCCCTAACTCGCCCTCGAAAAAGTACTTTTCATTGAACTGGGAAGTATGTAGATCCGCGCAATTACTGGTGGACGCGGGTTTAGGTACTTCTGCTTCCGAATAGTAGATCTTGGGGTCGCCCTGCACAATCCAGATTTCGGCTTTCCCCTGGGGGAACTTGGTAACAAAGAGGTCGTCGGGAGTGTTTTTCTCTGCCCATTCATTTCCGGGTTCCGAACGGCGCACAATCAGACCAACTTTTTCAATCCCATTTAGGCCTTTATGAGTAATGGTGGCGGTATGGTTTCCATCGAAATCCGCTTGCTTTCCTTCCGTTTCCGGAAGCCAAGTCCACACATTCCAGTTGTCATATTTATTGTCGGAGCGCAGATAGTGAACAGTGACAGTGACCTCGGTAGGGAGGGCAGGGGGATTTTCGGCGGGTTTTAGCTGATAGCTGCCATCGGTTTTTATATCAATCCCGCCGGGAACCGGGATATCTTTCAAGTCAGAGGTTTGCCACTCCCAGTCGTTTGTCGCAGTCGAGCGGCGCACAATCAAATTAACTTTTTCATTCGGAGCCGGAACGGTGACTTCGGCGGTTAGGTTGCCTGCCCCATCCTTTCCGGTGAAAGCCACGGGGTAGCCACCCGAACCCTCGGTCCATACCCACAGGTTATATTCCGATGCGGGCACATTGGGATCGGGGGTAAAACTTACCTTTAGCTTGCCGTCTGCTGCCGGTTCCAGTCCGTCCTGGTTATAGCTGAAACTACGAGCATCCCACCTGGTGAAAACCGAGTTCCCCGGTTTCGCGCCAGTATACACGGCGGATTCCCAGACTCGATTTTCGCTCTGTCCTGGTTGTATGGAAGTGGTGTCAGTGCGGTACACCCGAAAGTTCAGGGGATCGCCTGGCGCCAAGATATTGGTGTTGATATACCCTTCCGGTTGCTGGGCGGAGAACTTTTGACTTTGCTTTGCCTGCCCATCAGCCCAGTACTCAACTCGGTAAACAGTTAAAGGGTTTTGAACGGTGGGATCCGGTTTGAAGTTCAGGTACATTACCTGGTTATTGGGACCCGCGTGAGCTAAGGGAGTAGCGCTACCTGCCATTACCAGCAGAAAAGCTATAAAAAATCCCAAAAAACTTCTACTAATTCTTGATTTCACTGGTCCTCCTCGACCAAGGCGTAGGCGGCGGCATCGCCGGAAACGTTTCCGAAAATCATGATATCCGACTTCAAATAAGATATGAAGATCGCCTTTATATGCGCTTCCTCACACTTAACTACCTTTTCAACAACCAACGCTGCAGGCTAACGCGCGGAACTGTTAACCCTATGATTGTGGCGCTGCGGATTGTGATAGCCGGGAAACTGGTAGCTCAATCGGGAATAAGCTATCGATGCACCCTCAGGAGTATCAAAAAACGGCTGCTTAACGCACTTAAGCAATAGATTCTTCGAAGAAATCTTCATCGATACTGTAAAGAGTGAACTGTTTTGCCTGGTGGACAGCCACTCCGTAATTAAGCATCAATTCGGTGAGTTTGGTACCGTTAATCAGAATGATTTTCCCATGTCAGTAGTTTTTTGCAGTGGTAACGGCGCGGGGTTGGAAGTCCGAGGTAGTGATAAATACTCCTAAGTTGGCGCCACGTGAATCCAAGGAACCGATAAAATTACGGATCTCTGGATCCCCAACTTTGTTGGTATCTGCATAACGTTTTGCCTGGATATAGATATTGGTTAGTCCCAATGCATCCTGGCGAATAATCCCATCGATACCTCCATCACCAGAGCGACCAACATGCTGTTTGCCTCCGTAGTCACCTCCGTATCCCATAGCCCATAACAAGTCGATGACCGCTTTCTCGAAAAACTCTGGAGAGGAATCTTGCAGATATTTCCGGAGTTCAGTTTCTACTTGCGCATTAAAATCGCGCTCGGCATTACTCATTACTTCAATCGGATTGCTACTAGGTTCAGTCTCTGCTTCCGCCTGGCCACTTTTCGTCTTACGCTGAGCAATCTCTTGCTGATATTTCGCCCATACTTCCCATTCGAGCATGTCTTTATCGGTATAAATGGAAAGATCACGCTCGGCCACCTGGAGTCCGGCATCGGTGACCTGGTAATGCCCCCGGCGAGGGCGAGTTATAAGACCCGCATAAAAAAGGCCAGAGCATACCCAGTTGATGCGATTCTGATAACGAGGCTGCCCGGAGGGAATTTGCTCTTGGCGCACCTGCTCGCTTAACCCCATAGAGTCCGCGACAAGTTCGCAGATTTCGCGCACGTGTCGCACCTGACCGTCCTGCAGAACTCGAAGAACCACGGGTCTAAATTCGTCAATAGTTGGGGTACTTTCTATGCTCATTTTTACGCCTACCTGGTAATCTTCAGCCATCAAATCGATCTTATCCGGCTTTTGCTTTAGGGCGGACATTAATCCAGATTGGCGGCAGCGGCCAGCATTGTTTCGATCTCGGCGCGATATTTTCCGTCTGCGTTCCGGATTTCCCCACTGTCTTCTAGGTAGGTTTTCAAGAACTTTTCTAGAGGACAAGCCAAGCCCTGCCCCGCAAGACTGCCGGTACTAGCCTCGATTCCGGCATGAGCGCGTCCTCCGAAACTGATAAGCCACATATCCTGCCCTACCGGCACGTTGGGACTAAGGCGCGGCATTACGAAAGGAAAGTCCAGGTGCTTGGCTCCCAGGCGCTGGTAAAAAGCCCAACGACGCTGCGGATCCCCTCTATCTTCCGAGGGCGCGTGGAGCTGCGGATCCTCAATTTCGCCCAGGATCAACAGAGGATTATTGCTAGATTCCAGAGCGGAAATCGCCTGGCGAAAGAGGCTGGATCCCACCCCGTGACCGCGAGTGCGGGGACTGACCGCCAGCCAACTAAGCAAAGTAACTTCCCTGGTTGCCGGCCATGCTATCGCTGCCCCTAACGGGCGCGCACCCTCCCAAGCAGAAAAAGTCTGAAACTGCCCCGCCTGCAGCTGAGCGATTAAATCTTCCGGCTCCCCCAGCTCTTCGGGGCCAAAAGCCTGTTCCAAAAGTTCACGAACTAGGATTTCTTCCTGACCCGGTTTCAGATGGTTTTGATATTCGATCTGCACCCCTCAACCCTAGCCCAAAACCCAGTTACGATTTTTACTGGCGATAGTTCGAAGGTTATCTTATTGACTCTAGGTTTAGGGTTGTAAGATTTCCAGGTCTATGTACTTTTGATACCGTTGCGAGATTTCTTCCGGGATAGACCCAATTCTTCCCATAGTTGCAATCGCTCCTTCAAGAACTCCTATGGGGTCTCCTTGCAGGTCTATTCTTATGTTCTGGATTTCTTCATACTCTGCACAGATCCCAGCACTCACTAAAAACTACTCGATTCAATTGTGCTGAGAGGGTGGTGAAAGACTCATCGAAGTGAGTGCGTCCGGCGTTGACCCGGATCTCGTTCTCGAACGAGTAGCCCCACAGAGCGCAGACTAGGGTATCAAGAGACCTCCGAGAAGAACTCTCGTGTCCGAACCCAAAGTTCATGCGTTGGGCGCCCTATCGTGACTACCGAATACTCACACAGACGGATCAACTAATTTGGCTGCCACAGATCTCTGGTTAGCGCGATCCTGGCCAAGCCCAGTCATCAGACATTCCTTGTAGACGAATCGCAGCCTACGGTACCTAGAAGAAGAATCCCTGGCGCGCCGCCTTGCCACGATCAATATCTCGTTGAACTTTCATCAAAGCTTCACGCTCTTCGGGCGGAGCTTCATGCATTCTCTTGTCAATTCTCCTTCGTAGAGAGAAATGCCACCAAATGGCAAATCCAACTAGCACGAGAACCGCGAGCACAATCCATTCAGCGATAGTCATATTTTAGTGTCTCACAAGGTTCCCCCGCACAGCAAGGATTCGGCGTTGAAGCATCCCGGGTTTTGTTCCGAGGTTTTTGTGAGAGGATTTCGCATGCCAAGGAACTATATAAAAGTTTTTGGGGAGCGGGCTGTCAGGCTTGTTGAGGATCGTCTGCGGGATAATCTGGGAGTGTCTGAAAGCCGCGTGATCGCCGATACCGCGATGAAGTTGGGGACGTCGAGGGAACCTCTTCGGCGCTGGGTGATGCGAGCGCGTGTGGATGCCGGAGTCCGTCCTCGGGTTTCCACTGAGGAAAGCGCCGAACTCAAGCGTTGGCGTCACATCCTCAATGCTCTGGCGAAATGACACACAAAAACTGTGCAAGTCGGGAGGTAATCAGTTCCTGCCACGACCTGTGGTACGTCAAGCAGTCCTTCCGCATGTCCAAGACAGACCTGCGGGCACGCACCAGGCAGCACGAGTACCCGAAATTCGGCTGTCCTACTCCCTACCTGCAGGCACCGCCCAACAGACCAGACGAAAACAAATCCTCTCTGACCTGGCTTTTCGTTCAGATTTCGGGCATACAAAAGGACGCCCACTTTGTATCAAAATGAGCGTCCCTTCAGTGGAGCTAAGGGGATTCGAACCCCTGACCTTCTCATTGCGAACGAGACGCGCTACCAACTGCGCCATAGCCCCTCGGTACTCTCAAAAGCCTAAGCGGGTAACAGGCAAATTTGCAAACTATGAGGCTGTGGGATTGCGCTCAAGAAAAATAACTCGGTTATGCTCCCGCCAAGCAGGCAGATTTATTACCATTTAACTAACAAGTAGAAAAACAGGAGCGACCATGGATCCTATCGAGCAGTTATTAAAAAATGAAGCCGCCTACGCCGAGAAGTTTCCCGGGGAAGCCCCTCACCTACCCGAGATGAAGGTAGCGGTGGTAACCTGCATGGATTGTCGGATCAACGTGGAAACTATGCTGGGGGTAGAACCCGGACAAATCCACGTGATCCGTAACGCCGGCGGCCTGGTCACCCCCGACACCATCCGCACCCTCGCCGCCTCCCAGCGCAGCTTGGGAACCAAGTACGTGATGCTGATTCAACACACCGACTGCGGAATGTCGAAGACCGATGACGAAGCATTCCTCGCCGAACTCGAAAAAGACACCGGGCAGCGTCCCACCTGGAAACCCGGGGGCTTCAAGGACGTGCGCGAATCAGTTCGAAACAACATGAAGAAACTGCTAGACAGTCCCTTTGTAGGTGGCACTGTCCGAGGTTTCGTCCTTGACGTAAAGACTGCGCACCTAGAGGAAGTAACCCTCTAGACCGGAACAGATGTTCCCGCACGCTGCCATTACTACCTGTTGCAGTAGTGAAAGGGTAGCGCCACTTAGCTCCACCGCCCTCTAGGTGCTAACGCAGCAGGGAACGCAGGATTTTCAAAGATTTCTCTCCATAGGGGTGGTGACGCGCCGGAATATCAAAAAGCCAAGATTTACGGAGAACCGTTTGCTCCCGGGTCATAGCCTTAAACGACCAGTCTCCGTGATAATTTCCCATCCCCGAGTTACCTACGCCCCCAAAAGGTGCCTTCGAAGAGCTCATATGGAGCAAGGTGTCATTGATACATACTCCCCCGGCGTTCACTTTGCTCATCACTTTCCGCGCAAAGCCCCGATCTTTCGTAAAGATATAAAGAGCCAACGGATGTTCTCGCTCTTCATAGTCCGTCAAAGTTGCTTCCAGATCCGTAAAGGGAAGAACCGGCAAAATCGGGCCAAAAATTTCTTCCGACATCACCGGAGAATCCCAGGAAGGATTGTCCACAATCACCGGTTTGATCTGCTGGGTTTGCCGGTCAAGGAAATCTTCCGCTCGGCCTCCCCCATTCGAGCCCAATAGTCTTTGTTCCGCGAGCAGCTCCGACAGACGGGAAAAATGTTTGGGAGAAATGATTTTTACAAACGCAGATTTTCGGTATTGTTCGCTCGGCAAAGCCCGGGCGATTCCCGCCTGCAAAGCGGCGATTAACCGCTCCCGCACGTCCTCGTGTACATAAACATAATCGATACTGACGCATGTTTGCCCTGCGTTAAGCAGTTTTCCGAACAGAATCCTGCGCGCCGCTTTTTCGATATTGGCTGTGCGATCCACAAAACAGGGAGATTTTCCGCCCAGCTCCAAAGTTACCGGGGTCAAGTAACGGGATGCTGCCTCCATTACCACGCGCCCCACCGCCGGAGAGCCAGTAAAGAAAATATGGTCAAAGCGCTGCTCTAACAGGGCGGTATTTTCAGCGCGTCCCCCACGGATAACGCTCACCATTCCGGGCGGGAGTGCGCGGCGCAAGATTTTTTCGATCACCTCACAGGTATGCGGGGTATAGGCAGAAGGCTTTACTACCACCGTATTTCCACCGGCGATAGCGGCAGCAATGGGTTCCATAGTGAGTTGGAAAGGATAATTCCACGGGCTCATCACCAACACCACCCCGTAGGGTTCGCGTTGTACCTGCAACCACCCGGGCAGTTGAGAAAGTGCAGGCATTTTAGGGCGAGGCATCGCCAGCCAAGGTAGACGACGCCGCAGATGTTTTATTTCCGCTTTCACCAGGGAAATTTCGCTCATATAGGCTTCGGCGCGACTCTTGTTCAAGTCATGCTTGAGGGCGCGATAAATCTCTGCCTGCGATTTTTCTATTTCCCGTAACAGAGCAGTGAGATTTTTCTGCCGCCCAGATATCGGGATCGTAGTTCCGCGGTTAAAACAGCTACGCGCGGTCTCGACCGCCCGCTTAATGGCTTGCTCTTGCGAACTGCTCATGCCTGTCCCTCTCTACCGGCGAGCACCTACTTCCTACCCGGTTCCCTATTATTTTGCTATCAACTAGCCTGTTTTGAATATTTACGGCGATAGATTTCCCGCATCAACAGTGCTTCCGCCTTTTTTAACGGCTTTGCTCCGCAAACGCGGGCGTAACGCGCCGCTAATGCGTTCTTCTCTAGCACTATCTGGGCGCTGTGGGCAGCATCCAGATCCGCGCCAAGACAATAGGCCGCCGTGTTGGTCAGCACCGCATTACCGCGAGTGGTTCCATCAGCTTTCAGCCCGATAATCTGGGCATAATCATCCAGGTAGGCAGGTAGTTTTCCTCCAAAAAAGTCCGCTACCTCTGCGTGGTGGCAGGTAATGATGGCGCCGACATCGGGGCGCTCCCCATAAATCCGCAAGTGATTCGTCTGCGTGGCCGCATCAGGGGTAGTGGGACGGCCTTGTTCATCAACCCAGACTAGGGTGTCATCCTCCCTCTCGCGCCGGGAAGTAAGCGAACGCGCAGGCAAAGGCGGCAAGCAGGAAAGCTCCCGCTGATATAAATCCTTGGCTACCTTTTCCAAAGCATTCGCCAGCCTCCGCGCCTGGTCAGCGCTTTCGGCCCAAATCATGGCGCCATGGGCTTTCATTAAAATCACCTGCGCCCCGGTACGCTGCAGGGTTTCTTCCACCCCGCGGTGCAGTTTCTTGGTCGAGGGCAACCCGTAGGGAGCCACCGGCAGCACCTCTTGCCCCAACGCCGCTTGCGCTTCCTCATCCAGTGGGAAATCCTTTTTCGCCAACGACAAAGCTGACGCATAGGGCTGGTGCGTATGAATCACCCAGCGCGCCTGCGGAAATAACCGATAGGTGAGGGCGTGCATCGGATACTCCGAGGAAGGTTTATAAGGGCCAGACCAATCTTTAGAGCCGGTACATAAAGGCAGCTCCTCCGCGGTCATGGTTTCGTAGCGGCGCCCCGAGGGGGTAATCAAAAATTCGTCCCCGCTGCCTCGTACCGAAAAGTTACCCCAGGTGCGCACCACTAGCCCATCGGAGAGCAGCTGATGCGAAAGCTCGACTAGTTTCGCGCGCTTCTTGTCTTCGTCGCAGTTCACAGCTTTACCACCTTTTGGAATACCCGCTCAAAGGCAGCAAGTGCCCGGTCGATATCCTCTTCGTTATAAGCGGCCGAGGTGTAAAGACGCGAACCCGCCAAAGTCACAATGCCTTCGGCCATATAGGCTGCACCCATATGCTCCATTTCTTTCTTCCGCTGACTGGTCGCCTTCAAGACATTCGGGATCTCCCAGGGTTTCTTCCAGTTAATCGCAAAATGCATAGTCCCCACGGTCTCCAGGTGACACACGCTGCGCTGGTTGAACGCTACAAACGGCAGGCGATACTGCTTAATGAGGGCACGCAACCCATCGGTTAAGCGATCCCCCATCTTGGCGGCACGGTCACACGCCGCGGTCTCGGCGATCTCTTTAATGGTGTAGTAGCCGGCCAGCGAGGACAGCGGATTTGCGGTCATCGTTCCCCCGACCAGAGCTTTCTTCACTTTATCTCCGGTTTGAATCCCCGCGGCGAGGTAGCGCATATATTCTTTGCGTCCTCCCAGACCCCCTGCAGAGGGATAGCCACCGGCGATCACTTTACCGAACACGGTTAGATCCGGCATTACTCCGAAGTAACCTTGAGCCCCATGCTCAGAAATCCGGAAGGCGGTCACGACCTCGTCAAAAATAAGTAGCGCCCCGTATTTGTTCGCCAGCGCCCGCGCCCCTCGTAAAAATTCTTGAGTAATCGGACGGGTACCGGACTCCGGGCCGATTGGCTCGATCATAATCGCCGCGGTGCCGCCAGTGAGTTTCTTATGTTTTAACTTGCGTTCTAGATCTTCTAGGTCGCCGGGGAAAAACTCGTCAGTCAGCGACATACAACGCAGGGGAATCCCGCTGGCCTGGGTAAACTTTGATCCTGGAATGCGGATACCGTAGGCAAGCTGATCTGACCAGCCATGGTAGGCACCGCCCATTTTTAGGACGTGGCGATGCTTAGTGGCTAAGCGCGCCACCCTAATGGACGCCATACAGGCCTCGGTACCGGATCCGAAAGCCCGGAACATATCTACGGAGGGAATCAGGTCGCGCACTAGCGCGCCCAGACGATACTCATATTCATGAAAAAGCCCGGTGGAGGGGCCGCAAGTATTAAGCAAGTCAATAACTTTTTCCCGCACCTGCGGGGGGTTTGACCCCAGGACGGTGGGCCCGCCCGCTTGCAAGAAATCGAGATACTCGTTACCGTCCAGATCAGTCAGCTTGTTACCGTTAGCGCCGGTAAACACCAGGGGGAAGGGATGGTTAAACGCCAGATTATGCTGCACCCCACCCGGGATAACCTCCTGCGCTTCCCGAATCATTGTCCGCGATTTAGTGCACTTTTTTGCAAAATACTCATCCTCATACTCACGCAAAGCAGACGGAGAAATCGAGTAAACAGGTTGTTTGATTAGCTCATCTAGCTCGCGCGTTACCTGCCGCGCTCCCGGACGATTAATATCCATTTTGACCCCCATTAGACAACGTGAGCGCTTACTCACAACAACGTGACCTAGGTTAACCTTTAGGGGCGTTACTGTCAATGATTGCCGCCTGTAACTACGCCTCATCAAACCAGCTTTTAACTGCAGTAACAGCCAGTTTTAGGAAGAGCAATTCTCCCGATGTTTCCCTCTAATATCCGAAAATGCGTCTGGAGGGAACGAAAACGTGTTACTATCACGCCAGATAAGTGAGAGCTCACTCACTGGAAAGAGGAATTCATAAATGGAATGGGCAACGCAGCGGTTCCAGCAGCTAGATCCGGAGAAAGCCAGGCGGATTATCGATGCCGCAGTCAGCGAGTTCGCAACAAAGGGCTATGAAGCGGCGAACACCAACCGGATTGCTAAAGCGGCCGAAGTCTCCGTGGGATCACTGTTTCAGTACTTCAAATCCAAGGAAAATCTGTTCCGGTATGTGATTCACCTGGGAGCCGGGCTTATCGAAACCGATATTGGCGCAATTCTAAAAGCAGAAGTCAGCGGGCGGGAAAAAATCCGTAAACTGATGCTATTAACTGTAAACGCTTGCGAGGAATATCCGGAATACCAGCGGCTTTACCATGAAATCACCGCGATTGGGAATCAGGAGTTAACCCTGGATATCGCCCGTGAATTAGAAAGCTATACCGCATCTGGGCTACTCAAACTGATTAAGCAGGGGCAGGAACGCGGAGACATCCGCACGGATTTACCCGCGGAAGTCCTGGCCTTCACCGTGGATAACACCATGGTGATGATGCAATACTCACTATCTACCCCCTATTTCAAAGGGCGTTCCCAGCTGTACCAGATGGCACCCGCAAAAGAATTCGCCGAACAGATGACGGAAATGCTTTGGTCCACCCTAGAAAAGAGGCAATAATGTACTGCTTAACCTACGACGTGGGAACTACCGGCGTTAAAACCTGCCTATTTGAAGTCAGCGACCAGATTCGCCCGGTGGCCAGCGCCAGTGAAGGCTACGGGTTGCAAGTAGTTCCCGGGGGAGGCATTGAGCAAAACCCCGATGACTGGTGGGCGGCAATGGCTAGCGCTACCGCACAAATAAAGGCCCAGGCAGAAGCGGAGCTGGCGCAAATAAAGGGAATTAGCTTCTGTTCCCAAATGCAGTCCCTGGTGCTGCTAGACGAAGAGGCTCGTCCGGTACATCCTTCAATGTCTTATATGGATCAGCGCGGTGGCCGCCAGCTGCGAAAAATTGCTGGCCAGGCTCCCCGGATAGCCGGGATTAACCTGGTGAAACTACTGCGCAGTCTCTACCATACCGGCGCCGTGTCTGCCTCGGCGAAAGATCCGGTCTGGAAATATCACTGGATGAAAGAAAACCGGCCAGAGGAACTAGCCAAGGCTCACAAGTGGTTAGACGTTAAAGATGCGATCATTGCCCGGATGACCGGCGAATTTACTATGAGTGAGGACAGCGCGTTTTCTACGCTGCTGTACGATATCCGCTCAAAAGAAAAACGTTTTAGCCCCGCGATGCTGAAGATGCTGAAGGTAGACCCGCAGCTGATGCCACCGATTGTGGCTTCTACCGATATTGTGGGGCAGCTTCGCCCTCAGCAAGCCCGCGAACTCGGACTAAAAGCAGGGGTGCCGGTCTTTTCCGGAGGAGGGGACGCTTCCCTGATCCCGGTAGGAGCCGGTGCCGCTAGGAAGGGCGACACTCACGTATACATGGGTACTTCCGGTTGGGTGGAAACCGTAACCGACAAGATCACGATTGATACTTCCGCCATGATTGCCACCGTGGTGGGAGCTATCAGCGGAAACTATAACTATTTCGCCGAGATGGAAACCGCCGGAAAATGCCTCGAGTGGGTACGTGATCACCTAGCTAAAGATGAAATCCATATTTACCTGGACCAGAGAGATGTGGCGGAAGATCCCGAATCCGAGTTCCATTCCCTCTATGAATACATGTCAACCGTAATCGAGTCCGCACCCGCCGGAGCCGGTGGGGTGCTATTCGCGCCTTGGCTACACGGCAACCGCTGCCCCTTCGAAGACCCCAATGCCCGAGGAGCCTTTATCGGGATTGGTCTAGAAACCGGGAAAACTGAGCTGCTGCGCGCAGTGGCAGAGGGCGTGTGTTACCACGTGCGCTGGTTCCTGGAAACTCAAGAAAAGAAAATCAAGACTGCTCCCCGGTTGCGGTTTGTTGGCGGCGGGGCACTCAGCCCGGTAACCTGCCAGATTCTGGCTGATATTACCGGCAAACCCGTGGACACAGTAGCCAATCCGCAAGATGTAGGAGCGGTAGGAGCCGCGCTGGTGATAGCCGCCGGACTAGGGGAAATACCTTCCTTAGCGGAAGCTTCTTCCCTGGTTCCGGTAACCGCCTCCTATCAGCCGAACCTTGAGCACAAAGACCGCTACGACCAAATGTTCGCGGCTTTTAAAGATATTTACCCGGCAAATAAAAAGATTTTCGCACAATTGGAGGCGATTCGATGAACTCGGAAGGAAATCTTCCCTCGGAAACCGAGGGCGAACCCACAGCTACCACAAAAGCTCCCTTGACCGGCGAGGCCGCTAAGGGTAAAGACGCTGCCATTCAAGCCCTTAAGTTCACTTTGTTATCTATCTCCGCCGGGTTGGTGGAGGCCGCCAGCTTCTCCCTTTTAGAGTGGTTAACTCCCCTGCCCTACGCTTGGACCCACTTTATTTCCATTACTTTGTCGGTGATCTATAACTTCACCCTCAACCGGCGTTACACCTTTAAGTCCGCCAATAACGTTCCGATCGCAATGGCCAAAGTTGCGGTTTTCTACGCCTTCTTTATCCCCATCACTATGTGGCTGGGGGCGCTGGCCGCCAACGCCGGCGTCAACGATTTCATTATCAAGGGCGTAACCATGATTCTTAACTTCATTGGCGAGTTCGCCTGGTGGAAGTGGGTAGTGTTCCGCGGCACCGAAAACACCAACGACCTAGCACTTAAGTAGCTCGCCGACACCCGGGCTGGGTACCGCCGGGGGATGAAAAGCACTCGGGGGACCCCAGTGAGCCTAGCTACGCTCGGCTCAAGCCCCCTCTCGCATCTTTTCATCCCCCAGCTCAGCTACTCAGCCGTTACTACTCGTCAAAACTGCTTATCTAAACGCACGCTGGTATCGTGACGCTGGCCGCCAAAAAGCGCTCTGGGGACCCCGGTGAGTCTTGCTTCGCTCGACTCAAGCCCCCATTCGCATCTTTTTGACAGCCAGCTCAGTAATACCGGAGGTTATTGGCATTCAGAACTTTAACCTGTCACCCGACTTACATCGCGCGCGCCACCTTGGTCGGCACTTAAAGCGCAGGCAGCGTAGAGTTTCAGAGCGGCAGAAACTGTGCGTTTGCGGCTACGCGGAGTGTACGGATGAGGACGCTGCTCCATTTGCTGACGGCGGCGACCCAGTTCTGCTTCCGGCACCTCTAGGGTCAAGGATTCAGTATTGATGTCAATCGTGATTTCGTCTTCGTCCTCGATTAGGGCAATTAAGCCCCCATCAGCGGCCTCGGGAGAAATATGCCCCACCGAAATCCCGGAAGTACCACCCGAAAACCGCCCATCGGTGATTAGGGCGCACTTTTTACCCAATCCTCTCCCCTTTAGGAAGGAGGTCGGGTAGAGCATTTCTTGCATTCCCGGCCCGCCCGCCGGCCCTTCGTAGCGAATCACTACTACGTGACCAGGCTTAACACTGTGATTTAGGATTTTCTCAATGGCCTCTTCTTGGGATTCCATCACGATCGCTTTACCGCGGAAATGGTACAGGTCGCTATCGATTCCAGCGGCTTTAATAATGGCACCTTTTTCTGCCAGATTCCCCCGCAAAACCGTCAATCCCCCGTTGGCCGAATAGGCGTGAGCGGTATCGCGGATACAACCACTGACCGTATCGGTATCCAGGTCTTTCCACTGGTTAGCAGTGAAGAACGGCTCGGTAGTACGCACTCCCCCAGGAGCTGCCTTAAACAATTCTTCCGCCTGTTCAGTCGCAGAGCCACCCCGTACGTCCCAATCGGCAAGCCATTTTTCTAGCGAGGGCGCGTGAATCGAGGTGACCTCACGGTTTAATAGCCCGGCGCGGTCAAGTTCTCCCAGCAGTGCCGGGATCCCGCCGGCGCGATGCACGTCCTCCATATGGTAATCATTGTGGTTAGGCGCCGCCTTGCACAGACAAGGCACGCTGCGCCCCAGTCGGGAAATATCTTCCAGGTCAAAGCGCACCCCCGCTTCGCGAGCAACTGCCAGCAGGTGCAACACCGTATTGGAGGAGCCTCCCATCGCCATATCTAGACTCATGGCGTTCAGGAATGCCTCCCGGGAAGCGATTGCCCGAGGCAAAACTGCGTCCTCCTCCTGGCCATAGTAACGCTCGCACAGCTGCACGATTACCTTGCCCGCCTGGGTAAATAAGTCGCGGCGCGCAGCATGCGTCGCCAAGGTAGAACCATTTCCGGGCAGTGCCAACCCCAGTGCCTCAGTCAGGCAATTCATGGAGTTAGCGGTGAACATTCCCGAACAGGACCCACAAGTAGGGCAGACCGCTTTTTCGATCTCGGTCAGCTGTTGATCAGAAATCTCCTGGTCAGCAGTGGCGTTCATTACGGTAATCAGGTTGCCGTGCCCGCTTTGGGACGGCCCCACAATCATTTTGGGGTCGATCCCTCGCCCAGCCTCCATGGGACCGCCGGAGACAAACACGGTGGGAATGTTCAGCCGCATAGCGGCAATCAGCATTCCCGGGGTGATTTTGTCGCAGTTGGAGATACAGACTAAGGCGTCCGCGCAATGGGCGTTCACCATATATTCCACGCTGTCGGCGATGATTTCCCGGCTGGGCAAAGAATAGAGCATCCCCTGGTGCCCCATGGCGATCCCGTCATCAATGGCGATGGTGTTGAACTCTTTCGCCACCCCACCTGCAGCTTCAATAGCCTGCGCTACCAGCGGGGATACCTGGTTTAGATGTACGTGACCCGGCACAAATTGGGTAAAGGAGTTGGCGATGGCGATAATCGGTTTCCCAAAATCACTGTCACTCATGCCGGTGGCTCGCCACAGCGAGCGGGCACCTGCCATATTGCGGCCGGCAGTGGAAATTCTTGAACGAAGCGGATAAGCCATTTTTCTCCTAAAAAATATTGTCTATTGTTGGCGGGGGTACGGGCTTACGAGGACGAGGGGTGATTCCGCTGTTAACAGCGGAACCGGCGCCCTTCTAAACGCTAGCTAGTCACAAAGCTGATACGTCCAGCCGTAAGGATCGGGAGCTTCCCCATTTTGGATGTCTACCAGGCGCTGATGAATACTGGCAGTGACTGATCCGCAAGGCACTTCCACCTCGAAATCATCGGAACCGAGCCGCCCAATCGGGGTTACTACCGCGGCAGTTCCACAGGCAAACACTTCGCTTACTTCACCCGAGCGGATATCTTCTACCAGCGATTTTAGGGAAATATCGCGTTCAAAAACCGGAGTGCCACTATCGCGCAGCAGCCGGCAAATCGCCGAGCGAGTCCCACCCTCCAGGATTACGCCAGTCAGGCGTGGGGTGTGTACTGAACCGTCTGCCCGCACTACGAACACGTTCATGCCGCCCAGTTCTTCCAGGTTTTCTCCTCGTTTGGTGTCCAAGAAACAGACCTGTTCATAACCCTTTTCAGCCGCCAGATTTTGAGGCAGCAGGGAAGCCGCATAGTTGCCACCACATTTAGCTTCCCCAGTCCCGCCTGGACCTGCCCGATGATAGTGGCGGTCAACCCAAATAGACACTCCTTTGGCTTCCCCGCCTGAGAAATAGGCGCCAGAAGGAGAACCAATCACCAGATATTTCGCTTCATTGGCAGAATGTACCCCCAGGTAGGGTTCAGTTGCAATGATAAAGGGACGAATATAGAGGGAAGTGTTAGGGGCAGTCGGCACCCAGCGTTTATCGGCACGCACCAGGTCAACTACCGAAGCGACGAAGTCTTCTTCCGGGATTTCCGGTAACGCCAGGCGCCGCGCCGATGCATTTATGCGGGCAGCATTGTAGCGGGGGCGGAAAGCCCAGATCGATCCATCTTTGTGACGGTAGGCTTTTAGCCCCTCAAAGACTTCTTGCCCGTAGTGGAACACTACGGCTCCTGGCGACAGACTCAAGTTTTCGAAGGCTTGCACGCGGTGTCCGCTCCACCCTTCACCTGCTTTCCAGTCGGCAACCGCCATGTGATCCCCGAAATGAGAACCGAAAGACAGGGAATCCATAATCTCGCGGTATTCTTTGTCGCTAGCTGGATGCTGGTTAGTTTGCAAAGCAAAGCGCCCCGCCAACTGATCCGCGGTCGGTAGTGGAACTTGCGATGCTGCCTCTAACTGGGTTGGCTCATGGGTTAAACCATTCTCACTCATCATTGTGTTCTTTCCGGCTCCGGGGAGCCTGTTTTTGTTCCTAAACTCTGTTCCTCGGTCACTCAGTGGCCACGTTTTACTTTTTTCGCCGTAAGTAGCGATTATCCGTTTCCGTTAGAGGCGGGCAGCAATCGCATCCCCGATCTGGCTGGTACTGCGCTGCAAGGGGTGACCTTGCGCGGAGGCTAGGGCGCGCTCTTCCATATCGGCGGCTATCGCGGCGCGGATATTTTCCGCCGGTTTCCTCGCACCCTCGTTTTCTAGCAGCATCGCTACTGAAGCAATCGTAGCCGTGGGGTCAGCGATTCCCTTTCCAGCAATATCGGGAGCCGAGCCGTGCACTGGCTCAAACATGGAGGGGAAGGTGCGGTCGGGATTAATATTTCCCGAGGCTGCCAGTCCAATCCCCCCGGTAATCGCTCCCGCTTCGTCAGTCAAAATATCGCCGAACAGGTTGTCGGTGACGATTACGTCGAAACGCCCCGGGTCTTGTACCAGGTAGATAGTGGCGGCATCGACATGGGCATAATCCCAGGTGACCTCGGGATATTCTTTAGCTACCTGCTCTACCGTTCGCCGCCACAGATGTCCGGCATGAACCAGCACATTGTGCTTATGCACTAGGGTTACGTGCTGACGCCGTTTGGCAGCCTGGGCAAACGCGAAGCGCACCACCCGTTCGACTCCAAAAGCAGTATTAACGGAGACTTCGGTGGCGATTTCTTGATCAGTTCCCACCCGAATCGCCCCACCGTTTCCACAGTACAAACCTTCGGTGCCCTCTCGAACTACCACGAAGTCAATCTCTCCTGGATTAGCCAGCGGAGTGGGGACTCCCCGGTAGTAGTGGGCGGGACGCAGATTCACATAGTGATCCAGACTGAAACGTAGCTTGAGCAGCAAGCCGCGTTCTAGCACTCCCGAGGGAACCGCCGGGTCTCCGACTGCCCCCAGCAAAATCGCGTCATGCCGCTTAATGCTTTCCAGCTCTGCCTCGGGCAGAATCTCTCCGGTCTCCCGGTAGCGGGCAGCCCCCAGGTTGAACTCGGTTTTATCGACGCTAATCCCGCTACCAGCCAAGGCAGCGTCCATAACCTTTAGTCCTTCAGCTACTACCTCTTTACCAATCCCGTCCCCGGGAATAACCGCGAGCTTAATGCTATTACCCATAGTCTTTACCTACCTTCCTCCACGCTACGCGGCGGACTATCCGTCTCATTGATTTTCCTTTACCTGTTGTTTATCCCCGTAAAGGAAGTTCCTCGCTTTGCCGTAGGCTGGTTCCCGAAAAGATGCGAGAGGGGGCTTGAGCCGAGCGAAGCAAGGCTCACCGGGGTCCCCCGAACACTTTTCGGGAACCGGCCACAACAGCAGCTATGGTCATCATGAGAAGTCCGCCCTTAGCGCTGCGCCTGCCCTTCCTGGTAGTCATCATCACTTTGATTCCACGAGAACATGGCACGTAGTTCGCGCCCAACTTTCTCAATCGGGTGGGCTTCTTCAGTGGCACGCATCTGTTTAAACTCCTGAGCTCCGTTGTCTTGATCATTGATGAAACGCTGCGCGAAAGAACCGTCGCGAATATCGGACAAAATGTCACGCATAGCCTGGCGGGTCTGATCAGTAATTACTCGCGGCCCCGACACGTAGTCGCCGTATTCGGCGGTGTCCGAACAAGACCAGCGTTGCTTGGTGATCCCGCCCTCGTTAATCAAATCCACGATCTGTTTCATTTCGTGGCAAACCTCGAAGTAGGCAATCTCCGGTTGATAACCGGCCGCGGTCAATGTCTCAAAACCGGCTTGAATCAGATGCGATACTCCGCCACAGAGCACTGCCTGTTCCCCGAACAAATCGGTTTCGGTTTCCTCGGTAAAAGTAGTCTTAATTACCCCTGCCCGGGTTGCTCCCAGAGCTTTCGCATAGGCCTTAGTTACTTGCCAAGCATTGCCGGATTCGTCCTGTTCCACCGCGATAACCGCCGGGGTTCCGTAACCGGCTTCATAGGAGGCACGAACCTTATGACCAGGGCCTTTCGGCGCCACCATACACACATCGTGGCCAGCACCGGGTTGAATATACCCGAAACGGATATTGAAGCCGTGGGCGAAGAAAATCGCGGCATCCGGTTTCAGATTCGGGGCAATCTGCTCGGCATAAACAGTCCGCTGTACCTGGTCAGGCGCAAGCACCATTACGATGTCACCCTCTGCGGTTGCCTGCTCAATCGATTTGACCTCTAGCCCCTGCTCTTTAGCTTTAGCTACCGAGGACGAGCCTTCCCGCAGCCCTACGACTACCTCTACCCCGCTATCGCGCAGGTTGAGGGCGTGGGCGTGACCTTGCGAACCGTATCCGATAATGGCAACTTTCTTACCGGAAAGTGCGGATGTATCCGCGTCATTGTCATAAAAAATCTCAGCCATTGCTATTTCTCCTTTAGTTGATCGGTGATTGAACGCGGACCGCGGCCGATGGCTACCGCCCCCGATTGCACGATTTCATTAATTCCGTAAGGCGCTAAGGTTTCCATTAATGCCTCTAGTTTTGATTGCACCCCGGCTGCCTGGATAACCAGCGATTCGCGGTGAACATCTACTACCGAAGCGCGAAATAGATCCACAATCTGTAGCACCTGGGAACGGTTATCTGCATTCGCCTGCACTTTAAACAGTACAAACTTGCGGGTAACCGAGTCCTGAGGATGTAGCTCCACCACTTTTAGCACGTTTATCAGTTTGTTTAACTGTTTAGTTACCTGCTCAAAAGGTAAATTTTCCGCATCTACCTGTACGGTTATCCGAGAAATCGATGGTTCTTCGGTTTCTCCGACCGCCAGGGAATGAATGTTGAAAGCTCGCCTGGTAAACAGGGCAGCTACCCTAGCGAGGACGCCGGGTTTATTCTCTACCAGGATGGAAAGGGTGTGGCGATTCTCCATCACGATCAGTCCTCACTTTCCCAGACCGGACCTTGCCCGCCTGCATAGATAATATTGCTATTCGACTCGCCCGCCGGAACCATCGGCCAGACCTGGGAATCGGTAGAGACTCGAAAATCAATCACCACCGGACGATCATTGGTTTGCATTGCCTGCGCGATTACCTCATCAACCTGTTCTTTGGTTCGAGCCCGCAACCCTAGCGCGCCATAGGCTTCCGCCAGTTTCACGAAGTCGGGAATGTCCTTTCCGCCTTCTCCGTCTTGTAATAAAGTGCCCGAAAAGCGCGAGTCAAAGAATAGTTCTTGCCACTGATGCACCATTCCCAGCACCGAATTGTTAATAATCGCCACTTTAATCGGCAGATTCTCTAAGGTAGCGACCGCGAGCTCCTGGTTGGTCATTTGGAAACACCCGTCCCCGTCAATCGCCCAGACTTGCGCATCCGGGTTAGCTACTTGCGCCCCGATTGCCTCGGGAATTGCTACCCCCATCGTCCCTAAGCCGGCGGAAGTGAGGAAGCCGCGCGGGTTCTCGTGGGGCAAAAACTGCTGCGACCACATTTGGTGTTGTCCCACGCCGGTGCAATAAATCGCGTCCTTACCCACCATTTCCCCGATCCGTTTAGCCACATATTGGGCGGGGAGGAGACCGTCATCTGGTTCATCATAGGAAAGCGGGTAACGCTCACAGATGTAATCCAAATGGTGCTTCCAACCGGAAATGTCTCGCGGGTTTCGCTGCATTTCCTCTTTAACTTTCGGCAGTAGTCCCTGTAGGGTTTGCCGCAGGTCTCCCACGATCGGTATGTCCGCTACCCGGTTTTTCGAGATTTCGGCGGGGTCAATATCGGCGTGAATCACTTTCGCATCCGGAGCAAAAGCATCCAGGCGACCAGTTACCCGATCATCGAAACGTGTCCCTAGCGCCACCATTACGTCCGCGCGTTGCAAGGCGGTCACCGCCGGCACCGAACCGTGCATCCCCGGCATTCCCAGGCAATGGGGATCCGAGGACGGGAACGCCCCTTGCGCGGTCAAGGTAAGCACTACCGGGAAATCGGTAACTTCCACCAGTTCCTTTAGCTCTGCCGTCGCTTCGGCCGCCAGCGCTCCTCCGCCAACATAGAGGACTGGCCGTTCTGCCTTCGCCATCAGTTTGGCAGCGGCTTTTATTTGCTTAGCGTGTGGTTTACTCGGCACTTTATATCCAGGTAAATCCACTGTTACCGGCCAAGAAAAAACAAGTTCGCCAACTTGGGCATTTTTGGCGATATCTACCAGCACCGGGCCTTTACGACCAGTAGAGGCCAAATGGAAAGCCTTCGCCAAAGTAACAGGAATATCTTCCGGCTCAGTTACCAAAAAATTGTGTTTGGTAATCGGCATCGACACTCCCACTACGTCAGATTCTTGGAAAGCGTCAGTACCGATCGCACTAGCAGCCACCTGCCCCGAGATTGCCACCAGCGGCACCGAATCCATATGGGCATCCGCCAAAGCGGTCATCAGGTTGGTGGCTCCCGGCCCAGAGGTTACGATTGCTACTCCGGTTTTCCCGCTCGAGAGTGCGTAACCTTCCGCCGCATGTCCCGCGGCTTGTTCGTGACGCACGATGATCTGGTTGATCTGCGAGTCATAGAGCGCATCGAAAACCGGCATGATTGCCCCTCCGGGTAAACCAAACACATCGGTCACTCCCAGGCGTTCCAGGGTAGCGACCACTGCCCGAGCGCCACTCATCCTTTTGGGAGGAGGAGCTTCGCCTGGTGATTGCTCCTTGTTGCTCATCGTCATCCCCGTTCTGGTAAATATTTCTTTGATTTTTATAAACAAAAAAGCCCTAGGTGCTGTTACCTAGGGCTTGCTACGTCTCGAAACGTTTTTAGACGTGTCTAGCCCTCTCTGGTACCAGCAGTACTAGGGCGACTAGCTCAATGATTCGTTTCGTCATAACAAGCTAAACTCTACGTTCCACACCATTTGCACTGGGCTTCGTCTCACGTTTTGATACACGAAGCTAAGTTCGCCTACCGGACAAGTATCGAATTTTCATCGTAATGGTGACACACTCCTCGCTATTTTCACCTCTTAAATGGACTTTGGTCTGACAGTCGTAGGAGAGGCTATGACAAGATAGATACTGTCGTATGGCTTTACAAGGAGGAACCGTGCAGACAGTCTTCCAATACCTGGCAGAACAGCCAGTACTTGTACTTTTCGGGTTAATCGGGATCGGGATGTACCTGGGGCATTTCCGGATCAAAGGAATCGGATTGGGGGCGGCTGCAGTCCTTTTCCTAGCTATCGGGATTTCCGCTTGGGGTACCGCCGAGGGCTTGGATATGGTTTCCAAATTCCCGCATGAGTTCGGAAAACTCGGTCTGGCTCTATTTGCTTTTGCTATCGGGATTAACTCGGGGAATTCTTTCTTTGCTTCTCTTAAAAAATCTTTAGGGATTATGGCCGCTACTTTCGCGGTTTTAGCCGGCGGGGGCGTAGTTGCCTGCGTGCTAGGCAAAATCGCGGGAATGGATGCGGCCACTATCGGCGGTACTTTTGCGGGCGCAATTACTAACACCCCGGCTCTAGCTGCTGCCGGCGCGGCCTCTGGTGATGAACAGTCGGCAACAGTTGCCTATTCCATTGCTTACTTGTTTGGCGTTTTCGGAATGCTAATCGTGGCTACCTTAGCTCTCAACTATGGCAAGAACGATAAAGACCGCCCCGCATCTTTGGTTTCTCGCACGGTGCGGGTTGAGCGGGACGACCGCCCCTCGGTGCGCGATATCCGTGCCCATGTTGGCGAAAACGTGCGTTTTTCCCGGCTTCGGGAAACCGAGGACGGGCCGATTGTGCGTCCCACTGCCGACACTAAACTCGCTAAAGGCTGCCTGGTGACCGTAGTTGGTCCGCAAAACTTGGTGGTCGAAGTGGTTTCTGAACTGGGACATGGTTCGTCGATTTCCCTTGCTGCCGACCGGCGGGATTGGGACTATCGCCGAATCACTATTTCTGATCCGAAGCTGGCTGGACGCACTTTAGGGGAGCTTGGCCTAGAGGAACGTTACCAAGCGACCGTGTCGCGGGTACGGCGTGGCGATACCGATATGCTAGGGCGCGCTGACCTGGTACTTCAGATGGGCGACCGGGTTCGGGTAGTGGCACCCACCAAAAACCTTAAAGAGCTATCCAAGTATTTTGGGGATTCCACTACCGGCTTGACTTCTATTAATCCGGTGGCTTTAGGTGTCGGCATGGTTTTGGGACTGCTAATCGGTGAGTTCCCCATTCTTACTCCTAGTGGCGAGTACTTCACGATTGGTTCTGCAGCTGGAACGCTGCTAGTAGGGCTTATTTTCGGCCGGGTAGGACGCATTGGCCCCTTCCCCACCGCTTTGCCTTATACCGCAAGTCAGGTGCTTGCCGAGTTCGGTCTGTTGGTGTTCTTGGCTCAAGCTGGCTATAACGCTGGTGGTCAGATTATGAAAGCCTTTACTTCCGGGGCGTGGCTAGGGATTCTACTGGTGGGTATGGCAGTTACCCTCACCGTAGGCTTCGGTTTGTATTTCGTGATGCGCTACGGCTTCAAGATGGGTGGAACCCGCCTATCTGGTCTGTTGGCTGGGGCGCAAACTCAGCCGGCCGTCCTCGCCTATGCAAATAACCGCACTAACTTTGATCCGCGAGTGGCGCTTGGTTACTCCCTGGTATACCCCTTGGCGATGGTGGGTAAGATCCTAATCGCACAAATCATCGGTGGCCTGTAAACCTATCGATACTTTAGTTTTACAATGCGTCATCCCTAAGTGGGCTGGCGCATTGTAATAATTATCGCCCCTGATTTACCTCTTTCGTCCTGGATAGCCGTGAAGTTTAGGGGAGATAATTGCCTTATGCAGCAAGAATTCTCCCAAAATAACATCAATACCGACAAACACGCTTCGTCCTCAGATGACGTTTTAGGCGAGTCCAAAGCGGATACTCTTAATCCCCACGGTAGCGAGCATGACGAGCTTCGCGCCTTACGTGACCGGCTAGCTGCCCAATCTGGGGTGGTAACCCACCTGGGACGCACCTTGCTAGCGGCTGGAGCTAGTGCTTATCTGGTTAAGTTTTCGATGGCGAGGCTAGCCAACGCTGTCGGAATTGATGCCCAACACTCGCAAGTAACTTTTTCAGAAATAGTCACTTCTGTTTATGCTCATGGAACTTTCCGAACTGAATCCCATGAGCAGCGTGCATTTGGCACTAATGCTGCACGATTAGATGATTTACGCCTGTTTGTGCGCTCTTTGAAACCGGGACTACTAGTTGAAGACGTCCAACAGCGGATCGATGAGATTATCAATCACAAGCCGCCGTATCCTGCCGTTATCAACTGCTTAGCCTCCGGGGTTGCCTGCGCAGGCTTTTGTTTTCTTAACCGGGGCGGACTGGTCGAATGCTTAGTGGTGGCGATTGCGGCTCTTTGCGGGCAGATATTGCGCCGCACGATGCTAAAACGGCATGCCAACCATTTTGGGGTGTGGATGCTTTGCGGTCTCCTTGCTTCCTTGATTTACATGGCTATTAGTTCAGCATTGGTGTTTACCGGGCTAGTTTCGGTTGGACACCCGCAAGGAATTATTTCCGCAGTATTGTTTCTGGTTCCCGGATTCCCGCTGGTAACTGCCATATTAGACTTGGTAAGAATGGATTTCCTTGCCGGAATTTCTCGCATGACCTACGTTATTATGTTGGTGATTTCGGGGGGGATTTCGGTTTGGATGGTTGCTACCTTATTTCAGTGGCATATTGACCCACCCACGGCTTTCCCGGTCACCGGAGTAGTTCTATACCTGCTGCAATTTATTTGTTCAGTAGTTGCTTCGTTCGGTTTCGCCGTGCTGTTTTCAATCCGCCCGCAAGTGGCAATTTGTGCTGCCCTGGTTGCGGGATTTGCCAATGTAGGACGACTTTTTCTGGTGGCACAAGGGATGCTACCGCAGGCAGCCGTGGGCCTGGCAGCTTTAACTATTGGGATCGTGGCACATTTTATTTCTCGCCTCAGTGGTTTCCGGTTCTCCCGTACCTCACTGACAGTGCCCGCAGTGGTGATTATGATTCCCGGAGTCCCCCTCTATGCCGCTATTACTCACCTTTCGAATGGCGATATTCCCCAAGCAACCGCTGCTCTTGTCCAAGTGTTTTTCGTGGTTTTATCCATTGGGGTGGGGCTAGCGATTTCTAGAATGCTCACTGATCCCGGCTGGCGGATTGACCGTGATACCGCACAGCCCCGACTGTTGGAAAAAACTGGGTGGAATGACGGCAATCGCCGTTTCCAGATGCGCTGACTATAAGTTGGAGGGGGTCGCTGACGTCCGTCAGCGACCCCCTCCTGATTTTTCTGGGTTTACCACCTGTTCCTAGGCATCTAGGCCACGGGCTATAGACTAAAAACTAACTGTTCCAACTAGTTGGAAGTCACTAGTGGCAAATAATCGGCAACTATGGCGACTATTTCTCCCGAGGAGTCGCGGTGGCATCCAGGCGAATAACCCCATAGGTCCAGCCACGACGGTGATAAACCGCGCACGGTTGCATGGTTTCGGAATCGATAAACACGAAGAAGGGATGTCCCACCAGTTCCATTTGGTAGAGCGCCTCACTAACAGTCATCACTGATGCTTCGTGCAGTTTTTGCCGCACAACCACTGGAGAATCCCCTAATTGGCTTTCATCAGGTACCCCGATTTTCCTCTCTCGCGCAATATCGGGGGAAAACTCATCATCTTTCGGGGTGACCGCCTTCGCCGCATCTTTCAAATTAAGTTCCTCAATCTTTAAAGGCTCTTCTTGGCGGTGCAAATCCCGGTGGCGGCGATGATCCTTAGCCCGATCACGGGCGCGACGCAAACGTTCATATAGTTTGCCACAAGCAATATCTACTGAGGCATAACGGTCAGAAGAACTGGCTTCTGCGCGAATAATCGGCCCCTTTCCGAAAACTGTCAGTTCCACTTTCTCGGAAGTATCTGCTTGCCGCTGATTTGGTTCGTGAGTGAGTTCCACGTTTACCCGCTGTACACGCGGATAGAACTGTTCAACCTTAGCGACTTTTTCCTCGGCATATTGGCGGAAATTGGGGTGGATTTCAGCGTTTCGTGCTTCAACGATAATTTCCATTGGTGTCCTCCAGGGCACAGTATGGGGATCGAAGATCCCGAATCGATGCGAGCCGGATCATTCCGGTCGCGGTGATTGCAGCTACCACCCCCCTTTCGCCCATCTTTGGGCTTTTCAAGTACCAAAATTTTACCGCATTACCGGGAATTATTAAGGGGTTTTGAGGCTGCCTTCCGCTACGCTCAATGAGAACACTGCTTTCACCTGTGCTTGTTTCCCATTTATTACCCGGGCTGCCTCCCGAATGGTCGCTCCGGTGGTAATCACGTCGTCGACTAGCAGCACTTCCTTACTGAAATCTAAATCTGTCCCCACTGCTAGCCGCATACTTCCTACCCGGCCGCGAATCCGCTCTTCAAAGCTGCGCCCCGCCTGTTTTTTACTACCTGGTTTGAGTTCTAGCAAGCCCGATAACCTGACGGCTACTCCTTCGGCCTCCAAACAGGAGGTAATGCCGGCAGCCAACCTGCCAGCGGTAGACGAGATCGCAGTTTTACCAAACCGAAAGGTTGAAGGCACCGGACACACTATGACCGGCCGCCGAAAACTGGCAGCCAGGCTCTTACCGGCTGCCGCTCCAAAAAAGAATGGAAGCTCTTGATAGTAAGGAGATCGCGAGTGTTTCATCGCCAACACAACTTTACGAGCTGAGCCTCGGTAAGTACTGAGAGTCCAAATCTCATTTACATCTGCATCGAGGGGAATAGCTGCACTAACTCTTATGGGAGGGCGCAAAAACCTCCCTCTACACCGATCACATAACCGGGTATCCAATTGCCCACAGCTGGGGCAGCTTTCCGGAAATATCAGGGTAGAAAAATACCGATAGGTTTTAGCTACCTGTGCTCCGGCTAGGGTAGCTAACTTTGGAGGATGGTTGGAATAAAGATGGTCTGCCATAGGTACAGCTTGCTGTCGCCAGCTGCAGTGCTGTTTTCAAAAATAATTCTCTCAGGAAAACCGAGAGTGATTTATCTTGGTAACCAAAGCACCTCAAACCATCAAAGCTAAAAAATCTGAAATCAGAAGCGACCGGATGGGGACGTTAACTGCTTGCTGAAAACGCGGGATAAGAAACCCCATTTCCGAGTACTCGCCACGACTGTTGAATATGTCCTAGCCGGGTTCCTAGCTCGTTAACTACCTGCACATTCCCGTCGAAAGGATTAGGCACCAAGTATTGAGACTTCGGCGCCGCCTCAAAGGTTTCATCATACGAGTTCACCGCCAGAACCTGTATTTTCGGGGTGTCTGCCGGTTGCAGAACTGCTACCTGGCCCGAATCAATCCAAGCAGCCGAAGTTACGTCAGACAAGATATCGGTACCTAGGTTGCCCACTTTGAGTTGGATAGGGGTACCATCTTCCCCGCGGATCACAGTTACCATATTGCCTTGGAAACTGTAGCCCACCTGCCATACGATTAGGCCGCGCACCCCGGGAGCACTAAGCGCAAAGAACGGGATTCTCCAGTTTTCACCCTCAGGGATTTTCACTCTCGCCACCTGGAAATGGCTATTTACTGCCACCATATCCCCTGGTTTGGAAGCATCCCCAGTCCATGCCCAGCCCCAAGGGTCAACTTGCGGAACCCGCAGATTCTCGCCTCGGTAAAGGACCTGGGGGGCTTTTCCGCGTTGCAAGCGTACCAGTTCCTTACCCCCACGAATCGCAACCTGGAAATCAGTGCCGACAGGCCCGGGAGTAGGCCAAGTAATTTCCCCGCCCAAGTCTTGTGCCGTTGTAAATACCCCGGAGCGGGTATCGGATTCCTCGACTACCGCCCCATTCTTAACCCCCAGCATCATCTGCTTCTTTACCGGGGTTGACTGCTCAGCAGGATCCGGTAGAGCTTTACCGTTTTGCGAAACTGTAACCTCATCAATCCCGGCAATCCCCAACAAAGTGGCATTTACCTGCTGATACACCCTTGTCATTTCCGTTTCAGAACGTAATCGCAAAGTGTCAGGGAGTTCAACCATCGCTTTACGTCCTTGCATAGTAACCAAGTTAGAAGGAATCTTGGTGATCGGTTCTACCACACTGACCGCACCCTCAAGATCACTGGTAGGGGCAGAAAATAGTGCCGTCAATAGGTATTGAGCAATGCTTTTACGTGGCACCCACCGAGGATCTGGAATTAAAAAGCGATTATCGCTTGACCAGTAGTAAACGTTGCGTTTCGAATAAGCATTTTTAAACGCCGTATTGGTTAGCACCACTCCGTCAGGCAGCGAACTGATCCGCCACTGGCCATGTTCTTTCGCCAACTCGTATTTAAGGGTTTCCTCTTGCCGGAAACTCTGCCTCATTCCCACTTTGTTGACCCGCAATACCGGTTGTCCACTTCCGGTAGCAATCTTCGCTCCATCAGAAAAAACTATTTTTAGTTCCGTCTTAGGTTTCAGCACTGTTACTTGAGTTTTCGGTTGCCATTTGCGACGAGTACCAGAGGTTAGGAACTGTTTAGCAATTCCAAAATCATCGTAAGTACCTGCTGCACAGGCCTGTTGGAAATCCGCAATTAGTTTCTCGGGAGTTGATCCATCAATCGGTCCCGTAGCCAGCTGGGCGAGCGGGTTACGAGAATCCGGATTCACTTCGCCTTCATGCACCGGTCCAGAGTCAGGCAGGGATACGCAAGCCGCCAAACTGAAAGCTAGAAAGGTGGACAGGATCCCTAAGCGAAGCCGCTTCCTCCCGCAGATTTTCTCATTTCTTGAGGTTTTCGAGGACGCAGCAGACTTTACTAAGGGCACGGGCGATTCTTTTCGCCACCTCCGCAACAGTTGCTTTTTCTGATATCGAAGCTCACGACTAAACCAGTTCATTGAGTCTCACCCTTTCCATGCCGGCTGGTTTGCGCAGCGTCGTCACCTTCCAGATTCTTTATCCGTTCTTGAACATCAATCACCGTGTCGGGCGCTGGCATGCGGGGCAATGGCTGAGCGGCAGTGGATTCTTTCATATCGGCACCCAGCTCGGCCGGCATTCGGGGTAGGCTGTCTGCTGCGCTCACGGGGATTTCCTGCTGAGCGCTTTCACTAGTCTCCAATTGCCGCACTTGCAAAGCAGTATCCTCTAGATCCTCCGACAAAATAATGTCTTCTGGATGGTTAATAGCCCACTGGGAGCGAGCGGTAATCAAATCCTGGTTTTCAACCTGTTCTGGCAAATCCTCAATTTCTTCTCCCTGCTGGCGGGGCAATAACAGAGTAAAAGCAGAACCTTGCTGGGGGCAGGACAAAACCGTGAGTAATCCGGAATGCAAAGCAGCGTCCTCGGCAGAAATCGCGAGCCCCAGACCGGTACCGCCAGTGGTACGTTTGCGGGAAGGATCCGCCCGATAAAAACGGTCAAAAACATGTTGTGCAACCGCGTCAGTCATACCGGCACCGTGATCACGGATCTGCAAAGCCACTGCGGTTTTTGAACCGGCGACTGTAACCTTCACTGGTTTACCTTCCGCAAACTCTATCGCGTTCACCAGCAAATTTTGAGCAATTCGGCTGATCCGAGTTTCATCCACCTGCGCCACGGTATCTCCGTAGGTTTCTAAAACTACCTCTACTCCCATGTTTTCTGCCAGAGTTCGATTAGACTCTAGAATTCCGCCTGCTAAAGAACCTAGATTTACCTCGGATAATGAAAGCTTGGCCACGGAGGCATCAATTCGGGAAATCTCAATGAGATCCGCCAACATCTTGTCGAAACGGTCAACTTGACGGTGCAGAATCGTGGCGGAGCGGGCATTAGTCGGCGAAAGCTGGTCGCGTTCATCATAAATCAAATCTGAAGCCATCCTAATAGTGGCTAGCGGGGTACGCAGCTCGTGGGAAACATCAGATACAAATCGCTGCTGTAAAGTTGCCAGCTCTTCGTAGTCGCTGATCTGTTCTCGCAGATAACTGGCCATATCGTTTAACGCTTGGGATAGCTGCGCTAACTCATCGCTACCGCGTACCGGCAGATGAATCTGCAGATTACCGGCCGAGACTTTGCGTGCTGCTTTTGCTGCTCGCCGCGCAGGCGCCATAGTCGAATAAGAAACTGCCGCCATCAGGACTGTTAACACCCCGAGCAGCACCACTGTTCCAAAAATTAGTACCTGGTTTACCATATAAATGGTTTGTTGCTCATAGGCTAAGGAATAGACCATATAGAATTCGTAGCTGCCCGCCAAAGGTAGATATACTCGCGAACCCACGATGATACCGGGGATTTTCTGCTCTTGCGAGTTTTTCAAAGACACTGATTGCCAGTGGAGTCCATTCTTTTGCTCAACCGCTTTCCGTAGCTGCGCAGTGATTAAAGCGCGTTGTTCCGGGTCAATAATTTCGTTGATCGCTAGGGGGCGAGTCTCTTTGGGATCCCGCAGCAGCATCGCCCCTACCCCACCTGCACCTGTCAAGGCATCTCGTTGATCCGACATTAAGGTATAGGCCGTATCTTGTACGCCACTGACGGAATCGGTGACCGTAGCGTCAAAAGCAGATTGCAAGCTTTCTGTGCGCAAAGATGCATCTTGCAGCACAATATTTAAACGTTTTTGAAAAATCCCATTAGACACATGCGAAGTTACGGAAACAATCAAGATAACCATCATCATCGCGGTGGCTAAAGCCATCAGCGCGGTTAGTCGCGCAGAAATCGAAGACAGAAAAAAATTCACTATCGGCCAGTTCGCAATTTGGTTTCCCAGACAGCTAAAAGCCGATCGCCATTGTTTTTCCCGCAGCAATCCCCAAAAGCTGCCGGATATTTCTTTAAGCACTGCCTCCTGGGCTGGGGGTTGGCTGCTCATAGCCGCCTAGTTGCCTCCAGCACGGTAGCCAACTCCCCGCACGGTGCGCACAATCTTGGGGTGTTCCGGGTCTTCTTCAATCTTGGCTCGCAGCCGCTGCACGTGCACATTCACCAAACGAGTATCCGTATTAGCATGCCGGTATCCCCAAATATCTTCTAATAATTCTTCCCGGCTAAAAGCTTTCCACGGCGAGCGCGCCAAGGTTAGCAATAAGTCGAACTCTAAAGGAGTCAGATCGATACGTTCATTGCCACGGAAAACTTCGTGAGCCACCACGTTTATATGAAGATCTCCCAGATCTACATCCTCGTCCTGACCTTCGCTAGTGCGTCCCCGCAACCGCGCTTTAATCCTGGCTACCAGTTCTTTGGGCTTAAAAGGTTTGGGGATATAGTCATCTGCTCCCGCTTCTAGCCCTGCCACCACATCAGCAGTGTCTGATTTAGCGGTTAGCATGATGATCGGCAGATCGGATACGGCGCGAATCTGCCGGCAGATTTCCACTCCGTCTTTGCCAGGCAACATCACGTCTAACAACACCAAATCCGGTTGGCTTTCCTGAAAAATATCGAAAGCCTCATCACCGTGATGACAAAACACAGACTTATAACCCTCGGTTGACATCACAATGCCCACCATCTCCGCAAGTGCCTCATCGTCGTCCACTACCAAAATTTTCACGGTCATGAAATCTATTGTGCCACGCCGATACGTTTTTTTGCGCTATTGTTAGGCGGTTGCTTTATTTATAGGCTCGATCAGTAAAATCTATATCTGACCTATTCCCTGCGCTAATCCGGCAATCCTCCCGGTAGGAGGCGTAAATGGCCACGGCGCTGCTCTTGCACTCTCCGACGCCCCGCAGTCAGCCCCTGTTTAACGCTCGCATCGTACTCGTGTCCCACATGTCCGCTGCCTCCACTGGTGGCTTCGGGGCTCAGCCGCCCATCCCAGTTCTTATTTACTTTCGCAGTGGGAAGATGCCGACGCTTAGAAGCTTCCCGCACCACATTTGCCAAGGCCTCTAAATCATCATCACTGGGCTCGGCAGGAGTAAACTCACTGGCTAACCGAACGACCTGCCAACCCCGAGGAGCGGTCAAATTATTTGCGTGTTCGGCACAAAGATCATAGGCGTGCGGTTCTGCCTGGGTAGCAAGGGGGCCGAGGACAGCAGTGGAATCCTTATACACATAGGTTAAAGTAGCGGCTGCCACCTGGTTGCAGCCATTTTTTGAACAAGATCTAGTTACCCGCACAATTGCACGTTAGCGGCGCGGGAAATAAAACCCAAGTCTAACTCGCGGTAAGGTGCGTTCTCGTGAGGGGTTTGACACGAAATAGGCGAGATCGCCATGGGCGCGGAGCGCGAGGAGTGACTCTCTTGCCGATGATCCCAGCTTGGAAGACGCGGCGGGAAAAATTTGATCAGCTGGTAGTGGATTTGGCTACCCAGGCTGCCCGCAAGCATGAGGTAGTAAACCGTATCGAATTTGGGGTGGAAGATATTCCTCCCTCGGATCCGGCTGACTGGGAGTCGCCACAGGCTGTGTTAGGACGGTTATTTCCCGCAGATAAGGGCGGGAAGCTGGCTACTCGAATTGTGGTTTACCGCTTGCCTATACAGTGGCGCTGCCGCAGCGCCCAGGAATTAGAACAGGCAGTTAAAGCAGTGCTTGCGGAACATCTCAGTACGGAAATTGGGTGTTTACCCGAAGATGTTTTTCCCGGATACTTCTAGTTATTAGCGCAAGAATTCTTTAAATAATACATTTTGGGATAACTTTTATTCTTGGTTTACCCGATTATTATCCGTTATAGCGGCTTAGGGGTTAGTTTTTACCGTAATCGCGGCTATTTCGCGAACTGCTTTTCCGACCCCAATAGTTCTGAAAGTTCCGGCAGGATCTCCCACCAGCTGACCGGCGTGCAGCGCAGTTTCACTTTGCCATTGCCAAACACCCTCAGGTATTTTCACTAAGGTTAAGGCGCCCGGTTTTACCGCTACCTCCTTGGTTTTCCCGGCAGAAGATAAAACAATTTTTTGTTCTTTTGCGCTGTCGAAAGCGAGATGCGTCGCCTGTTGATTACTCAGAGCTGCTCCCGAAGTGTTGGTTGGCACTGAGGGATACACTGCCAAAGTGTTATGGGCAGCGAAGATCTCCTGCGCGAAGACCGCTGCCACTACCGGTTGATCTGATTTAACCTTGACCGCAGCCAGGCCGTCTTTTACTCCCCCCAAGGGAATATCGAAAACCGCGCCTGTTGACACCTGCAACTTTTTGGGGGCGGACACCGGGGTTTCCCCTGATGTATCCAGTAACGATACCTGCAAGGTCGCCACTTCCCTACTGGGATTAAGCACCCGTAAACTGGATTTACCAGTAATTTTAGCTGCCGGAATCAGCACTTCATGGGAAGGGGTGGCTAGAGCGGGCGAATGCACTGCGCCAGCCTTTTGGGCTCCAGTTGCCAAAGTGGAACTCACCCAAGAGCGCACCCCTTTCCCCTCGGCCTCCACTAGTACCCCGAGCCGGTTATACCCCGGAGCTTGCCCATCTAAAACCAGAGAACTACTAGCGCGGGCAGGGATTTTTTGCGTGACTTTAGTTGCCAAAGGACCCTGTTCAGTCCAAATCTGGATCCGCGCAGTAAGGGGCGCTCCAGACGGGTTAACCAAATGCAAAGTAGAGGCATTGCCGGTGGTAGTGCCGGGAGTCAAAAAATAGGCGCGATTAGTGGGGGCAGCGCACACGCCGGCGAAAAATCCGTTCTCGCCCTCTTTCCCGCTACTGCTAACGTATCCCAAGGCAGCCGCATTTTTACCTGCTACTGGTTTTACCTTTAGCGTCAACCCAGATTTTCCCACTGAGTGAGCACTTTCCTTTGCCAGCGCGTTCCCGGATGCATCGGTTAGTGGCGCGGATCCCGCTTCCGAGATCCCTTCCACCCAAGCCGTCGCGCCCTCCCCGGGCAAACCCGGGCATACAACTTGTTGGATTCCTGCCGGAACTGCCACTTCGCGGCCACTATTTTTAGGGCTAGAGGTGGCGAGAAGCGTTTTGGGAATCACCAAGGCAAGAGCCACGGCAGCTAGCAGAATCGCTAGCGCCGAGAACAGGGAAAGCCAAGATTTATAGGCGGGTTTTTTCATTTTTGTTTCCTCCTGTCCCCCAAAGGCAGGCAGGTGTCTGCAGCACCTAGGTAAACCAGCAGGAATAGCCCGATCACCAGATAACGTCCAGGACTAGCGAAGTACACTTGGAGATTTCCGGAAACACCGGCCGGAATCGTAAAGCTTTGCAGCCCTCCGCCAGATCGAGCCTGAAGATCCTGGCCAGCTATTTGGGCTTTCCAGGCCGGTGAAGCTGATTCTGCCAGCAAAAGCTCACGTTCCTTCGGGGAGGCAGCGAGAGATTTCTGGGCATTTAGCACTCCTGCTGGAACCGTTTCTTGACGTTTGCCGTTACTAATTCTCACGCGTGCATCTGAGCGAGCAGGAACGAAACTGGAAGTGTCCAGGCGCCACACGCTGTATTCATCATTGGTAGATACCGGATGAAAATAGCTGGAAGAGATGAGTTTGGAGTCCAGTCCGTCAGCGGCGGCCTGCTTAGTAATCAACAACTGTTCTACCGCTAAATCTGCACACTCGGTTGCAGCTTGGCGATCATTTCCCGCTATTAGCGCCGCCAGCACCCCACTTTCGGGGGTAGCATGTTGGCCAGGTGATTGGGTTCGAATTTGCCAGTTGGTGGCCAATAGTCCCGGTCCGGCTTCCCGGCGCATCGCCACCTGGTAGCGATCCCCCTCTTTATCTAGCAGCAGCATCCGGGTTCGTTTTTCCGATGCCGATAAAATCGAAAAAGCCACTGGTGAGCGGTCAGAACCTGCCTTCAAGGGAGTATTCGCTGAGGGTAGAGCCCAGGTAGCTATGGTAGCCAGAGGGAGCACCAGCGCCACTGTAACTAGGCTTGCCAGCAGGTAACGGAGCCGTTTGGGAGGCTGGATTGCGCTCCATCCCAGCGCGGTGGCCACCAGTAGTCCCATGAGCGCTACCGAAAATACCGAAAGCAGCCAGGGGCATTGTCCGGGAGCCACCGTTTGTGTCAGCGCAAACATTCCGATCACGAGGCTTGCCAGGCTAAATAGCCACGCTATCCGGGTGGCGAGTAACTCTCGTCCGGTAAATAAAGCTCCGGCAGCGGCTATTGTCACGCAGGCGAGAGCAGCTATTCCAAAGTATAAAGGAACGCCGGATAGGGTTTGCCCCCAGAGGTGTAACTGAGAGCGCATTGCTATTGGGGTAGCGGCCGAGGGCGTCAGGAACAGGTAGGCTCGCAGGCTATGGGTGCGTAGTGCCCAAATAAAAGACGGTAATAGAGTTACCAAGGCCGGTACCAGTATAGCTAGTCCGCCTCCCAGGTACGCGCAGCTACGCCGCCAGGATAAATGCTTCTTCACCGTGACACTCAGGGCGCAGGCCAAGACGAAAGCTAACGCCACTAGCCACAGCCAGGGGGCGGCGGCGCTCACCACCACTAAAGACAGCGCGGCGAGGCCGGCGGCGCTGCGGCGCGAATAGTTTGGTAGATAAGTCTCTGTGCCCAGCACTCCCGCCAGCCGGTAGGGACGGCGCAGCTCAAAAAACGAAACAATTCCCCCTACTGCCGCAGGAAGGAAAACATGACCGAGGACAGCATAAAGATTTCCTGCCTGCACAGAAACCAAGAACGGGAGCGCTGCCCCCCAGCTGAGAGCGATTAGGACACGCACAGAATTTACTCGCGTCAGTGCGGCCGATGCCATCCAGGCACCCATTCCAGCTCCCAGGGGAGACAAAATCATTAGCCAACGCAATACAGTGGTGGGAGCGATACCGAAAATCGCGAAAGGTGCGGTGATAACCAGCAGCGGATAGGCAATCGGATCCGGGAGGCCATTTGTCCCCGTAGAAAAGGTACGCCAAGAATTGGTTGCCAATACCCAAAAGTCATGCCAGCTTCCGGGCAGAACGCTCCAGAATCCTCCGTGCATTCCCCCGAGGAAATTTCGCATCCCGAATAAACTAATGCAGAGGAAAAATAGGACGAGTAGCCAGGCGATGATTTGGGCGTGCCAAGTTACCTTGTCCAACTGGGATTTGGCTACTGTCCCTAGTTTGAGCACTTCCTGTCCGCTTTCGCGGTCTACCCGCCGGATCAGTCGACGGTTTTCCCGTACCCTGCTAGCTGGTACTTCCAGGCGGGCAAGTTCGCGCCGAGAGATCTGGGATTGTCGCCGCTGAATCCGCCGCGCCGCCAGGATTTTCCCTAGCGATCCCCATACTCGGTTCGCCGCTTTGATCTCTATTGCTGCTCGCTGGCCTTCAGAGCGTAGCACCCATAATAGGGCTATCAGCAGTGATTTTAGAGGTAGCAAAAAAAGCCATAATGGCAGGAGCACCGAGCTGATAGTGAGGGCACGATAGAGGTACTTATCTGCGCGTCGCGCAGGCTCGGATTTTTCTTTTTCCCGGGGAGCTTTTTGAGCCAAGGGGGTAACCGGAGCCGGATCATAAACGTAAACTGGCTGGTGGGGAACGGGACCGTCTGGGTCTGATAGTTGCCTGCCCTCCTCGGTTTCCAGCTGTTCGTTATCCTCAGCGGTGTTTTGCTCTTCCCCTGGGATACGCTCTTTTGGTCGAGCGTCCTGACTGTTCACTTTCGGGGCTGCGGGTGTCTTTGCTGTCGGCAGGTTTTCCGTTATCGCCGCGGACTTACCCGCTTGGGTTTCTATCGGGTTACCTGTTTCGGCAGACTTTGCAGCCTGCTTCCCCGCGGTATTTTCGTCCCCGGTATCGGCGGCAATTAGACTAGCGGAGTTTTGGGGCTCTAGATATTCGCGTAGCCCGAAGAGTCCGGCTTGCGCGTGGTATATACGGGCTGTTGGCACCAGGCAAACGCGGTAGCCAGCCATTCGAGCACGCCGTCCCAGCTCTAATCCTTCAGTAAATTTTCCTAGCAGGGGGCTAGTTCCCCGCAAACGATCCCAAAGCTGGGCTTTTATCAATAGTCCCGCGGTTCCTACCGCCAGCACATCACTGACACCGTCATATTGCCCCTGGTCAACTTCGCCCGGATCGAAAGGCGTAAGGCGCTCGCCACCCCGAGTAGCGTGGATACCTACCGAGGCTAGCGTTTCTGGTTTATCCCAATCCAGGGCTTTCGGACCGGCGATCCCCAGGGTGGTCGAGTTCTCGAACGCTTGGACGAGTTGCCCCAGACATTCCGGGTCGGGGGCAGAATCATCATGCAGGATCCACAGATAGTCGACGGCCTCCAGATTGTTGGCCCGGGCAAGGGTTACTGCCTGCCCCAAGTTAGGGGCTTTTACCTGGGAATAATGCAGAGGCGCGTAGGGAAGCAGCTGAGCGGGAGTAAGGGTAGTATCAACGGCAGTATCTACCACCACCAGGGAGGTTATGGGGTAACGGCACGCACGCAGCGCTGTTAAAGTTTGTTTCAGGTAGGGAGTAAGACCCTGCGTGGCAATAAAAACCTGGACGCTGGGATGCTGGTAGGAAGCGGATGGTTCAGAGGCAGAGGCCACTGGGCTACCCTACATTGCGCCGCAATCTGCGCCGTTCCCGTTCTGAAAGACCGCCCCAGATTCCGAAGCGTTCATCATTTTCTAAGGCATAACTGAGGCATTCATCGCGAACCTCGCAGAGCTCACAAACCGCTTTCGCTTCCCGAGTAGAACCGCCTTTTTCAGGGAAAAACGCCTCGGGGTCGGTTTGGGCACATAACGCTTGTTCTTGCCAGGAGAGGGGGCCTTGGTCATCCTGCCCAATTTGCCAGGATTGCGGATTAGACGAGATGGGTCCCTCGCCAAAAATGTTCCACATATTGTTCTCCTCGCAAAAATAGGTGTCTATAAGAGTATAAACTACAAGCGTGTCATTCGGGGAAGTCACCCAAAAAAATGGTATAGATTTTTTGTAGCTTCTGCTCTTCTTAAAGATTAGAAATCTTATCTACCTGCAGTTCAGTTCAATAAATTCCGCAATATTTTCCACAGAAGAAATCTTCTCGATTTCCCCACAATTTGGCTCTAGGACTACCGCTGCGCCCTGATAACGCCAAATCTGCCCGATAACCAGTGCCAAGGATTGCGGGGTCGAATCCTCAGCTACTTTGATTAAGATTCGGCGCCCCGGGACCTTTTGTTCACACCAGCGGGAAAAATCGGCTATTGCTTTCCCGTCAGCACTTACCCGAAAAGCGGTGTCTGCCAGTGCAAAGTTTTCCCTAGGTAAAGGGGAAAGTATTTGATCAGCTTGGGCGAGCACTTCCCGGTTACCGTCTAGAAATCCGGCAGGCAAGTCACCCGGGTAACGCCAAGCTAGCGGAGACAGGCTCACAAGATAGGTTTCAATTCCACTATCCACAAAACCGGAGCCGGCAGCCGGGTCGCTGATTGCACAGGCAACCAGATCCGGATCTGCAATCAGATCTGCCAGCTCTTTACTGTCAGGTGCATAAGCTGTCAGATTCTTCACCGTTAGCCCTAACCCCCACCCGGCAATTCGCCACAGGAGATCACGCCAGGAAAGCCCCAATCCCAGAGCCAACACTCCTCCAGATTCGGCGGCTAGGTCACCGGCCAAAAGATTTTGAGTCTTAGTTACCCAGTTATTGACTACCTGCCCCGATAGCTCTATGCGATCCTGCCCGTACCAGGTAAGACAAGGAGAAGAATAACCAGACAGGTCACTGACCCAAGAGTTATCCCAATAAGATTCGACATCCATTACGGCACTCCCGCCTGCACTAGTTTTCCGTTTCCTCGCACCCGCACTGTTCCCTCAGCCGCCGAAACAAAAACGGCCTGACCGGTACAGATAGTTTCCACTTCCCCGCCGACTCCGACTTCCAGATCACCGTAAACCCCTAATAGTATTCGCGGACCGAAACCGGGAATCGGAATCCATTCCCCACCGGTTATCTCGGACACTGAAAGTTCGAAATCATCCACTGGCGCATAGTAGATCCCGGTACCCCGACCATTCATTTCCGGAGCGATCCGCACCGGGGGCGCGCCGTGAAAATCCATACATCGCAAGGCCTCACCGGCATCAATATGTTTAGGGGTAAGTCCGGCACGCAACACATTATCCGAGGCAGACATGATCTCAATCCCCAATCCTGATACATAGGCGTGCACCGCGCCGGTAGGGATAAATAACGCCTCCCCTACGCGTAAAGTAACCGGGTTAAGCAGCAAGGATAAGACGGCTCCCGGATCACCTGGATAGGTACGCGCGAGGGCTACTGCCTGGCGGTCTACCCTAAGTGAGGGAGAAGTGCCCCGATCTAGGCGATCTTGACAAGCGGTGATTACCGCCTCTATTTGAATTCGGCGCTCCTCATCTAAGGGCGCCAAAAGTTTACGCGCTACTGCCCGTAAACCACGATAACCGGGATAGGCACGCAAGGTTTCTAGCATTTCTCGTGCTAGTGGCGCATTCAAATTGTCTAATACCTCTTTCGCCCGGCGAGGCGCGCGAAACCCGGCAAAGGCCTCAAAGGTGGTAAGCGCGAAAATCATTTCCGGCTTATGGTTACGATCTCGATAGTTTCGCCGCGGACTATCTAGAGGAATTCCTGCTTCTTCTTCCGCTTGAAAACCGGCCTCCGCCTGCTGTTTACCGGGATGTACTTGCAAAGATAGCGGCTGCTCGGGAGCAATTATCTTCAGCAGAAAGGGAAGCTGGACGTCAAAGCGCTCCGAAACGTCCTCCCCTAATATCCCCGCAGGATCAGCGGCGATTACTTCCGAAAGGGGAGTAGATTCCGCCAGTGTCTGCGCGCCTTTATGAGCACCGAACCATAGCTCGGCCACTCGCCGGCCTCCAAAATCAATCCCCGTGAAATCACTGATAGCGCAGGGAGATCCCCAAGCGTAATCCTTAACCGCCCCGGAAAGCCTCAGCAAGGTAGGAACCCTCCTGGCCTTAAACCAGCTGTGCCCCAGCCACCAGGGACTGTAGTTTCGCCCAGGCGATCGAGGAATGCAGACGTCCGCCCAGTCCGCAGTCAGTAGAAGCGATTACCCGTTCCGGGCCAACTGCCGCCACGAAACGCGACAATCTATCGGCTACCAGCTGGGGATGCTCCACGATATTTGTAGAATGACACACCACGCCCGGGATGAGCACCTTGTCTGTAGGCAACTGGTATTCGTGCCAGATGCGCCATTCATGGGCGTGCCGCGGGGAGGAAGCTTCGAAAGTGTAGCCTCTCGCATCTACCCGCAACACGTCCTCCACAATATCGGCGAAGGGAATATCTGTAGTGTGCGGCCCATGCCAAGAACCCCAACACACGTGGAAACGGGTAAGTTCAGTAGGAATATCCTTTAATGCCCAGTTCAAAGCCTCTATGCGAACCCCGATGAACTTTTTGTAGTCCTCTAAGGAAGGTTCCGGATTAATCTGATCCCAGGATTCCGCGATAGAAGGATCATCGATCTGCACCGTAAGACCGGCATCGGTGATGATCTTGTATTCTTGGCGCATCGCATCGGCACATGCCCAAACAACTTCCTCATCGGTGCGGTAATAACGGTTATCTACCCGCGCGCAAGACCCGGGCGAAAGAGCGGCGATAAATCCGGAAGAAGCATCTAGGCCATTAGCTTGCAGCCCTTTGAGCAGTAGATTTACGTCCCGGCGGGCAGCTTCAGCCCCTATATAGCTAAGCGGGCCGGTAATCACCGGGTTACCTACGGAGTTGCGGTTACCGAGAACTCCCGAATCCGGATCTTCATAGGCTTCGCGGAACAGGTTGCGGTCACGGCGATCAGTGAAGGTGGTGAGCCGGATATTGCCGGGTTCAGAGCGAATAACCTCGGTTTTTGCCCAACGATCCTCATCGGTTTGGGTAAGTCCCCCCAGGCGAGAGAAAGAATAGTTCCACCAGGCACCATAGTCGACCGCCCCCGAGGTGACGTGCCCGTACTCGCCCTCGTTGACAATATCGATCCCGATTTCGCGTTGCTTGGCCACCACTTCCGCGGAGGCGCGTTCGATAATTTCTTCGAACTGCTCCGGGCTGATTTTTCCGGCAGACAGCAGGTTATTGGCTTCTAAAAGCTGCGGAGTTCGCGGCAGTGAACCCACATGGGTAGTCTTTACGGGCATCATTATCCCCTTCCCTAGTTACTTAAAATACGAATTTCGGAGGGCGCCGGCGGACTTCCACCACAACCAGACTATTTAAATCCGCTTTACCAGCGGGAAAGTAATAGTCTCGCGAATCCCCAGACCGGTAATCGCCATCAGCAGACGGTCAAGACCCATTCCCATGCCCCCAGCTGGCGGCATTCCCGCTTCGATTGCCTGCAAGAACTCTTCATCTACTTGCATAGCCTCTGGGTCTCCGTTAGCGGCATCTAGGGATTGTGCTTCAAAACGTTCTCGCTGAATTACCGGATCGTTGAGTTCCGAGTAGCCGGTAGCCAGCTCGAATCCGCGCACATACAAATCCCATTTTTGCACCTGTCCGGGTTTTTCGGGATGGGATTTAACCAGTGGGGAAGTGTCTTCGGGGAAGTCCGCTACGAAAGTGGGGGCATAGAGGTCGTCGCCTACTTCCTCTTCCCACAGCAGTTCCACGATTTTACCGGGAGAATAGAATTTTTCGACTTCAATCTCCCGTTCCTTGGCCAGTTTCACCAATTCTTCCCGAGGAGTGCGCGGAGAGATTTCTTGTCCCAACGCCTCTGATAGTGAGCCGTAGAGGTCAATCCATTCCCACTGTCCCCCCAGGTCATAGGATTCCCCGTTTGGCAAAGTGGCAACGGTAGTTCCCAGGGCAGCCTGCGCCGCATTTTGCACCAGCTGGCGGGTAAGTTCAGCAATCTGGCGATAGTTCCCATATGCCTGGTAAGCCTCAAGCATGGTGAACTCGGGAGAATGGGAGGAGTCCGCGCCCTCGTTACGGAAATTGCGGTTGATTTCAAAAACCCGATCGATCCCGCCCACTAGGCAACGTTTTAAGAATAGTTCTGGGGCGATCCGCAAATACAGGTCAGTGTCATAGGCGTTCATGTGAGTGACGAAGGGGCGGGCAGCTGCCCCACCGTGCAGGGTTTGCAACATCGGGGTTTCCACCTCGATAAAATCTTCCCCACTCAGGGTCGCACGCAGGGAAGCCACCACCTGCGCGCGGGTACGCACCATTTCCCGAGCCGCTTCCCGGGTGATCATATCTACTTCCCGGTGACGCACTCGCTGGTCTTCAGAAAGAGAAACCTCTTGCCCGTCCTCGGTCTTAAAAGTTTTCGGCAGCGGACGCAAAGATTTAGCAGTGAGCTGCCAGGCGGGTTGTCCGTCCTCTCCGGGCTGCGCCATTACCGAAAGCTCCCCGCGTTTGGAAGCGATCACCCGTCCGTAAACAAACAGGTGATCACCCAGATCCACATCGGCTTTGTAATCGCTTAGGGAGTCTTTACCCACTTGGGCAGCAGATAGCATCGCTTGCAGGCGAGTACCATCGCCTTGCTGCAAAGTTACGAAGCAGAGCTTACCGGTATTGCGGGAAAACACTACCCTCCCGGCGACCCCCACAAAGTCTTCAGTTTCTTCCCCAGCCGCTAGGTTCGGGTATTCTTCCCGCACCTGGCTAAGGGTATGGGTAATAGGTACTGCAATGGGATAGGGGTTACGACCATCGTCAATCAGACGCTGACGTTTTTCAGCGCGAATACGAATCTGTTCCGGCACACTTTGGTTATTAGCTTCACTCACGCATTCCATGTTAGCTATGAGCGGTTAACCGGTTCAATCTCGCTAGCTTAAACCCGAGTTTAAGGACGGGAAAGTACCACTAACTGGTTATCGCTCAAACGGATGTCACCTAGCTTTACCGCTGCGATAAGGCAGGCAGTACTGGGGCCATCTGCCTGCCAGGATTCAAAGGAAATCGGATCAACCAAATCCAGATACTCAATTTCGGCACCGCTTTCCCCCAGAGCCTGCCGGGTTGCGGCGAGAACTGCCGCCCCCGAGCCTGAGGACGCCGCCTCCCGCACTCCCGCAAAAAGGGCTTTCGCGAAGCAAGTAGCATCCTCGCGCTGCGTAGCAGAAAGAGCCTGGGTGGTTTGGGAAACAGTGAGTCCATCTAAATCCCGGAAAGTAGGAACTACCTCTACCGACACTGGAATATCCAAATCGCGCACCACCAGGCGCACCGCCGCTAAAAACTGGGCATCGCATTGCCCGATAAATACTTTATGAGGACGGACGATACCCAACATTTTCACCAATTGGGTTAGGCGATCCCGTGCCTGCCCTAGGTGATGGGCACCTTCATATTGCCGGATAATCTGCCCGGGATCTAACAGCGTTAGCGCCGCCCCGAAAGGATAAAAAGCCTCAGTTGAGGGCGCGAAAATAATATCTACCCCGCTGCGCGCCGCTAACTCTAAATCGGCAGCGCTAATCATATCGGAGGTAGTCTCAAAGGCCGGCCCTACCGGATCGGTATAAACCGAAGCCACCAGGGTATCTACTCGCCCGCTGGCCTCAGTAAAAGCAGCCTGATGCCCGGGATGCCAGTTACCCCGGGTGACCACCAGCCCCACGGTTCCGGCATTTCTTTCTACCCGCTCCAAGGTTTGACGATCATGTACTACCAGCGGTTCTTTCGCTTTATTCACGCTATTTCCCTCAGGTTATCTTTTTGTTGCTGGCTTGATTCTACCTGTCGCGAGCCGAGATTAACACCTGCCCGCCCTAAGCTTTTACCCACCTACCTGCCAGAGTTCATTCAGCTATTATCCAGTTTTCTTGGTAATAATTCACGCTATGACTGCTAATGACACTGCTCGCCTACTGGTAGTAGACGATGAACCTAATATCCGTGATCTACTAGCCTCTTCCTTGCGCTATACCGGATTCGAAGTTTTCACTGCCGCTGACGGCTCCGAAGCGATAAAACAGGCCGAATCCACCGATCCGGATTTAATCGTATTAGACGTAATGCTGCCCGACGTGGACGGCTTCACTGTCACCCGCCGCCTGCGCGAAAATGGCTTCACCACTCCCATTCTTTTCCTGACCGCAAAAGACGATATGAGTGATAAAGTCCAGGGTCTGACCGTAGGCGGGGACGATTATGTAACCAAACCTTTCGGGCTAGAGGAAGTGGTGGCGCGAATTAACGCTATCTTGCGGCGCACCCGGGGGCTTGCGGGTGAAGACGCGGTCATCCGGGTGGCCGATATTGCTTTAGACGAGGACGCTCATGAGGTACAACGCGCCGGCCAAGTAATCGACCTCTCCCCTACTGAGTTCAAATTGCTGCGCTATCTGATGATTAACGAAGGACGAGTAGTTTCGAAAGCCCAAATCCTCGATCACGTGTGGGAATACGACTGGAATGGCGAAGCGGCGATTGTGGAATCGTATATTTCCTATCTACGCCGCAAGCTAGATGTGCCGGGATCGTGTGGAGATATCATCACCACCCGCCGAGGCATCGGCTACATGATTCGCACCGGAAAGCACTAATGACCCCAGCATCCCCCGGTAAAACAGAGCAGTTTTCTGCAGATAATCCGGCGCCAAAAGACAGCAAGCACCACCGCACCTATTGGCAACGAATCCCGCTCACCTGGCGTTTAGTGCTGGTTATCATGGCACTGCTGGCTGGCGGATTGGGCGGAACTGGTGCCGCCATGCTCGGGATCTTGCATTCGCATTTGGCCGCGCAGATAGATTCCAATCTGAAGGCTACCGCCTCGCGGATTAAAACTAACGATTTAGTTGATCTGCTTGATAAAGGAACATTCCAAGGCAATCAGCCCACCAATTATTTTGTGAGAGTCAACTACGCCGGACAGGTCGCCGAAGCTACCTCTTCTGCGGCGGCAGTAGATAGAGGACGCCCAGACTCTAAGGCTCTAGAGTTGGCAGAGCGTTCCCGCGATATCAAGTGGGAAAAGCCCTTTACGATCGCAGGCGAGTCCTCCTCGTCCTGGCGCGCCATTATGCTGCCAATTCGTAGCGGCCAAACCCCTAAGATCACCGGAACCTTAATAGTGGCGCTTCCGCTGCAAACCGTTACCCAAACTGTTACTGCTACCGGCATTAATGTTCTGGGTACTTCGCTCATCATTATTTTGATCGGCGGGGTTTTGGCCTACGTATTAGTGCAAGTCTCCCTGCGCCCTCTGCGGCAAATGGAGGAAGTTGCCGGAAAAATCGCCTCCGGTGACCTGCACGAACGTATTGATTTATCCCAGGTGCGTGCCGGAGAGGTGCTTTCGCTGGCTTCTGCGCTTAACTTCATGCTTTCGCGAATTGAAGAAACTATTGTTACTCAAAAGCGTAATGAACAAAAAGTACGCCAGTTTGTTTCCGATGCTTCTCATGAGTTACGCACCCCCTTAGCAGCTATCCGCGGATACGGGGAACTGTACAGAATGGGCGGGGTACCTCCCGAGCGGGTGGAAGAAGTTATGGGGCGGATCGAGTCAGAAGCCACCCGGATGGGACTTCTGGTAGAGGATCTACTAAAGCTTGCGCGTCTGGACGAAGGACGGAAAATAAAAATGGGGGCGGTAGATCTTTACCGGATAGCGGCGGCAGGAGCTTTAGATTTATCGGCACTTTCGCCCGAGAGAGAAATCAGTTTACTCCATCTGGATGGATCCGCCTTGGAGTTAGATGAGGGAGAAAGCGCTCTGGTGCTAGCCGATCGCGATCAACTAACCCAAGTGATGACCAATCTAATCGGTAATGTGGAACGCTACACCAATCCCCAGGTACCGGTAGAAATCTTAACTGGCATTCACTCTGGTGAGGCAGTGTTAGAAGTACGTGATCACGGCGAGGGGGTTCCCGAAGAAGAACTTGAGGAGATTTTTGGTCGCTTTTACCGCCGTGACGGTTCGCGTTCGCGAGAAACCGGCGGCACCGGTCTGGGTCTCTCGATCGTGGCGGCTATCGCCGCGGTGCATGGGGGAACTGCCCAGGCGCTACCCACTGCCGGCGGGGGACTAACGATACGAATATCTTTCCCCGCACTGCCTCCTCCTGCCGTCCAGAAAAAACCGAGTAGGAAAATCGGCAAAGTTTTTAAGAAAGGCACGGGAAAGAAAGCTACGCGAAACACCGGGTCCGATGTGCCGAAAAACATAGAAGAATAGTCGCAGCTGCGGGGGCTGTTTTTGATTGTATTTTCCCTAAAGCGGTTTTAGCCGTAGGATAACCACTGCAACACTCAATCGTCGGGGGTACGAAGGCTATGCCAGGTGCACCATCTTGGCTGCAGACGGGATTCGTCAAAGCTATGCGAGAGCTGGGGATCACCGACGATACCCTATTGCGTGAAGAAGCGGATAAGCTGCTGCAAATGTGGCAGTCAGCCGGGCGCCAATTCCATACCAAGAATCATTTAATCCGTTTACTTACCTGTTTGGATCATTTTACAAACACTTCCCAACAGCCAGCGGTATTAACGGTTGCTGCCTGGTATCACGGAGTAATTACCCAGTCGCAAACACGCGCAAAAAACACGACTAACTACGAAAACTATCCCGCCTCGGCTGATTTTGCGCTGGATCGCCTCTTGCACCTGGGGGCGCAAAAAGAAAACGCGATTCGGGTCGGTGAACTGATTTTGATGTTGGAGGGGCGACAGCCTCCTACTGACGATTTAGACGCCTGTGTTTTTGTAGATGCCGCTATTTCATATTTGGGTGCCTCCCCTCAGGATTATCGCAGTTACTGCCAACTAATGAGGGCGGAGATGGCTGCTATGGATCAACTCCGCTACGCCCGGCTGCGGCGCTCGCTAATCTCGAAGCTACTGGCGCGCGATGCTATTTTTCTTTCTCCTTTGGGTAGCGACAATGAAAATGCTGCCCGTCAAAATTTAGAGGGCGAATACGCGAAGCTATCGACATTGATCCCCGGGGATACTGCTGGAAAAGAGCGCTCAGGCCTGCGTCCTCGCACTAAAGAAAAAACCCGCAGCGCAGATACTTCCGAGACTGTGGTTATCAAGGGGGCATCCTCGCGCACAGTTGCGCGACGGCCTATTCTCAACGGGGGAGAAAACCCGAGTTCTTTAAAGACTCCCCTAAGAAAAATTTCGGCGACCGAGCGAAAAGACCTGGAAGCACGCAGCGCTCGTTTGCAAGCTGAAAATGCCGGTAATGATAGCGAGAACGGCCTTTCTTCCATGGAAAATGTGGCTGACCAGTTTTCCACTTTGACGATGCGGAAAGTCGCTATTAACAATGCAGATTATCGCCACGCCGAATCTGAGGAAGCAGAATTTGAAGAGGAAGAAACGCCGACTACCTCCCCAGATGAGGATGCAGAAGAGACCATGTATTCTTCCGCTGACGACGAGGATTCGCTGACCGAGTTTTAGGGATCCCCTTTCTGGTCTTCCAAAATTACGGGTACCGGGAGCTTCGATCTCCCGATGGTTACTGCTATGAACCCTGCCCCTCGCTATTCTATTGTCCCCAAGAGCGGCTAAGGAGTTAGTTTTCTGAAACTATTATCGTGCAGATTCTAGCAGGACTAGTCAGGTTCTAGATTGAGGGCGACAGCCAATCAATCAGTTATTTTAAGGAGAAACCAAGATGGCACAGTTCAATGTAGATTCCGGGCAAGTATCGGCAGCCGGCGCTCAGGCAGCAGCAATCGCCGGGCAGCTGCGCACCGATGCCGCTGCCATGATGGCTCAAGTGCAGGCTCTGCAAGGATCTTGGACCGGGGCAGCTGCTAGCTCCTTCGCGGATTGCGCAACTCGCTGGCGCGCGGCGCAAGCCCAGATGGAGGCGGCTTTAGATTCTATTGGTCAGGCCTTGCAGGCTGCCTCTGTAAGTTACGAAGAAGCTGAAAGTGGGGCTGCGGCCATGTTTGCCGGTTAAGACCTGATCGCGGGTTGATTTGGGCATTAACCCGAAAATGGAGCCGGAAATGGGCATTAGCCTCATTTTCTCGCATACACCCCAAAATGGATAGACAAGGCGGGGACGAACCTCACGGTTCGTC
>NZ_JAWGMB010000009.1:0-84568 GCF_032557235.1 Varibaculum cambriense
GAACCTCACGGTTCGTCCCCGCCTTTGGTATCACCTTGGTTTTGCGACCTAGTCGCAAAACCAATCGAGTACGGTTTAGTACATTCCGCCCATACCGGCAGCTGCTGCCGCCTCATCGGCGCCAGGTGCAGCCGGAGGCTCCGGCTTGTCAGCTACTACCGCTTCGGTGGTCAAGAACATTCCCGCGATCGAGGCCGCATTCTGCAAAGCAGAACGAGTGACCTTAACCGGGTCAGCAATATTGCTCTTGAGTAGATCTTCATACTCGCCATTGGCGGCGTTCAGACCCTGACCAGCAGGCAGGTGAGCAACCCGTTCAGCCACTACCGAGCCTTCCAGGCCAGCATTCTCTGCGATTTGACGCATCGGAGAAGAAAGGGCAACCCGAACAATGGAAGCACCAGTTTCTTCGTCGCCACTTAGTTTCAAGCCATCCAGAGCTTTCAGGCCAGACTGCAGCAGGGCAACCCCACCGCCAGCCACGATGCCTTCTTCAACTGCCGCTTTGGCGTTGCGAACTGCGTCCTCGATCCGGTGCTTACGCTCCTTCATCTCCACTTCGGTGGCGGCACCGGACTTGATAACTGCGACTCCGCCAGCCAGTTTAGCCAAGCGTTCTTGCAGTTTCTCGCGATCGTAATCAGATTCAGTGTTTTCGATTTCCTGACGAATCTGCTTTACGCGAGCCTCGATATCTTCGGCAGCGCCTGCGCCCTCTACGATAGTGGTTTCATCCTTGGTAACAACCACTTTGCGAGCCTTGCCCAGCATATCCAGCTCGGCATTTTCCAAGGTTAGACCCACAGTCTCAGAAATGACCTGACCGCCAGTTAGAATCGCCATATCCTGCAGCATCGCCTTGCGACGGTCACCGAATCCCGGAGCCTTAACCGCAACGGTCTTAAAGGTGCCGCGAATCTTGTTCAGAACCAGGGTTGTCAAGGCTTCCCCGTCTACGTCCTCCGCAATAATCAGCAGCGGCTTACCGGTAGCCATTACCTTTTCCAGCAGCGGTAACAGATCCTTAATCTGGGAAACTTTCGATTCCACCAGCAGGATGTAGGGATCTTCCAGAACAGCTTCTTGACGATCCGGGTCAGTTACGAAGTAACCAGAGATGTAGCCCTTATCGAAACGCATACCCTCGGTAACTTCCAGGTGAGTACCGAATGAGTTGGAATCCTCAACGGTAATAACACCTTCATTGCCTACCTTTTCCATGGCATCCGCAATCAAAGCCCCAATTTCGGGATCGTTGGCGGAGATAGAAGCGGTAGCCGCAATCTCGTCACGAGTTTCAACTTCCTTGGCATCGGCGTGTAGCTGATCGACAACCGCCTCAACAGATTTGTCAATGCCGCGCTTAAGAGCAATCGGGTTTGCCCCGGCAACTACGTTGCGCAGTCCCTCGCGCACTAGTGCCTGAGCCAATACGGTTGCGGTAGTAGTACCGTCACCAGCCACATCATCGGTCTTCTTAGCGACCTCTTTGACCAGCTCGGCACCAATCTTTTCGTACGGATCTTCCAGCTCGATTTCTTTAGCTACCGACACGCCATCCTTGGTGATGGTGGGAGCGCCCCACTTCTTTTCCAAAACCACGTTGCGACCACGCGGCCCTAGCGTTACTTTCACCGTATCGGCCAGGGTGTTTAGCCCTCGCTCCATTCCCCGGCGAGCTTCCTCATCAAAAGCAATAATTTTGCTCATATGCTTTTATTCCCTCCATCGCGGCGCTACTGCGCCACGCGGTTAGATCTTTGACCCAGCCTTGATGCCCGCGACGGACGAGGACGCTGCGCCGATCCTGTCTCGGAACATTGCCCCCTCATCAAGAACTCGATTTTTATCACTCTCTAGGTTCGAGTGCTAAATACGATTTTGGCACTCTCCTAGGCCAAGTGCAAACTATCGTCCATAACAGGGGAAAAATATCCTGATAGAGAAATCAGCCACCCCAAAAGTCACACCCGCGTCGGGAGTACAAACGGCAGATAACTAGTCAAGGAGATAAACGGCGATATCGGTATCCCCGATTTGAAACTTGCCGTTACTGGCGTCGTATACCCGGGAAATCCCAGCAACTTTAGCGGCTTCCTCGGCAGATTCCCGATATTCTTCACCGCGATACAGCACCGTTGAACCTTCTAAACCGCGAGCCCGTGAGTTAGTCGCTACCGGATTATTAAAGCCCGCAGACTGTAATTCTTCAGCTACCTGTTTCGCCCATCCCGAACGTTTAGAAGCATTAAGCACCCAAACCCGCACATTTTCTTTATCGGAGCTACCCGCACGCGCTTGCGGACTCTCGCTCTCATCTGGCGAGGTGGTGTTATCAGGTTTATCAATTTTGGTGGGATTATTACTGGGAACCGTAACACTAGCGCTAGCACTGGGGGTGGCAACCGGCTTAACATCGCGGATCTTGCCGGTAGTTTTCATCAACGCTACCCCGCCCCAGGCCAAAGCTGGTCCTAATACCAGCACAATCAAGATTGGCAACAGGGTCTGCCAGCGCCTAATCGGACGGCGATGAGCACCCGAGGGGCCTTCTTCTCCCATCGCGTCGAATTCATCTGGCGGAAACTCTTGTTTGCTCACAAGCCCACATTAACCGCATCTGGATACCGGCAGCCTACCTGCCACGCCGATAAAGCAGATTTGTCCCTCCTGGTTTATCTGCGTTCACAGGGTAAAGTAACAGCATGAGTAGCAACCTGGAAAAAATCATGCACCCCTCCTGGGTACCAGCTATGGAGCCGGTAGCTGGCAAAATCAGCGAGATGGGTAAAATGCTGCGCGAGGAAGGAAATCACTATTTCCCTGCGGGCAAAGACATTTTTCGAGCTTTCACTTACCCATTTGATCAGGTAAAAGTGTTGATCGTGGGACAAGACCCCTATCCCACCCCGGGCAATGCAATGGGGCTGTCGTTTTCGGTAAAACCGGGAGTTGCCATTCCGAAGTCGCTACAAAATATTTTCAAAGAGCTTCAGGAGGATCTGGGTTGCTCCCTGCCCAGCAGTGGGGATTTGCGACCCTGGGCAGGGCAGGGCGTAATGCTGCTAAATCGGGTACTCACTGTCTCCCCCAATGAAGCCGGGTCTCACCGGGGTCGCGGCTGGGAAGAGGTAACCGACTGCGCTATTTCTGCCTTGGTGAAGCGGGATCGTCCCCTAGTCGCTATTCTGTGGGGCAAGCAGGCACAATCTTTGCGTCCCGCTCTGAAAGACACTCCTTGCGTAGAATCTGCCCACCCCTCACCTCTGTCTGCTTCCCGAGGATTCTTCGGTTCGCGGCCGTTTTCGCGCACCAATTCCTGGTTGCAACAATTAGGTGCAGCTCCAATAAATTGGCAACTTCCCTAACTCCTTATCCAAATCGTTACAATTAGGCGCAGACAGCATAAAGTAGTACACGTGAGTTCACACAAGAAGAGCGCGAAAGAGTATATCGGGCGTATTCGCCACGCTAATAACCCGCCCTATCCTCCTAAGATACGGCGCGCTTTGTCCTGTGCCTTAGTGTTTCTTCTATCGTTTTCTTTAGCGGCAGGCCTTTTGATTTACTCCGACTTATCCGGGCGGGTAAACAATCTGGGTGCCTCTTCTTTATTAGGGCGAACTCCCCCGGATTCCTACGACGGGCGAGCCCTCAATATTTTGATAATTGGTTCTGATTCTCGATCCGGTAAAGGTAACCAGACTTTAACTAATAATGACGATCCCACTGAACGCTCCGACACCACGATGATTATGCATATCTCTAAGGATCGTTCCCAGGTAAACGTAGTTTCTATTCCTCGAGATCTAATCGTCGATATTCCTTCCTGCCAGCGTAGTGATGGCAGCAGTTCTGAACCACAAAGAGCCCAATTTAACTGGGCGTATTCGATTGGATCCTTAGGTGGTGACCGCGCCTCGGCGGTAGTGTGTACCTGGAAAACAGTGGAAAAACTCTCCGGGATGCGTATTGATGAATCCATAGTGGTGGATTTCAATGGCTTTTCTTCAATGATCGATGCCCTAGGGGGAATCAACGTTTACGTCCCTACCAAGATAAAAGACAAGAAGAATTCCGGGCTAGAGCTAGAGCCTGGCTGTAAACATTTCAATGGTAAGGAAGCCTTAGCCTACGCGCGAGTGCGCCACGGAGTCAAAGGATCCGATGGCTCCGATATCCAACGTATCCAGCGTCAACAGGCAGTTATGGGTATCATGATGCGGGCTGCCTTAAAAAAGAACATGTTTACATCCCTGAATCAACTTTATGGCTTCGTAGGTAATGGTCTAGGAGCCTTGACCGTATCCGAGGGATTATCTTCGGTTTCTCAGTTGTCCGGGTTGGGATGGTCTTTGCAAGCACTTAAGCCCGATAAGCTGCTCTTCCTCACCCTCCCGGTCTACGAGGCCCCCTTTGACCGCAACCGCCTATTGCTTTCTGACAAGAAAGCCGAGCCGATTTGGGATTCCTTCATAAATGACACTCCCCTACCGGCCGGAGTAGAAGTGCGAGACGGGAACGGCAATGTTCGCACTATTACCGAACAGACCCCTTCTTCCCAGACCTCGCAGGACAATTCTGCCCCTTCTGCTGCTCCCAGTCAGACTCCCGAGACTTCGGAGTCTACTACCCAAGATTTGAAGCCAGCACAGGACATGAGGCAAAGCGGGTCACTTAACTCCAAATTAAGTCCCGAAGAACTAGCTGAACTGCAGCGTAAATGCGAAGCACGAAATTAAAGCACCCTCCGGTCAACAGTTAGGAAGCGAATAACTTGAGTCAGCAGAACCTACCGGAATCTTTCCCGCCTCCCAATAGGCGTCGCCCCCGCCCAAGTCAATCAGTGCCGCCCTCCTACGCTCCTCAGCAAAGGCGGCGGCGTTCTGCTATTTCCGCCAATCCCACTTATTCAGACTCCAATCGATTAGCTAGCAATTCCGAAAGCACTCACACCTACCCGGATCATCCTTCGCGCCCGGCGATCTCTCGGCGCCTCAAAGATCAAGCAGGCAGCCCTGCTTCCTCCAGTTCAAAGGCACAAGAAATTCCAATACAGCCGCGCTCTGAGTCCCGTTTTGCAGGACGCACGGTTCCCACCCGTACCCGGGTAATGCCCGCAGATCGTCTGCCGGCAGACTCTAGCTCGCGTCAAAGACAAGTCGCCGCTCCCAAATTGGAGCCTACCCCGCCTTCCCGCTCACCACGGATTCCTCATGCCCATCTCCCGGCGCGCCGCGTTTTTAAATGGACACTCACTGTACTCATTATTTTCGTTATCGCCTGGCCCCTGTACCTGTGGTACCTAGTGGATTCCCAGCTGAACCGAGTTGACGCCCTTTCAGCGCTACCAGCTAGTGAAGGCGAAACTTGGCTCATCGCAGGCTCCGATCAACGTTCCGATGGCAGCGATGGGGGCGTACAACAACCCTGGGTTCAAGGTGCCCGTGCCGACAGCATCATGTTGCTACGCAAAGTTAATGGGGTAGCGGAACTGGTATCCCTACCCCGGGACACCGCAGTGGAAATACCTGGGCACGGCCTCAATAAACTCAATGCTTCCTATGCACTCGGCGGACCGAAATTACTGGTAAAAACGGTGGAGGAAGTAAGCGGAGTCAAGGTAGATCACTATGTTGAGGTAACTATGGGTGCGGTTACCCAACTAGTAGACGCGGCAGGCGGGGTGGAACTCTGTCTCGACTATGATGTCGACGATGCCGATTCTGCTTTGAAATGGAAGAGCGGCTGTCATCAGGCCGACGGGGCAACTGCGTTGGCTTTTTCCAGGATGCGGCACCAAGATCCGCGCGGGGATATCGGCAGAGCCGAGCGTCAACGCCAAGTGGTTTCTAAGCTGTCACGAACCCTGATTACCCCTTCGACCTTCCTGAACCCCCTAAAGCAACGGAACCTGGCAAACGCGGGGGCAAACAATCTGACTTGTGATTCTGATTCGGGGACTTGGGCACTGGGTAAGATGCTCTTCGCCTATCGCAGCGCCTCCAGCAATAACCTCACCGGAGTTCCTCCCATTGCCAAAATGGCTTATTACCGCGGTGGACACGGGGCTATGGTGCTCTTAGATCAGCAGAAAACTCCCGGTTTCTGGTCTGCTTTCAAAAAAGGTACCCTGCAGCCTAGTCAGTATCACCAATTCCAGTAGCCTAGCTAGGAAATAGCGCCGGTTAAAAACCTGGCTAAGTAGAGTGCAAAGCCAGTTTATTGGTAGCAAAAAGCGTCCTTAGACCTCCCTAGACTATCGCAGCCAGGGAAGAACAAGCAGAAATTACCAACTGGCTTAAACGCCTGAAATCCGATCTGGCCCGGCTTGCCAAGCACTCCAGGCAGATTCAAGAATCTCCTTGACTCCGTATTCTGCTTTCCAATCCAAGTCAACGCGAATCCGGGTAGTGTCCCCGATTAGCTGAGCAGGATCCCCGGCGCGGCGAGGCTGCTCATCGGCTTTGAAATCAATCCCGGTAACTTGCCGCAATCCCTCTATAATTTCTTTTACGGAAGTACCTTGCCCAGTGCCCACATTGAAAGTATGGTGTTCCATCTCTTGCCCGGAAGCCACATAATCAAGCGCATGTAAATGCGCTTCAGCCAGGTCTTTTACGTGGATATAGTCGCGCACGCAAGTACCATCGGGAGTGTCATAATCACTACCAAAGATAGCTGGGTGTTTGCCCTGTGCCAGGCGTTCAAGCACCATCGGGATCAGGTTTAGACGGGCGGGATCACCCAAATCATCCCATCCGGATCCGGCAACATTGAAGTAGCGCAGACCGATCCAACGCAACCCCCAGGCGCGTTCACAATCTGCCATCATCCATTCCCCAATCATTTTGGTTTCCCCATAGGGATTAATGGGTTTACCTGCAAGTTCTTCCGGCACCACGGGTACATCTGGCTGCCCATAGACTGCCGCTGAGGACGAGAAAATCATTTGCCTAACCCCGGCATCACGCATAGCAGACATCATATTGGCCAGTCCGCCAACGTTCTGCTGGTAATACCACATTGGTTTTTCTACCGATTCCCCCACCTGTTTACGCGCAGCAAAATGGATAACTGCCGTGACGTCCTCGTCGATGAGGGTTTGGAATAGAGTCTTACGGGCACCAGAGCTGGCAACATCAAGTTGCACCAGTTTCGCGTCCCCAATCCGGGTAGGACTACCGTAGGAGAGGTCATCAACGACGACTACCTTTTCTCCACGTTGCTGTAAGAGACGAACCACATGGGCGCCAATATAACCGGCGCCCCCCGTAACTAAAATACTCATGGTTACAGATTACTTCAGCAGATGGCTACTGGTAGCCTTAATCGGGATTTCTTGGGTAAATTGAGTCTGATTTTACCCATTATCTAACTTCAAAGTTCGTTAAAAATAGGTTAGAATGGACTGAGGAGTATTGGCTTAACCTGAGGTTGGACGGGAGGTGACCCCAGATGCGTGATGCCGCGTCTAAACGACGTATTGGCGTGCAGGTAACACTAGCAGTAATAGCAGTATTCCTTGCTCTGGGAACCCTCATCATCGCTCCCACTACCTCCATCGCTGGAGCCGTTAAACCTACCTACGAAATCACGCTGACCCCGGTAAATCCCCAGCCCACCTCCACTACCCCTACCTCGGATTACGATCCGATAATGCCCGGCCCTTCTCCTACTCCAACCTTTAACGGTCCGCGCATTATTCTGTCTTTGCGTCCGGTACAACCCGGACCATCTCCGGTTCCAACTTTTAATCCCACACAATCGCCCTCCGATACCGTGCAACCTGTGGGCGTCGCTCAGGATTTACGACGCGCCTCTGCTTCTGGCTCCTTTGCCTGCGGGCTGCGCACCGATGGTACCGCCCGCTGCTGGGGGGTGAACGATTCTGGCCAGCTGGGGATTCCTATAACCCGTCAGCCAGCCATATTGCCACAGACCATCGCGAATCAGCCCGTCAAGTTTACTCAAATTTCCACCGGTCGGGAATACACCTGCGGTCTGGGCACCGATAAGTTTGTGTACTGTTGGGGCGATAATTCCTTTGGACAACTGGGACAGGTTAAATCCCGTACCCAGTTGTCGGGATCTTTCAATCCGCTGCGGGTAGGGAACCTGGCAGCAGATACCGCCCAAATTGCTACGGGAGGGCGCCATGCTTGTGCCCTTTCCAACTCCGGCGTGCTTTCTTGCTGGGGAGCCAATGAAATGGCGCAGGTTGGAAACAGCACTAACATCGGTAATCAACTAAAGCCGGTAGCGGTAATGACCGATGTGAAAGAGGTTGCTACCGGTAACGACCATACCTGCGCCCTCAAGCAAGACGGCACGGTTTATTGTTGGGGAGTAAAAGCTGGCTGGGATGGCTGGAATGACCGCCTGGCAGTCGACTACCAATTACGGCCGGCACCGGTTTCAAATATGAAGTTCGTTTCTCTGCGTGCCGCCGGGGATCGCAGTTGCGCAATCAGTGAAAACAAGCGGCTTTATTGTTGGGGAATCAATACCGACGGTCAGGCAGGTAAGCCTGGCGATATGTTCACTAGAGGCAAGATGCTGCAGCCCGAGCTGATCAGTTCCCTTCCACAAGTCAGCCAGGTTTATCTGGGCTACTACGGGGGCTGCGCAGTTACTTCCAATGGCACTACCTATTGTTGGGGACGCAATGACTTCGGACAACTCGGCCCAGGTATTGCTTTAACTAAACGGGTTGCCCGCAGCAATACTCAGATTATCGGGGCTGCTCCGGCAGTCAGCGGTTTAGATGCCCGCCTGGGAGCAAATGATCGTTCCACTATCTTCATGGGCAGTACCTTTACTTGCATGTTAGATAAGAAGAACAATATGTACTGCGTAGGCAATTGGGCACAGGGACAGCTGGCAGACGGGCGGCGCAGCGATCGGCTTTCGAACGCCCGAACCGCGCAGATTACTCCGGTCTATTCCCGTCTGTAGTCTTAAACTGTGGGAAAACTATACACCTATCTGGCTGCCCGGGGACGCCTGGCTAGAATTATTAAGTTCTGCCTGGTAGGTGGGATGAACTACCTGGTTGATGTGTCGGTTTTCAACCTGTTAATGGTAAGTTGGCTTTCCTCTCATCCTTTGACTTCCAAGATTTTGGCCGCCGCGGTAGCTACCGTGTTTTCTTGGGTGGTGAACCGGCAATGGACTTTCCGCAGTCAACGCACCGATAACCGCCTGCAAGAGTTTATTGGCTTCACGGTAGTTAACGTGCTCGGAATGGTACCTGCAGTCATTTGTCTGGGGGTCAGCCACTACCTTCTGGGGCTTACCTCGCTGCTTGCTGACAATATTTCTGCCAATATTATCGGATTGATTTTAGGAACTATTTTACGGTTCTTCCTTTATGAACATCTGATTTTTACCGGCAGGAAAAAACCTTAGTTACCGGAGATTCTTTGAGGACGAGCCAATAAAGAATATCTGGCAGGAGCACCCAGTTAGGACTAAGGGTCAAGAAAGATTTCTCGATATCAAGACGTACCCTATTTCCTGCGTTTATATAGGTATTTTTAAGAAATCTTTTAGTGGCAGATGCCACCTTAAAGCGTTAGGGTTGAAACATAAGTCTAGTTGGCTTGACCGACCGGGAGCGGTCGGTAGGAAAACAATTCTCATCGAAGGAGAATCACATGGCAGAATGCTGCTGCAAGAAACCTGTTACCGTTACCGTTACCGGCGCTGCCGGTAACATCGGATATGCCCTCCTGTTCCGTATTGCCTCGGGCGCTATGCTGGGTCCTGATCAGCCCGTTAAGTTAAACCTATTGGAAATCCCGCAAGCAGTTAAAGCTGCCGAGGGAACCGCAATGGAGCTTAACGACTCGGCATTCCCGCTACTGGCAGGGGTAGATATTTACGATGATCCCAACCAGGCCTTCGCCGGGTGCTCCTATGGCCTTTTGGTGGGAGCTCGCCCCCGCAGTAAAGGCATGGAGCGGGCAGACCTCCTAGCCGCCAACGGTGGCATTTTCGGCCCGCAAGGCAAAGCTATTAACGATAATGCTGCCGATGATATTCGCGTACTGGTAGTCGGAAACCCGGCGAACACCAACGCTTACATTGCTTCCAAGTCGGCTCCGGATGTACCAGCAGAGCGTTTCACCGCGATGATGCGCCTGGATCACAACCGCGCTATCTCCCAGTTGGCAGAAAAGACCGGCGCTGCGGTCAAAGACATCAAGAAGATGATCGTATGGGGCAACCACTCCGCTGATCAATACCCTGACCTCACCTTCGCTACTGTAGACGGCAAGCCGGCTCCAGAACTGGTTGATGAGGCTTGGTTGGACGACTACTTCGTACCTACCGTAGCTAAGCGGGGCGCTGCCATTATTGAAGCACGGGGCGCTTCTTCGGCAGCTTCGGCAGCTTCTGCAGCTATCGACCATATGCATTCGTGGGCTTTGGGAACACCAGAGGGCGACTGGACCACTATTGCCGGTCCTTCTCACGGAGAATACGGGGTTCCCGAAGGCCTCATCTATGGTATGCCCGTCATCTGTAAAGACGGACAGTACCAGGTAGTGGAAGGTCTGGAGCTCCCCGAAAAGACCAAGCAGCATATCGTGGCTAACGCGAAGGCAGCTGAAGAGGAAATCGCTACCGTTAAGGAACTGGGAATCCTCTAAACCCCTTGTTGCTCACCGAACCCTTTAAGGTCGGGTAGAGCCAAAATATTGGGGGGTGGGCAATATGCCCACCCCCCAATATTTATTTTTCAGGACAACTGATTAAGACCACGAATAACCGCCCAGTCCAGGTAGGTTAGATTTTCTCCATCGGCGCTAGACGTAACAAAAGCCGTTTGGTTACTCCCCCCGCGAACTCTACTTTGGCGCTCTTAGAGCGACCCCGCCCTTCAATGGCGATCACCGTACCTTCCCCAAATTTGTCGTGGCGCACCCGATCTCCAGTACCGACCTCGACGGCTTTACCAATGGAAGCATTGGCATCGGTACGTGCCCCTAGCTCAGTTCCCAAACGTTTCACTTTCCCGGTTTCGCGCCGCGAAATCTTGCCGGTTCCGCCTGCTCCGAATGCCGGTCCGGTGGCGTCCTCCTCCCGATACTTGCCAGTTCGATACTGGTAGTTGCTCTCACCGCGACTGCGGTACCCAGAACTGTTTTTGCGTCCGCGAGAACTGCTCCCCCAACTGCTCCCGGAGCTCCAAGAGGACGAGGTATCGAAGGAAAATTCAAACTGCCCGTTACTCTTACTTAACTGGTCAGGTTGATCCATTAACTCGGTCGGAACCTCCAGCAAGAATGGAGAAAGCGGCTGCCAGCGGGTTTCTCCCCACATTTGTCGGTTGTGGGCGGCGGTCAAATATACTTTTTGCTGCGCGCGGGTAATCGCCACATACGCTAGACGCCTTTCTTCCGCCATTTCCCCAGCTTCTCCCAAGGCGCGAGAATGCGGAAAAGTCCCTTCTTCCAATCCGGTCACAAACACCACCGGGAACTCTAAGCCTTTCGCCATATGTACGGTCATTAAAGTAACCTGTCCTCGCTGGTCACCCGGGAGTTGATCCGCATCGGCCACCAGAGCCACCCGCTCCAAAAAATCCACCAAGGTACCTTCCGGTTCATCTTCGCTGAACTGGGAAGCCACGTTATAGAACTCCGAAAGGTTATCCAGGCGTACCCCGTCCTGGGGATCCTTAGATCCCTCCAAAGACTTCAAATATCCCGACTCGGTCAGTACCGTCTGCAAGCTTTCCTTCAACGGTGCGCCCTCGACATAGGATTGCCGGGCAGAAACTAAGCAATCCCAAAACTGAGCGATACTGGTGCGCGCCCGGGGGGTAAGTCCGTTAATCTCGGCGTTATCGGGCACCGTTTCGCTCATCCCCGAAAGGTTGGTATCCGCAGCCGCACTAGGACGTTGTTCCCCCAGCTCCTGCAGCCATACTAAAGCTGCCACTCGTCCTAGGGATACATCATAAGTATTCGCCGCGGCCTGCAGTGCCGCTTGTGCTTTGTTACCCAAGGAACGTTTAGGAGTGTTGATCACGCGGGTAAAAGACACCGCGTCATCGGGATTAACCACCAGCTGCAAATAGGCGATCGCGTCCTTGATTTCTTTACGTTCATAGAACTTGGTGCCCCCAATAATCCGGTAGGGAATCCCCGCATGAGTCAAAGTTTCTTCTAGGAGGCGCGAGTGAGCATTTATCCGATAAAAAACCGCAATATCACCGTAGGTATATCCCGCGCCTACCAGGTTGTTAATTTCTTCCACTACCGAAAGTGCTTCATCCCGATCAGCTGAAGATATCCGTACTCCTACTTTTTCGCCCTCACCCGAATCAGTCCATAACTTTTTCTTGTGCCGACTCTGGTTATGCGAAATCACCGCGTTAGCGGCCGCCAAAATATTCCCACTGGAACGGTAGTTTTGTTCCAGGTAGATAGTGCGTGCCCCGGGGAAATCCTTTTCAAATTCTTCGATATTGCGCACGGTGGCGCCTCGGAAAGCGTAGATAGATTGGTCAGAATCTCCAACTACCGTAAGTTCCGCGGGGGTGATCGACTCGCCCTCTAGCTGTTCCGGTTGGTTAATTGCCGCGCCGGCTACCCCAGACAGCAACTTGACCAGCACATACTGGGCATGGTTAGTATCTTGATATTCGTCTACCAATACGTGACGGAAACGGTGGCAAAAACTGGATTGTACCAGGGGATTGCTTTGGAAAAGCTGTACCGTGCGCATAATCAGATCATCGAAATCTAGCGCATTAGCAGCATTCAGGCGATGTTGATACACCGGGTATACCTTCGCCACTATCTGCGCATCTGGCCCCAGGCCCGCACTCGCGAGGTAGGTGTCGGGGTCGATTAAGGAGTTCTTTAAATCCGAAATTCGGCCTTGAATTTTCTTAGCTGGGAACCGTTTAGGATCAAGTTGTAGTTCTTTTAGAATCATGGAAACCAAACGGGTAGCATCCGCTTGATCATAAATCGTAAAAGAAGATTTAAGGTTAGCAGCCTCGGCGTAGCGGCGTAAGATTCTCACGCAGGCAGAGTGAAAAGTTGACACCCACATTTGACCGGCTTGCGGCCCGATCAGGGAACTAACCCTTTCTCGCATTTCTGCAGCCGCTTTATTGGTGAAGGTAATGGCTAAGATTTGCGAGGGATACGCCTTGCCAGTAGCCAAAAGGTAGGCGATACGTCGGGTCAAAACCCGGGTTTTCCCGGAGCCAGCTCCCGCCATCACAAGCAACGGCGTACCGTGATGCTCGACGGCTTGCCGCTGGGGCTCGTTCAAACCCGCAACAATCTCTTCCGGTTTGGAGGAAGTCGATGAGGAGGACGGATGCGAACCTGCCGCGACTGCACCGGGCAGCAAGGTTTGGGACGTGGGGGTATCAGCAGAAAAAAGGGCGTTAAAATCTATCATTAAACCTGGATATCTGGATATTACCTGCGAGAAAGCAGACCGGCACGTCGCAAGACTTGATTTTGCTCTTTCTCGGTGGCGTTCCAACCAACCGCGAGATATTTCAGAGACAAAGCATCAATACAAAACGCCGCCACCGAAATTCCGGAATCAGTCTCGTAGGCAATAGCGACGATCCGAATATCTTCCAAAGAAACCACGTCAAGCGTATTGACCGGTTGAGAAGTAAAGGGCATAACCCCTAAAAGTTCGGAAGCGAAATCAAACATGGAACGTACAGTTCCCTGCCCATTTTGGTTGCGCGCCACCGCCAGCATTACCCGGGACTGTTCGGTGTGTTCGGGAGCAGAATAGAATGCTCGCTCCACCGCTGTTGGCAGGGTATTCCCCAAAGCCTTTTTATCTAATTTTTCAGTAAAACTGCGGCCGCCATCAGCAGAGGCGTAAGCGTTAAAGGTTAATCCCTGATCGGTTTCCTCAATACAGCCCATCACCAATTTCCCGTCGGAAAGCTCGGTAATGGTTGCTTGTATAACTTTTTCGCCAGCAAATTTACCTGCCCACCAGGAGATTCCTTGGTCATCGGAGCAGACCGCTACCGCGCCTCGTTTACCGTCAGCCTCGGTGGCTACTGCCACATAAGCGAGCCGGCCGGTCCAAATCCCGTGGCGCAGCTGCACTCCGTGCCCATGGGCGGTGCGCCGTGAAACCCAGCTTTGATCACCGTCAACTAGGCTGGTCAAATCGCGGTAACGCCAGGTATCACCTTCGTCATCACTTAAAGCCACCGCAATATGGTTTTGGGATTCATCGTCATCGCTGCGCGTAGTTACCGCGATAAATACCCGCCCGGTGACTTGAGAAATAATTATCTGCGGGTCGGTGAAAGACTGGCCAGAATCCGTATAGGTTTCTTGATCGAAAAGAACACGGGGCTCTTCCCAACTGATTCCGTGATCCCGGCTGCGGGTATACCAAACCTGGGTGTGTCCATTCGCAGGGCGCTTTTCAAACGCTAAAATCAGTTTGCGTCCCGGAGTGCGATCAATAGCAGGTACTCCGTAGCTTTCTTGGTCGTTAGCTGCGCAAATATCGGCAGTTTTAACTCCATGTACCGGAAGCTTCCGGCATGGTTCCTCTACTGGTTCAACCGGAGTCTCCGGAGAGTTGCCTTCCTCGGCAGCGACGGAGGTATCTGCCGGCTCTGCTGCAGACGGAGAATCCGAGGTTCCCGAGTCCGGGACGGTAGCCGCCGGAGTAGCCGGGGCAGTCTCTGGTGCTTCCGCGGTCTTTTCCGGGGAACTAACCGCAGATTCTGCGGTATTTTCTTCCGCTGAGCTAGGCGCGGCGGATTCAGAAACAGCTTCCTCGCTCTGATTATCCGATAGCGTCTGGTCTTCTAAAATCACAACCCCGGATGATTCGTAAACTGTCCGTTCGCTCTCAGATTTATCTGCTTCTTTAGCAGCGCTTTCCAAGGCTAACGGCAGGCGGGAGTCACGCTCGTCGTCACGAGCAGAAGACCCTCTAAAGAGTCTTTTCAAGCGTTGCCAAAACCCAGCCACGTACGTTCTCCTTTACGCCCCGACTCTTAAGCGAGCCTGGCTAATTCCTCTTCTATAATCTCAGGTTCTAGCTTCTGAAACACGGGTTTGGGTTTAGAAACTGACCTTCCGATTTGAATTTCGTGCCTGCCCCAATGTGGAACGTCGCTGTAATCGCCCGTAATAATGGGGTAGGTGAAATCTGAACCGTCTTCTCTAGTTTGGTCTAAATCTTTAACTTCTTCAATACGAGGCATGGGGGCAATCTCCCCTTGCCCGCCGAACACCCGGTCGATAGCATTAGCCGAGGACGGTAAAAACGGTGAAAACATAAGATTCAGATCCGCAATTACCTGCGCTAATACCCACAATATCGTGTGCAGACGCTCCTGTGTCTCCGGAGTTTTCAATTTGAAGGGCTCAGTGGCGGCTACATATTGATTCGCTAGTGACACCAGATGCATAATCTGCTGCAGCGCTGCCTTTTGCCGATGAGTGGCAATCAGTTCCCCTACCTCAGAAAACCCAGCTTCTACCTGGTCTAAGAGCTGCTGATCTTCAGGTTGTAGCTGCCCAGGCTGAGGAATCGCTCCCACTCGTTTATGGATCATCGAAGCCACGCGGTTAACCAGGTTCCCCCAGGCCGCTACCAGTTCGTCATTAGTGCGGCGCACGAACTCCGCCCAGGTAAAGTCAGCATCCTGGTTTTCGGGACCAGCTGCGGAAATAAAGTAGCGCAAGGCATCGGCCTGGTAGCGCGAAAGCATATCCCGCACATAAATCACCACGGATTTTGAGGTAGAGAACTTCTTACCCTCCATAGTTAGGAACTCCGAAGAGACTACCTCCGTGGGCAGGTTGAGCCGCCCCATTTCTCCGGGCTCCCCGCCGCGCTCGCCCTCGCCGTTATATCCGAGTAGCTCCGCTGGCCAAACCTGGGAGTGGAAAACGATATTGTCTTTTCCCATAAAGTAATAGGAGCGCGCCTGCGGGTCATTCCACCATTCCCGCCAACGTTCTGGCTGACCGATGCGCCGCGCCCACTCGATACTGGCAGATAGATATCCCACCACTGCGTCAAACCACACATATAGGCGCTTGCTGGGCTGATCTTCCCAACCGGGAACCGGTATCCCCCAGTCAATATCGCGGGTCATGGCACGGGGTTTAATTTCCGCCAAAATATTTTTGGAAAAGCGGATCACGTTGGGTCGCCAAGTTCCCGAGGCCTCGCGTTCATCGAGCCATTTTCCGAGGGCGTCCGCGAGGGCGGGCAAATCCAAGAAATAGTGAGAGGTTTCCTCAAACTTGGGGGTTTCTCCATTGATTTTTGAAACTGGGTCAATCAAATCGATGGGATCTAGCTGTTTACCACAGTTGTCACATTGATCTCCGCGTGCCCCGCTGGCTCCACACAGCGGGCAGGTACCTTCGATATAGCGGTCAGGTAGCGCCCGGCCATTAGAGGGACTAATCGCGGCCATGGCTCGCTTTTCAATCAGGTAGCCATTGTCACGTACCTGCGCAAACATGGCTTTGGTGACGGTAATATGATTACCGGTAGTAGTGCGGGTGAATAGGTCATAGGACAGCCCCAGATTGACCAAATCCTCTACGATTAGCCGGTTGTTGCGGTCAGCGAGTTCTTGGGGCGAAATTCCCTCTGCCTCTGCCTGCACCAAAATCGGGGTACCGTGTTCATCGGTTCCCGACACCATTAATACCTCATGTCCCGCCATTCGCATATAGCGGCTGAAAACATCGGAGGGGACGCCAAAACCGGCTACGTGTCCAATATGACGTGGACCATTGGCGTAAGGCCAAGCAACAGCGGATAAAACATGAGTCATACCCCTATCCTAATGCCCCATTGCCGGAAGCAAAATATACCTAAAGACCTGGTTATTTTCGCTCCGCAAGCGCCTGGTTATAAAGCACCTTGGAACTGAGCCCGCTTTGGGCTGCTACCGCTTTAGCGGCATCTTTTAGTCTTTCGCCGTCCCCTACCCGGTCAAGGACAAGCCTGACTGCTTCCGTAGGCGTCAAGGGAGTTTGCGGCGCGGCTCCTGCCACCACCAGCACGATTTCTCCGCGCACCTCGCTAGCTTTTTCTTTAAGTTCTCCGAGGGTGCCTCGCCACACGTCCTCATGCATCTTGGTGAGTTCCCGGCAGACCGCAGCCCGACGAACAACGCCAAAAACCTGGGCAAGTGCCTCCAAAGTTGCTGCTAACCGTCGGGGGGATTCCAAGAAAATCATGGTGCGTTCCTCGCTAGAAAGCTCCTCTAACCGCCGCTTTAAGGCAGTTTGCTTGCGGGGCAAAAAACCTTCAAAGCAAAAGCGATCCGTGGGCAACCCGGAGAGGGCGAGGGCGAGCAGGGGGGCAGACGGGCCAGGCAGGACTGTCAGCGGCACCCCGCGCGCTATCGCCACCTGCACAATCACATAACCGGGGTCAGAAACCGTAGGCATTCCCGCATCCGTTACCAACAGAACTCGCTGACCATCAGCGGCGGAAGAAACTATTTGTTCGGCTTTCGCCTGTTCATTATGTTCATGACAGGAAATTAAGGGGGCGTGCCGAGTTACTCCCAGGCGCTCGCGCAGCAGCCCAGTGCGGCGGGTATCTTCGGCCGCAATCAGGTCCGCCTGTTCAAAAGCGCTAACCAGGCGGGGGGTAGCATCAGCGAGATTACCAATCGGGGTGGCAGCTAAAGCGATGACGCCTGCATCCCAAGAAAACTGTTCCACTCTCACAATTATGCCCTATCCGGATAATATCGAGTACATGCAAGCAATGCCTGGACGTCCCGCTCCGCCCCCACCGGCAGCGGCACGAAAAACTTTGACGACAAGCGACAAGGTCAAACCTAAATCCCACCGCAGGCGTCCACTCGCCCCTTCGTGGACTTCTGTTACCTCACTGCCTCGCCTCTACCTGCGCGGATGGCGCGGGCAGCGAGACACAGAGGCAATCAACAACCGGCGATCCTGGATAGTTACCGTTATCGCCTGCGTGGTAGCCGCTATCGCGCGCTTACCCCGCCTGGATGCCACCCGCAAACTGATTTTCGATGAAACCTACTACGTAAAAGATGCCTATTCGCTGTGGCATTTTGGGTACGAAACAAACTGGCCCAAAGGAGGAGACGTTAAGTTCGCAGCCGGGGATTTTGCGGCAGCCACCTCCGATCCGGCATTCGTAGTACATCCTCCCCTGGGTAAATGGATTATTGGGCTGGGGATGAAGCTTTTTGGCTGGTCTAATCCGTTCGGCTGGCGGATTGCGGCCGCTGTTTGCGGGATTATCTTGGTGTATCTAACTTGCCGTCTAGCTTGGGCATTATTTGACTCTTGGATTCTCACCGGTATTGCCGGGATTTTTATCGCCACCGACGGAGTAGCGATTTCCCTCTCGCGCGTAGGTCTCTTAGATGGGATCTTAGCTGTGCTTTGCCTGGCTGGGGTGCTGTGCGTGGTTTATGACCAACTGCAGGTGCGCCGAAGGATGGCTCGCGAGTTGTTGGGAGCGCAGCTCGGCAACGACCTGGCGGGAGTGCGCTGGTGGCTGGTAGCAGCGGGGGTCTGGCTAGGATGTGCCTGTGCGGTGAAATGGTCCGGACTTTACCTGTTGGCGGTGTGCGGTATTTTCGTGTTCTTGCGGGATCTAACTTTGAGGCTTTCGGTGCTGCGGATATCCCCTAGCGCGCTCAGTAAGCAATACCCCGGTATTAAAGGTAAGCAACGTGCTTGGCTGGGGGCGATTCTTCGAGGAGGTCTGCCGTCGTTCGCACAGCTAGTCTTAGTAGCCGTCGCGGTGTATTTGCTGAACTGGTGGAACTGGTTTACCCACCCTGACGCCTGGGGGCATGGGAAGACGGCCTCCGCGGCCGGAGATTCCTCTTGGTTAGATCCGATTTCTGATTACGTCACCTATATGAGTGAAGTGATGAAGTTCCACACTGGGGTAACCAGTAAACACCCCTATCAATCCTATCCGTGGCAATGGCTGATTAATCAGCGCCCTACCTCGATGCTTTTCGAAAAACCGCATGGCGATAATGGGGATTTCACGGTGGAAGCTATGTCCTCGCTGGGTAACCCGATGCTGTGGTGGGTAGGAGTAATCGCCCTGGCAGTGATTATTTACTGTACCTTCGTTCGCCGTGACTGGCGTGCGGGAGTAATCCTGGTAGGCTACCTGGGACTGTGGGCACCCTGGCTCCTGTACTGGTATCGCACCATTTTCATGTTCTATATGGTGGTGCTAACTCCCTTCCTAGCTTTAGCGGTTACCTATCTGATTGGGCTTTTACTGGGGCTGCTGCGCCCTATGCCCGAGCCGCTGATAGCGTGCCGAGATCAGCTAGTTGCCCCTCCGCGACGCACTCCCGATATCGCGGTTTCGATGGGGATTGCCCTGGTTATCGTGATTTTGTTGGTCGCGCTATTCTTCTACCCGGTGGTTAGTGGGATGCCGATTCCCTATTCACATTGGGGTTGGCGTATGTGGTTTAGCTCCTGGATTTAGGAACCCTCACCTCGTCTGTGCAGCCTTTATCTCGACTGCTTAATAGGATGGGTTTAGCTAGAACCCTAGGGCAAGATTGACAGGGCGATACCGTCTAAAATATCGGTTTCGGAGGTAAGAATTTCTTTTAATCCGGATCCGTCTACCTCGATTTCCCCGTTGATACGTTCAATAATTCGTGACCACACCAGCGCACCTGCGCCGATAACATCGGCGCGTCCGGTGGGCATATACCCTAGGGCAGCGCGCACGGTAACCGGCTGATTCATCATCCAGTTACAGGAACTCAACATTTGCGCGGGCGTTATTCGCGAGCCATGGATTTTTTCGGGCTGGTATTCTTCTAAGCCGAGGGCGTGAGCGGTAATGGTAGTGACCGTTCCGGCTACCCCAATCAGGGTGCGGGCGCGGGCCAACCCCAGTTTCTGATCAGCCTCATCTATCAGTTCATCAATTGCGGAAGTAGCTTTTATTACGGCTTTCGCCATGCCGGGAGTCTCGCGGGGATCCAGGGAGCCGTCCCCGCGTTTAGCTTCGGCAATCACCGGCGCCAGGTAGCGCTCAAACACCCGCACCGAACCCATATTGGTGGAAATAGTGTCTATTACCTTCCCGCGCTGACCTAAAACGAACTCGGTAGACCCGCCGCCAATATCTACCAGCAGTACCGGCTCGTCCTCGTCTTTAAAGGAGGAGGTAGCACCGGAAAAAGATAGGGTTGCTTCTTCATCTCCGGAAATAACTTCGGGGATTACCCCTAGGCGTTCCTTAATACCGGAGAAAAATTCCTCCCGGTTTTTCGCGTCTCGGCTGGCGGAGGTGGCAACAAAACGAATCTTGTCCACCCCGTATTCGGAGATAATCTGTGCATATTCTTCTGTGGCTGCAAAGGTGCGTTCTAGGGCTGCCGGTGCGAACTGCCCGGTTTTATCGATTCCCTCCCCCAGGCGCACTATCCGCATCTGCCGGGTTAGTACCTCTAAGGGCGCGTCCGGGGCTTCTCGGCGCGCAATGATTAAACGAATCGAGTTGGTGCCACAATCAATACCTGCAACTAATGCCATAGCCCTATTTTTTCACGGATTCAGATTCCTGACTAACAGGAGACCTGACCAAAAACTATGGGTCGAAGGTATTTCTTGCCAAGACAGCGATGCGTAAACACACCCCATTTTCGATGGGGAAAACCTGCGCCTATTCACAGTAGCAGTGCTCGCTGTCCCATAGGGCGGTGACTTTCAGGTCAGCTAGCGCTAAATCACCTATGGGATTTACTTTTTTGCCGCAAGCGAGGGTTTGGGCAGCGAGGGCGTGTAGGCATTTGACCCGCTCAGGCATTCCGCCTGCGCTGATTCCGGCGATTTCTGCGACCTGTCCAATTCCAGTTTCTTCACCTAGGGCGTTTCTAGCCTCGATATAGGAAACATGAGCGCGGCGATACGCCTTAGCGACATCTTCGTCCTCGGACAGCAACTGCTGATAGTCAGCCATTTTCCCGGAGGCTTCCAAGGTGGATAGGGCGCGCACCAAGCTGGGGAGAGTCAAATACAAGGTCGTAGGGAAGGGGGAACCGTCCTCTAGGCGCGGCGCGGTCGCCACTACCGCGGGTCGGCCGCACACGCAACGCGCAGCTACTCCCACTACCCCCCGAGGAATCCTCCCTAACTGCGAAGATAGGGTTTCCAGGTCGGCGGGGGTGGCTTCGTCAAGTTCAAAACTCACTTCTTTTTTGCCTTTTCTTGTTCAGGGGTAGCTCCCGGGGCGGGTTGAGGACGTGTTTGAGTCGAGGATTCTTTAGAGGCTGTACTTTGCCCCGCCATTTTCACCGAGTGAGTAACCTCTAAGTACCAGGGGCGAGCCGGCAGTTTCTCTAGTTTTGCTTCCTGGCGTGCCTGATAGTCTTTGCCGGGATCTACTACCGCATAGCGGGTTTCACCCGGTTTTACGTAACCGAGGCGCTCGCGCGCCTGTTGGGTTAGATAATCCGAGTTATTCCAAAGTTCTAATTCTTTATGCAGTTCTCGGTTTTCTTGTTTCGCCGCCACCAGTTGTGCATGCACCTTGTTACGTTGTTCCAGCTGGCTTACCAGATCAAACAAGGGAGCCCCCACTAGTAGCAAAAACATGGAAGCAACCACCAGGATGGTACCCACAGTTACCGAAAAACGGGAACCTACTTTGACCCGCCGGTTAGCTGCTTTAACCACCGGGGAACGTCCCCGATTGCGCCTAGCGGTGCGCACCAACGGAGAAACTGACCGGAAAGCAGAGCCCTGCTTACGGGTATTCTCTCTTTGCACACTTTTAGGCGGTTGCGGAGACTTCACGCCTTCATTATTTCATCATTATTGACAAATAGCGCTCCGGCATTCTGAGAGGTCGAGTATTCAGCGCGATTGCTATTACTCCTTAGCACGTCGCCGAACAATCACCATTCCCGCAGCCCCAAGCGTTAAAGCTACGATAGCTGCCATGCCTGCCAGGCTACCAGTATTAACCAGGGAACCCCGATTCTGTCTGACCGCAGTAGTCGGGTTGTTGGGGTTTTGTTTCTTCCCATCAGCGACTGTTCCGCTGTCAGGCTGAGTCGGATTATCCGAGGGCACTGTTCCCGGTTTCTCGGGGTCAGTTCCTGGCTTGGGATCGTCCTTCTGGTCAGCGGTAAATGTCCACTTCACCGCGCGGGTAGCTGCAAATGAATAACCATCACTAGCGGTCGCGGTTACTGTCACCGTTTTACCGGGAGCCACCGTCTGATTCTGCGCGTCATAGCTCACGCCGACCGTGGTGGGAATCTGAAGTTTTCCAGTGTCACTGGCAAATTCAGGGGTCGCTGGCACCGTAAATTTCCATTCAGTGGTGGCACTTTCTCCCAGTTTGTAACCGGCTTTCGCTTTTAGGGTCACAACCACGGGGCCGGCCGGGTAGCTATCAGCTAACGCGGCTCCATTAACCAGATATTCGATACCTTCAACCTGTGGCAAAGTCACTTTACCGCTAACTTCGTTTCCGGTAAGGCTCAGGGCAAATCCGGGAACTTTACCTTCTACGTATCCTTTATCGGTTTGCGGATTTTGACCCGGAGTTGGAGTATCCGGTTCGCCGGTGTCAGTTCCCGGTTTCACGGGGATAACTTCCGTATCTACTGTGCGATCAATATAGGTGATAGTGGGACTAACGAACATCGATGGTTGGGCGGGATTGCCGGTAGATTCGGCAACTACCCGCACAAAGTCCCCTTTAGAAACCCGTAAAGCATTCGCGTCATTGGCGGTGAAATTAAATTCTCCATCCGGGCGAATATCTTTCTTTGCTAAAGTCAAAGAACGTTTTTCGATTCCGTTGACCAGCAGTTTCACGGTGACTGTCCCGCCGGTAGCATCCCCTTGACGCAAGAATGGTTCTGCAGGTTTACCTGCCGCCGCATCCTTAACTTTGAAAGTAATATAACCGGTCTTGGGAGCCCGCCACGCCATTGCGGTTGCGCCCGCAGATGTCGGGGAATCAGAAAGTAAACCGTTAAGAGCGCTCCGGTCGGCGGGAGCTAGTTGAGCCCCGTTAATACCCGGCCCGTAATACCCGTCTACCTGCCAGTTCGGCCATGCAGGGTCAGCTTTATCGATATTTACCCATTTACCATTAGCACCTGTCTGCTTTTGCCCAAACCAGACATTGCCTTGCACGTTATGGGTGTAGTCATCCAGCCAGCTATACACGTTATCTATAGACAGCGGAAACTCGCTGGTAACTTTGCCATCTAAAGAGGTAATCTTTAGTTTCATTCCCGCTGCCACCAGTGCGTCCTCTGCCTGAGCGTTACCGGCAGTATCAACTATTTGTGCTTTACCCTCTACAGTTAGGTTAGAGAGCACTTCTGCGATGGTGCTGGGACTCTTTTCAGTTGAGGGAACGTGGATAGTATTTCCCGCTTTATAGGCACCATTCTTGCTGGGTACGGTTTGTCCGTCAGTTACCTGATAGGTGGTGCTAACCAGTTTTGCGCTATCGGTAACGGTTGCTGGCGGGAGCGGTTTTTGATTGGTAGAGACTGCCCCAATATCAAAGGTGTTGGCAGTGCGACCAAAGAAATCAGTACCTAAAGCAAAGCCGTTATCGTCAGTTATTCCTTTACCTTTCCCAATTGCTGGCGAGTTAGCGGCTAGCTTGTAACCATCAAAGACCGTGGTCTTGGCATCCGCTGCGGCATAACTTAACCCGGGGAAATAGTGGGGGTGTGCTTTCATGTCAGTGGCAGCATCACTGGGAGCTTTCCCGGGATCTGCCAGGACTGCGCTGCCTTTACTTACTTTTACGGGATTCTGGTCGCTAGCGGGATAGTTAGCGTAGTTGTAGTAAAGGTTATGCGAGTAAGTTACCTTGGCATTCCCATCAATATCTTTTGGATTCCAGGTGATATGCCCTAGGGGATTCCAAGATTCAGTGCGGGGTTGGTCACTCATATTGTAGAAAATATTATTTTCTACTTTCATCGTTCCTTGCTGAGCTTGCGCAGGGTGCAAAATCGAGGATCCTGATTTCAAATAGAAAGTATTGTTGTAAACATGCGCATTCGGATACTTTCCGCTATAGCTTGGAACCCAAAAAGTTGGTGAAAGCGCCCCGAGGGAATCGTTTTGCGCAATATTGAAACGGAAGGTGGAGTTTGCTGCCTGATCTCCGCAGAACATCACCGTTCCGCCAGAGTTATTGGCAGAATAGTTGTACTCGTAGACGGTACCGTCGCCTGAGTCCGCATCCCAGGGCATTCCGTCACCGTTACCTTTATCGGCATTTTGGGTATTGAAACCCTCGTTGAAGCGGAATACGGCATCTTTTGATTTCCACGGCCAAATGGAGGCAGCTACGCGCCCTCCCGTCTTAGCAAATTTTCCGGGAGTATCTTTCGCAAAAAGATAATCGGTAGTGTTCATCTGGGTAGCAATCTCGGTGGCTACATTGCTTTCAACTACCGGCTTATACCCGTACATGGCGGTAATCGCGTCACCACCGATATTCTTAATAAAGTTATGGCTGATTACCACATTTGTGGAACCATACTTGGTGATGTCCTCATCAGGAATCTGGATACGACTATCAACGGCAACGCTGGCGTAAGCACTGTAAACAGCGGCTATCCCCCAGCGTCCGGAGTTTTCTACCCGGTTATTGATAATCTGTAAGTCATTAAACCGGGGATATCCTTTCTCCGGTTTGTCCAAGGCAGGCTTAAATCCCGGAGCCTTACGTTCGGCAGCTGGTTTCATCTGGTCGCTGGCGATTAGGGAACTGAAATAAATCGCACCATTAACACTGTGTTTATTGTAGATATTACCTTTCACATCATGGACGTAAAGGTTCTTTAGCACCACATGATCTAAAGTTCCCTGGTTTTGAGCGATCCCGGCAATCCCGGTGCGGTCAAGGGCGCAGTTATCGTTATAGGCGCACCCATTTTCTTTTCCGCTGCCATCTTCAAGCCGTTTATTGGTGATTTCTAGGTCGCTAAGCTCGATATTTTCAGTATCTTTTAGCATTACGGTAGAAGAAACTGCATCCTTAGCCAGATAATGCTGACTGTGCCCCAAGGTCAAACCATAGTCCAGTTTCCACTGTCCCTGGCCATTAGCAGCAATTACCGGTTTAGTACCCTCGCCATATGCCGAAATCACCAGGGGCGCTCCATCACTATCTGCCTGGTAGGCACAGGTAGTGCCGTCATTAAACTTGAAAGATTTATCGCCACTGATACACAGATGCTGGTTGTTAAAGACATCCCCACGTTTTAACAGAATCTTGTCACCGGCATGCAGAGTCAGTTTATTGACAGCATCCAAGGTCTTAAGGGGTTTAGCCTCAGATTTTCCATCATTAGCGTCATTACCCGCTGCACTCACGTAATAGGTAGTGGCAGGAATAATTTCCGCCTGCACCGGGGCAGCCACTGCCGGCAAATGAGACAGGGCAACCAAACTGGTGGCAAGCACGGTGATACCGGTAGCTTTAGCAAGTTTCTTCAGGTTCATCTTTCCCCTATCGCCTGCTGGGTAACCAGCTCTATTTACTGAAAGTGTCTTTAACGAAAGCAACCACGCTTTCTTGATTTATCACCGTATCCATACCCTGAACCTGCTGAGCCAACAAGTCGTAATAAATCTGGGTACGAAGATCAACTTTGACGCTGGGTGAGATAATCTTCCACTTTTCTTCTTCCGAGAAAAGCTTAGCAATTTCTTCACCAAAATCCCAGGCGTTAGCCAAATAGTGATCTTTAACCTGTCGGTCACTAACCCTCATCCCGGGGGCTTGTTCAGCATTGATATATTGGTCGCGCAAACCGCTGACATATTTCGAAAGATAAACCGATAAACCAGGTTGCTCACCCTCGAGACTCTGATTCCGCGTGGCCGTTGCGTCGTCACTAGGGAAGCTACCCTCTCGCCAAGACTGCAGCGCCTCTTCCCAGGTGGGGGTGTTCATTTGTCCCCCTAGCACCGCCTGTTTATAAGCAGCGTGCTGCCCTTCTAATAAATGCACAGCCTGGCAAGCAGCATATGCAGCCGGTTTGCGGGCGCTCGCGCAAAACTTTTTACTGGCAGGCGAATACGCTTTTTGCACTACCAGCTGTTTACGTTCGTTCTCGGAGCTAGCCGTGGGGGCAGCGGTTAGACGGTTACATTTAGCTTGATTTTTTTGCCAAAAGTCAGCGCCAATAGAGTTTTCTTCGCCGGCGCAAGCCGCTACCGCCTGGGATTTAACCTCTGAGAGGGCGTATTTAAACTCGGCAGCGCCCACCTTTTGCCCGGCGATAGTTACCCCTGGCAGTTGGGGTTTTTCTTTGGTCGCTTCGGTATCTGAGCGCAGCATCCCCACAGCCCAGATAACACTCCCCACTAGAAGGCAAAGCGCTATCCCGATAAGTAAAGCGGCAGACGCCAACCTCCCCCCAGGAAACCTAGTGAGCCGTTTACGCTGATCCTTTAACTGATTTTTGGCTAACGCAGGTTTGCCGGCGCGCGATTTCATAGGCGCTTAAAGCGTAGGGCTACCCCCGCACCCGCAAATAACGCGGCCGCCAACAGATACCCCCAGGGGGAAGAACCGGTGCGGGCAAGATTACCTGCGGTAACGTCGCTAGCGGAGGATTGCTGCTGAGGGCGATTCTTCGACTTATCTAAGGAACCTGGCGTAGTCGGGTTAGCCTTTCCGGGGTTACCGCTAGGTTTATCCGTTGGTTTATCAGTAGCTTCCGGTTTAGGAGTATCAGTCCCTGGCTTAGGAGTATCACCACCGGGGCCTGGAGTTTCACCCTCACCAGGCTTATCGGGCTGGCTGGGATCTACTACCGGAGGTTTTGGTTTATCGCAATCCAAGTTTTCCCGAGTAGGCGCAGTCCAGCTCCAGATTGTTTGTACCCCGGCAGGAATGACGTATCCCGCTTCTGCTTCGGCTTTGATCCGCAGAGTTTGTCCGTAATCATAGGTGAACGCCCCACCAGCTTCGGGAGTTATTTCTTTACCATTTACAGTCACTGTATAGCGCACGCCCTCTTGCAGTTTAACCATGCCAGAGGGCTTTACGCTGCAGCTAACCGGGTCTTGAGCTGCGCCATCAACATTTGAGGAAGCCGCCGGGGTTACCAGTTTGGCTGCGGGATCGTAGTAGTTCAAAGCGGCGATTCTGCGCGCATTGGGAGCGGGAATCCCCGATTCTTTCAGCAAGAACTTGCCTAGCAGTAACTGTCCTTTGTGATTCAAGCTACCCCGGCTATCAACAATGTCACCATAGTTGGGGTTCTTTGCTTGCAGCTTTTGGAAGTATTGGTGAGCGTCAATTGCCGGTACTTCCTCGTCAGCAGCTATCTGTAACATCGCGTCGGCATATTCGTTGGCCTCGGCACTGGCTTCGGCAGGCGTAACTAGCACCACGCGGATTCCGTCTGCTTTCGCCTGGGCAACCAGCTGTTTGATATTGCTCTTAAAACTGTCAAGCGTTTCATAGGGCTGCCCGGCGGGATTTAGCGCATCGGGCATCAGGTATAGCACCTGCGGCTTATGTCGTTTTACCTGGCTGTCATATGCGGCTAGCATTTTGGCGGTGGTCTGCCCCGGATAGGACGAATTCACTACGAAACGCGAGCGAGCGGCAAGCTGCAGCCCGCTAGGGTTATTGTCACAACTATTACCGTTACATTCCCAGCTCACCACTTCGTCAAAAACTTCGGTGGCGGATTTAGCGGAAATATCGCCCTCGCCCCCATAGATAGAGTCCGAACCTAAAAATACCCAGGTGTTGGGGTCGCCCTGACCATTATGGATAAAGGGAGAAATCACCGCATTAACCGTAGCGGCACCGGCTTGTTCGGCTATTTGCTGTTCGCTCAATACCTGATCCGAAACCGCGACATAATCTAATACCCCGGAAAATGAGCTCTCGGGAGTGGGATTTGCCCCCACCCGCGCTGCGCACAAGGTTACATAATCTACCGAGAAGTTATTTAAGGTGAGGGCGTTAGCGCCGGCAACTCCCGCACCTTTCAACGGCAGTACTTTTACCCCATCCAGATAGTAGTCGGCAGTACCGTCAGTAATGTTTACGCTGACCGTATGGAATTTTCCGTCAGCGACGAGGGGATTTTGTAAAGTGAAACCGTCAAGCTTACCGGTTTTGAATTGACGCTGAACTTTAAACTTTCCACCCTCCGCAATATCTAGGCGCAGCTGCAGATTAGAGTCCTTGTCAGCAAAGGAAATAAGGGTTCCGGTCTGAGTAGAGGTGGCTTTGAAACGCACCGTAAAGTTCTGTTTTCCAAAGGATGCTACCTGAGCGGCTTGGTCATCCCTTATCTGCGGGGAGCAAGATTCACTGGTGGTCCGAGCGTGATTGAACACCAGGTTTGCCGGGTGTGGGGGCTGTTTCTTTAACACTTCGGGTACGTTTTGCGTCACTGGCACCTCGGTGAGGGGACTTCCATAACGCTCGACAGATGCTTTGGAAGTATTGGCTAGCGTTGAATCTTCATTCCAGATATTCAACTGCTTTACCAGGAATTTTGCCCACTCCAGATAGCCTTGCGCACTGGGATGTACCCCATCGCCTTGCATCCAGCCGTCAGAGTTATCTGACGCGTGCTCGGTTTGCCAGAACTTTTGGACATCCAGCAGAATCACTTTCTTTTCTGCTGCCACCTCCCGGACAGTTTGCATCCACGCATCGAAAGAGGCGTGTCGCCCGTCAGTGGGATAGTTTTGGGTTTGCAACACCGGAATTGCACCGGAGGCGCGAATCTGGGCGATAAAGTATTCGAGATTTTGTCGGTAAGTTTTTTGTTCAACCCGTTCCTTGGCAGGGGCATTTACCGAATCGTTCATCCCCAAAGCCAAAAAGACTACGTCAGCCCCTTTATCAAGGACAGATTGTTGGAAAGCTTGACGCAAATACCGGGTAGTCGAGTTAGCCACCCCGGTATTCATTACTAAATCGTTATTGCGCCCTATGCCATTAATAGGGGTCGAATGGAGATAAGAGTTGAAATACTCGCTGAAGCGCCGCAAACCTTCACTGGTATTAGCGCCATGAGTTATGGAATCACCAGTAAATAGCCAGGAAATAGGGTTTTCTTGCGTCAGTTTTGCCTGTAGTTTTTCCCAATCAGCTAAAGACTGGTTAGCTGCGGAAGCGGTATTTTCAGGAGTATTGGCTTTAACCTGTGTGGGCATTGCCCAGTTCGCAGCGGAAACAGTAGCAGCCCCGGCTGGGGTAGAAGACCCCGGACCGATACCAGAAAAAAGCATCGCAAAAGCTACGCTAGCTGCCGCTAAAGACTTCTTCATCTTCATATATCCCCAGTATTCTTCATTACCCGCTGCTCGTTTAGATTAATCGCGAAAAAATTTACGCCCTAAAGCGTCTATCCTGCGAGATTCGGTAGCGAGTTAGTTGATCTTCGGCTTCCTTGCTTATTACTTGTCTAACTCTAACCTTACTTTTGAGGTAAACCCCAAAAGCGCATGATTACCCCACAATGGTATCAACACTTTTTACCCGCACGAATGAAGGTATTTAACTTCTGATTTGGTTCCGTTTGAATAGCGGGAAATTCGGGATTGTCCCGAAGAAACCCGACAACGCGTTCGCGCGAACGCACATCGCGTGGATAAAACGAACAGATTTATCGGTGCCCTAATGCTTAAAAACAAAAAGGGGGTGGGTCGAAAGATATATCTTTCGACCCACCCCGGATGTTTTAAGCTAATTGCCTATCAGCTGTATAGGCATTGCAAACTAGGCTTTAAAACGCGGGAATGCGTTCCGCCCAGCATATACAGCAGCCTCACCCAGTTCGTCCTCGATACGGAGCAGCTGATTGTACTTCGCAACCCGCTCGCTGCGTGCCGGAGCACCGGTCTTAATCTGACCAGAGTTAGTGGCTACCGCCAGGTCAGCGATAGTTACGTCTTCAGTCTCGCCACTGCGGTGAGAAGTCATGGACTTGTAACCGGCGCGGTGAGCATCCTCAACCGCCTGTAGGGTTTCAGTCAGGCTGCCGATCTGGTTAACCTTAACCAGCAGAGCGTTAGCTACGCCCTCTTTAATGCCACGAGCCAGACGCTCCGGGTTGGTTACGAACAGGTCATCGCCGACCAACTGAACCTTGTCACCGATGTGCTCGGTCAAAGCTTTCCAAGCATCCCATTCGTCCTCCGATAGCGGATCCTCAATAGAAACAATCGGGTACTTGGCGACTAGTTCGTCGTAGTACTTCACCATGTAATCAGTGTCGCGAGGCTCGCCCTCGAACAGGTACTTGCCATCTTTGAAGAACTCGGAAGAAGCCACGTCCAGAGCCAAAGCCACATCTTTACCCGGCTCATATCCGGCTTTCTTGATCGCCTCACAAATCAGGTCGAGGGCTTCCGCATTGGAGTCCAGGTTGGGGGCGAAACCGCCCTCGTCACCCAAACCAGTAGATAGACCACGATCTTTAATAACGCCCTTCAAAGTGTGGTAGACCTCGGCGCCCATACGGAGAGCTTCCGCGAAAGAAGCAGCACCAATAGGGGCAATCATGAACTCTTGAATATCCACATTGGAGTCAGCGTGAGAACCACCGTTCAAAATATTCATCATCGGAACCGGCAGCACGTGGGCATTAGGGCCACCCAGGTACTTGAAGAGGGACACCCCTGCTTCCTCCGCTGCGGCATGAGCGACAGCCAAAGAAACACCCAAAATAGCGTTAGCGCCCAATTTGCCTTTGTTAGCAGTGCCGTCCAAATCCATCATCATCTGGTCGATCGCGCGCTGATCAAAAGCATCTTCACCGATTAGCTCCGGGGCAATATCATCCATTACCGCGTTAACTGCATCCTGAACACCTTTACCGAGGTAACGACCTTTATCGCCATCCCGGCGTTCCACGGCTTCAAAAGCGCCGGTAGAAGCCCCAGAAGGAACGGAAGCACGGGCAGAAGCACCCGAATCCAACAATACTTCCACCTCAACGGTGGGATTTCCTCGAGAATCAAGAATTTCACGGGCATTAATAGCAACGATTAGTGACACGGTCACGCTCCTTATAGATTTTGTTGATCACTTAACTACAGTCTACTGGAAGTAAAGGACGTCAGCAGGTTGCAAAAGTCCCTATCTTTAGGCGCAGACGGAAAGAAAACTGTTTACTTAACCGGCTGCGAGCCTTGCGGCATTTGCCTTTGCAGCGCTTGCTCCACTTTGGCAAAATTTTGCAGTTTCACCCCTGCACCCAGATCAGGCTCTAGCACTTGTATCCCGGTGCTATTCGACAATACCTGAGTTAATAGGGTGTTAATTTTCAATCCCTTAGCCTGCGCATCACCCTGTTTTTGCGCCGCCAGCAGTTTCGGCTGAATTCGCTTCGCTAAATCCGCAGATAACTTCCCCTGTTGCTGATCACTAGACAACTTTTGTAGCCGCCAGAAATCGAGGGTATCCGTAGAAAAGTCTGCATCCTTAATGCCTGCTGCTTCAGCCCCAGCAGCCAGCCACTTATTAATATCCGCATCGGTATATCCAGGCTGGTTACGCAGTTCTTCCCGGGCAACTTTCATCGCGGATGCCCAAGAGGCAAGGTATTGGGACGGTATCTCTCCACGCTCTAGGGAATCCCAAACAGCTTGCGGATACACTTCAGTTCCCAACTGTTTTTGTACTTGTGAACGCATCTGTTGCATATAGGATACGCGCTGTTCGTCAGTGGGAGTGGCCGCATTAATCTCCGCTGCCACCTGTTCGACCGGAAAACCATCTTTCGCGGTTTCAGCGTTGGAACATCCGCTAAGCCCCATCCCGAACAGAGCGGTGCCGGCGCAAATACCAATAACTCGAAGAACTTTGTTATTCATAAGACTGTCTTTCTGAAGCTAATAGCTAGGGTTAGCTTATCAAGAGGGCGCCCGCAGCTCTATTCTTGGGCATTAGAATTTATTTTTCCAAAGGGAGTAAGCACATGCTGTAGTAACTGTGCCACCCACTGGGCTAAAGGTTCATCATGCAGTGCCCCCTGCCCCAATTTTTCTCCTTTAGGAGCTGGCACCAAGATTTGGCGTACCGCCGGCTTAATCACCGTTCCCGGATGCAGTCGTTTAATCCGGAGCATTTGCGAATCCGCCAAGCTAATCGGGGCAAAACGTACAAAACGCCCTTGTGCCACAATTTCCTTAATCCCTAGGGCGCGCGCAGCCATCCGTAGCTTCGCCACCGTAAACAGTAGCTGAACATTTGCGGGCGGCACTCCGTAACGGTCAGTCATTTCTTCCCGCACCGCTTCCAGCTGTTCTTCTTCCCGCACGCTCGATAGCTTTTGATACATCTCTAGGCGCAGCCGCTCCGAATCCATATATTCAGGCGGAATATGGGCATCAATCGGCAGTTCAATCCGCACTTCACTTTCATCGTCTTGCGTTTCCTCGCCCTCTTTAAAACCGCGCACCGCCTCGGACACCATCCGGATATACAGGTCAAAACCAACCCCGGCGATATGGCCCGACTGCTGTCCCCCCAGCAGGTTTCCGGCTCCGCGAATCTCCAAATCTTTTTGCGCAACTGCCGTACCTGCCCCTAAATCGGTATTTGCGGCGATCGTTTGTAAGCGCTCATGGGCAGTTTCGGTTAGCGGTTTATCGCCCGGGTAGAAGAAATAGGCGTAGGCGCGTTCCCGCCCGCGCCCTACCCGTCCTCGTAATTGGTGTAGTTGGGAAAGCCCCATTCGATGCGCGCCGGAAACAATCAAGGTGTTAGCGTTGGAAATATCTAGCCCGGTTTCAACAATCGTGGTGCAAACTAGCACATCAGCCTGGTGGTTCCAGAAATCAACCATTACTTGTTCCAGTTGCTTTTCATGCATTTTGCCGTGCGCCACCGCGATCCTGGCTTCCGGAACCAGTTCCGCCAGATGCGCCGCTACCCGGTCGATCGATTCTACCCGGTTATGAACATAAAAAACCTGTCCGTCACGTAGCAGTTCCCGTCGGATCGCCGCCTTTACCTGCTTGTCCTGGTAAGCACCAACAAAAGTGAGCACCGGGTGGCGTTCTTCGGGGGGAGTCGAAAGGGTCGATAGTTCCCGAATCCCGGTCACCGCCATTTCTAGGGTGCGCGGAATTGGGGTAGCCGACATAGAGAGCACATCCACATTGGTGCGCAGGGCTTTCAAAGTTTCTTTATGTTCCACCCCGAAACGCTGCTCTTCATCAATAATCACCAGTCCCAGATTTTTAAACCCTACTTCCCCAGTAATCAAACTATGAGTTCCGATCACCAAATCGATTTCGCCGCCACGTAACTGGTCTTTGAGTTCTCGCGCCTGGGCAGGGGTAGAAAAACGCGACAGCTGCCCGATTTTTACCGGGAAGGGCGCGAAACGGTCACTAAAAGTTTCATAATGTTGTTTTACTAGCAGCGTGGTCGGCACTAGCAAGGCAACTTGGAACCCTTCTTGGATAGCTTTGAAGGCGGCGCGCACCGCCACTTCGGTTTTCCCGAACCCTACATCTCCGCTGAGCAGGCGATCCATAGGAGCCGGTTTTTCCATATCCGCCTTGACTTCATCGATGGTGGCGAGCTGGTCAGGAGTTTCCTGATACTCGAACGCGTCCTCGAGTTCCTTTTGCCAGGGAGTATCGGGACCGAAAGCGTGTCCTTTGGTGGCCTGACGGGCAGCGTAGAGCCGAATAAGTTCCGCCGCGATTTCCCGGGTGGCTTTACGGGCACGGTTCTTAGTTTTCGCCCAATCTGCTCCCCCCATTTTGTTTAGCTGCGGGGTATCCGAGCCGGCATAGCGGGAAACTAAATCCAAAGAGTCAGTGGGGACATAGAGCCGGTCACCAGCTTGTCCCCGCCGCGAAGGCGCATACTCCAACACCAGATATTCGCGGGTAACTGCGTCTTGACCTTTACCGATAGTGCGTTTGGTCATCTGCACGAAGCGTCCCACCCCATGCTGGGAGTGCACCACGTAATCCCCGGGCTTTAGAGACAGGGGATCAACGATGGTTTTTCCTCGCCGACTGGCCAGCTTGCGGGGAGCTTGTGCCAAGCGCGGAGAACGGCCAGTCAGATCAGCCTCTGCCAATACCAGCAGGTGCGAAGCTTTCAGCGTGAAACCAGCTGCGATTTTACCCGCGGTAACCAGCACACTTCCTTTTTCTATATCCGAGGAGGTAGCTAGGGTTGCTACTGCGCGGGCAGGCAGGCCTGCCTCGGAAAGATTAGCAGCGAATCGGCTGGCCAAGCCGCGTCCTGAACAGGAGACAATCACCTGCCAACCGGCGTTAAGATACTGCCCTAGTTCTTTAACTGCCTGATCAATCTGTCCGCGGTAGCCTTTTGTCGCCCTCGCGCCCATGCTGGTTTGACCGCCAAAAACATAGGTGGGTCGGGTAGTTTCGCTGAGCCCATTTTCTTCTTCGCCCCCGCTGAGCTCTTCCGTGAGTTTTTCGCTTTCAGCTGGTTCTTCCTCGTTTTCGGCAGCTAAAATATCTGCACTGGGTAGACCGGTGAGTTCCCACCACCCAAGACCCTTATCGAGAGCTTCTTGATTAAATTCATTGAGACTTTGGAGGGCGCGGGCAGCCTGTATCGGAATTTTTCCGCCTCCTGCCGCTGCTTGCCAAGCTGCCTGCTCAAATTCGTGGGAAGTCGCCAGCAAATCTGCGGCGCGGCGAGCTACTTTCCCCGGTTCGTCAATCACGATAGTGGTATTTTCGGGCAGCAAGGAAACCACGCTTTGCAGCCCGGGAGCCAACACCGGAGCTAAAGATTCCATCCCCTGTACCGCGATCCCCTGGCTGATCAGTTCTAACATATCGGCCACGCCTGGCAGGGAGGATTGCAGCTGGTTAGCGCGCTGCTTAACCTGGTCGGTCAACAGCAATTCCCGACAGGCCGGTGCCCACACCCCGGCAGGACTTTTTTCCAGGCTGCGCTGGTCTGAGAGGGAAAAGTAGTTTACTTCCTCTAGAGTGTCCCCAAAGAAATCTAAGCGCTGGGGGTGAGATTCCCCGGGTACGAATACGTCAACAATTCCTCCCCGCACCGCGAATTGTCCCCGGGTGGACACCAAATCGGTTTTCTCATATCCCAGGTCTAGGAGGCGGGCAGCCAGCTTGTCCAGAGGATAATCCTCGCCCTCTAGAATTCTTAGGGGCTCAATCTCGCTTAAACCGGCAACTACCGGCTGCAATAATGCCCTAATGGGAGCTACCAGAATAGAAATAGCTTCTCCAGGACCGCTGGTTTCCGGATGGTCCAGGCGACGCAGGGCGGCGATTCGCTGCGCCATAGTGTCGGCACGGGGAGACAGCCGTTCGTGCGGCAGGGTTTCCCAGGACGGGAAGCGGGCAACTCGGGGCAGGTATCCGGCCAATTCCGCCTCTACCTGTTCGGCGGCTCTGCCCGAGGCAGTTACGTAGAGGATCAGACCGCGCCGCTTTCCCTGAGCCGCCTCAGCCGGCGCAGCTTTCTTCGTATTTACTGATGAGAAAGGTAGTGGAGAAAAGCTTCCGCTACTTGCCTCGGTTTGCGCCGCGGCTGCTGCGAGCGGTGGCCTTACCCCGGTAGGACAGTGCAGAGACTGGACGCTATGGGGCTGGGAGAAGAACTTTTTAGCTGCCGGCTCACTAGCTACTTTTTCTACTACGGCTTGCAAACTCATCGTGTCTATCCTAGATGGGAGCGCTACTCAGTTCACTTTTGCCTGCTTACCCGGGCAGGATCAGGTACGAGGACGCTCCCTCGTAATAACAAAAATAGCGGATGCTTAGGAAGTGTAAACGTCGAAGTGGTTTCCCCGGGTACCCCGGTCATAGACTTTTCCCGGCCCGCCAAAGGGAGTGTTAATAACGGTGCCTTTCGGGGCATCATTGGCGAGCACAATATAGCCGTCGGCGTCAGCTACATACCCGTTAGCATTCACGTGGCGACCTGGAATCCGCAGTCCCCCACCGGGTAAGACTTTTTGGGAGTAGTAGGTGAACTTGTATCCGCTCCAGTGCACTACGCCTGCTCTACGTAAAGCGGCCAGGGAGTATTGTGCACTGGAAGCACTAGCCCCACCGGTACTTGCCTGCGAAGCTGGTTGCGAATTTTCGCCAGCTTGCGGGTTTTCGCTGGTTAGCACAGTATCGGGATCGGTTGTGGGGGATTCGTCTATGACTTTAGCGCTAACTTTTTCAAGGCCGTATTCTCCGCTTGCTTGAGCAACCGGGTTGGTTTTAGAAATGGTTTGCGCCGTCATTTCGGGTTGCGGGTGCCCGGCGGGAAGGGAAGCAGAATGCAGAGCGACTGCTCCTGAGGTACCGACTGCTGCTGCGATTACTGCAGTGGCTAACCCCGCCTGCCAGAGTAGGTGGCGGAATGGTGCCTTTCCTTCGCTATGACGTCCCACGATTTTCCCATTCAGTCGACAAAATAACCTGCCTGATTTACCAGGCGAAAATCAGTCTAAACCAATACGCAATCATTTCGCTACCAAATCGTTACATTCGTAGTTCTTACCACAGATTACGCAGAAAGCGTGGTGCCCCGCCGCTTGGCGGGGCACCACGCTTTGGTATCAGATATAAAATCGCTATTTCCGATTAAACCTGGCTGCTCATCTTAGCGATCATCATCAAGAACTCGGCATTGGAGTTAGTGTTCTTCAGTTTAGAAAGTACAAACTCGGTAGCCTGCTGGGGTTCCAGGGCACTGAGCATCCGTCGTAGTTTCCAAGTGACCTGCAGTTCTTCCTTGTTAAGCAGCAGTTCTTCGCGGCGAGTACCCGATGCGTTCACATCTACCGCGGGGAATAGACGCTTATCCGCCAACTGTCGCGACAGGCGCAGCTCCATATTGCCGGTGCCCTTGAACTCTTCGAAAATAACTTCGTCCATCTTGGAGTTAGTTTCCACCAAGGCGGTAGCCAAAATAGTCAGCGAACCACCGTTTTCGACATTACGCGCCGCCCCAAAGAATTTCTTGGGTGGGTAAAGCGCGGAAGCGTCCACACCACCTGACAAGATTCGTCCCGAAGCCGGGGCTGACAAGTTGTAGGCCCGCCCCAAGCGCGTAATTGAATCCAGCAGTACCACCACATCTTGACCTAGCTCTACCAGGCGTTTTGCCCGTTCAATCGCCAGTTCGGCTACCGAGGCATGATCAGAGGCGGGACGGTCAAAGGTCGAAGCAATAACCTCTCCCTTTACCGTACGCTGCATATCGGTAACCTCTTCGGGCCGTTCATCTACCAGTACCACCATCAGGTGACATTCCGGATTATTAGTGGTGATCGCATTGGCGATCTGCTGCAAAATAATAGTTTTACCAGCTTTAGGAGGAGAAACAATCAACCCGCGCTGCCCCTTACCAATCGGGGCAATCAGGTCAATAATCCGCTGGGTGGGATTCTTGGGATTGTTCTCTAGGCGCAGCTGTTCATTCGGGTACAGTGGCACCAAATCTTTGAACTGGGTACGCGCCCGCGCGTCCTCGATACTCATCCCGTTGACAGCGTCCAAACGTACCAGGGCGTTATACTTTTGCCGCCGGTTGTTTTCGCCCTCTTTGGGAGGACGCACCGCGCCCTGTACTGCATCGCCCGAACGCAATCCCCAACGGCGCACCTGACCTAAGGTGACATAAACATCATTGGGTCCAGCGATATAACCCGAAGTGCGGACGAAAGCATGGTTGCTTTGAACATCCAATACTCCTGCGATCGGCAAGAGCTCTTCCTCGTTTTCTTCGGAGGGTTCCTCGTCATGATGGTCGTTTTTACCCCGACCGCGATTATCATTCCAGTTGTCATCGCGGCGGCGATTCCGGTCACGCCGGCGATTACGCCGTCCCCGACCGCGTCCTTCCCCGCGATCTTCATCCTCTGCACTAGGCAAGGAAATCTCATCGACTGAATGAGGGGTCTCCCCCTTATTCTTCCGCCCCTTATTGCGGAGATCTTTCTTGCCGGCATGCTCGGCTAAATCCTGTTTTAGCTGCTCCTTCGCATCTTTTTTAGCATCGGATCCTTCGCTAACCGCAGCCTGATGTTGTCTGTTGCGTCTGCGTGTATCCGCTTTCCGTTGAGACGAGCCATTTTTATCGGCAGTAGCTTTCGCGCTCTCTTGTGCGGCATCACTGGCAGGTTGGGCGGAGCGCGCCTGACTAATCATTTCGATTAACTCGTTCTTCCGCAATCGGGAGATTCCCCGCAGCTGCATTTTTGCAGCTAGAGCCTTTAGCTCATCCAGCTTCATAGTGCGCAGATCGTTAGCATTCGCGTTTGTGCTCACAAACTTTCCTTTTGAATGTAGGTTGACGCTGATGCGCCTGGATATTAAGAATCGAGAAAAATAGGCCTCGATTTTGAAGGCCGGAACTGAGCGTCCCTGGCGGTAAACCCGCTAGGTGCTTTTGCCTTCGTGCATTTAGCCTACCAGGATTTTGCAGCAGTAGGTAACTGCGACACAGTGAGTCTGACCATTCCCCTATTTACAGGGATTACAGTTATAGTTCGCGTACCCCGCGACTATCCAACTCTAAGGTACGAACCTTCCAACCCACTTTTTCTGCCTTAGCTTTGACCTGATCACCCACGTTTGCCAGTGCCAATACACACGGCCCCGCCCCGGAGATAATTGCCGGCAATTGTTGTGCCCGTAACCAATACATTAAGTCCAAAGAGGCCGGCATAGCGGCACGGCGATAATTTTGATGCAAATAATCCGTGGTGGCGGCCATCAATAGTTCGGGATGATCTTGCAAGGCAGTCACCAAAAGTGCCGCGTTCGCCACATTCCGGGCAGCATCAGCGTGAGGCACCTGTTCAGGCAGTAGCGAGCGTGCCTGGGAAGTATCCAATTCGAAATCCGGGATAAACACCGTGGGGCAGAGGTGGTATTGATTTTTGATTTTCACTGCCCAAGTTCTCGGAAACTCCGGGTTCAAGGCCAGCAGATCCGTTTCTTCATCCTGATCATCCTGGACGTTTTGCCCCATTTCAAGGAAAGGTGAAGTCAGTTCCTTGGTGGTGGCAGCTTCCTCACTGGAGGTGCCATGGATTCCCGCCAGAGTGATTCCCCCATAAATTGCCGGCGCCAAGTTATCGGGATGTCCCTCCAGGTAGGTAGCGATTCGCAGCATCGTTTCGTTATCGAGCACTTCCGGATCGGAAATAATCGCCCGGACAATGGCCAACCCGCTAACGATCGCGGATGCCGAAGATCCCAGACCCCGCGATTGGGGAATCTGATTTTCTTGCCAAAGACTGATCCCCACTTGGGATGCTCCTACCGCATCTAGCCCCAAGCGGATAGCCCGTACTACCAGGTGTTTGTCGTCCTCCGGCAGTTTGTCTTTGCCTTGACCGCGTACATGCACCTGGGTTTTTCCCACGGTAGCGCGAAAACGTACTCGATCGTGCAGGGAAAGCGCTAGTCCCATACAGTCATATCCCGGCCCCAGATTAGCTGAGGTAGCAGGAACTTTTACTTCCGCCTCGTCCTTAACAATCCGCATCTTGCTTGATTCCTGTTATTTCAAGTCGAGGGCGGTGAGGGCGGCCTCCAAGGTGGGCGCGATTAACTGCGGGTTAATATCGCGATCACCCAGAGCAGTCGCGGTATCTTTCAAACCGTTACCAGTCACCGTACACACAATAGTCGCATCCTCGGGCACTTTACCTGCGCCAGCAGCCCACAGCAGTCCCGCAACCGAGGCCGCGGAAGCTGGTTCCACAAAAATGCCGGTATCGGCTGCTAACCGTGCCTGGGCAGCTAAAATATCTTCATCACTGACCGCAGTAATAAAACCGTGGGAATCGTCCCGCGCTGCCGATGCATAATCCCAGGAAGCCGGGTTGCCGATTCGGATGGCGGTCGCCACGGTTTCCGGGTTGTCAATCGGGTGTCCAGCCACGAAAGGCGCAGCCCCTTTAGCCTGGATACCCCACATTTGCGGTACCTTGCTGGCGCGCACCTCACCTAGCGTGGTTTCTTTTTCTAAAGAGGCCGCGGTGCGCCGACCAGCGTATTCGTTATATCCCATCCAGTAGGCGGAAATATTTCCGGCATTTCCAACCGGGAGAACATGAATATCGGGAGCATCCCCCAAGAAATCAACAATTTCAAAAGCCGCAGTTTTTTGTCCCTGCAGACGGTAGGGGTTAATCGAGTTCACTAAAGCCACCGGATAGGATTCGGTGAGCTGGCGGGTGATGGTCAGGCACTGGTCAAAGTTTCCATCCACTGCCACCAGTCGCGCCCCATGCACAATTGCTTGCGCAAGTTTTCCGGCAGCAATCTTCCCCGCAGGCAGGATTACCGCGCATTCCAGACCAGCCTTTGCCGAATAGGCAGCGGCCGAAGCCGAAGTATTGCCGGTAGAGGCACAAGCCACCATTTTTTGCCCACTAGAGAGCACCTTGGTAATGGCCATGGTCATACCGCGATCTTTAAAAGAGCCGGTAGGGTTCATTCCCTCGACCTTGATATAGACCCGCGCCCCCACCTCGTTAGACAAATCATCGGAATGAACCAGCGGAGTGCCGCCCTCTTGCAAGGTGACGATTGCTTCGTCCTCGCTAATGGGGAGCCAATCGCGATATTCGTTGATTATTCCCTGCCACAGATGCGCCATCTTGCTAGCCCTCCATACTGATTACTTGAATTACTCGGCTCACCGGCTCGGCGGCTTCCAAATCTTTCACCGTCAAGTCTATGTCTCCCGCACTAGCCCAGTCACTTGACAAAGAAACAATCGCTTTCCCGGATTTAGCGTCACTGCGCTGGCGCACCTGTTCGATAGAGATGCCGCGACGAGCAAAAATTCCTGCTACCTCGGCTAATACCCCGGTTACGTCCTCTACTTGCAGACGGATACTGTACTTGGAACTCACTTGCCCGGCCGGCATTTGCGGCAAATCTGCATACGCGGATTCACGCGGGGCACTCCCCCCGGATACCAGGTGGAACGCGGCGGCCACCACATCGGAAAGCACGGCGGAAGCGGTCTGTACCCCGCCAGCACCTTGACCGTAGAACATTAGTCTGCCCGCCGCCTCGGCATCAATCACAATCGCGTTAAAGGCTCCCGCAATGCTCGCGAGCGGATTTTCTGGTTTCACCAATACCGGCTCTACCCGGCAAGATACACATTCGCGTCCTTGTTCATCTTGCGCCAGCTGGGCAATCGCCAACAGTTTAATGGTGCGCCCCGACTCTTTGGCGTCGGCAATATCGTCCGCGGTAATACTGCGAATCCCTTTCACCGCTACCTGATCTAGGGAAACCCGGGTGTGGAAAGCCAACTGCGCAAGTAGGGCGCATTTGGCGGCGGCATCTAAACCATCAATATCGGCGGTCGGATCCGCTTCGGCATATCCGAGTTCTTGGGCAGTAGTAAGCGCTTGCTCGAATGACCAACCTTTCTTTTCCATCTGGTCAAGCATGTAGTTGGTGGTGCCATTAACGATGCCTTGCACCACTTGGACGCGGTCTCCGGCTAAGGATTCACGCAGACCATAAACCACCGGAATGGCGCCAGCGACGGCCGCCTCATAGTAAAGGTCGGCTTCACGCTCGCGGGAGAGGTCGAACAGTTCCGGACCGTGTTGGGCAAGGAGGGCCTTATTCCCGGTGACCACAGATTTTCCAGCTTCGAGGGCGCGGGTAATGTAGGTGCGCGCTGGCTCAATCCCCCCGATTAGCTCGATTACCAGGTCTGCCTGGTCAATCAAGGGCTCTGCCTGGTCGGTAAGCAGGTCGCGGCTAATAAAATCGGGGCGCGGAGCCGCCAGATTATGTACACAAATACCGATAATCTCTAGGCTGGATCCACACCTAGCTTGATAATCAGCGGCACGTTCTTGCAGTAGACGCACTACTTGCGCCCCCACAGTTCCGCACCCGAGAACCGCTATTTTCACCGCTTGCTTCATGTTCACCCTCTTTTCACCACTTTCGGCAGGGCTTTTTACCCGCCGGGGTTTTCTACTCTAACGGTTATTGGTGTTCGAGCGCTCCGAAGATTTATCACTGATATAAACCGGGAATTCCGGTATCAAGTCGCAGTAGATCCTCCACGGTTTCTCGGGCAACGATATAGCGCGGAGCCGCTTTACGACTCAGCCCGACTACCCCGGGACGGGGAACCATATTATAGTTCGAGGCCATTGCCCGCCCATAGGCGCCGGTAGCCGGAATTACTAGTAAATCACCCGCGTGAATATCAGCCGGGAGGGCAATTTCGGGCACTAGAATATCACCAGATTCGCAATGCATTCCCACGATGCGGCAGCTAGCGGCGGGGGCATCCGAAAGACGCGAAGCTAGGGTCGCCACATATTCGGCATCGTAGAGGGCGGGGCGAATATTGTCGCTCATACCTCCGTCTACGCTCACGTATTTGCGGATAGAGCCGTCCTCTAGCTGCACGTCCTTGACGGTTCCCACCTGGTACAGGCTGACGCATACCGGGCCGGCTAGCCAGCGCCCCGGTTCAATGGAAATATGAGGAATGTCGGTGCCTGCCTGCTGGCAGGCTTTCTTTACCGAAGCTGCGAGGGAGCGAGCATATTCGCTGGCGCTAGGCACGTCCTCGCCCTGATAGGAAATAGCTAGGCCTCCACCTAAATCAACTTCGGGGACGGCCTCACCTAGCTGTTGCACCTGCGCGCGGAAAGCCAGCAACCGGTCTGCTGCTACTTGGAAAGATGCTAAATCTTTGATTTGGGAACCGATATGGGAATGCAGCCCCACTAGCCGCAGATGGGGGGCGGCAATAATCTTTTTGACTGCCTGGAGGGCCGCGCCAGAGGCCAGGGAGAGACCGAATTTTTGATCCTCGTGGGCAGTGGCGATGAAGCTGTGTCCCCCGGCGTGCACCCCGGTGGTTACCCTCACCATCACCGGAGCGGTGGTGTTTTCGCTTTCGCAAAGAGACTCCAATAGGTCGATTTCGCCCAGGGAATCTACGATAATCCGCCCAATACCGCGGCGCAGTGCCAGGCGCAAAGATTCGAGGGATTTATTGTTGCCGTGCAGCCCGATTTTCTTAGGGTCAGCTCCCATCGCGGGATTAAGCGCTACCGAAAGTTCCCCCAGGCTGGCGGTATCTATCCCCATCCCCGCCTTGGTGATGGCTTCCCCTAAAGCGGTACACAGGAAAGCTTTACCCGCATAGTAGACACTGGCACCGGAAAATCCGTAGCCCTCCCAAAACTCTTCCGCCATCGCCGAGGAAATAGTTTCGGCGCGAGCCGCGAAATCATCCAAGTCAAACAGGTAGGAGGGGGTGGCGAAACTTTGCGCCAGGTCAGTTACTTTTTGCCCGGCAAACGATAACTGTCCGTCCTCTTCCCGCCGGGTTCCCCACGGCCAGAGCACAGGATTTTCGGCAGGTTCAGGACAAGTGAGCATCGGGAACACCTTTCAAGGATTCAGATTCGTAGGCAACCGAGGTTACATTCGCTAAATTATTGCCCAGCTGGCAACTCTTTCAAAACCGTCCATTAAGAAAGACACTCCCTATGGAGGCGATATTATTTACTGGTGGTACGCCCAATTCCCCGCTGCCGGTCAAACGCTAAATCTAGCAACCGGGGCGGTATCGCCTCTCTTCTTATCGGGTTGCGTTGTAAATCGTTTTAAGCATACGGATGCGCTGTTCAAGAGGTGCATCCTTAGGCACACAGATCTTTGCCCCTAGGTACTTCGCTCCCCCTTGTATTGCAGCCTTTGAACATCTAGCAATTTCTTCTTCACTCATGAGTGAGCTGGGTTCATCCGGTTGTGCAGGAAGGTGACCATCAATCCAGGCATACCCGTAGGCACACTCTTGAGAACCGGCACCTGAGAAAAAGACTCCGGCAAGTACTCCAGCCTGTCCGGCTTCTAGAATGTGCTCGTAAGGAGTTGCGGCACTTCTACCTTCTACGGCAGATCGACCCCAGTTAATGTGAATTTCAAGTCCCAGGGTTCGACAAATATCGATTTCTTCCTTAAGCGATAAAAACCCTTTTTCGGGAGGCTGTTCCTTAATGAAACGGTCACAGTGCTCGACCACGATCGTTGCTCCGCCCCAGTCCAGTTCTTTTAGTTCTTCGAGGGAGGTGCGAAAAGCGTTTGCATCGGCTAGACGAGTAGGGGCGGAATGCACTTGCACCTTACTCACTGCGGCATGCCCTAAATAATCGGAAAGCTCTCTGGCTACCTCGGAAATTTGCTTAGCCTGGGCAATAGCTAGGCCGCGTCCTTCCTCATCCGCACAGGCGAGACCAAATAAAGGATTTTTTCCAACATTTTGCATCGTGCCGGGAATCGCGGTGATTGTGTTCGAATCCCATTGCGGGCACAGTCGCTCTGCCAGCCAAGTAGCATTATCGGCAAGATCACCAGGATAAGGAATTTCAATTCCGTTTACCCAATCAAGTTGTCCAAGTAAGCGATAGTACTTATCTTGTTGATTTGTATCGGGCATGGACGCATATGCACCGACTATGAATTTCTGACTCATAGTTATCTCTTTTCTTGAGGAAGCTACCTTGCTTCCAACTATAAAATTTGTCTGACAAGATGAAATGTTAGTTGACAAGCATCGGAACAGCAACAGCGGTGGTGCCGCACACTTCAAATGGATTATGAGCAAACAGGGAGTAGCGATCTTGCTTGCACCTTATTTAGTTTGAGCTCCTAGACAATCCCCTATAAGAGATTTCGTGTCGGCTATACGCTTTCGCAACTTACCAGGCTGCGGGGTGTTAAACAAACTTTTTCCTTACCGTCAGCAAGCTGTTTATCTATCTTGGGAAGGGGAAGATTCCTCGGTCATATGCAAATCAACTGTCACTAGACGACGTTTATAGGCGCGGCGCAGCGAATTACGTAAAGGAATAAAACCAATCAACACCACGGCAAGAATCGCCCAAGCTGCCGCAATCACCAGCCACAGCCCCCCGCGAGCGCCCGCCACATCCACGACGGAACCGCCAAGCCACGCACCACCAGAAATACCTAAAGTGAAGAAAGTATTTAGCCACGCCATCCCCTCGGTGAAACGAGCAGGCGGAACAACCTGCGACAAAATATTGGTGGCGTTAGTCATGGTGGGTGCATAGGTCGCACCAGTTAAAGCTAAACACAACCCCAAAATCCAGGGATTAGACGCGAAAAAGAAAGTAGAAAAACCTATCGCCATTAAGGTGATTCCCCCCAAGAACAAGCGCAAGGCGCTAATGCCCCACTCTTTAGCCCCATAAATCACCGCAGAACTAAAAGAAGTCACCCCAAACATGGCCAACAGTAGCCCCGAAATCTGGGCTACCCCTTGCTCGCTACAAAATGCCACCACCGTTAAATCCAGACCACCAAAAGTAAAACCGCAGAGCATAAAAATCAGCCCCAAAATCACCATGGCTGCCGATTTCATCAACGGTTTAGCGTCCTGGTCGCTTAAATCAGCTTTAGCGGTCACCACCGGTTCCGTAGCGCGCTGCGATAAAAACCAGAAACCACCAATACCGGAAGTAAGCAAACAAGCCACAATCCCAGCCGCGGGGTGAACCACGGTAGCTAGCACCGTGGCAATAATCGGACCGAAAATAAAAATCAGTTCATCAACTGCGGCCTCGAAAGCATAAGCCGTGTTTAACTTACGCGACCCCGCCAGCAAATGGGTCCAGCGCGCCCTCACAAATGCTCCGAAAGAGCCGGTAGTAGCCCCCGATAGCAGGGCAAATAGGTAGAGTGTCCAGCGCGGAGCATGGAATAGAGCCGAGAGCATCAAAGCCAATAGTAAAACCAGGGAACACGCAACCAGAGGGCGTAAAACTTTGGCTTGCCCGTAACAATCCACTAGCCGAGCTTGAATTGGGGATGCCGCCGCCATCGCGATAACCACTAAAGCATTGACCTGTCCAGCCAGTGAATATTCCCCGTAGAGGGTGGAAATCATTAACAGGGTGGACAGCCCCGCCATCGCCATCGGGAAACGCGCTACCGCTCCAGCGAGTGAAAATCTAAGAGCGCCAGGGTGGGAAAAAATCTCCCGATAAGACTTAAACATATTTCCTAGCCTACTGTTTTAGCAGTTAGTAGTTAATTGAGGAGGCGGTGAAAATGCTTACTTCCGTCCCTTCATTTTTACCGACACGCCCTACTCCTATCCTCTCCCCCTAAAAATGCGGGTTTAATACCCAAAATGCGCACATCCGAGGATAGGGTAAGCAGCACTGGGTAATCACAAAACACCACCAAGCCCGTTAAACTACCGTTATGGGGTTGTCGAATAATCGCCTTTGGAGACGCGGGTGCACCGCATTAGTGATAATCGGGATTATCTGCATCGTCACCCTTGGATATATCGGACACCCCGTATTTGCTTGCCGAATTTTCGCCCTGATGCTGCTGAGCTTAGGGGTTTACCGGCTGCTAGACCGCTCTCCCAAAGCCTGGTGCGCGGTACGCTCCTGGTGGATTGACTGTATTGCCCTGTTTTCCCTATCCATAGCCCTGTTTATCCTCGCCCCTTACGGCGGGATTATTATGCCAACCGGGCTTTAAGCGAGCGACCCCATCGGATCCCAAGCAGGCAACACTATCGGTGCTTCCTCAGAATCGAGGACGGCGCGATATTCTTCAGGCAGACGGTCACGGTGAACCGCGATTTCAAACACGTATTCGTCGAACCAGGAATCATTCATAGTATAAAATCCCTGGTCGGCACGGTCTTCGCAACCCCAAGAGTTTTCCACTCGCCAGCGGCGCGGAGCGCCATCCAGCATATCTACCCCTACAAACAACATGGCGTGAGTCATTAGAGATTCATGGGAGAGCAGACGTTCTTCCTTGTCCATCCCGAAATGCACTCCGTAAACCGCGCCATAGTCATAGAGATTCTTATCCCACAGCGACAGTTCCCTATCTGCCTGCTGCTCGGTGTCACAACCGAACCACACCGGTTTTCCGGCCTGTAATACCGTAGTCGCACAATCTTTCATTACCTGGATGGGGACGTTCAGGTAACGCACCGGGGCAGCACCGAACACATTGCCCAGGCGATCGACGGTATAGGTCTTTCCGTACGGGTTAGCTTCCCGCGGATCATTCACCAAGCATACATAGTTACGCAGGTCATTGACGATATATTTATCGGCGAACTCTTGGGGGGTAACCTCCCCTAGACGCTCAAAGTTATTGTCTTTATCGTTATATTGCCAAACAAACTTTTCCGGTGGGGTTCCCAAATGGATATTCAAAATCCGGTGCACCCCACTGAGTAAACGCGCCTTTACCTCCCCAACAGTTTCGGGATTATTGTACGCGGCTTTGCGCACCGCGAGGGCGCCCTCCCGCAGGTAACGCTCCAAGATACGATCCATTTTCCGCGAATTAGAGGAGGATTCAGTTTCCGGCATTGCCCACTTGGGCACTACCCCGTATTTATCCACCAGCGCCACAAACATATTCCACTGGCCGCCATCCCCAATCGGGTCAGACAGCAGATGGGCAACCGTACGGTCATCCAGGTCGCGATCGGCCAACTCAATCTGAGATTCTAGGAAGTAGTTCGCTTTTTCTAGTTTGTCCCAATAGAACAGGTAGGTCTGGGAGAACTCGAAATTCTCTACGTTTAACCGCTTGATCATCGACGAACGCAGCAGGTTTAGACCGGCGAACAGCCAACAACGTCCCGATTTCTTTTGATTAGCCACCGGCCACGTATCTAGCTTGTGAGACATGGAACGGTCAGCGAACGCAACTACCTGGTGATTTTGAGCCACCTTATCAATATCGGTACTGGTTACAGCATTTTGCATTAGCTTGCCGCGTGGATCCGCACCAAATTCATTGCGCATTTCTACTAGCATTTCTGGGGTTAGCGTTGCTTCGCGTTCGCTCACTGTTCCTCCTAGATTTGGGCATAGACTCGCCATTTTTTCGGACGAAAACTATCCCGGATAACCACCCCGGTTTCGGGAAGCTACCGCAGTTTCATCATTTTATTCCTACTTCCAAAATAGCCCATCGATCTCACTTAGTTAATTTAGGGCGCTTAACACTGTAAGGTCGCCGCGGCTCCACCGGGTTGGACTTAAATATTTTGCGACGAGGACGCATACCGGTATTTCCGAGGGCTATCTAGGTTGCGGGGTATTCTTTTTTATCCTCTATTGGTTTTTCTCTAGACCGGCGAGCAGTTCCTCTACCTGTTTAATCCAGATCCGTCCGGAAATATCCGCGGGCATCCGCAGGTCACCTCGCGGACTCAAGCCGAATCCGGAGGTTATTCCCGGTCCGCCAGGCACGCAAGTCCGCTTGAACTGGGAATTAAAGAAACGCCGCAAGAACTCGCGCAGCCAGCGCAAAATTGTTTCCAGATCATATTGGTGACGATCTGATTCCGGCAGGTCTGCCGGCCAAACCCCGTTATCTTTATCTCGCCAGGCTTGCCAAGCCAGATAGGCAATATCGCGGGGTTCTCGCCCTAAAAGCAACTGATAGAGGAAGAACTCGTGTAGCTCATAAGGACCAATAGTGTCCTGGGTGGATTGCAGTTTTTCCCCGCCCCCCGGTATCAGTTCCGGGGAAATTTCTTGCGCCAAAATATCTTGCAGGACTCTAGTGCACTCCTGGCCGAACCGGTTTTCCCGGCAAGCCCAGCGGATCATAGTTTGCAACATAGTTTTCGGGATCCCGGGATTAACCGAATAATGCGACATATGGTCGCCCACCCCATAGGTGCACCACCCGAGAGCCGCCTCCGATAAATCTCCAGTACCAATCACCAGTCCACCCTGATGGTTAGCAATCCGGAACAGGTAATCGGTGCGCAGCCCCGCTTGCACGTTCTCGAAGGTCACGTCATATTGGGCGGCGCCTTCCGCGAAGGGATGCCCCATATCGGCGAGCATTTGCCGGGCAGCGGGGCGAATATCGATTTCCTCGCATTTGATACCTAAGGATTCACACAACCTATATGCGTGCGATTTTGTTCCTTCCGAGGTGGCAAAACCGGGCAGGGTGTAGGCCAAAATTTGGGATTTTTCGAGGCCGAGTCGGGCGGCAACTTCGCTGCACACCAAAAGTGCCTGGGTGGAATCCAGACCGCCAGATACCCCCAACACCATTTTGGGGTTACCGACTGCCTGTAAACGTTTTTTCAACCCGTAAACCTGGATCTCGAACGCCTGTTTACATGCGCGGTCGATACCTGTTTGGTCGGCGGGTAAGAATGGGAACCTCGCCGGAGAGGGACACAGCGCAACCTGCGTATCCTTAGAAGTCGCGACATTAGAAACATTTGCCCAAGGATCGAAAGGTACTGCTGCCCCGACAGCTCCTACTCCCAGACGAATTTTCACTTCCCAGGTTTTTTCGATTTTCCCGGCCTGGGTATCTGCGAAACCGCTTTCGCGCCGCCTGCGATTGGCGAGGGCGGTCAGATCAATGTCGGCGAGGGCAATCTGGGTCTCGACGGGGAAAGGCGCAGTTTCCGCTATTTTAGAGCCATCTTGGTAGATAAAGGTTCGCCCATCCCAAGCCGAATCGGAAGAGGACTCTCCATTGCCGGCTCCCGCGCTCACATAGGCGCAAATCCCGCGCCGCGAAGTGGCTCCTGCCAGGAGTAACTGTTGTTCTCCGCCCTCTAAAGTAGCAGGATAGGCCGCGGGATTAGCGATCACGCTTGCTCCTTGCAAGGCAAGCGATAGCGCCACTGGACGTGCCGCCACCCCGTCGCTACCAACTTCTGCCCCTACCGACAGGCCAGACACGTCCTCGATATGAACAATCCCATTCCCGATAGGAGCCTCGCTGGCTCCCGGAACCTGGGGTGCATACCAGCTCGCATCTGCAGGAAGGTGCGCGCCGGAAGTAAAGTAGCGTTTTTCATAAGCAGCACTAGAGGGGAAAACTTTCGGAGTTAGCGCAATAACTTTCCCCCGCGCCAAGAACACCGCGCAATCATAGATTTGTCCCGCTATTCGCAGCGGAGCGCCAACCACGATTAGCTCAGCGCAATCCGACGTCGCCTTAGCTAGCATTTCTATCCCTTTTTCCACGCTTGCTAATAGACGCTCAGAAAAAACCAGGTCATCAAGGGTGTATCCGGAGATACACATCTCCGGAAATACTGCTACACACGCACCTTGCCGGGCGGCTTGGCGAGCTGCTGCCGCGATTTCCGGTACGTTCCAATCCGGCTCGCCGGGATGGCTGGGAATAGTAATGGTCGCAACCCGGGCGAAACCGTGCTCATAGGGGCTAGAAAAAGTCATGTACATATTATTGCACTCACCCTCACTGGCATCTGTGCCCTAAATGTAATCAGCGTCTAATTAGAGGGCGTTGATTTAGTAAGCGTCGGGGTAAATGTGTAGAATCATTGAAGTCCAGCCCCGATAGCTCAGTGGATAGAGCGTTCGCCTCCGGAGCGAAAGGCCGCAGGTTCGAATCCTGTTCGGGGCACCAAATGCTTTCCCCGCACACATCAACAGATCGCCGCCAGATTATCCAGCAGCTAATGCACTTTTGTTACAGAGAACCGAGTATGCACGCGTCAGCTGGCGTTTTCCCCTAGAGTGGAAGCAACCCGGAAACTGCCCAACCCTCCCCAGGCAGTTATCCCCTACAAGGAGCAGCAATGCGCAAGTTCGCTTTTTTGGATTTAGACGGAACCATAATCGACCATAACCAGGTAATTAGCTCGAAAGTACAGGAAGCTATCATCACTGCCACTGCGAACGGACACAAAGTTTTTATCGCCACCGGCCGTTCCTATCCCGAGCTTTACCCCTTCCTATTTTCCCTGCCCTTTGCCGGCCTGATTACCGCCAATGGCGCCTACGTAGAGTTGGGAGACCAGGTACTGGCCGATCATTCGATAGATAAATCCGGCATCACCGAGTGGACAGATTATTTTCACCGCTCCGGTGCCACCTGGATTTGGCAAGGTAAAGACCACTTTTACCCCTCCGAAACATTCCTGGATTTTTTCCACCTCTCCGGCAAATCTGACCGTGCCGCCACTGGGGATTGGTCTGCCTACCTTGAACAGATCATGCCTTACCTAGCCACCGGAACCCCCACTTCTGCCGGCAAATGCATGTTCTACCTCTCCCCGGAAGCGCCCTCTAGCTTCGAAGAAGCCCACCGGCTGTTCGGAGACCGCTACATGGTTATCCCCGGATCAGTTGACGTGCGCGTGGGCGAAGTGGTTGAAATAGGGGTAAAAGGGGTTAATAAAGGTACCGCCATGCAGGAAGTCCTCCACCACTTTGGCGTAGACACATCTCAGGCACTCGCGATTGGAGATTCCGCAAACGACTATGAGATGGTGCGGGAAGCAGGCATCGGGGTCTGCCTGGCGGGCGGGGCAGAAAAACTTCGCAACATTGCCGACTGGGTCGCTCCCCCGATTGAAGAGGACGCAGTGGCGGTCGCCTTTGAACGTTTCGGTTTATTGGATCCCGCTTAGAGGTTAAAAGAACTTATATCCTTCCAGATCGGTAAAGGTGAATCCTTTCCCGGTAGAAACGTTTACGCAGGTAGCGTCGGCGCCGCCGAAAGTGCAAGCGTATTTACCTAGCTGAGTGTATTGACCTGTTCCCAGTGGCTGCAGATCAAAGCGTTTACCGCTGTTGTCCCTTTGACCAGATTTCACGTCTTGATACAGCGGAGTAGTGCCGTTTACACAACCACCAATACCAGAGGAACTATCCCACAATCCCAGCACAGACAGACGAAGATCGCCCTGCTTACATTTTCCGACGTTACCGGCAGCATCAAAGTTACTGGCGGTAGCACAAACCACGCCGCTGCCACTAGCGAGAGCACCCGAACCATCAGCTGCCAAGGGAACTAATGGCGGTACGCCATCCTCAAGTTTTTCCGCAATGGTACAAACCACAATCCCAGATTGAGAGCGGAAAGTTACTCGCTTTTTATCCCCTCCCAATTGTGCCGGAGTCACTGGTTGTGCCGCTAACACTTTTTTAACCTGCTCAGTTTGGGTAGTAGCAACCGGTTTAGGCTCGGGAGCTGCCACGGTTTCAGTAGTCCCTGCCTGAGAACCCAAGGGAACCGCCGATGGCACCTTCCCGGTACTAAGCCGCACTATCTGCCAACTAACTAAAGCAATTAAAACCAGGATTACCAGTCCATATAGCAGCCACAGCGGGGAACGCCGAGAGGATGCTACTTGCGGAGAATTATCTTCTGCTTCCCCAGAGCTTGCAGGGTTCAAAGTTGAGGAAGCGGTTGCCTCTGAGCTAGCTGGCGCTAATCCGCTAGGGGTAACTGCCTGAGGCTGCGCGGAAGTGAAGCTATTTCGCGATGTAGGCGGGTTACCGGGCATGGTGCCATAAACCGCAGCGGGGGCATCATAGTCCCCTGCTGCTGCCGGCGAGTCAGCACGGGGGCTCATCTGCTCTGAAACAGGAGCAGGTGTGACCGAGCGCGGAACCGAGACGGGATTTGCCGGCGGATATTTTTCAGCAGATTGGGAAGGATCTAGGGAAGACTGGACGCTTTGATACGGAGGTACGGATGGGAGAGGGTCTCCTGCCAGAGCTGGGGGTACCTGCTGATATCGGTGGAGATCCGGCTCTGCGGGCAGGGGAACCTGGGGAATCCCGCCCGCAGGAAGCGGCGGCTGAGCAGATGGTTGTGGCTGTTGACTGGCAGAGCGGGGAGGGAAATAGCGGCCTTGCCCCACGTCAGGGGCGTGCGGATTCACCTGCGGCTCGCCCTCGCCGCGATAACCGTAACCGGGCTGCTCACTCACGCTAGCCACTCCTCATTCACATCGGCGCTGCGTCCTTTGGACAGCAGATATTGGTTGAAATGCTGCGCCCATTCGCGATACTGATCGCGCTGGTAGTCTTGTAGCTGCCGCAAATCCATTTGGTCTAGTTGGGGATAGGCAGCGCAAAGTGCTCGCAAAACCGCAATTGTTTGCCGCACATCCACTAGGGCATCGTGCAGGTTATCTTCCCCGCGCACGTGGTAAAACTCCGCGAGCGCCTCTAGGGTACGTTTCCCCTTCCGGTAGCGATCCAAAGCCCGATCTAGTACCAGGGGATCAATTATCGGCAAAAACTCTACCCGCTCGCGCATAGTGGGTAATCCTAACCGTGCCAGGTGATTATCTAGCAGCGGCAGGTCAAAAGAGGCGTTATAGATAACCACCGGGATCTGCGCCTGACCACAGGCTTGAAGCACCTGGGCGACTTCCTTCACCACCTGTTCTAAAGGTTGCCCATGTTCGCGGGCATACTCGGTAGAAATCCCGTGTACTTGTTGAGCTGGTTCCGGGATAGGAACCCCGGGATTGGCAAGCCAGGTTTGTTCCCGGGTTTGCCCGTGCCGCCATTCCACGCAAGCAGCGGTAACTATACGATCACTGGCGGGCTTTACCCCTGTGGTTTCGGTATCGAAACCCATAAATGGCCCTTCACTCCAACCCACCAATTACTCCTTGCCTCGCGCGATACTTACTGCACCTGTTGTTCAAATAATACGTGGTTATTTAACTGCCGAATGATAATTGGGAGCTTCAGCAGTCATCTGCACATCGTGCGGATGAGATTCCCTCAGGCCAGCGCCAGTAATTTTCACGAAACGACCACGCTTCTTCAGAGTGGGAATATCGTGAGAACCGGTATAGAACATGGATTGCCGCAGTCCCCCGATTAGCTGATAGAGCACCGCTGAGAGCGCACCGGAGAACGGCACCTGCCCTTCGATTCCCTCGGGAACAATTTGGGCATCACTAGTTACTTCCGCCTGGAAATAGCGATCCTTGGAATAGGATTTGCGTCCGCGCGAACTCATTGCCCCGAGCGATCCCATGCCGCGGTAATGCTTATACTGTTTCCCATTTACGAACACTAGTTCACCTGGGGATTCTTCGCAGCCGGCCAGCAGGGAACCCAGCATCACGGTATCGGCGCCTGCCACCATGGCTTTGGCAATATCCCCGGAATACTGCAAACCACCATCGGCGATTAGCGGTACTCCCGCTTTCGAACATGCCTGGGCAGCCAGGTTGATCGCAGTAATCTGCGGTACCCCCACCCCGGCAACTACTCGGGTTGTACAGATCGAACCGGGACCGACCCCGACTTTCACCGCATCTACCCCGGCATCGATCAGTGCCTGCGCACCCTCGGCAGTAGCCACATTGCCGCCAATAATGTCAATATCGGAGAAAGTGGGAGAGGCTTTAAGCTTTTTAATCATCTCCAGAGCAAGCTTTGCACCCCCGTTGGCGGTATCGACTACCAGCACGTCCACTTCCGCTTCCGCCAGGGCTTCGGCGCGTTCCCAGGTATCTCCCCAATATCCGAGGGCGGCTCCTACCCTTAAGCGTCCCTCTTCATCTTTAGTGGAGTTGGGGTATTGTTCGGTTTTTACAAAATCTTTTACGGTGATTAGGCCGGTCAGGCGGCCTTCATCATCGACTAACGGCAGTTTTTCAATCTTTTTTTCTGCTAGTAGCGCCCTAGCTTCCTCGCGGGGCATTCCTTTACGCCCCGTAGTAAGCGGCATCGGAGTCATAGCATCGCGAACCTTCACCGTGACCCACTTGTCGGCGGGAATGAACCGCAGATCCCGGTTGGTGATAATTCCTTTGAGTTTGCGATCTTCATCCACTACCGGCAGTCCGGACACCCGGTAGTGTCCACATTCTTTATCCAGTTCCAAGAGAGTCGCATCCGGGCCGATAGTCACCGGATCAGTGATCATCCCAGATTCAGACCGTTTAACTTGGCGCACCTGTGCTGCCTGCTCGGCAATCGGCAAGTTGCGGTGAACGATTCCGATTCCTCCTTGGCGCGCAATCGCGATCGCCATATTAGCTTCGGTAACCGTATCCATGGCTGCAGATATTACCGGGGTGTGTAAGGTAATCCGCTTGGTCAGCCTGCTGGAGGTGTCGACTTCGGAGGGAATAACATCGGTAGTTTCGGGAAGTAAGAGAACGTCATCATAAGTTAGCCCTTCGAGGGCATCCAGGTGTTCGATAATCACCTTTTTAAGGTTAGCGCGAACAGCCCGGCTCCCGCTACTTTCTTTCGGTTATTAACCCTAATTCCAGCACTTTTACCTTGAGGTGTGACTCGTTTTACCCTACAGTGACAAGTTTTTAAGCCTGCACACACCCCGAATTCTATTAACTCCACCTAGATCATTGCCTTTGAACCCGACTTTACTGTTCGCTGAGCGCTAACCCGCAGCCTTTACCCTATTGAGCTGGAGATTAATCTATTGTTTACATTTTATTCACCGCAGAATGGGCTATTTTTCAGAGAATCGTAAGCTATCTCCTCCATACTGAGCCATAACTGACAGGGATAAAAAGGAGCATCGAATGAGCGACATCTCGCGCCTTCCGGGACCGGTGGCTGATTTATGGGAGTGGCAATATCAGGGGGCTTGCCGGAACCTAGACACTGAACAGTTTTTTCATCCCGAGGGCGAACGCGGGGGAACTCGCCGCAGGAGAGATGATGCCGCAAAAGCTATCTGCACTCAATGCCCGGTGATCACGCAGTGCCGCGAATATGCGTTGGCAGCGCAAGAACCCTATGGAGTATGGGGCGGTCTTACCCAAGAGGAAAGGCGCGAGCTGATTAGGCAAAGGCGCGAGGAAGCCCAGAGACTCACCGCCTGATAAAGGTAGTGAGGATGAGGGCGACTGGATGCAGGGCTTTATTTCAAATTCTACGTGACGTTGCAAAAGTGTAATTGTAGGCAGAAAGAGCCACTTAATCCATTAGAATCATGCGCTCGTTGATTCTCTAACTAATAACTGGTATCCCACTGTAACGTCAGACAACTGGGAATCTGGCGCATCAAACAGCATCCGCAAACCGCTAACTGCTTTACGACTTATAGTCGCAATATCAGCAGAAATTGTAGTGATCTGAGGGGTGCAGAAAGCAGCAAAGGGGATGTCATCCCACCCCGAAATCATGGTGTCTCTCGGCACTGCAAAACCGGCTTCCTGGCAAGCCCGTAGCGCTCCCAGAGCGAGTAAATCGTTCATACAAATAATGGCATCCGGCGGAGTACTCGTTCCAAGTTGACTTGAGACCGCCTGGTACCCGTTTCCCAGTGTCCATGGTGAAGCAGGAAGCTGCATCCATGCATTTTCATTAACTCCACGCAAACTTGCAGCCTCTATAAACCCTTGTTTTCTAAGTTTTCCCGCTGAACGGGTCGCCATTGTGTCAGAATCACCAACGATCCAGAAAGACTTGGCACCTCTGTCAAGAATGTGATCCATCATCTGCCTAGCAGCACCAATGTTATCGATAGAAAGATGTAGTAATCCAGCGTCGTGGATTCTTTCCCCTAGTAAAACTACCGGTATTCCTAGATCCAGTTCACGCAGTTCCTGTCCAGAAAGTTCAATTGGGGAGATGATAAGCCCATCAACCGAACCTGTATAGAAATTCTCCAATGTTTGCCGCTCTACATTGGCACTTCCTTTAGTTTCCCGGACTATCAGAGTTAGCCCTAGCCGGTTAGCCTCCGTCTGGATAGCCTGCGCCAGCATTGAAAAGTAAGGCCAGGTTATATCCGGAACCGCTAAGGCAATAAATTTAGTTCTGCCACTACGCAGCTGCCGCGCTGCATTATTTGGACGATATCCAACTTCTGCGATTGTCTTTAAAACTCGCTCACGTGTCTGGGGAGCGACATGTTGATAGTTTCGCACAACATTCGATACTGTGCGTTGCGAAACTCCTGCCTTCTTGGCTACATCCATCATATTGGGTCTTGGATTTTTTCTTTTAGTCACCAATTACCAACCTCTCCGGCTGCATGATTAACGAGTCCTATTTAAAGCGATGAGCCAGGCTTTTTCTCGCCTGGCTCATCGTCAATGCTAGTTAGTAAACCTTGCTACTTAAGCATACCTTCAATATCTGTTTGCAGGTTGTTAAGCACGGAATCTACTGGCTCGTTATTCAGCCAAGTTGCTTCTATACCCTCTTGTATTTTATCGCCAATGGCAGGCCATTTTGCGAGGCGCGGTTGCATATGAGCATACTTTGTGGCGGTATCGAAATACTGTACACGGTGAGGCGCATTCTTGTAAGCATCAGATGTTAGCGCCGTCTTTGTTGAAGCCATATGCCCAGTTGCTACTGCCCAATCTCCAGTGTGCCCGTAAAGGAATTTAACAAATTCCAAAGCTGCTCGATACTTAACCGGATCATTATTAGCTTGAACCGGGATAGCCCAAGTGTGGGAGTTTGCCCAAGTGAATTTCTTAGAGAACAGCATGGGAGCATTAGTAGTCTCATAATGGAAGGGAACTTCTTTGGTATATTGATCTACGGCCCAAACCCCGTTGTACATAATCGCGGATTCACCCTTCATAAAAGCCTGCTGCGATGCATCATAATCATGAGTTGGAGTGGTATATCCTTTTTTGACTAGTTCATTCATGAACTTCAAAGCAGTTTTCGATGCTTCTGAATTTACTTTAACGGTCTTGGTCTTAGCATCAATAAACTCTTCGCCCTGTTGCCAAATCAAAGACATCCATAGACGCTCACCCATAGGATCCTTAGAAAGCGCAATGTCAATAAAGTTCTTTCCAGTCTTTGATTTAACGGTCTCTGCATCGGCAAGGAATTTCTCGGGGGATGTGGGCATGTCATATGTCCCATCGGGATTAGTCAGTCCGGCTTTTTCAAGAATATCCATATTAAGGTGAGAGATTATTGCGTGCGTGTCGAAAGGTACCGCATAGTTCTTACCCTCGTACCGAATAGCATCTTTAGCAGCATCTGTGGCGTCGGCCAGATCGATTCCTAAGCTATTGTCCAGTTCTAATAACAATCCCCGGGAGGCATAGTCGGGAAGATTTGCTCCATGCATTACCGTTACGTCTGGGCGGTCTGTACTAGCTAAGGCGGCATTTAAACCATCATAGAAAGAATGCCAGGTAGCCCCACCTAGTCGCTTAACTTTAATTCCCCACTTATTTTCTGCCACAAACTTATTTGTAAGAATCTGAATTGCTTCACATTCAGTAGTCGCCTTGGACATATCTGTGACGTTTTTTGTTGTGTCATCACAGTCACCAAAAAAACGAGCCAAATTAATGGTCGTTCCTTTAAGTTGATCATCGGTTACCGCTTTTATGTTGGATGCAATATCTTTGGAGTTCGCACTTCCTTTGCTCGCGCTTCCTCCGCTCGCACCACAGCCAGTAAGGAGCAGAGCAGACGCAACCACTCCTACCGTTATCTTGTTAATCATCCTCATTGTGGATTCCTTTCCATTGTTGTTTTACTTTCCACCACTAGACATTGAGATTCCCCGAATCAGATATTTTTGCAAAAGCAGAAACACTATCAAGAGTGGAAGAGACCCTAAGACACCCCGAGCCATGAGCGACCCTAACTCTGTAGCTTGGGCAAAATTCCCCTGCATAGATGCCAATCCAGTTGTGATGGTGAACATCTCTGGCTTAGTAGCTGAAACAAGGGGCCATAGATAATCGTTCCAGCTCTGAACAAAAGTGAAGGTTGCCAAAGCAATCATAGACGGAACGGCCATCGGCAGCATCACGGAATAAAATACTTTCCATTGTGACGCTCCATCTACTCTCGCGGCCTCCTCCAACTCGTGTGGCACTTGGCTAAAGAATTGCGTCATAATAAACACCCCGAGCGGGAAAGCTACGCGCGGAATTATTAGCGCAGCGTAGGTATTATGCATATCCACATCCGCAAACATCATGAACAGTGGGATAAACATGGCTTCTTTGGGAACCATCATCCCGGCTAGCGTAAGGGCATAAATAAGTAAGCGCCCCGGAAACTGCAGTTTAGAAAAAGCATATCCTGCAGTTGCACATACGAACACCGTAAGCACAGTAGTAATCACAGTTACGATAGCCGAATTCATAAACCATTTCATGGTTAAACTGGTGCTCAGCACATCAGCGTAGTTCTTCAAAGTCAAACCCTGAGGAAGAATATGCTGCGAACTCACCTTCAACGCCTCGTTAGGCGTCAACGACAGGGAAAAAATCCAAACTAGTGGAAGTACCCACAGCAGGCAAAGAACAATCATCACCAGCTGGTACAAACTAAACGAACGCTTAGTACTTCTGAAAGCGGAACTGAATAACTTTTTTTCCTTGACCACTTCAAACTGCCTTTCCTGCTGCTGAGGTAACACCGTCATTGCGTTTTCCTTTCGCGAGACATGAGGAATTGGATAAGGGAAACCAAAACCATAACTACAAAGAGGAATAGTGACATTGCGGATGCATACCCTAACTGCATATCCCGGAATCCCGTTTGATAGATATACCTGACTACAACGTCTGTTGTATTACCTGGACCTCCACCCGTCATAATATTTACCTGACCGAAAATCTGGAAAGATGCAATAATCTGAGTAACCATGATTAGCAAGGACACATGACTCAGACCCGGCAGTGTTATATGGCGGAACTGTTGCCATTTACTGGCTCCATCTAATTGCGCCGCCTCATACAATACGGGGTCAATATCCTGAAGGCCTGCCCCAAACAGAATCATATTGAACCCAACAGTCCACCAAACTGTGGTAACTATGATTGCGCCCATAGCAAATCGCGGATCCGCGAGCCATGCAATCGGCTCTCTACCTAGTATCTCACTCAATCGTCCGACCATACCACGTGAAGGATTAAGCAAATACCCCCAAATCAAAGTCGCTACCGATACCGGTAAAACATAGGGAAGGAATAGCGCCGCCCGATACAATCCGTTAGTTTTCCGTCTGGGATTATTAAGAAGCAACGCGAACACCAATCCCAATCCAGCAATAATCGGCGTGGAAACAACCGTGAAAATCACCGTATTTTTAAAAGCATTCCAAAATCGAGGATCGTTCCATGACCCATGTTCCCCAGGATGGAATCCCATCAGGAGAACGATAAGGAGTAAAGAGACCGTCAACGCGATATCTCCGGCATTACGAGTTTTCCTCGTTCGCCAAGCCCAATAGATTGCAAAAGACAACAGTAATAGCCTTACGAACCATTGAGCGCTCAAAGACCATTCAATGTTTTGCCCACCGAACATCTTCAAGTAGTTGTCTAGACCTAGCCAAACTGGCGCATTGCCCAGTAATTGCCAATCGTAGAAACTCATCAATATGGCCTGAATGACGGGATAGATGATAAAGGCCAGATAGAAAAGCAAGAACGGAACGACAAAGCTGAAATTAACCAGCCAGTCCTTACACTTAGTCTTTGATGGTAAACGCATTATTCCTCGCTTCCTGCTGGTTGATTAAACCTTCGAGGACGAATTTGATTTTGAAAACTATCACCCAGGACAAACCGTTTAATCTGAGAGATAGAAATTTTAGGCGTCCGATCTTCTTTCAATAAGCCATTTGTCTCTTGAAGAGTGTCAGTGAGCTGGGTATAGCACCACCCCGTTAGTACGGATGAGTTGTAAAGTGCTCTGAATAGCGACGAAACTCTTTCCTCGAAATCTTTAGTGTTTGAGACTACTTCATATCCCCAGGAAGATTCTTTATCCTCACGTAAAGAAATTCCTCCGAACTCTGTGACCATCATCGGACGATCCCCTAACTCTGTTGAAGAATTCAACAGGATGGGTCTTCCTTGCGGCCCGATTCCATGAATGGTCTGGCATACATTTCCAGGTTCTAGGTAAGCAATTTCCAATTCATTTGCAGTGGTCGCATAATCATGCGTGCTCACAATATCCGTATCGAGTTGTTCCCAACCATCGTTAGCCACTACCAACCGGGTGGGATCCTTCGCTCTAGTTAATTCAACTATCGAATTTACAAAGTGGCGTTGGCTGGGATTAGTGGAGATTGCGTCAACTCCCCAACTCTCGTTGAAAGGTACCCACACCACAACCGAAGGACTGGATGCATCTCGGTCAAGTATTGAATTCCACTGCGATAAGGTCCAATTAATGGCTCGGCGAGAATACTCAAATGCAGCAGGAAACTCTGCCCACACCATAATTCCCAGGTAATCAGCCATAGCAAGATAGCGTCTATCTGGAGTCCGCTGATGGATTCTAATCGTATTGAATCCCATGTCCCGAACTAGTTCTAAATCACGAATTTGAGCATCGCAACTAGGCGCTGTAAAGAAGCTTTCCCGCCAATACCCTTGATCTAAGATTCCGCGAACATATACAGGTTTTCTGTTAATTCTTAGATACCCATTCTTGATATCTACTGCACGAAGCCCAAGATAAGAAAGAACCTTGTCTTCTTGGCTACCAACTTTTAACTTAACTTCAGCATCAATCAGGTTAGGCGAGCTGGGGAACCAAAGTAGATTATTCCATTCCGTTCGACTCCGCACCTGCGGAATCTCTAAGATTACGGTTGCAGACATACCGTTTATATCGGTTTCAACCGCAGCCAGCTCTTGCCCCCGCAATCTCAAATTAATACCAATGCTTCCCTGAGGAATCCATTTTGAAAAGGCAAATTCGGCAGTGACTATTGCTCGATCAAGATCAAATTTCCACCAAATTTGCTCTATTGCATGACAGGGAACGGACTCCACCCACACATCTCGCCAAATTCCGGTAGAACGTCTGTACCAGATGTCATGCGGTTGTTCGAGCCAATCTTGTTTTCCCCGCGGTTGACTCTGATCAAGCCTACAATCTTCCGCTCGCACAACAACTTCATATTCATCGTCCTCTGGAAGTTTTACCGAAAAAGAGGTTCCACCCCCGGCGTGCTTGCATAAATGATTCCCATTCACCCAGACGTCAGCAAAGAAATCAACCGCCTCAAAGTTAAGACACCATTCAGTTCCATCAGCTTTAGGAGGCAAATCTTGATGTTTCAAGTTTCGTCGATACCAAACCACATCACAATCCGAAAAATCTGTAATTTCAGATAGCTCGCTCCCGGGGGGGAAAGGAATGAGCACTTCCCGGTTAAACACCGAGGCGCATCTAAACCAGCTCTCTTTTAGGCCTTCATCCTCAGGATCTTCCGCAAACTGCCAATACCCATTCAAACTAGCCCAGTCACTACGACGCAATTGCGGTCGGGGATACCCAAAATCCAATTGTAAATCTTCATTGATCGACATATAAGTAGCCTAATACGGAATTTGCTACGTAGCAAACTAAAATAATATTTCTCTTAAACTTCCCAAGTCTCTGACCTCACAAATGCGGGCTAATGCCCATTCGGGTATTAGCCCGACATTTCCCCCAACAAGCACAAGAGAGAATAAAAAATGGATCCAGGTTATTCCTGGATCCATTTTGCATTATGTCCGCTACTTCTTGTTGCGACGCTGGTGACGAGTCTTACGCAACAGTTTACGGTGCTTTTTCTTGGACATGCGCTTGCGGCGCTTCTTGATTACCGAGCCCACTAGGTTCTCCTTTTGCTTCTTGGTGCGCGCGCGGCGCAGATATTACCTTAAGGTATTTTTCTCGCCCTACTATACAACAACTTAAGCGGCGATTAACTATTGGCTACCCCTGAAGATTGTTCCCAGTCACCAAAACCCTGTCCCATCATCTGGTCGATTGCCGCAGCCGGTACCCGAAAAGACTTACCGACTCGAACTGCGGGGATATCACCGGCGTGGATCATCCGATAGACCGTCATCTTGGACACGCGCATTAGTTCCGCGACCTCTGCCACTGTTACGAAGCGCGGAGCTTGCTGCTGTGCCATAATGTTCCGTCCTAATTTCGAATCCATGCCGGTTAGGGAATATTTATTAGCTTAAGCCGTTGACCTAGAAAAATTCTAGAGTTTCAGGCATCCATGTCTAAAAATACCCCATGAGACCCACTTTTCTCAACTGTCACACGAAAGTCACTAAAAAACCGCAAACTTCCGTTATTTTTTAGAGCCACTTTAGCTATTTTTCTAACAATTTACTCTAGCGGAAGCTATATTTTCCGGTATTGGTGCTGCGAAAATAATCCTGCCTACCTGTCCTAACCGAAAGTAGAAGCAGCGGGTTAATATCAAGGCAGGAATTATTTATTTTTAAAGGGGGTGCAATGGCAAAACAGCGGCGCGTTTCCAACCGTGCGAAGGTCAGAGAATCACTAGACCATCTTGCCCGCACCTCCCCAGCACGGCTGGTAGTACTGGTGTTCGCAGTAATCATCCTGGTGATGACGCTACTGCTTTCTTTACCGATTGCCACCACCACCGGCAAACCCGCTCCCCTGGTCGACGCAGTCTTTACTTCCACCTCAGCAGTTTGTGTAACCGGCCTAACCGTAGTCAACACCGCTTCCTACTGGTCTTTATTCGGACAAATCGTGATCATGTTGGGGATCCTCATTGGCGGCCTGGGGGTAATGACCCTGGCATCGATATTGGCACTAGCGGTATCACGCCATATTGGACTAACCCAAAGAATGCTGGCCGCCATCGAAAAAACCGCTTCCCTCGGCAAAGTCGGCGCCCTGATCCGCACGGTGATCGTCACCTCACTGACTTGCGAATCAATTATTTTCATCGCGCTACTACCTCGCTTCTTAACCTTGAACGAGTCCGTTGGCTCCGCTATCTGGCACGCTCTGTTCCAGTCCATCTCCATTTTCAATAATGCGGGACTAATCAACCTACCCGAGGGAATAGATGCCCACCTGGGAGACTGGTGGATGATTACCCCGGTAATCCTGGGAACTTTCCTGGGCGCCCTGGGATTCCCAGTCATGTTAGACCTCAAAGAAAACTGGCGTTCCCCCCACAAACTTAGTTTGCATTCAAAACTAACTATCACTACCTACCTGGCCGTTTGGCTATTTACCGCGGTAGTAATCGCCTGTTCAGAATGGAATAACCGGGGAACTTTCGGCTCCATGAGCACTTCCGAATCCCTACAAACCTCGATTCTGTTCGGAGTGAACTCCCGCTCCTCCGGGATTAGCACCATTGACGTGGGACAAATGACCAGAGGATCCTGGTTCCTGCTGGACGTACTGATGTTTATTGGCGGGGGCTCCGCCTCCACCGCGGGAGGTATCAAAGTCTCCACCCTGGCAGTCATGATCTTGGCGATTATGGCGGAGGCTCGCGGGGATCGCGACGTAGAAGCTTTCCATCGCCGCATTCCCCCTTCGGTAGTGCGCCTGTCAGTGGCCGTGACCGGTCTGGGCGCCATCCTGGTGGTGACCGCTATCTTCTTCTTACTATCGGTAACTGACTATTCGATGGATGTTATCGGGTTTGAAGTGATCTCTGCTTTCGCCACCGTAGGATTATCAACCGGAATCACCCCTGATTTACCGATTATCGGGAAATACTCACTGGTACTGCTAATGTTTGCGGGCAGAACTGGCACTATGACGGTCGCGGCGGCGCTCGCGCTGCGCGAGCGCCGGCGCGTAATCAGAATGCCCGAAGAACGTCCCATCATCGGATAGTTCTGCCGAGAGAACCTACAGTTTCTAGGATAGAAATTTAGTAGCGGGATACAGGTAGCAGAAACGCTCGAAACCCGCGCGAGATTAGCTACCCCGCGTCCTCTACAATCCCCAAAAGTCCCCGAAACCCCGATTTCGACTCCTAAAGCGGGTTATGGCATTTGCGCAAACTGCTCCAATAATTCAGCGTCACCAGAAACAATAATGATGTCGTTAGCATCCACCCGGGTTTGGGGAGCAGCATATTCAAAAGGCTCGCCGGGAGAGAGCACCCCAATCACCGTGACCCCATATTTAGAGCGAGTATCTAGTTCCGCCAAAGTAAAGCCGTGGCAGGCTTTGGGCGGACGCATTTTCACTACCGAGAAGCCCTTGCGATCCATCTCGATATAGTCCAGCATCTTGCCACCCACGAGGTGCGCGGTACGCACCCCAGCATCATATTCGGGGTAAACCACGTGATGAGCACCGATTCGCTTTAGAATCGACCCATGTTCTAGGGAAGTGGCTTTTGCCCAGATCGACCCGATTCCCAGATCCACCAAGTTCGCGGTGATCAGTACCGATGCCTCTAGGGCGGTTCCTACCCCCACTACGGCGGCTTGAAAATCGGTGGCTCCCAGCTGCTCTAAGGCTTCGGCACTGGTAGCATCGGCTTGCACCACCGGCAGGCGCGACTGCCATTGGGTAACAATCCGCGGGGACTTTTCCACCGCCAAGACTTCGCGCTCTAGGCTCTCTAAAGAGGCGGCTACCGCCGAACCGAAACGCCCCAAACCGATAACTAGCACTCCAGATGCGCTAGCATCCCGTTTCGCCATCTGTGTCCTCCTTTTGTCCCCAGCTGTAAATAGTGAAGCATTCTGCTTACAGCCTACCCCGCTCAAATACTTACTTGGCTTGCCGCGCTAAAGTTAGGGCATGGCCAAGGTAAAGACAAGCTATCAATGTTCCGAATGTGGCTGGCAATCTAGCAAATGGCTGGGGCAATGCCGCAACTGTAAGGCTTGGGGAACGCTAGAGGAAAGCGTCCCGGCTAACGAGCCTGCCCCCTCCCGCAACAAGATCGCAGGCAAAACTCCCCGTCATAAGGCTTTACCCATCAGTGAAGTTGATATTGCTGACGCTAGATTCATCCCCACGGGGATCGGGGAACTCGACCGGGTGCTCGGCGGCGGCCTAGTGGCTGGATCTGTGGTTTTATTGGCGGGTGAACCGGGTGTCGGCAAATCTACCCTCTTATTGGATGTTGCCGGAAAAGTGGCCTCCACCTGGTCAAACAAGTCGGTACTGTATATAACCGGGGAAGAATCTGCCGCACAGGTGCGTTTGCGAGCAGAGCGAATCGGCGCCCTGACCGATAATCTCTTACTGGCTGCGGAAACCGAATTGGAAAGCGTCTTGGGGCATATCGATCAATGCTCCCCTTCACTGGTGATTGCAGATTCGGTACAAACTATTGCCTCAGCTCAAGTCAGTGGACAAGCCGGAAACGTGACCCAGGTACGCGCAGTATGTTCGGCTTTAATCGAGGTCGCCAAAAGCCGCGGAATCCCGATTTTACTGGTAGGGCACGTAACTAAATCCGGTGGTATTGCCGGTCCGCGCGTTTTAGAACACCTAGTTGACGTAGTTACCCAGTTCGAGGGGGATCGCCATACCCGCTTACGGCTGCTGCGGGCGGTCAAGAACCGCTATGGTGCCACCGATGAAGTTGGTTGTTTTGAGCTGGTAGAGAAAGGAATTATCGGGTTAGCAGACCCTTCGGGACTATTCCTGTCCCAGACTTCCTCACGGGTACCCGGCACTTGCGTAACCGTGACTCTCGAGGGACGACGCCCGATGCCTACCGAAATTCAAGCCTTAGTGTCTCCGCTGGTTTCTGGGGGATCAGCGCGGCGCACCACCTCGGGACTAGATTATTCGCGGGTGGCAATGACCCTAGCGGTACTGCAAGCCCGCCTGCGCCTCGCCCTTTCCCAATGTGACGTTTATGTTTCCACCGTAGGAGGCGCCAAAACCAGCGAACCGGCAGTTGATTTGGCGGTGGCGCTAGCCATTACCAGCGCTACCCAGTCACGCCCTCCCCTAGAAAAAATGGTGGCTATCGGGGAGGTCTCCTTAACCGGAGAAATCCGCGCTACCGTGGGTGTGGGACAGCGTCTATCCGAGGCTGCACGGCTAGGTTTTCGTCACGCCCTGATACCTCGCCTGGGAGCCGATGAAGTTACTGCCCCCAAAGGGATGAGCCTACATCCGGTAACAAACCTGGCAGAAGCAGTGATGATCGCCCTGCCCGAGGAGGAGGCTACTTCAAAGTAAAGACAGATTTCGCGTCGGTGATTTCTTTCCCATAGAGAACAGGAATAGCCCGATAGGTGCCGGCCTGCGCCAGATCGCCCTTCTCGCAGCCGTTTCTAGTTTTCCCGTCCCACTTGAGAGTGGTGTCATATTCCATGCCGGTTCCGAGCAGCAGCGGCTGTTCCTGAACTTTCCCCTGACATTTCCAGGATTCCCACACCGTGTCTTCACCGGTAATAACTTTTACGCCCACCTTGTCAATAGCCCCATTCATAGTGCAAGGCTGATTTCCTTTGGTGTTATGTAAAACTACTTTGAAGTTAACGCCCGCTCCCACCTGGTTTTCAGCCTTTTCCGGCTCTAGCTTGTAGCTAATATTCGCGAGATTACAGGTAGTGGGTTGGGTTACGACCTCTTTTTTAGCTTGTTCAGCTTGGGCACGCTGCTTGCTATCATCGGCAGCCTGCATCCAGGACCAGGCAAAACGAACGATTAATAGCACTAGGGCGATCAACACCAGCAAAACTAGCAACGCTACTAGTCGGCGCACCCAAAAAGTTGTTTGCGAAGGACGTACCCGCTCGGAAGAACGTCGGCGTTGGTCTGGACTCATGCCCTCAGGTTACCCCAAGCCGCTAGGTGGAAGCCGGATTAACGCCACCGGGAGCACCATTTGCTCCCGGGGTACCGTCCTCGCCGTCATCGATAATGCACCAGGATTCAACTAGCAGTGCGACTACTAATAGCGCCAGATTCACCAGTGCTAAAGCAATAGTGTTCCCCGCAAACGAACCCGCTATTTCCGCATGACGCAACTGGAACGCCAATATCAACTGGGACAGTAAATATCCCAAGAACAAAGCTGACCATACTGCGGAGGCTTGGGCGACCAGCGCTACCATCGGGGCTTTCGCTAGCTGCATCCAGGAGGGTTTCCCATCACGCAAACGCTTGACGGCCTGCCCAAAAATTGCGAGTACCACCGTCCCGCAAAAGATCAGCACCGTGAGAATGGGGCTGAATTGTAAAGGCGTACCCCCCATCTTCACCGCCAAATCACTGAGGAAATATCCCGCCAATAATGCCATCGCCCCCAGGGCTAACAAGCTAAGTTTTCGCAGTGGCCGCATATTATTACTCGGAGTCCGCTAGCGGATCGAAAACTGCAGTAGGTTGTTCAGTTCGGTCTGTCTCCGGTTCAACTACCGGGATCGCGCCGGTAGTAGTCGGACGCAGAATCGACTTTCGTTCCACCCGAGATTCGTCTTCTCCGCGAGCATCTTCACTATCGTTAACTTTACCTGCCTCAATATCTAGCGGGAGCGGCTGCGGGGAGTCCTGAGGAACTGGAATCGGACCGGTAACTAGCCTACCGGCGTGACGGCCACTGCCCCGCTTCATGGTTTCAGTTGGCTGTCCGTTGCTCGCTTCCGCGGATGGCTCCATAACTTGCACTGGATCAGCAGCTGCCCCTTGCCCACTGTCGCTAGCTTCCCCAGTTTCGCTGTCAGTTCCGACTGCTGGGGCGGCATCCTGCTCTGCAGTCAGATTTTTTTCCGCAGTGGCGCTCGTCTTGGCGCTGGCAAGCTGCTGGGCTGGCGAGGGGGGCGGGGCAGGTACGGGAGAATTAGGTAGTGCTTGCCAGGAATGCTCAGATTCGGCTGCAATTTCCGTTAGGTTTTCGGCTTGCTCAAAGTCCGGCATAAATTGCTCGGGATCTGCTTTCTCCCCTAAAAAGAAAGCTTTAATCCGCTGCCACCAGCTCTTTTTCTTCGGTTTGGTCGCTATTGTTTCCGGTTTCTCAGGTTTTTCTATCGGTTCCTCATCTAAGATCACTGCTGCTTGGGTACGGTCATTACCCAGGTGTGGCAGGGGCAAAGAAGAGGACGGAGGGGTGGGCTGCGCGGATCCGGTCGAAGGAACCGGAAGCGGGGGAACCTGCGGAGAACGCGTATCCTCGGCAGCTGGAGGAAGCGGTGAGCTAGGTTTAGCCACCTGCGAGACCTCTCCTGTAGGATGCAACTCTCGGGCATCGTCTAGTACTCGCGGAGGAACCGCAGGACGAGAAATAGCTGACCAGCGGGGTAAGGGAATAGATCCCGTGCCCTCCTCGGTTAGCGGATGGTTATTGGCTACCCAATCGGGGTAGATCTCTTTTATTCCATCCCGATCCGGGGCATAGTCTGCCAAAACTACCACTTCACCTACCCCGGTAAGTTCGGCCGCTGGGGATACCAGCGACCAGGGCAAGAGCACAAAAGCGCGCTGACTAGCCCGCGGATGTGGCAGAATCAAGCGTTCATCCTTGCTGGTAACGCCCTGATAATCGATGATGTCTAAATCCAGAGTGCGCGCTCCCCAGCGCTCGCTTCGCACCCGGCCGTGCTCATCCTCAAGATTTTGCAATACCTGCAAAAGCTCTAAAGGAGAAAGCATAGTGGACAGGATTACTACCGCATTTAAGTAATCTGGTTGCTCTTCCTGGTCTTCGCTAAGCACCGGAGCCGTCCTCACCAGAGGAGAAACTTCAACTACCCCGATCCCACTAGTGTGCGACAATTGCGCAACTACTTCGCGGAAAGTAGCAGAAACCTCTCCTAGGTTTCCGCCCATGGCCACCACCACTTGCCGGGGGGAGGTGGGAGCCTGTTCTAAAGGATTTTCTGCATTTTCGAGGGAAGTTTCACCACCTTCGGCCGCGCCCTCCGCCGCGATCTCTGCCACCGATAAGGGAGCGGTTTCTTCCAAAGGTTCTTCTTCGGGAAGTAGATTATCCAGACCCCGCCAAATGGTTAGTTTCACGTCTTGTTTTTCTAAACCTAGCGGCGCCTCAGGTTTATGCAAACAAATCCGCACTGCCTGGACGTTTTCCAGTTCTAGGGTTTCTTCGGCAATCTGGGCTGCAACTTTTTCTAACAGGTCGCATGGCGGACCAGTAATAATCCGGCTAATCAGAGCCGATATCTGCGAATAGTCGACGGTATCTTCGATCCGGTCGCTTGCCCCGGCATCGTGCAGATCTAAGTAAATATCGGCGTCAACTAGAAATAGTTGACCGTCTTGGCGTTCATGATCGAGCATCCCATGCCGTCCGCGTTCCTCAATCCCCACCAAACTAATGTGGTCGAGGTATTGCAAACGTTCACTGATTTCTTCCTGACTTAGCGACATGCTGCTTCCCTCCACAGTTGCCCCACTGCGACCGCACTAGCTGAAGCCGCAACATTATGTACCCGAACTGCCCAAACGCCACTCTCGGCGCAAAGCGCACTCACCGCGGTGGTAGCATCCTCCCGCCGTCTGGCTCCCGCCTTAACCCCGGCGGGCAAAGCATTGTCCCAGCCACTGGGAACCGCCATTTCTAGGAATCGTTTTCTAGAAGCCCCAATGAGCAAGGGATATCCCAGCTGCGCCAGTTGCTCTAAGTTACCTAATAGCTCCCAAGACTGCTCAGCGCTTTTCGCGAACCCTAAACCGGGATCTAAAATCAGGCGCTTCAGATTAACCCCAGCACTTTCGCAGGCCTGGATACGTTCTTTCAGACCTTGGCAAACCCCGCCGGTTACGTCCCCGCCGTAGTCACACAGGCTATCCATAGTTTTGGGGTTACCGCGCATATGTTGGCAAATATAGTAGGCATCGGTTTCGGCTATCAGCTCAAGCATCCCCGGATCTAGGGTTCCCCCGGAAATATCATTAATGACCTGCACTCCGGCAGCTATGCCGGCGGCAGCAGTTTCCGCATTGACGGTATCTAAAGAAATGGGCAGAGGGGTGCGAGATGTTTTTAGGTAACCGGCAATCACCGGCAGCACTCGTTCTCGTTCTTGCGCGGGGCTTAAGGACTCGGCTCCCGGCCGGGTGGATTCGCCCCCAATATCGAGGATATCGGCACCTGCGGCTTCTAACTCGAGGGCGTGAGCAATCGCTTTTTCGGGATTGAACCAGTCGCCACCGTCAGAAAAAGAATCTGGAGTGACGTTAATGATCCCCATAACTTTGGTGCGTCCGGGCGTTAAAAAGTCAGGAATCTGGCGGATTGTCATGATTCTAGCCTACCTGGCATTAAACGTGCTTTTGGTATGGAGGCGGGCAAAAGTAGCATTTCTCCATTCTTCAACCCGATAAAACGCCTAAGCTAACTAGTTTGAGCGGATTAGGGAAAGTACTTCCGCCCGCGAGCGCGGGTCAGAACGCATAACGCCGCGCAACGCTGAGGTGGTGGTACGCGCCCCCGGCTTCTTGATTCCGCGCATGGACATGCAAAGATGCTCTCCCTCGATAACTACCGCGGCGCCCTGCGGATCCAGTTTCTCCATTAATGCATCGGCGACCTGCGCAGTGAGCCTTTCTTGTACCTGCAGGCGATGAGAGAATCCCTCTACTACTCGCGCTAGTTTCGATAGCCCTGTAATCCGGCCTTCGCGGGGAATATAGGCCACATGAGCCACCCCGAAGAACGGTAGCAGGTGATGTTCGCACAGGGAATAGAAGGGAATCCCCCGCACCATCACCATTTCCTCATCGTCCACGTGGAACTGTTTTTCGAGGGGTGCCGCCGGATCTGAGTGCATCCCAGAAATTATTTCTTTCCAGGCTCTGCCCATCCGTGCCGGGGTTTCCTGCAGTCCTTCCCGATCGGGGTTCTCACCGATCGCGATCAGCAAATCGCGAATCGCCTTTTCTACTCCATCCTGGTTATAATCCACGAGTTACTCGCCCTCTACCGCTAGGTTTTCCGGAATCGGTGCCGTAGCCGGAGTCTGGGAACCAGCAATCGGTTTACCAAAAATCGCCCCGGGTACTGCCCCTTCTTGACCATAGGACCAAACGGTGCGTTCAGCCTGTTTTTGAACCGGAGAGAAGATCTCTTCTAGTTCTTCTTCTAGCAGGGTTTCCTTTTCAATCAGTCGGGCAGCTAGCTCATCGAGAATCCCGCGGTTGCGAGTAAGGATTTCCCATGCTTCACGATTGGCGGTATCTAGGAAACTACGTACTTCTTCATCGATGGTGCTGGCCACGGTCTCGGAATAGTTTCTACTGGAGATACCATCGCGCCCCAAGAAAGGTTCGGCATCATCTTTTCCGAGCTTTACTGGCCCTACCTTGTCGGACATACCGAAATCGGTTACGAGGCGGCGAGCAGTAGCGGTGGCCTTTTCAATATCGTTAGCGGCACCGGTGGAAGGATCCAGGAACACTAGTTCCTCAGCTACCTGCCCTCCCATGGCGTAAACCAGTTCATCTAAAAGCTGGTTGCGGGTGCGCGAATAGCGATCCTCAACCGGCATCACCATGGTGTACCCCAGGGCGCGCCCACGCGGCAGAATCGTAACCTTGGTAACCGGATCGGTATAACGCAAGGCGGCCGCACAAAGCGCATGTCCGCCCTCATGATAGGCAGTAACCAATTTGTCGTGGTCATTCATAACCCGAGTGCGTCTTTGTGGCCCCGCAATTACCCGGTCAATAGCCTCATCAACTGCTCGCATATCGATCAGATCGGCATTAGAACGAGCGGTTAGCAAAGCCGCTTCGTTAAGCACATTTTCCAGGTCAGCACCGGTAAAACCGGGAGTACGTTTCGCGATCTGTTCTAGATCCACATCGGTGGTCATGGGCTTACCTTTGGCGTGCACCTGCAGAATTGCTTTCCGTCCCTTTATATCGGGGGCATCTACGTTTATCTGCCGGTCAAAACGTCCTGGGCGCAGCAGCGCAGGATCTAGTACATCGGGACGGTTGGTGGCGGCAATCAAAATGACGTTGGTGTTTTCGTCAAACCCGTCCATCTCTACTAGCAGCTGGTTTAGAGTTTGTTCGCGTTCATCATTGCCACCGCCCATACCGGTGCCGCGGTGACGACCTACCGCATCGATTTCATCAACGAACACGATCGCCGGGGCGGACTCTTTAGCCTGGCTAAATAGGTCGCGCACTCGCGAAGCGCCCACGCCCACGAACATTTCTACGAATTCCGAGCCAGACAGGGTGAAGAAGGGAACTTTCGCTTCCCCGGCTACCGCCTTGGCCAGCAAAGTTTTACCAGTTCCGGGCGGACCACACAGCAAAACGCCCTTAGGGATCCGCGCCCCCAGGTTATGGAACTTCGCAGGATTGGCTAGGAACTCTTGAATTTCGCGTAGTTCCTCTACCGCTTCATCGGCTCCCGCCACATCGGCGAAAGTAATCTTGGGAGCCGAGGCGTCAAACTTTTTGAATTTGGATTTTCCAAATCCCATCATGCCGCCGCCCTGCATTCTGGACATTGCCCACCAGATCAGGGCAAAGAACAGTAACAGCGGAATCATCATCTGTAAAAGCGCTGACCACCAAGAACCGGTCGGGAAAATCGAGTTATATCCCTTCTTCAGGTTCCCGTCCTGGATTAATTCATTTACCTGTTCCGCCTGGGATTGCACAAAAGTAAAATTGACCTCTTTAGTGGCGCCTTGCGGAATTACTTGCGAGTCTTTCCCCAAGTTTTTGGGGGTGTACTTCTTTGATAACTCTAGCTTTACCTGCTGGGTACCGTCATTGACTATCGCTCGCTCAACGGTTTTACCTTTGAGCAGCGCTATCCCCTCGGAGGTGTCAACAACGGTAGGCGCCATTACCAGGGAAATCACCCAAAATACGGCGATTATCGCAATCGCCGGGATGCCCCATTTAAGCCAAAACTTCTTATTTTCTTTTTTCTTCTTCGCCATTTATCGGTTTCATACCCTATTATCCGGTGCCGCGTGGCGGCGTTATTTCATAGAGACAAGCCTAAACGCTTTGGGCTCCAATTGCTTATTTTGGTCACCCTCAGCCGAATTTCATACTCGCGAAGTACCGCTTCTTCCCGGTGTGACGCTCAGTGAACCTGCCTGATCCCGCTACTGGTATACATGCGGCGCGAGGGTACCCACGAACGGGAGATTCCGATACTTTTCCGCATAGTCCAGGCCGTATCCCACTACAAAATCATTGGGAATATCGAATCCCACGTATTTCACGTCAACTTCCACTTTCGCCGCCTCGGGTTTGCGCAGCAGCGCCGCAATTTCTACCGAGGACGCGCCGCGCGAAGAAAGGTTGCGGGTGAGCCAATCTAAAGTCAGGCCGGAATCAATCACGTCCTCGACTATCAACACGTCCCGTCCCCCCAGGTCGGAGTCCAGGTCTTTGAGAATCCGCACCACTCCGGAGGATTTGGTGGAAGCCCCATAGGAGGAAACCGCCATCCAATCAATTTCTAAGGGGGTATGAATGAGGCGAGCCAGATCCGCCATCACCATCGTGGCTCCCTTGAGCACCCCTACCAATAGGATTTCTCGGCCGCGATAGTCGCGATCGATTTGGGTGGCCATTTCTTGCAGCTTGTCCGCGATTTGCTGCTCGCTGATCAGTATCCGCTCCAGCGCATCGCCCATATCATTTGCGTCCATCTTCCCAGTCTATCCTCTCGATTGCGCGTGAAAGTTAAGTTCATAGGTTCCTGCCACTCGAGTGCAGGTGACTTTCCCGGGCAACTGGATCGGGCCAGTACCTCGGCGGTGGGTAGCCAGAAAATCCACGGCATCTAGTTGAACTTTCCGCAGGTCGGAGGCTCGCGCCCCCGCTTTTAGCGCCGCCAGGCGCCACACTCTCTTTCGGATCGCCTCCGGTTGCGCAAGTAGCGCTTTAGTTTCCAGCGTTACCGTTTCTCCCTCGCCCCGCTCAGCCTGTGCAAAGCAATCGGCAGCTAGGCTATCTAAGGCATCCAAGTCTGCTTGCAACAGGGCGGCAGTGCGGGCGAGGGCGGGGCGCGGATCTACCCCGAGGGCTTTCTCGAGGGCGGGTAAGGCGTGATGCCGCAGGGCTGACCGCCGTAGAGCCGTACCATCTGCAGCTCGAACTGGCCCTTCGGGATAGTTAGAAGGGTCGTCTATAAACGACAGTCCCCCTTCGCGGCATGCAGCTACCGTGTCGCATCGGGGAATCTCCAGGAGCGGTCGCAGATAGCCGGCACGTCTAGCGCTTTGTTCTCCGGCGCCCTCATCCCAGCTACGCATTCCCGCAATCGAGCGCGCGCCACTGCCACGAATCAACCCTAAAAGCACGGTTTCCGCTTGATCGTCACGGGTATGCCCCAAGAGGATAAAAACATTTTCTCCCAAAGAACCGTACCTGCTGGCGGCTTCTTCTAGAGCCTGGTAGCGCCTTTTTCGGGCCTCACCTTCTTTGCCTTTACCGGCTATTTGCGCATCAGGAAGGGTGAGTAGCTCCACTTGGCTGTACCCTAAACCGGTCAGTATGTCTTGCACTTTTCGTGCTTGCGCACCCGATTCTGCGCGCCAACCATGATCAACGGTGACTGCTACTGGTTTAAACTCTCTCGAAGGTGCCAGACGAATAACAGATGCAGCTAGGGATAGGGAATCAGCACCACCCGAGCAAGCCACTACTAAGGTTGCCCGCGCATGGTGTTTTTCTAGCTGTTTTAGTTGCGCGAGGACGGCTCTTTCTATCCGTCCTCGCGCGCCTCGCGATTGCCGGGTCACAGACCTGCCAGTCCGTTTACGAAGTTATCGATGGCGCCGCGCGCAATAGCGCCGGTTCCCTCTTTGAAGGAATCAACGATCACACAGAAAGTGAGAGTTCTACCGGATTTGGTAGTCACCAAGCCGGTGAGCGCCCGCGAGTTCTGCAATGAACCGGTTTTTGCTCGCACATTGCCGGCCCCGTTTGCCTGCAAATATCGATCGTGCAAGGTGCCATCTAGGGCTCCGATGGGAAGGGAGGCGACCAGGGGTCGCAGCTGGGGATCATCGCCGTGAGCAGCTTGTTGGATTAGTGCGGCTAATAGTTGCGGTTTGATCTGGTTTTTAGTTGATAGTCCGGAACAATCCTGATTGGCAAAAGCTGCACCCTCGAGTTTTAGATCATTTAAGACCTTTTGGGCAATCTTTATTTCCCCGGGAAAGTTTGTACCGGTTCCAGCTTTCGCTGCCGAAGCTCTGCAAAGCACTTCTGCCAGCATATTGTTTGATTCTTTTAGGGTTTCATGCATAACTTCATGCAAGGCTGCGCTTTTTACTTCCCCAATTTTTTGGGCATCGTTGGGGGTAGCGCCGCGCTGGATCTGTCCCACATTAATACCGTGTTCTTTTAGTCGCGCCGCGAACTGTTCCGCTGCCGATAGTCCGGGATCGGGCAAGTATCCGTATGACAGTTGCGGGTTGGCTAGTCCGTTGTTGATCGCGATGGGGGTGGGCTTGGTTTCGTAATTTTCATTGCCTTGGGCTTGCCAGTTCGCAAGCGGACTTTGATCCCCGAAAGCACTCTCATCCAAGAACAATTGCACCGTAGTAGTTTTTTTGTGTTTAAGTTTTTGCGCAGTTTGGGCTGCCAGATCTGCTAGCCCGGCATGTCCGGCAGTGGCAGTGGGGTTTCCAGAACCGGCCGATAATAGCTGATCTCCGTTTCCTCGTAAGAATAGTTTTTCGCCTGCCAAGTGAGTGGCGGTGGTGAAACGGTAGTCGGGTCCCAAGGTTTTCAAGGCGGTGGCCGCGGCCACGACTTTACTTGAAGAGGCGGGGGTCATTAGCTGGTCTGCGTTTACTTGGCCAAGAGTTTTTCCGCTAACGGTATCTATTACTATCGCTCCGACTCTACTTCCCGTAGCTACCGGCGTATTAGCGGCGGGGTCGTTGCTACCAGGATTTGGGGGCAAACCGTTTTGAGCTTGCGTTACCAGTTGTTGCATTAGGGGCTGAACTTGCGCCGCGGTAATTTCCGCAGCGTGTTCATTTATTCCTAGAACTTCCTCACTGGAGGCATCCGTAAGACTAACTTCCACGGTTTCGGGCATGTCCAAAGATTCATTTTCTAAGGTTAGAATCCCTGGCACTAGGTTGTAGGCGTCCAAAACGCCATAACCGACGCCGCTTGCCACCATCGCTACCAGGAGAATTAGCGGTAAAAGTACAGATTTTCGCATTCTTCCCCTCGTTTATGAATTTTCCACGTATTCTTAAATATAAAGCAGATGCCACGACTTCGGCGGTAATACTTTTGCCCCGATTGTCGCATACTTAGCCTATTGGGCGGGAAGGGGAAATACACATGGAATTTGATGTGACCATAGAGATTCCGAAAGGTAACCGTAATAAATACGAGGTTGATCACGGTACTGGCCGCATCCGTCTGGATCGTATGCTTTTTACTTCTACTCGCTACCCCGATGACTATGGCTTTATTGATGGAACCTTGGGCGAGGACGGAGATCCTTTGGATGCCCTGGTGGTCTTAGAAGAATCCACTTTCCCCGGCTGCGTGATCCGTTGCCGGCCGCTGGGAATGTTCCGGATGCGCGATGAGAACGGTGGCGACGATAAGGTTTTATGTGTTCCTGCCGCTGATCAACGCGCCTCTTGGCGTACTGAGATTGAAGATATTTCCGAGTTTCACCGCTTAGAAATTCAGCACTTCTTTGAGGTTTATAAAGATTTGGAACCAGGTAAATCTGTTGAGGGCGCCCATTGGGTAGGACGTAAAGAAGCTGAGGAAGAAATCCGGCGTTCGCGTGAGCGGATGAAGCAGTGGGAAGCAGAAAATGGGAAGAAATATTTTGGTCTAGTCGCTGACTTCTTTGATGGACAGATAACCGAGTAATTTCCTGCCTGCCAGACACGCGGAAAACGCCAATAGCCTCACATAGTGACATATCTCACTTTACGGCGTTTTCCGCGTGTTTCTTTTTGTAAATTCAATATATCCCCTTGAAAAGTAGCAGTTTTAATCGAGATCTTCTCCGATTCAGCCCTTGTTACACATGTTATTAATGTGAATTTTGTTGTTAGAGGTACCAAAGCGCGGTATTGTGGCAGTTAGTCCGACTTATAACTCCCAAAGTCGCTCTAGGAGGAAAGCTATGAAGCCCCACAATTTTGCGGGACAAAAAGCTGGTAAAAGGGCATTGGTCATTGCAGCCAGTTTCGCCCTAACAGCTTCCGCTTCAATTTTTGCACCCGTAGCATTTGCTTCACCTGCAGATGACAAGGTGGAAGCAGCTAAGGCTGCAGAAACTGATGCCGCTAACTCGGTAGCCGCTATCGAGGCACAACTTGCTCAGGTAAGTGCCCAGACTCAGGACGCTCGCGACCTAACCGAGGAAGCTGAAGCCGGCTACAACGATGCCATCTCTAACCTGGTAGTTGCCAAGCAGGCAGCAGATAAAACTGCCCAGGACTCTCAAGAGGCACAAGAAAAGGTGGAGCAGGCTCGCAAGGCTTTGGCCGGCCTGGCACGCACTGTTTACACCACCCAGGGATCACTTTCTTCGCTCACTCCCTACCTGAATGCTGATGGTCTGCAGACTGTGGAAATGAGGAAGGTCTCCGTCGAGCTGTTTGGCTCGAAGGCGGATTCCCAGATGCGGACTTTTGATTCGATAGCCAAAGTCGCCAGCGTCCTACAAGAACGCGCGAATCAGGCGAAACAAGATCGAGAGCAAGCGGCTAACGAACTTAAAACCCAAAAGGACGCAGCCGACCAGCTTAAGGCTGCCTCTGAGAAACAGCTTGCCGATTTGGGGGCGCAGCGTGAGGAACTAATTAAGCAGTTAGCCGTTGCGCGCGGAGTGACCGAGCAGGCTGAGAAAGAACGCCAAGCCCAGATCGAAGCGGAGCGAAAGGCTCGCGAAGAGGCTGCTGCTCAGGCAGCTCTAAAAGCTGCGGAAGAAAAGGCTCGCAAAGAGGCAGAGCAGCAAAAAGCCCGCGAAGAAGCAGCTAAGCGGCGCGCCGCAGCCCAAAAGCAAACTGAGAATAGCTCCGCTTCTGATAAGCAGACTTCGACTAGCAAACCCGCTAAAAAGAGCCAACCGAAAGCTACCAACAAGACTGCAAATAAGGGGGCTAATCAGAAATCGTCTACGGGCGGTAGCGCCTCTCGCTCCGAAATTATTGCTTATGCGAAGAAGTTCATCGGGGTTCCCTATGTATGGGGCGGTTCTACTCCCAAAGGGTTTGACTGCTCGGGGTTAACTTCCTATGTGTATCGCAACGCTGCTGGAATTAACTTGCCCCGACGGGCAGTACACCAACGCGGAGCCGGAAGATTTGTTTCCAAGTCGCAAGCCCTACCGGGCGATATGGTGAACTACTCCAGTCACGTTGGGATCTACCTCGGTAATGGCTATATGATCCACGCTCCTAAACCGGGAGATCGGGTCAAGATTGCCCGGGTTTATGGAAATCCCGTATATGTGCGAGTGCTCTAAATCGACACCTAGTGGTAATTAACTAAAAATTAAAATGCCAGGCGGCGGCGCGGAAGGATAATTCCCGCGCCGCCGCCGTTTATCAGCGAATCAAGATAATTTATCTTCAAAAGTTAACAAGAAGATAACAATTCTTAATTTGGCTCTTCCTTTCTAAGGCACTAACTGATACTGTAGAGATGTTCATCGGAAACGTTTCCGACGAAGGGCGGGACGACCCGCGCCTACTGATCGACGGTCCAAAGGGGGACGTTAATGTCAAGAAAGACTCGTATTCTGGCAACCGTTGTTGCCAGTGCTTTTGCGTTGACCGGCTTGGGAGCCTGCTCTTCAGGCTCTGGTGCTGACGATGGTAAAGGCAAAGTTTATATGTTGAACTGGAAACCGGAACAGGAAAAAGCCTTTAAGAAAATTGCTGAGACCTACACCAAAGACAAGGGCGTAGAAGTCAAAGTCCAAACCGTAGGTTCCGGAAACTACGAACAGCAGCTAAAGTCTGAAATCGCTAAATCCGATGCTCCTACCCTGTTCAACGTAAACGGTCCGGTCGGCTTAAAGAGCTGGCAAAAATACACTGCGGATCTCACCGACACTAAGTTTGCCAAGGATCTCAATGATCCCAACCTGGCACTGAAGGGCGAGGACGGCAAGATTTACGGGGTGCCTTTGGCAGTAGAAGGTTACGGCATTGTCTATAACCAAGAGATTCTGGACAAGTACTTCGCAATGCCGGGCGCCAAAGCCACTAAGGTAGATGAAATCAATAACTTCGCCAAACTGAAAGAAGTTGTTGAGGATATGCAAGCCCATAAGGCAGACCTGGGAATTGACGGCGTATTTGCCTCCACTTCGCTCGCTAAAGGTGAAGATTGGCGTTGGCAGACCCACCTATCCAATATCCCCATGTACTACGAGTACCAAGCAGACAAGGTAACCGATAAGGCAAAGGCGGACTTCAAATTCAACAAAGAGTTCAAGAATATTTTTGACCTCTACTTGGATAACTCCACTGTTGACCGCAAGCTTACTCCTAATAAGAACGTAGCTGACTCTATGGCTGAGTTTGCACAGGGCAAAGCAGCTATGGTGCAAAATGGTAACTGGGCTTGGAGCCAAGTCGCCGAAGAGAAAGGCAACGTAGTTAAGGAAGACAAGATTAAGATGCTGCCTATCTACACCGGTCATGAAGGTGAAGAAATGCAAGGTCTGGCCGTGGGTACCGAAGCTTTCATGGCAGTTAACGCTAAAGCCTCCGAGGCCGATCAAAAGGCCACCATTGATTTCATCAACTGGCTCTTCAGCGACGCCCAAGGCAAGAAGGCAGTAGTCGAAGACCTAGGGTTTATTGCCCCCTTCAAGGCTTTCTCTGCTGACGAGATTCCGAACGACCCGTTGGCCAAGGAAGTTGCGGCTTCCCTAAGCAACGACAAGCTGACAACCGTGCCGTGGGTATTCACCACTTACCCGTCACAGAAGTTTAAAGATGACTTTGGCCAGGATCTAGGACAGTACGCCATTGGCAACCTGGACTGGGACAAGGTAGTTAAGAACTTCCAAGACGGCTGGGCCGCGGAAAAGAGATAACTGAGACATAACCTCGGTTAGATAAAAGAGGGCGAATGCCCTACCAGGGACAAGGTGGCAGATAGGAACCGCCCGGTTCTTATCTGCCACCTCACCTTAAGTAATACATTCCCCGCCTTCAAAGACATAAACCAAATCGGTTACAACTCGATTTACCGCAGTAAACCCAGTTTTGTTTAATCTTTTATCCACCGGCCAAAGGAAATGGATAAACAATGAGGTCGAATTTAAAATATTATTTTCCACTTTTTGTGCTGCCCACTCTGGCAGCCTTTCTGATCGCTTTTCTGATACCGTTCATCGTTGGTTTTTTCCTATCGTTTTGCGAATTCACCACTATCACCGATGCGACCTTCGTCGGAATTCAGAACTATATAGAAGTTTTTGATTCTCGAGATACTTTTACCTCCGCGTTCCTCTTCACCATATTGGTGGTAATAGTCTCGATAGTTACCGTAAATCTCTTTGCGTTCGCGATCGCCTGGATACTAACTCGCAAACTACGCGGAACTAACTTCTTCCGAACCGTATTCTTCATGCCTAACCTGATTGGCGGCATCGTCTTGGGTTATACCTGGCAGATTATTATCAACGCTTTTTTACAGAACTACGGCGCGACCCTAGTTACAGACTGGAAATATGGCTACGCAGGACTAATTATTCTGATTAACTGGCAGTTAATCGGCTACATGATGATTATCTACATTGCCGGCCTGCAAAACGTTCCTCCAGAACTCACCGAGGCGGCAGAAATTGATGGAGCCGGTCGCTGGCAAGTGCTGCGCAACGTCACCATTCCCATGGTGATGCCCTCTATCACTATCTGCCTGTTCCTAACCTTGTCGAACACCTTCAAAATGTTCGACCAGAACTTGGCGTTAACCGCCGGCGCACCTTCGGGTAAAACTGAGATGGTCGCCCTCAATATCGTTAACTCCATGTTTAACCAGGTAGGCATGGAAGGCGTTGGACAAGCCAAAGCAGTTATCTTCGTAGTAGTCGTGGTGGCTATCGCCATGTTCCAGCTACGGGCAACTCGTTCAAGGGAGATTGAAGCATGAGCACCACTACCGTTACTGCCCCCGGGCAGCCTGTTGCTAAGCAAAAACCCGTTAAAGACACCAGCAAGTCCGGGGTTAACCCGATTGGCAAAGTTATTATTTATATCGTCTTAATTGCTTTGACCTGTGTATTCTTAGGGCCAATCCTGTTCGTAGTGATGAACTCGTTCAAGTCTAAGTTCGAGCTGTCGAACAATCCTTTCGCCCTTCCTATGGGAGATACCTTCGTTGGGCTTGAGAACTACGTAACCGGTCTGCAACTATCAAATTTCTTTAGTTCGATTCTGTGGTCGTTCGTAATCACTATTGGATCGGTGGCCATTATCGTCATGTTATGTGCGATGACTGCTTACTACATCACTCGAGTAAAACGTTGGTGGACCAGCGCCCTGTATTACATTTTTGTATTCTCGATGGTGATTCCCTTCCAGATGGTTATGTTCCCCACGGTGCAGGTATCCAGTATCCTGAGGCTAGATAACCCGGTGGGAATGATGGTTCTCTATCTGGGATTTGGAGCCGGTCTCAGCGTCTTCATGTTTGCCGGATTCGTTAAATCGATTCCGATTGATATTGAAGAGGCCGCCACTATTGACGGCTGCAACCCGGTACAAACTTACTTCCGGGTAGTACTGCCGATGCTCAAACCCACCGCGATTACCGTGGCCATCCTCAATACCATGTGGGTCTGGAATGACTTCCTACTCCCCAACCTGGTCTTGGGGCCAGGTAGCGAATACCGCACTATCCCGATCGTGGTTCAGTTCCTGCTGGGCTCTAACGGCAACCGGGATATGGGCGCCCTCATGGCGATGCTAGTGCTGGCGATCATCCCGATTGTTATCTTCTACATTTTCATGCAGAAGTACATTATCGAGGGTGTAGCCGCCGGCGCGGTTAAAGGCTAAGAACCTTAAACCAAGCAGGGATTGGGGTGGAAGCAAAAACACTTCCATCCCAATCCCTGTTATCTTTAACTACTGTCAAACACTTATAGAATCAAGGATCTATTCCCATGTCACAACCGCCACCCGCCGTGACTATTAGGGATGTCGCCGCTGCCGCACAGGTGGGGATCACTACGGTATCTCGCGCCCTCAACAACCAGAGTGGAATATCCCCGGCTACTCGTGCTCGAATCCTCCAAGTTGCACAGGATCTTCATTACCAGCCCAATCGGCACGCGCAGAACCTAAGATCCCAAGATATCAACAACATTGCGGTAGTGATGAAAGGACCATCCAATCCTTTCTTCCTTTCACTAATTGACCCCCTGGAAAAAGCAATCCGCGCCCACGGATACCAAATGTCGCTATTACGAGTTCCCCACGAAGCAGATGAGGTAAACATTGGACGCGGCGCCTATCAAGATTCCGAGGCCGCGGGAGTGCTTTTCTTGGGAGGAGAGGCGCGCGAATCAACGGAGATTTTTAATAACTTTCCCCTCCCCTTCACCCTTTGCACTGTGCCACCGGCACCTGCCTGGGATAATTCCGTAGCTGCGGTTAGCGTTGACGAGGCACACGGAATCTCCCTAATAGTTTCTCATCTCACCGACCTCGGGCATCGTCAGATTGCGTTTCTCGGCCCTGACCGGAGAGAACGTTCCGTAGGCGCCATCCGGGAAAAAGCCTTCATCTCTGCCCTAAGCGCGCAGGGAATCACCACCGATGAGAATCTTATTGTCAGAGGAGGTGACGGCGATGACCCCTATTCTTTTAGTTACGGATATCAAATGGCTTCCCGTCTGCTTGCACGTCGAAAATCGTTTACAGCGGTAGTGGCGATTAGTGATGTGATTGCTCTCGGTGCCCAAAAAGCATTGATAGATGCGGGGCTGAAGATACCGGAAGATGTATCGATTACCGGTTTCGATGGAATCGAATTTGCGCGTTACACTAACCCCGCTCTAACCACCGTTGAGCAGCCCATTGAGCTACTGGCAGAAACTTCCTGTCGCCTGCTATTCGCCCAGATGAAGAAGGAGTCAATAACCAGGCCGCAAAGATTATTGCGTGGCAGACTGTTGATAGCAGACTCTACCGGTCCGGCACCTACGCCCTAGCTACCCCACAATCTGGCAACAACAATGACTGAGATATTATGAACCGATTTTTCTCTCACTACGGCTTCTTGGCCGCGCTGCTAACCTTGATTGCTGATGTCGCAATGATCAGCCTATTCATCTGTATAGCATCCCTGCCGGTGGTCACGATCGGGCCTGCTCTTAGCGCAGGCTACTACGTCTTATTACAGATGGTACGGGAAGAGGGCGCGCGACCTGGTTTTACTTTTTGGCATCATTTTCGCAGCGATTTTCGTTCAGCCTTCGGCGGAGGAATACTGCTAGTAGCTCTGCTACTAGTGGGAGCCTACCAACTACAGCTAGTTAAATATCTGCCAGCTTCTCCTACCTGGCATCTAGTAATGCGCGCCGGGGTATTGTTCGGCATGGCGGTAATAGCTGCTATTGGAATCTGGTTCTTTGCCTATAGTTCCCAATTCTCGGCCTCGTTTAAGCAAACTTTGCGCAATGCGGCGTTGCTGGCCATCGGACGCCTGCCGCGCACCTTGAGCGCCCTACTTTTCGCGATCTTACCGCTAGCTGGGCTTTACCTGCGTCCCAGTCTTTTCTGGAGCGCCCTCATCATAATGCCTCTTTTCGGCATCGGATTCGTCTTATACCTGCAAGCACTGGTTTTAGACTCTCCCCTGAGCGCCCTTAAAAATCCCAACCCCACCGCCTAGCTTCCCCAGAGTAAGCGTTTTCCGAGTTTTAATCGGTGCTACTACATGCGGTTACCTGCGGGGAAAAGTTTTTCTTCCCGTATTCGTCCGCGTGCAGGGGCGGATTTTGCCTCGCGCCCCGAAATCCGGAAAATGCTCTGGCATTTTCACGGATTTAACGCCCGCAGCCTACCCTACGGC
>NZ_JAWGMB010000010.1:0-69564 GCF_032557235.1 Varibaculum cambriense
AGGTGCAAGCACGATGATGACAGCTCAGTGGTCCCCATGGTTCACGTTTCACCTTGGTTCCCGAGTACCAAGGTCTGCTTTCCGGCCACAGCCAAACGTTGACGGGGGGATCTTAGTGATCCGCCGGGTGGGTGACCCGAAGATCCCGATAGAGCAACGCAAAGCCTTTCAGGCGATGGTGCACACCGTTTTCACCGCCCGGGGACGCGGGATAGGGGAAATTCTCCGAAGGGCAGGGTTGTTTTCATCACGTTCAGAGACACAATCATGGTTGCGCTCGCGAGGAATCGACCCCGCAACCCTACCTCCCAGATTGCACACCAGCGACTGGATCGATCTCTTCCAGGTGACTGGTTCCTCTTCACCGCGCCATCGGCCCATTTCACAATCGGGAAGTAGTCAACGCCCTCCTCAACGGAAAAATCGAGGCCGGCGGCGGTAATCCCCCCACCACCAAAACCGAAATCCACCAGTAGTAGTGAACGACCCATGTTCGTCTACCGTGAGCCGCGTTATGGCAGTGACGTGTTCTCGTCGGGCACAGTCATAGTTCCCGGCGTTGCCAGCGACAGGGTTCTACACCCAGCAGCGGGACCGATCAAAATCACCCGCACGGGGAACGACCCTGCTGGTGGTTTCGATTTTGATGAAAGCGAGGAGACATAGCCCCTCGCCAACTCCCCGTAGCTGGCGAACAGTAGCTCCTGGCGCTGGCGCTCGTTGGTGAGTTTGCGTGCCACATCGAAAGCCTTATCGACTTCCCGGTCCAAGTTGTTGTGGGCCTTGAGCAGAATTGGGTCCATCGATAACGGGTTGTAGTGCTCCGCGAGTGACCGCTGGGGGTGCCGCTCGCGTGCCCGCAGCACCAACTGTCCAGCGTCGATGATTCGCTGCTGCGCCTTCTCATCTAGTTCACACAGAGCTGGTCCGCAGTTGTAGCTCCCGATGTACTCCGAAAAACGGAAAAAATAAATAGTGGGGATACATCAACCTTCCACTTTCCATTCTTCCGGCTCAGAGTATTGAGGGGTCTGGGACCGGGTCCGTAAACCCTTTATGTTTTTCGCGCACAGCGGTTTTTAGCGACGCACCCTATAGGTTTTCCGCAGAACCTATATGTGTTTCTGTGCACCCCCATATGTTGTCTGTTTCTAGCGGTATTTCGTTGTACTTTGCGCATCGAATAGTTATTTATCGACGACACTCCGTCGAATTCAAGTTTAACGTCTAGAGTCTGATGATTGATTTCTGTCCATTAGACGGGCATATAGATTCCTTTTGTCTACTTCGATCTTCGGGTTTTGCTGCACGTGGGGGAAATCGATTCTAGCTAGAAGGAGTTAAGCAGCGGTTTCTACCGTTGATTCTTGCTCAACGACCGCCGTTCACTTGGTTCGATTTAGGCAGAACCTCCAGGTAGTTCACCCGATGGGGGTATCTCGGCCACTTCTCTCTAATCGGACGCTTGATGTTCACGGAGGAGGGCGGGTTGTTGGATGGGAAAGAGGGACAAACGCGATGGAATTTATCCTTCGAGACTAATCGAGCAAGCTGCGGTACTGTCTGCGTGCCTTCATTGAGTGGATGATCGTTTCGGTGCCGTCATCCCAGATGAGAATAACGATTTCGAGCAGTCTCATCGAGCCGTCGAACCCGAGGCGCAATTCTCGCTGAGGGTGATCTTCGTCGAGTGGAGCCTTAAAAACGCAGCCTGATGTCGCCGCAGTGACTGAGTCTTCCGGATTGATGCCGTGTTTCGTGGCACTCCGACGTACATCCATTTCTAGATGGCATTCTTTAATACTTCGCGGATTGCCTGAGACCTTGACCATCCGTTGGCAGCCGCATACTTGTCGAGATTCGAGATCTCACTGGGAGAAAGCCGAATGGAGATAACCTTCGCAGCATCTTCGTTGCGAGGTTTCCTTCCTCTACGACGAAGCGTCTCTACGTCGTAGCCCTTTTCGGCTTCGGCTACCCATGCATCGATTTGCTCTTCGCAGACTGGTTGCCCGTTGATAGTTTTCATGTCCGTAATTGTAATACGAAATAAAGGTAGGGGCTAGGGGGAGGTTATTTCTTTCGAAAACCCGTTGAATTCAAATTTAACGTCTAGCGTTAATAACGGAGTGCGTTATACTGTTTAGATGATTCGATCGTTCGGGAACAAGGAAACGGAGCGGCTGTGGAATCGGCAGCCGGTACGTTCTCGTGGCCCGCGAATCCAGCTGACTGCGCTACGTAAACTACGTCAAGTTGGCGCTGCAGCTTGCCTAGAAGATTTGCGGGTTCCACCGGGAAATCGGTTAGAGGCTCTTAGAGGCGATCGGTCAGGACAATATAGCATCAGGATAAATGAACAGTGGAGGATATGTTTTGTATGGACGTCCTCCGGCCCCAAGGAGGTGGAGATTGTTGACTACCACTGAAAAGTTAGCCCCTATTCACCCCGGTGAAGTCCTCAGTGAAGACTTTCTTACTGAAATGGGGCTTAGCCAGAATAAACTAGCTGTCTCAATTGGGGTGCCGCCCCGGCGCATCAATGAAATTGTGCACGGCAAAAGAGGGATAAGTGCGGACACCGCCCTGCGTCTTTCACGCTTCTTTGGAACTTCTGCTGAGTTTTGGTTGAATCTGCAAACTCGCTACGAACTTGATCTTGCCAGTGACCGCTCGGGAGCTGAACTTGAACAGATAAAACCTCTGCAAGTGGCGTAGAGGGGCGGTGAGAGGGCACACCCTCAGCCTCTGCTAAATCCAGGCGTCGCTAACAGAGCTTTGACTAGGCGATTTCTCCGATGATTACGTTCCACTGGTGCACTTTGCGTTCGGTAATGAAACCGGCCAGGAAGAAGGGATCTTCAGCTAAAGCGGCGAGGGCGTCCTCGCCAGATTCGGCTTCCACTGCGATAAGCGCGCCCGGGTGGGGATCATCAACCCAAGATCCCACTAGTTTCACAATCCCTTGATCGTGCAGGCTGCGCAGATGCGCGCGGTGGTCAGGGCGCACCTCATCCATTTTTGCGGCGGCGGCAGGATCGTAAAAATATTCAATCGCGAATAAAGCCATAAAAGATCACTCCTAAAAATCAACGGTGCTTCTATTATCACCCTGGCGTGTCCCGGTGGGAAAAATAACTTTGCTACAGGTGGCAGTAAGGTAAAAACGAATGTGCCCTCTAAAATAACCCTATGGATGAAATCGAACAGGCGAGCGGGACATATCTAGATCACCTGGCGATTGAACGCGGACTATCAAATAACACTGTCGGCTCCTACCGGCGTGACTTGGCGCGTTACCACGAATATTTAGTCGGCGCCGGTGTTCATTCTCTAGCGGAAATCACCCCCGAAACTTTGCGGGCGTTCTTGCAGGCAGCCGCAGCCGGAGAAGACGGGAAAAACCCGTTGGCGGCCTCTTCTGTTGCGCGGTTAATGGCCTCTCTGCGCGGATTCCACGGCTTTATGTTAAACGAACGCTTGAGTAGCACTGACCCCACCGAAAGCCTAGAAAATCCCCGCCTGGCGCGACCGCTTCCCAAAGCACTCAGCATCACCCAGACTCGCGCCCTGCTGGAAGCCTTTAGCGGGGAAGACCCCGCTTCTTTGCGCTCGCGAGCACTGCTGGAGACCTTGTATGCGTCGGGAGCCCGGGTGAGTGAGGTGTGCGCCCTAGACGTGGATGATTTAGGAGTTTTAGCTGGTAGTGAGGTAGAGGAGTCGGAAGAAAACCCGATTACCCTAGTTACCGTAACCGGAAAAGGCAACAAGCAACGGCTAGTACCGCTAGGGGAATACGCGGTCCAGGCATTAGATGCCTATCTGGTACGCGCCCGCCCACAGCTTGCGCAAAAAGGCCGGGGTAGTTCCGCGCTGTTCTTGAATCTGCGGGGAGGACGGCTATCGCGGCAAAGCGCCTGGAATATTATTCGCGAGGCCGCGGAAAAAGCGGGGATAAAAACACCGGTTTCTCCCCACAGCCTGCGGCATTCCTTCGCCACCCATATGTTAGAGGGCGGAGCGGACGTTAGGGTAGTGCAAGAGCTGCTCGGTCACGTGAATGTAACTACCACCCAGATCTATACCAAGGTCACTGCGACTTTGTTGCGTGAGGTGTATCAAGAGACCCATCCGCGTGCTCGGTGAGTGTGAAGAGGTTTCGCGTGGTGATGCAGGGGAGTGCCTTGCGTGGGGGCTCAGATTTTTCCCATGGGCAGGGTAGTGCGGGGAAAATATTTTTCCTCCTGCCCAAAGTCTGCGAAAATACTGACGTATTTTCGCAGACTTTATGCCCACCGCACCTACTCGGATAAAATATTTTCCCCGCACAGGAGGTCACCGCAGCTACTCGGATAAAATCTGAGCCCCACGCACTAGAGCACCGCAGCTGGTCTGAAAAATATAATCTCCTCATTGTGTACCACTGCACGAATGAGGGCTTTATTCCACATTCCCGCCAGTTAGTTTAGGTAACTGGGGATTCATGACTACTTTCAAATCTCTATCTAGGTGGTTACTGTCGCCTGTGTTTTTTATATGCCAGTAGCAAGATGCAGATTTTACGATACCGAGCGAGGATAAAAGGCTACGGGAACGCCGCTTGGTAACATTTTTTCTCAGGTTGTCATATCGTTATAAGGGTGAGCGATATTCAACCAGGTTTGATGCCCCCGCCAACCCCGAAAGATGCGGAGTTTCCCGCGCCTGCGCCCCTAAAGTCTCATGGGCCCGCGCGGATTATTGCCATGTGCAACCAAAAAGGCGGGGTTGGTAAGACTACTACCACCATTAACTTGGCTGCTTCTTTGGCAGAGTATGGGCGCAAGGTGCTGATTGTAGATTTTGATCCCCAAGGTGCCGCGACTGCCGGACTGGGGGTAAACGGCAACGACCTGGACGCCACTATCTACAATGTGCTCCTGGATCGCAACGTTAATGTGGAGCAGGTTATTCATCCCACTGCGATCGAGGGTATGGATCTGGTGCCGGCCAATATCGATCTTTCCGCTGCCGAGATTCAAATGGTTAACGAGGTCGCCCGGGAAATGGCGCTCGCCCGCGCCCTCCACCCGGTTAGCGAAAAGTATGATGTGATTTTGATTGATTGCCAGCCGTCCCTGGGGTTGCTGACGGTGAATGCTCTGACTGCGGCGCACGGGGTAATGATCCCCATGGAAACCGAGTTTTTCGCCCTGCGCGGGGTAGCACTGCTGGTAGAAACCATTGAAAAAGTCCGTGACCGTCTCAATCCTAAACTGAAGATAGACGGGATTTTGGCGACTATGGTCGATACCCGCACCCTACATTCGCGAGAAGTAATGGAGCGCCTGCAAGAGGCATTCGGAGATCGGGTCTATCAGACGGTTATTCGCCGGACTGTAAAGTTCCCGGACGCCTCGGTAGCTACCGAACCGATCACTACTTTTGCGCCTTCCCATCCAGGAGCGGCAGCTTACCGGCAGTTGGCGCGCGAGGTTATTGCTCGTGGTGACGCCGCCTAACTCGCCGGCTACTGCGACTAATCTCCAAGCAGTAAATGAGGAAGGGGCAACGCTGTTTCCTCCTCAGCTAGGCGGAAAAACCGACCCGGAAAAAGTTCCCCCTTTTGAACTGGAACTAGAAGTATTTTCCGGGCCGCTAGATTTGCTGCTCACCTTGATCATCAAAAACAAACTCGATATTACCGAGGTGGCATTAGCGCAGGTAACCGATGATTTTATAGCCTATATGCAGGCGTTTCCGGATTTATCGCAAGCCTCCCAATTCCTAGAGATCGCGGCTACCTTGCTTAACATCAAGGCCAGTCAGCTGCTGCCCGGAGAAGAAACCGAGGAACTAGATCCCGAATATTTAGAGGTACGCGACCTGCTATTTTCTCGACTTTTGCAGTACCGCGCCTATAAGGAAGTCGCAGATTATTTACGCGTGCGCATCGGGGAAGGTGGAGCCTACTATCCGCGGGAAGTACCCCTGCCCGCCAAGTTCGCTCGCCTCTTGCCGCCGCTACGAGTGGATTTCACCCCCGAAGATTTAGCCCGCGCCGCCGCGGAGGCTTTTACCCGCCGTCCTCCTCAAGTTTCCCTGTCCCATCTACACCTGCCGCAAGCCTCCCTGGCAGAGCAAACCCAAATCGTGGTTGCCGAGTTAAAACGAAGTGGCAAAGCTAGCTTTAGCCAGCTGACCCGGTCTGCCAAAAACGCTACCGAAAGAGTCACCCGCTTCTTAGCTTTACTGGAACTCTACCGACATCGCTGCGTGGAATTTACCCAAGAAAGCGCACTGGAAGAACTTTATGTGACCTTAGATAGCAAGGAAATCCCAGACTTTAACAACTTTATTTTTGACGAATATGGAGCCACCGATGACTAACTCCGCCGATGAACAGCTACTGGCCGGCCTTGAGGCAATTTTGATTGTAGCCAGTGAGCCATTAAGCCCCGAGGAACTCGCGCCGCGCCTTAAAAGCAACCCCCAACAGGTAAAGGTAGCTTTAGAGCAATTGCGTGCCGAATATGCAGGCGAAACCGCTCGTCCTCACGGATTCGTATTACGCAACGTGGCGGGAGGGTGGCGGATCTATTCTGCCCCCGCGCAAGAAGAAGTAGTCTCCGATTTTCTCACCCAAGGGGGAACCTCCCATCTGTCCAACCCCGCTTTAGAAACCCTAGCCGTAATCGCTTACCGCCAGCCGGTCTCCCGCTCGGTAATCTCCAGTATTCGGGGAGTAAGTGTAGATGGGGTAGTACGTACCCTGTTAGCGCACGATTTAATTCGAGAAGTTGAGCGGGCAGATTCGGGGGCGATTCTTTACGGCACCACTACCAGTTTCTTAGAACGAATGGGGCTAGCCAGCCTGGATGAACTCCCGCCGCTGGCTCCGCATCTGCCGGGCAGTGAAGAACTAGACGAGTTAGAGGCCCGGCTCAAAGAATAATTTGGCGCCGCGATAGGATGAGGGCAGTTAAGAAATAAAACCCAATAGGAGAAGCCAAGTTGACTGATCTTAGTTCCTATCAGGAAAGCGATGAGGGTACCGACCGGCAGGGGCGGCCAGCTGACAAGATTCCCTTAGCCCCGATGCCTCCCCGGCGTCAAGACCCGCAGGTGCCGATGGCCAAACCGCAAGCAACTACCAAAAGCGGTAAAGAAGAACGACTGCAAAAAGTCTTGGCGGGTGCCGGGGTAGCATCCCGGCGTGCCTGTGAAAAACTGATCGTTTCCGGGCGGGTGAAAGTCAATGGCAAAGTGGTGCGCGAGCTAGGCAGCAAAGTTGATCCCGATCAGGTGATGTTGCATGTAGATGGGCAGCTAGTGATGATCGATGATTCCCGAGTCACGATCGCTCTCAATAAGCCCACCGGGGTGGAATCTTCCCTCCGTGGTGCCCCCCACGACCTCACCCAATTTTTGACCGACTACCGGGAACGACTGTTCCATGTGGGCAGGTTAGACGTGGATACTTCTGGGCTCTTGCTGCTAACTAACGATGGGGAACTGGCTAACCGCCTCACCCATCCCTCCTGGGAGGTGCCGAAAACTTATTTAGCGACTGTGAAAGGCAAATTTACCGGCAAGACTGCCCAGGAGCTGCGCTCCGGAATCATGCTGGAGGACGGGTTTGCGCAGGCTGACCGGGTATCAATAAAAGGTACTCACGGGGGGCTCACCTTGGTGGAAATTGAGCTGCATCTGGGACGAAACCGGATTGTGCGTCGCATGTTAGAGGAGGTAGGAGCCCCGGTGATGGAATTATCGCGGATTGCGCATGGCACCGTGAAACTGGGGACTTTGCCCCTGGGAGCAACCCGTCGCCTCTCAAAACCTGAGCTAAGCGTACTGATGCAAAGCGTCGGCCTTTAGGGTGAAGCTATGGCAAATATGCAATCGCCGCTTTCAGATAGCCAAGTAGGTACCACCGGGCCAGTATTGATTATTGGAGCGGGCCTGCTAGGAGCATCCCTGGGGATGCGCCTGAGCAAAATGGGAGTCCAAGTTTTTTTACGGGATATTTATCCGGTAGTTAGTGCCCTGGCCTGCGATATGGGAGCCGGTAGCAACTGGGAGAAAAACTCCCCCGAACCCGCGCTAGTAGTGGTAGCCACGCCCCCTGATGTGGCTGCCGACCAGGTAATCGCCGCGCTCAAAGAGTTCCCGAGTGCCCTAGTTACCGATGTGGCTTCGGTAAAAAGCGTGATTTTAGAGGAAGTTGCGCAGGCCGGGGCGGATCTGACCCGCTACGTGGGATCGCATCCTATGGCGGGCAGAGAGCGTTCCGGGACGGCGTTTGCCCGCGAAGACCTGTTCGAATCCCGCCCTTGGGTGATAGTTCCCAACCAGAAAACTGCGGCGGGGGCAGTTTTAGCGATGCGCAGCCTCGCTTTAGATGTAGGTTCCCTGCCGCTGCAACTGGATGCGGAAACTCATGACCAATCGGTGGCGCTAGTTTCCCATGTTCCCCAATTGGTATCTTCCCTCTTAGCCGCGCAACTCGCGAAAGCGATGCCGGAATCCCTAGGACTAGCGGGGCAAGGGCTGCGGGATACCACCCGGATTGCTTCTTCCGATCCCGCCCTGTGGGCAGCAATCATTGCAGGTAACGCTGATCATGTAGCTAAAGTATTGCGGGGATTTGCTGATGATATGCAGCAAGTTTTGCAAGCCCTAGAACATCCCGGAGCCAATATCCCATCCCCCAGCTTGGTAGGAGCCGTAACCTTAGCGATGCGACAAGGCAACTTAGGTGTGGCGCGTATCCCCGGCAAACACGGGGGAGCACCCCGACGCTACCAGGAAGTAATGGTTAAAGTGCCAGACGAGGCCGGTACCTTAGGCAGACTTTTCCAGGCGGTAGGAGAGACCGGTATCAATATTGAAGATTTGGAACTGGAGCACTCCCCAGGAGCGGCCTTCGGGATAGCCCGGTTGTCAATTGAACCTAACTCCGCGGCCTCGCTGGCGGAAAAACTGGAGATAAAAGGCTGGGAAATCGTGGCTTCTTAGTTTATTCGCTTTAGATATTAGCGAGGAAGCTATCCTAAACGGCTATAAATGGCATAGTATCGAAGGGTAGGGGACGCATTCGCGCGTTCCAGTAATAATGCTTTCAGAAGGGTTATAACGCTATGTCAGGTGACGGTTCGCAGTACGTTAGCCAGCAGATTCTTGGAGCCGGCTTGGTAATCGCAATTGATGGCCCCAGCGGGGCAGGCAAATCTACCATCGCGCGCCTATCTGCTGCGGAGCTAGGCACTAACTTTTTAAACACTGGCGCCATGTATCGCGCCCTCACCTGGTACGCGTTGCAGCAAGGAACAGATTTAAACGATCCGGCGGCGCTGACTATGCTGGCCGGTTCAATTCCGATGCAGGTAGAAGCGGTTGCCCATGCCCCGCGTGTCCTAATTGAGGGGCGTGATGTGACTCGTTTCCTGCACGGGGAGGAAGTAAATAGCGCTGTCTCCCAGGTTAGCGCGGTTCCCGGGGTGCGTGAACAGATGATTGCCCGCCAGCGGCAAATCATCCAAGCCGCCCAAGCATCCGGGCGGGGAATCGTAGCCGAAGGGCGCGATATTACTACCGTGGTGGCTCCGGATGCAGACGTTAAAATCTTGCTCACTGCCTCTCCCGAGGTGCGCGAGCAGCGCCGCGCCCAGCAGCCAGGAGCAGGTAGCGATGCAGTTGCCGCCCGTGACCTGGCCGACTCCCAAGTAAACAACTTCACGACTCCTGCTCCCGGGGTTGAACTGCTAGATTCTTCCGACCTGGATGAACAAGAAACTATGGAAGCGGTAGTGGAAATGGTCGGCCGGACTTTCCGGGCGCGTCAAGGATAAGGTTTCGCCAAAGCCACCTGGCCTCGCCTAAACTAAAAGGCGTGAGTGAAGACTTAAACCCCGCGGATTCTGCGAATCTGCTCAGTGAAATTGAGCTACAGGATGACGATCTGGAGCTACTTGAGGGCGACGCTACCTCTGCGCAAATGCCGGACAGCGGCGCCCTGCCGGTACTTGCGGTTATCGGGCGCCCAAACGTAGGTAAATCCACCCTGGTTAACCGAATTTTAGGGCGGCGCGCGGCCGTTGTACAAGACCAGCCGGGAGTAACCCGCGATCGGGTACGTTACCAAGCGCAGTGGGCAGGTAAAGATTTCCAATTGCTGGACACTGGTGGCTGGGAGCTGGGCGTAAAGGGTTTGGATCAGATGGTGGCGGCGCAAGCCGAAGCCTCGATCCAGCTTGCCGATGCGGTGCTATTTGTGACCGATGCCCAAGTGGGAGCCACCGAAACCGATATGCAGATTGCTCGGATTTTGCAGCGCTGCAATAAACCGGTGATTTTAGTAGCCAATAAGGTTGATTCCGAGCGGGTGGAAGCCGATGCGGCCGCGCTGTGGTCATTGGGGTTGGGAGAACCCTTCCCGCTGTCTGCCCTCCATGGGCGGGGCAGTGGTGATCTGTTGGATAAAGCGATTGGAATGCTGCCGGAAGAATCCCAGTATTCGCGGACGCTTCCGGAGGGCAGCCCGGGGCGCGTGGCGCTGATTGGTCGCCCTAATGTGGGTAAATCTTCGCTGCTTAACGCGCTTGCCGGTTCTCAGCGAGTAGTGGTCAACGAACTGGCAGGTACTACTCGTGATCCGGTAGATGAAGTAATCGAGATCGCTGGGGTTCCCTGGACATTCGTGGATACCGCCGGGATTCGCCGCCGGATGCTGAAGAGTCGGGGGGCTGACTTTTATGCTTCCTTGCGCACCCAGGCAGCGATTGAGGAAGCCGATGTGGCGATGGTGTTACTCGATGCCTCCCAGCCCTTGGCCAGCGCGGATATTAGGATCATTGAAGATGTTATTTCTGCGGGCAGAGCCCTGGTACTGGTAAACAATAAATGGGATTTGCTGGATGAGGAACGTCGCCACGATTTAGAACGCGAATGGGATTTGCAACTGTCCCACGTGGATTGGGCGCCCCGGATTAACCTTTCGGCGAAAACCGCCTGGCATACTAACCGCATCCAGGGGGCTTTAGCCCAGGCACTTGCAGGTTGGAATACCCGGATTACCACCAGTGAACTTAATACTTTCCTGGGGCGGTTGGTTGCTGAACATCCGCACCCGGTTAGGGGAGGAAAACAGCCGCGGATCATGTTCGCTACCCAGGTTTCGGCAGCTCCTCCCCGGTTTGTACTCTTTACCACCGGGTTCCTAGATCCGTCCTACCGCCGTTTTATCGAACATCGCCTGCGCGAAGAGTACGGTTTTATCGGCAGTCCCATCCAAATATCGGTACGGGTACGCGAACGCCGCAAGCGTTAGCAAGTGGGGCAGTAGGGTGCTGCAGGCCGTAAAAAGGCAAGGATGTCCTCGTGAGCATAGTTACTAAGAAAAATAGTTCCCATCCGGGAGGAATCTGTCTTAGTGAGGATTTTCATAAGTAACTTTTTTAGGGTGGATCCGGCGCAAAACCTAAAAGTAGCGCAGCCTTCCGGGGGAGAGATAATAGCTTAAAAACGAGCGGTGAAAACCCCGATACCTGGGGGTTACTCCCTGATCAGTACCTCGAGTGGGACTCGAACCCACATGTCCGGTGAAGGACGGCGGATTTTGAATCCGCTGCGTCTACCAATTCCGCCATCGAGGCTTTTTTGTAACGCTGTAAAGCGCGACGGGTTTCAGTCTAATATAGACACGTGGCAACTTCGAAATCTAACACCAAGAAAAATCAGACTGCTTCTCGTAAAGTGCTGGTAGCCGAGGATGAAACCCTGATCCGCCTGGATATTGTGGAAACTCTCACGGATGCCGGTTACGAAGTAGTAGCCGAGGCCGGAGATGGGGAAGCTGCCTATCAGGCAGCGATAGAAAACCATCCTGACCTGTGCGTAATGGATGTGAAGATGCCTAAAATGGACGGAATTACGGCTGCGGAAAAGATTATGAAAGAAATCTCTTGCGCAGTAGTGATGCTCACCGCATTTTCGCAAAAAGAATTGGTGGAACGGGCGCGAGATGCTGGTGCCATGGCCTATGTGGTTAAACCTTTCACTCCCGCTGAACTCTTGCCCGCGATCGAAATCGCGCTTTCACGACATGCAGAGATCCAATCGTTGGAAGGTGAAGTAGCTGACTTACAGGATCGTTTCGAGACTCGCAAAGTGGTGGATCGGGCTAAAGGGCTACTGATGGAAAACATGGAAATGAGTGAGCCGGATGCCTTCCGTTGGATCCAGACCACCTCCATGAATCGGCGCCTAACGATGCGAGAAGTCGCTGAAGCAGTGGTAGAACAGATCGGGTAAAACCGGTTTAAACAGCAGTTATAGCCCGCTGCTGTGGGGATAAGACCTTTCCTCTAGGATAGCTAATAGGAGGAAAACATGGCCGACAAGAAAACCCTGCTAGTAGTTGATGGGCATTCCGCAGCTTTTCGCGCGTTCTACGCCCTCGATCCCGCAAATTTTTGTACCCAAGAGGGGCAATACACTAACGCGGTGTTCGGGTTCTTGCGGATGCTAGTAAAAATGTTGCAGGATGAGCAACCCGACTATTTAGCGGTGGCTTTTGACGTTTCTCGCCATTCTTTCCGCACCGATCAATACCCTGAATACAAAGCCGGACGTAAACCTACTCCGCCCGAGTTTGCTGGACAAGTTGAACTCATCAAAGAGGCGCTAGCTCACCTGGGGGTCACCACTTTAGAACAAGAAAATATCGAGGCCGACGATATTTTAGCTACCCTAGCGAGCCGCGGCAGGGCCGCCGGGATCCGGGTACTGGTTGCTAGTGGGGATCGCGACACTTTCCAGTTATCAAACGAGCAAGTTACAGTGCTCTATCCTTCTCGCTCGATCACCGACCTCAAACGGATGACTCCCCAAGCGATTGAAGAAAAATATGGGGTGCCGCCACACCGTTATCCCGAGATTGCCGCCTTGGTGGGAGAAAAAGCCGATAATCTGCCCGGGGTTCCAGGAGTAGGCGAGAAAACCGCTGCTTCCTGGATTAATAAATATGACGGGTTAACTGGAGTAATCGCCCACGCCGCCGATATTGGTGGAAAACGTGGGGAAGACCTGCGCGCTCACCTAGAGGAGGTTAAACGCAACCGGAAACTGAATGCACTGCTGACTGATCTGGATTTAGGGGTTGAGGTTCCAGAACTCACCTTTGGGAAAGCTGATGCGGCAAAGCTAGAAAAACTGCTCGACAAATTGGAGATTGGGGAGGGTACCCGTCAGGCTCTAGCTAGTATTCCCGCATTCGCCCTCGGAGCAAAGCCTGAGGCAAAACGCCCAGAAGTCAAACTTATTTCCCCGGACAAAACAGCCGCCTGGATAAAGGAGGTGACAGGTCCGGTAGGGGTAGTAGTTGAGGGAATTACTACCCCCGGAAGTGGGGAAGCCACCCAGGTTACTTTGGCCAGTAACAATGAAGCTGCCAGTATTAGCTTGATAGAAGGAGACGTAGAAACCGTAGCGGCGCTGCGCCAGTGGCTACATAATCCTCAAGGCAGTGTTTTCCATAACTGGAAGAGCGCCTGGCACGCCCTCAAGGGGGCAGGAATCACGCTAGGTTTACCTGGCTGGGATAGTGAAATTGGTGGTTATCTGCTGGATCCTTCCGCCCGCTCCTATGATATTGAGGTTTTAAGCGGCAAGCTCTTGGGACGAGCTTTGGTGCTGGAAGAAAAAGAAGCCAGCGGACAGACCGCACTGGATTTTTCGGGTGTTTCTAACACTAAGACGGCGCAGATTGCGGCGGCGTTGCCTGAGATTGCCAGTGCAGAGCAAGGCCGGTTAGCTACTGGAGGCGCCGAACATTTATGGCTAGAGATGGAACGGCCGGTCGCTAAGATTCTTGCCCAGATGGAAGATACTGGGATCGCGGTCTCAGACCAGGTTTTAGGGGATCTCGAGAATGATTTAAGACGGCAAACCGAGGACGCTAAGCAGGCGGCTAGGAGCGAAGTAGATCGGCCACAGCTGAATCTATCCAGCCCCAAACAGTTACAAGAAGTTTTATTTGATCAGCTAGGGATGCCGAAAACGAAAAAAACTCGCACCGGATACACCACGAATGCGGATGCCCTGGAGTGGCTGTTTAGTAAAACCCAGCATCCATTCTTGCAGTATTTGCTGGCGCACCGGGATTCGATAAAACTTTTGCAGACCGTGGAAGGATTACAAAAGGCAGTTCATGATGATGGGCGGATCCACACCACCTTTAAGCAGACGGTGGCTGCTACCGGCCGGCTTTCCTCTGCCGATCCGAACTTGCAAAATATCCCGGTACGCTCCGAAACCGGGCAACGTATTCGGGAAGCCTTCGTTTGCGGATCCGGTTTTGAAAACTTGATGAGCGTGGATTATTCCCAGATTGAGATGCGGGTAATGGCGCATATGTCGGGGGATGAAGATCTGATCGCCGCCATTAAAACCGGTGAAGATCTACACCGCACTATGGCCGCCATGGTTTTCGAGATTCCATCCGAGCAAGTCGATGACCAGATGCGTTCGAAGGTAAAAGCTACTTCCTATGGTTTGGCTTACGGCTTGTCGGCATACGGTCTGGCCAATCAGTTGCGGATTGGCCAGAAGGAAGCCGAAAAGCTGATGGAAAGTTATTTTCAGCGTTTCGGCAAAGTTCGCGACTATTTGCAGCAAATCGTGGAGGAGGCGCGCGAGCGGGGTTATACCGAAACTATGCAGGGGCGGCGCCGGCAACTCCCCGATCTTAGAAGCTCCAATCACACTTTACGGCGCATGGCGGAGCGGGCAGCCCTTAATGCCCCCATTCAGGGAACGGCTGCAGATTTGATGAAGCAGGCCATGATCCGGGTAGATCAGGAACTGAAGGAACAAAAGTTGGCTTCTCGGGTGTTACTGCAGATTCACGACGAATTAATCCTGGAAGTAGCCACGGGGGAGGAAACGCAGCTGCGCGCCCTGGTAGAGGAAGCAATGTGTCATGCTGCGGAGCTCGCAGTACCCCTGGTAGTCGGGATTGGCGTGGGCACTAACTGGCGGAGCGCTGCCCATTAGCTAGATCTTTTTTGCGGCAGGGGTGGGCAATACCGGCGAACTGCCCCTCGCCCTCGCTCTAGTGACACTGTGTTATCGCATACATTTTGCCAAAATAGCCTCCGTAAGCGGTCTTTCGGCTGGAGTTGGACGGGTTTTTGCTGATAGGCTCGACAAGGTTTCTCTTGTGAGGAACCAAATTGTCCATATTGTCTATTAAGTCCGTTTTGGAGAAATTATCTCTATGACCACCTCTACTGAGCAGCTGGATCAAGTTGCCGTAAACGATATCGGTTCACAAGAAGAACTACTTGCTGCAATCGATAAAACTATTAAGTACTTTGGCGATGGCGACATCGTTACCGGTACTGTCGTGCGGGTCGACCGCGATGAAGTCCTCCTCGATATTGGTTACAAAACCGAGGGCGTTATCCTCTCCCGCGAGCTATCCATCAAACATGATGTGAGTCCCGAAGACGTTGTCCAGGTGGGCGACGAAATCGAAGCCCTGGTATTGCAGAAGGAAGACAAGGAGGGGCGCTTACTGCTTTCGAAGAAGCGTGCCCAATACGAGCGTGCCTGGGGCGACGTCCAGAAGGTCAAGGAAGCCGATGGCGTGGTCACCGGTACCGTGATCGAGGTGGTCAAGGGCGGTCTGATTTTGGATATCGGTCTGCGTGGTTTCTTGCCGGCTTCTCTGGTTGAGATGCGCCGGGTGCGTGACCTCGCTCCCTATATCGGTCGTGAGCTCGAAGCTAAGATTATTGAACTGGATGAGAACCGCAATAACGTGGTGCTTTCCCGTCGTGCCTGGTTGGAGCAAACCCAAGCGGAGGTACGCACCCAGTTCTTGGATACCTTACAAAAGGGTCAGATCCGTTCCGGCGTGGTTTCCTCCATCGTCAACTTTGGTGCCTTCGTGGACCTGGGCGGAGTAGACGGCCTGGTGCACGTATCCGAACTGTCCTGGAAGCATATTGATCACCCCTCCGAAGTGGTGGAAGTTGGCCAGGAAGTTTCGGTCGAAGTACTGGATGTGGATATGGATCGCGAACGGGTTTCGCTGTCCTTGAAGGCCACCCAGGAAGATCCTTGGCAGACGTTCGCCCGTACCCACGCTATCGGTCAAGTGGTGCCGGGCAAGGTAACCAAGCTGGTTCCCTTCGGCGCTTTTGTACGGGTCGAGGACGGAATCGAAGGTTTGGTACATATCTCTGAACTGGCGCAGCGTCACGTAGAGGTACCGGAGCAGGTCGTTAAAGTTGGCGAAGAAGTATTCGTTAAGGTTATCGACATTGATCTGGATCGTCGCCGGATTTCGCTGTCGCTTAAGCAGGCGAACGAGGGCGTTGATCCCAACACTACCGAGTTTGATCCTTCGCTGTATGGCATGACTGCTGAATACGATGAAGAGGGCAACTACAAGTACCCCGAAGGCTTCGATCCGGAAACCAATGAATGGATGGAAGGCTACGAGGCGCAGCGGGAAGCTTGGGAAGAAGAATACGCCCAGGCAGAAGCCCGTTGGAAGGCACACAAGGAGCAGGTGGCTAAGGCTCTGGAAGCCGACACTGAAGCCGCCGCTACTCGTCCGGATCCCGCCGAGAACGCTAGCTACTCCACCGAGAGTGAAGACTCGGCCGGTACTCTGGCTTCCGATGAAGCCCTAGCTGCTCTCCGCGAGAAGCTAACTGGCGAATAAACAGTTAATCGCAGTTCTACCTAGGAGCTGTGACGCTTAACTTTCAGGGTGGGCAGAAGCAGAAATGCTTCTGCCCACCCTGTTTTATTTCTAAAGGCAGAGCCTTGAAATGTGGATATTTGCTCTGATTTTTCTATCTGGCGCTTTCCGGGGATTAATGCCTGATAGCGTGAAGCTATGAAGCAGATGCCGGGCAGCGATAATGCGGACAAAAAAACTAGCTCCTTTCAGCCGGGTGCCCAACAATCTAGCCCTTATGGCTCGCCCGGCAAGATTCTGCCTGCTGGGAAGCCGGCAGCGCATGCTCCCTATCCTTATCTCCAGCCCCACCAGGGCGGGGGTGCTGCCTATCCGCAGCCGGCAGCCCCGCCTGCGCCAGTACCGGCAGAATTTCCTGCGGGGTATCAGCCCCCGGTGGCGGGACATGTCCCTAATCTGGCGGGCTCTGTTAACGCTAACTTGCCAGAACGCAGTAATCCGACCTTTACGAGATTACCGGTCGCGCTGTTAATCATCGGGATTGTTATCGCCACTGCCTATCTAGGGTTCTTGCTGTTGGTACTGGTAAAACCGGAGATTTTGGCGTTGCCTGCTGTGTTTTCACTGCCGGTTTCGACAATCGCTGACGCGGGTCAGCTGCTTGGTAGCAGCCCTATAGGGCTGTGGTAAATATCGGGTTATGAGTTAGGTAGATGACGATGTTAGCTTCCCCAGCTTCCAGTAACGCCGGTAATAAAGGCAGCTTGGTGCTGCGTCTGCTGGCGGTGCTGGTTACCTTGGTGCTGGTAGATTTGGTGTTGACCGTCTACGTGTTTGTGCTTTCCGATGGTAGCGGCAAACTGGGTGCGGGAGCAGCCAAGGAAAAAGCACCCACTGTTTCCACGGTGATTGAAGTACATAAACAGATAAAAACTGACTCTTTTACTCCCTATGTAGCTGCTGAATCCAGTCCGGCGGTGATGGTTAAAGAGAGCCTAGATATCTGGCTAATTTTTATTACGAGTGAAGGGGCTAGTGCTCAGCCACTATCTGGGGACGGGAAAGCTAAAGGGGAACCTTTTAGTTTGCCTGCCTGCGATAATGGGCTGGCGCAACCCTATGAGGCATTCGGGGGACAGATAGTTTGTAAGGGCGCGCTAGGGGAGAAGTATAAGCCGGCCTCGGATGCTGGCGCGAAAACTGGCGAGTGCACGGGGGAGGCAATCTACCAAGACAGTCAGGTTACGGTCTGCGCTGAGCCTAACGCAAAGCAGGCTAAAACGGTGCGCTATCTGCAAAAAGGTAAGACTATCTGGGAAACTGGTCTGCCGGGGCAACCGGCCATAGCCGCCAATAGTAAATCCATTTGGGCAACTCGCCTAACCGATAAGCAGGGCAAAATCAGTTACCAAAGATTTGATGTACCCGGGGCGCCTGATTCCGGTGCCCAAAAGCCTGCCGGCTGGGATGCGATTAAGAAGGTGGATTTTAACAATATTGATATAACTAATGCTTCGGGTGAGCCGCGAAAACTCACGGATGGCAGGTTCAAGTCTTCTTCAGACCCAGGCCGGGATATAGGCCTAGCCGTTGGTATCAGGCAGAACGACAAGGTCTATGCCGATATCAATGGTGATGGCTACCTGGATTTCGCCCAGGTTCTCTATTTGCAAACTGCTGGAGGAGAGATACCGGAAAGAGACGAGGGAGAACGTACTTTTCAAGGGCGAGTCGAACAGATACTGGTGTGGATTTGGGATCCCCAAAGTCAAAAGCCAAAGTTGATGGATTCGAAACTAATTCCTCCTAGCTATGGCCCTTTATGTGGAGGTGGTGATCATTCCGAGGCACTATTTGCTGTGGATTTGTCCGCAGCAGAGGGATATGGACTTGATGCTAAATACTTATTTAGTGAAATCGGGTGGAGCGACATGGTCTCCTCTGGTGCTAGCGATGTTCTTTTGACTGCCGTCACTCGGACTGAGCAGGCACAATATCGAGTTATTGCTAATGATGTAGTTAGATACCAAGATGGAATCTACTCAGCAGTGGTGCCCCCAGAAGGCTGCATTAACCCGATTGATTCCGATGATGACCCAGCAACGCTACCCGATCTGTTTCCTTTTCGTAATGCTCAAGCCTCACTGTCTTTTTCTGCCCAAGATCCTAAATACCGGGGATACTATTGGTTTGCAGTATGGGAAGATTCTCAAGGAAATATCCTTTGGTACGCGCTTGATGAGTCCAAAGAAAACTACGTGCTGGGCTGGTCAAAGTAAACGAGGTTATCGCCGGGAACTAGGTACTAATATCTTCTGGCCTCCATTGCTCGGGTATAGACAGAAAATTTTAGCTTGGGTGGAAGCAGTCCAGATAGATAGGCTGGCATCGTGAGTGAACTATTGATTTACCGTAACCCGGATCGAGGAGCCCGCTGGGCAGCGGCCTCGCCCACAAACGCCCTCTCCGTGGCGGTAACTGGAGGTATCGGTTCCGGTAAATCCACCGCGGTACAAACCTTGAAAGCGCTAGGGGCTAAGACTTGCAGCGCCGATGAACTGGCAGGGCAGGCATTGGTCGATTTAGCGCCCGATATTGCCCGCGCTTTTGATCATCCCGAGTGGGAAAGTGGCGTTGACCGCCGCGCCCTCGCCGCGATCGTGTTTAATAATCCCGAGGCTCGCCGCCTCCTAGAATCGATAACTCACCCCTATATTGCGTTTCTTTCCGACCGTTTCTTCGCGTCCCTAACCCCCGGAGACATCGGTATTTACGATATTCCGTTGCTGGCCGAAAACCCGAACGCGCGTGCTTTTGACGTGATCGTGGCAGTCAGCGCGCCCCTCAAACAGCGTTACCAGCGACTGCTGCAGCGATCCGGCTTAGAACCGGAACAAGTTGACGCCCGGATCGCCGCCCAAGCCAGTGAAGAACAACGCCGCGCCATTGCCAACTTTGAGCTGGTAAATGATAGTACCCGCGAAGATTTGCGGCGCACTATCGCCTCGGAGTTATGGCCGGAGCTGCGCCGCCTGGCCGATGGCGAAAACTAGGTAAGCACTGCCATTCACGTAGGAAATAGTTTTTGCGTTTTTTCAGGCTCGGCGCGGGCAGAGGTTTTTCCTCCCGCCCAAAAACTCGAAAAAGCCACCGGCATTTTTCGAGTTTTGCGCCCGCCTAGCCGACTCGGATAAAACCTCTGCCCGCGCCACTTGGTACCTGCGCAGGTAGTAAATATTCTTTGGTTCCCCTGGTGATAGGTATGGGCAGGAGGAAAAACCCTTGTCCGTGTGGCTGACTATCTACTCGACACAATACAATTATCTCCAGGCAGCATAAAAACAAGAACCTACAGTTGCGGTCGGGGGCTAACTGGACGAGTACCCCGGGGAGACTGCTAGATTAGGCAGGTGACAACTATGGCGAAATCTGAAGAATCTCTATCTCCGCAACCCCGCGACCTCGAAAAAAATGCTTCCACAGCAGCAAATGCCGCGATCTTTGCCCGCACGCCGCGCGGCCTTTTCGATATTTGCGTTATTTTCTTCGTGGCGTTCCTACTAATAGCCAATATTTGTGCCACTAAAGCGATTCAGATCGGGCCGATTGTTTTTGATGGGGGAGCTATTTTATTTCCCCTAACTTATGTTTTAGGTGACGTGATTAGTGAAGTCTGGGGACTAAAGGCGGCTAAACGCGCTATCCTCATGGGCTTCGTGATTTCCGTAATGGCCTCGCTGACTTTTTGGGTAGTGGGAATGCTCCCGCCGGAAGCCTCCTACCAAAATAACGAGGCATTCCAAAGCGTGCTCGGGTTTGTACCCCGCATCGTAATCGCCTCGATGGCCGGTTACGTGTTTGGCAACTGGCTTAATGCCTATGTGCTGGTCAAAATCAAAGAGCGCTGGGGCGAGAACAATCTTTGGGTGCGCCTAGTGACCTCCACCTTGGCGGGAGAACTGGTTGATTCCATTATTTTTTGTACTATCGCGTTTGGGGGAATCATGAGTTTCTCCCAGTTGCTGATCTATATTTTCCTCGGCGGATACCTGTATAAATGCGCGGTAGAAATCCTTTGTCTGCCCTTTACGTATCTGGTGATTGCCCGGGTAAAGAAACACGAAAGGTACGGCCTTGACGTTCACTAAAATTGCGGAGCTGCCCGGCAGGCGAGGACGAGCCGGCATTATTCATACCCCGCACGGCGATATCCCCACCCCGGCATTTATCCCGGTGGGTACCAAAGCGACGGTGAAAACGGTGCTGCCCGAGACTATGAAAGAGCTGGGTGCCGCCGCGATTCTATCGAACGCCTATCACCTCTATTTGCAACCCGGGCCGGAAGTTATTGACCAGGCAGGCGGGCTCGCTCGCTTTATGAACTGGAATGGTCCTACTTTTACTGACTCGGGCGGATTCCAGGTGCTCTCGCTAGGGTCGGGATACAAGAAAGTGCTCTCTGGAGAGTTCACCGGTTCGGGACGCGCCGATCATACGGTGGCAGCAAAAAAAGAGCGCCATGCGCATGTAGATGAGGAGGGCGTGACCTTCCGTTCCCACCTGGATGGTTCTCGGCATCGCTTTACTCCCGAAGTTTCGATGCAGATCCAGCACCAGCTGGGCGCCGATATTATGATGGCCTTCGATGAGCTCACTACTTTACTGAATTCACGCGAATACCAAGTGGAATCCCTAGAGCGTACCCGGCGCTGGGCGGAGCGTTGCCTGGCAGAACATGAGCGTCTCACCGTTGAGCGCGCCGATAAGCCCTATCAAATGCTGTATGGGGTTATCCAAGGGGCGCAATATGAAGATTTGCGACGTAAAGCCTCCCGCGATTTATCTGCGATGGAAGTGGCAGGGCGCAGCTTCGATGGTTTTGGAATCGGGGGCGCGTTCGAAAAAGAAAACTTGGCCACTATCGTGGATTGGGTTTGTGAAGAGCTTCCGGAGGAAAAACCCCGTCACCTGTTAGGTCTAAGTGAACCGGACGATATTTTTGCCGGGGTAGAGGCTGGGGCGGACACCTTTGATTGTGTAAATCCCTCTCGGATAGGACGCAACGGCGGTCTTTACGGACGTTATGGGCGCTTTAATCTGACCCGCTCCGAATTTAAACGCGATTTTCAGGCTCCAGTTGCCGGTTGTAACTGTTACACCTGCCAGAACTATTCCATTGCGTACCTACATCACCTGTTTAAAGCCAAAGAAATGTTGGGTTTTACCCTGGCAACCATCCACAACGAATACTTCACCGTCCAGCTGGTGCGGGGGATTAGACAATCAATTATTGAGGGCGAGTATCCGGCATATAAACAGCGCGTCCTCGGTGACTTTTATGGGGGGCAGCCGCTGCGTTCCCACTGGGGATAGTAGGCAGGGTAATACCTCTGTTCTATTTTTGCGTAGCTAAGGTTGCGCACTAAGTGGGACGGGCGCGGTAAATCGCCAATCCTCGCGGCTCATATGGTCTAAGTCAAAGTGCGCTAGGAACTCCTTAACAGTATTGGCAGGCGGGAACCCTAGGGAGGTCGCGAACATCCAGATCACTTGCGCGCTTTCTATCCCGCACTCTCGCAGCTGTTCTAAAGTGACGGCTCCATCGCGTTTCGCCAGGCGCTGACCCTTATCATTGAGCACTAAGGGAACATGCACCCATGTGGGCGGGGTGGATCCTAATAGCTGGTGCAGGTAGTTTTGCCGGGCAACCGAAGAAAGTAAATCCCTCCCGCGGCACACCTGGTTTACCCCTTGATAGGCGTCGTCAACCACGCAAACGAAGTTATAAGAAAACACTCCATCCGAGCGGCGCAACACGAAATCATCTACTATCCCGGTTTGCTGCCCATAAACCGCGTCAGTAAAGGTCAAAGTTTGCTCATTAGTGCGCAGGCGAAACGCTGGGCCGCGTCCTCTTGCCGCCAATTCTTCCCTTTTCCACGCACGCTCGGTGGGGGTGAGGTCGCGACAATGCCCGGGGTAGGCTCCGGGAGGAGTATGCGGGGCAGAAGCTATCTGTGATAACTCTCGGCGCGAACAGTAACATTCATAAACCATTCCCTCGGCTTCAAGCTGCGCAAACGCCTCCTCGTAGCGGCTGTGGCACTTTGACTGCACCAAAGGTTCCCCATCCCAATCAATCCCGAGAGTCGCTAAATCTGCCAGTTGCAGGCCGCGGAAAGGCCCCCGGGAGCGGGCATCTAAATCCTCAAAACGCAGCACAAAACGCCCGCCGCTTTGCCGAGCTAGCGCCCACCCGATCAGGGCGGTACGCAGATTCCCCAAATGCAAAGCGCCAGTCGGGCTAGGCGCATAACGACCAACGAGCGTGAAACTGCCCTCCGCTAGTAGGGTAAGTAGCAACCCTTACATTTTAATCGCAATGGCCTCGTAGGTAGAATAGCCAGGTAATTACTTATCCGTAACTAGGAGGATCGAACGTGGCAGCACAGGCAGCAGGACTGATTAACGTCCAGATTGCAGGAGAAATTCAAGAGGTAGCTGCCACTTGTACCGGCCTAGATCTGTGGGGCAAAGACCGCAGCGTGGTAGCTATGCGGGTCGCGGGTGAACCCTGGGACCTGGCGCGTACCCTTCCCGAGGGCGCCCAGGTAGAACCGATTACCGCTGACAGCGAAGCCGGGTTAGAAATTATTCGCCACTCCGCCACCCACGTCCTCGCCCAAGCGGTGCAACAGATTTACCCTGATGCCAACCTGGGAGTAGGTCCCTACATAACTGACGGTTTTTACTACGATTTTGGCAATATCGATCCGGTAACCCCCGAGCTGTTAAAAGACTTGGAAAAACGGATGAAGAAAATCGTCAAAAGCGGGCAGCGTTTTGTGCGTCGGGAAGTAGGTGACGAGGAAGCCCGCCGCGAACTAGCCGATCAACCCTACAAGCTGGAACTGATTGAATCCAAAGGTCACGGCTCGGATCAGGCGGAAGGAGCCAGCGTAGAAGTCGGAGCAGGTCAGCTTACCATTTATGACAATGTAGACCGCAACGGGCAGCGCGCCTGGAAAGATCTGTGCCGCGGGCCGCATGTGCCTAATACCCGCTATATCGGTAACGGCTTCGCCCTCACCAAGTCTTCCGCAGCCTATTGGAAAGGTGATCAAGCAAATGATCACCTGCAGCGTATTTACGGCACTGCCTGGGCCAGCAAAGATGATCTAGTTGCTTATCAAACCCGTACGCGTGAAGCCGAACGGCGCGACCACCGTAAACTGGGACGCGAACTGGATCTGTTCTCTTTCCCGGACGAGATTGGTTCCGGTCTGCCGGTATTCCACCCCAAAGGCGCGGTTATCCGCAACGAAATGGAAGAATACTCCCGTAAGCGGCATATCGAATCCGGATATTCCTTTGTGTACAGTCCCCACATCACCAAAGCAGACCTGTTCAAAACCTCTGGTCACCTAGATTGGTATGCAGATGGCATGTATCCGCCCATGCACCTGGACGAAGAGCACGACCAGGCAGGCAATATCACCAAACAGGGGCAAGACTACTACCTGAAACCCATGAATTGCCCCATGCATAACCTGATTTTCGCTTCTAAAGGGCGTTCTTACCGCGAGTTGCCGCTGCGTCTTTTCGAGTTCGGTACCGTCTACCGCTACGAAAAATCCGGGGTGGTGCACGGACTAACCCGCGCGCGCGGATTCACGCAAGATGATTCCCACATTTACTGCACTCGCGAGCAGATGCGAGACGAGCTGGCCAGTCTACTGACTTTCGTTCTTGATTTGCTGAAAGATTTCGGTCTCGAGGATTTCTATTTAGAACTGTCCACTAAGAATCCCGCTAAGTTTGTAGGCGACGATGATACTTGGGAAGAAGCTACTCGCACTCTGGAAGAGGTAGCGACTGCTTCCGGTCTGAAACTGGTACCCGATCCGGGTGGGGCTGCCTTCTACGGGCCAAAAATCTCGGTACAAGCTAAGGACGCGATCGGACGTACCTGGCAAATGTCAACTATCCAGTTGGACTTTAACCTGCCGGAACGTTTCGACCTCACTTATACGGCCGCCGATGGCTCCCGCCAGCGTCCGGTTATGATTCACCGTGCCTTGTTTGGCTCCATCGAACGTTTCTTCGGGGTGCTGCTAGAACACTACGCGGGCGCTTTCCCGGCTTGGCTCTCTCCGGTACAGGTACGCTGCGTACCGGTAGCCGAAGCCTTTAATGATTACCTATTCGAGGTTGCTGACCAGCTACGCAAACAAGGAGTCCGGGTAGAGGTTGATACCTCCGATGACCGCTTCGGTAAGAAAATCCGTAACGCCTCTAAAGATAAAATCCCCTTTACCCTAATTGCGGGGGGAGAGGACGCCGAGGCGGGAGCGGTTTCCTTCCGTTACCGGGACGGTAGTCAAGAAAACGGGGTGCCGATCGAGCAAGCAATCACCAAGATCACTGCTGCGATTGCAGAACGGAAATAGCAGATGACGTCGCTGGATTCGACTTCGCTACCAACAGAGGATTCGCGCGCTTTCGGGGCTGTTCCCGATGCGTTCCAACGCCTGTGGACTCCCCACCGTCAGGTATATATTTCGGGTGAAGAACGCCCGCAGACTAAGAAGAGCGAAGACTGTCCGTTTTGCGCCGCCCCGCATCGCAGTGACGAGGACGCCCTCATCGTGTATAGAGGCGAAAAAGTTTTCGCCCTTATGAACCTGTTCCCCTATAACTCGGGACATATGTTGATCTGTCCCTACCGGCATATCTCTGAATATATCGAGCTTGAAGAAGACGAGCGCGCCGAATTTGGGGAAGTAACTACGAGGGCGATTAGAACCTTGAAAAAGGTAGCGAACCCGGACGGTTTTAACCTGGGGATGAATCAAGGCGAAGTTGCCGGAGCGGGCATCGCTGGACACCTGCACCAACATATTGTTCCTCGCTGGGCAGGAGACGCTAATTTCTTCCCCCTGATTGCCCGTACTAAGGCAGTGCCGCAGCTTTTAGGGCAGGCACGCGAGCAACTAGCCAGTGGCTGGCAGGAGTAGACAAGGGGTAGTTAATGCTTGGAAACCATGGAAGAGGTCTCGCCCGCGCTATTTTTACTTCCCCCGCTAAGCTCTTAGCCAAAGCGGGGGTAACCCCGAATATGGTGACTGTTGCCGGTACCGTAATCAATATGGCGCTCGCAATAGGGCTGCTGGCACGGGGGTATTTAGCACTAGGGGGAATCTTGATTGGGATAACCGCTTTCGCGGATTCCCTTGATGGGGTACTCGCGCGCCTCACCAAGCAAACCAGTGAATTTGGGGCGTTCCTTGATTCCTCTTTAGATCGCCTAGCTGACGGCGCTATTTTTGGTTCCCTGCTTTATTGGGCGATTAGCGGAATGGCTCCGGGAGGAATCCGCACCGGCACCATAATCGCCGGTATTTGCGCCCTGGTGGGAGCAGGCGCGGTTCCCTATGTGCGGGCTCGCGGCGAATCCTTCGGGGTAGTCGCCAAAGTGGGAATCGGGGAGCGCACCGATCGCCTAGTAGTCGCCTTAGTGGGGGCAGGTATTACTGATCTGGGGGCTCCCTTGGTTTGTTTTCCGGTTGCTCTTTCCTGGGTGGCTATCGCTAGTTTCATAACCGTGGGGCAAAGAATTTTTTACGTCAGAAAGCACCTTAAATAAGTGAAAACTGGTATTTTTTCGAACGAGCACCTTGCGCGCTCAGGCTTAAAACTGCTGTCGCAGGTGCCGTTGCCTCTTGCCCAGGGGATCGGGAATTTGATCGGGGAAGTGCTCTACCGGATAAATACTTCTGGCGCTCAGCAATATCGGAAAAACCTGCTGCACTTGGGGATCGCCGACAACAAAATCGAAGAAACTGTGCGCCAGGGTCTAAAAGGATATATGCGGTTATTTTCCGAAACCGCTTTATTGGGAAACTTTTCTGACTCCCAGCTGCTGTCTCGGGTGCGGATCGGCGGGGATCGGGAATCATTACTGGAAGACTGCGGGCGCGGCAATGTTTGCTTAGCGCTTACCCATTCCGGAAACTGGGATTTAGCGGGTTACTTTGCAAGTAAAGAAGTAATCCCGGTACTTACGGTAGCCGAAAAAGTAAAACCGGAAGCTCTATTCCAAGCTTTTACTCGAGTGCGCCGCCAAGCTAATATGCGGATAATTGCGGTGGAAAAGGGCGAAAAGCCGTTCCCTAAGCTAGTGGCGGCTGCCGGCGAAAAAAACTACCTGATTCCTTTGCTGGCTGATCGCGATATTACCGGTCGCGGGATCGAAGTTACTATCGGGAAAACTAAAGCTCTGGTCGCAGCGGGGCCAGCGGCGCTTGCCACAAAGATTAACGCCCCGCTTTACTGCGGACATATCGCTTTGGAAAAGTTAGGGCGCGCCCGCTCGGGAGCAGCCGGTTCCCGCTGGGGAATAGTGATAAACATTTCCGGGCCAATAAAGCCAGATAGAGTAGAAAATATGACTAAGGATTGGGCTAGCCGGGTTGGGGAAATGATTAGGGAATCCCCCGAGTCCTGGTTCATGCTACAAAAATTGTTTGTACCTGATCTCGATCCGGAGCGTTTAGCGCGAGCTCGCGAACGCGCAAAGCAGGAGACGCAGCTATGAAAATAGGAATCGTTTGTCCCTATGCTTATGACGTTCCGGGGGGAGTGCAGTTTCATGTGCGCGACCAGGCGCAGGAGTTGCGTAAACGCGGACATGAAGTTTCAGTATTTGCCCCGGTAGAAACGGATTATAGCGAGGATGGATTCATAAATGCCGGAAAAACTTTCGCGATTCCCTATAACGGTTCTATTGCTCGCCTGGCATTTGGGCCGCGGGTGGCGGCTCGCACTCGCCAATGGGTTACCACCAGTGATTTCGATATTTTGCATGTGCACGAACCAGCCACGCCCTCGGTATCTCTAATTGCATTGCAACATGCGCGCTGTCCGGTAGTGGGTACCTTCCATGCTGCCCTGGAAAGATCACTGCTCTATACCCTGGGCAAACCGGTGGTGCAATCGGTAAAAGAGAAGCTCAGTGCGCAAATCGCGGTATCAGAGGAAGCAAGGCGCACTTTGCAACGCTATCAAGATGGGGATGCCACGGTGATTCCCAATGGGGTTGACTTCCAGGCGTTCGCTGGGGCAAGTCCCAGCCCAAAGTGGCAACAAAGTGAAGAATCGCCAGTGTTTTGTTTCTTAGGGCGCCTAGATGAACCCCGAAAAGGCCTGTCGATCCTAGTGGAAGCCATCCCGAAGGTGCTAGAAAAATACCCTGCCGCCCGCTTCTTAATTGCCGGTCCGGGCACGGGAAGTAAAGCACGCGCTGCCCTTGAGCCTTTTGGGAAAAGCGTAGAGTTTTTGGGTGTGCTTAGTGAGGAGGAAAAAAAGTCGCTTTTTAAATCCGCTACCGCCTATATTGCTCCCCAAACCGGGGGAGAATCCTTCGGGATTGTACTGGTAGAAGCAATGGCAGCTAATTGTCTGGTCGTTGCTTCCTCAATTCCCGCTTTCTCTGCGGTACTTCAAGAGGGCAGGCTTGGGGAAATTTTTACTTCCGAGGACGCAAATTCGCTGGCTGAAAAGTTGCTAGCAGTGTGTGAGAATAGACAAGCAGCCTCCCGACTAGCTAGTTGCGGACATCAAGGGGCGCAGCGTTATGACTGGTCAATCGTAACTGACCAAGTTCTAGCAGTCTATGAACGCTGTCGGGAAGATAAAAAAGACAGCGGGCGTGGCCGCTAGTAAGTTTTGTCAGTGCAAAGAAGAGAAAAACTAATCTTCCAGTTTAGACTAGAGGTAGCTCCAGAAAGGAGGAACAGGTGAGCCAATCGAATCCCGAATATCTGCCGGATTCCCCCGTTAAGGCGGAAATGGGCACCAACTATCCTCCGGTAACCGAACAGCTAGTTGCCAGTTACAGTTTTGATGCTCTCAGTTTACCTGCGGATCCTCTGATTCCTCATCCTGCTGTCTCCCAGCGGGTATCTGCTCAGCCACTACTGGTCGATCCTGGAGCGGAAAAAGCCAACAGACGTTCGCGCCTGCGCTCGTTCCCCTGGCTAGAATTAGCGTGTTTGCTGGCTGCCGGGGGCGGACTTACCTATTTGGCACTTTTTATTTCTTCAGAAGAATCAATAACCACCACTATCGGGGCGGTATTTGCCGCGTTGCTGCCGATGGCGGTGGTGGTCATTGTGATGGTGTGGCTAGATCGCTGGGCGCCAAAACCCTGGTGGTTACTAGTAATCGCGTTCCTTTGGGGGGCAGGGATCGCCTCCGTATGTGCGTTGGGGCTTAACACTATGTCCGGGAAAGCCCTGCAGTCAGTAGATGTGGGGCCTACTCCTTTTCAATCTTTTGGACTGCTAGCCACCATTGTGGCTCCCATAGTTGAAGAGTCTTTAAAAGGTCTCGGGGTAGTCATCATCATGTTGGCCAGGCGCCGCTCAGTGAAAAGTCCGCTAGATGGGGTAGTGATAGCCGGAATCCTCGCTGCTGGCTTTGCTTTCACCGAAAATGTGCTTTACTTTGCGAGGTTTTACGAACAACTCCCGGTAGTTTTCTTTATGCGGGCAATGCTGGGACCTTTTGGTCACACCGTTTACACTTCGATTTTTGGTCTGGCAGTGGGAATGGCGCTTACCCGGATCGCCTCGCCAAAAATGCGTTTCATTCTTCCTGCTTCTGGTCTGGTTTCTGCTATCTGCCTGCACGCTGCCTGGAACGGATTGGCAACCTATTCGGCGCTGCTTTTCGTGGTTTCCTATGTGTTTTTCTGGGGGCCGATGTTCATCACTTGGCTAATAATTAACCTGGTGGTGTCGGTACGTCAACGTAATGCCATCGAAAGTGGTCTCCAGGCATACATTGGCGCTGGTTGGATCGATGTGCGTGAAGCACAAATGCTCTGTTCACTGTCTGGCAGGCGTCGGGCTCGACGGTCGGCGCGTACTATCTCGCCTGCTGCTCGCCGCGCATTGTCAGAATTCCAACAGGCGGCTACGGTCTTGGCGCTTAACTATGTCGCCAGTTCTCACCGCGGACTCTCAGAGGGAATCGAAAAAGAGAACGAGGAAGCCGTGAAGCAGCTACTGGCGGCGCGGAGACATTTTGCTGTTGCCTGTACTGCGGTCGGAGCATACCGGATGGGGCGTTCCTAGAGTGAACTCCGGTTTTCATCTGTCGCGTCCCCTCCCAAATCCTTTTCCGCCTAACGGAGGAAATCCTCTCGGCTCAGACTGGGTGGTCGATGCCGATGGCTACCCGGGACGCCACGCTGCCAGGGTAGTGGTCATTGATTCCTTAGAGCGCCTCCTCTTAATCAGTGGCCATGATTTTTCTGACCCTACCCATCGCTGGTGGTTCACCCCCGGAGGTGGCATTGAGGACGGAGAAACTCGCGCGCAGGCTGCCTTGCGTGAACTCAAAGAGGAAACCGGGTTAGAGCTGAGGCCTGAGCAACTTCAAGGGCCGGTGCTTTACCGCGAATCCCTATTAAAATTTCGTAAACTATGGGCTATCCAGGCAGAACATTTTTTCTTAGTGCGTTTAAACGAGGAAGGTCCCCAGATTGTCACTGCTGATTGGACATCCTCGGAAAAACAGCTTTTAGAGGCGGTTCGCTGGATTCGGCTGGACGAACTGCCGTACTTGGCTAAGCGAGAAACTATTTACCCAAATTGCCTGCCAGCCTTAGCGCAGCAGTGGCTAAGCGGGTGGGATGGCCGCCTAGAGACCGTCTATGATTAAGCCTGTTTAGACGGTTAGGGTGCAAAAGCGCTAAAATCAGGCTTGGTATTTCGAAAACTAATTGTGCTAGCGGGAATAAGGAGAGCGAATGTCGGGTCACTCAAAGTGGGCTACCACCAAACATAAGAAAGCGGCAATCGACGCTAAACGGGGAAAACTATTTGCCCGTTTGATTAAGAATATCGAGGTAGCAGCCCGTACTGGCGGCGGGGATCCGGCGGGAAACCCCACCTTATTTGATGCGATCCAAAAGGCGAAAAAGAACTCGGTACCGGCCGATAACATCAAACGGGCAGTTAACCGTGGTTCTGGTGCAGAAGCAGGTGGGGCGGACTGGCAAACCATCTCTTATGAAGGTTATGGCCCTGGCGGGGTAGCAATGCTGGTCGAGTGTCTTACCGACAACAAGAACCGCGCTGCGGCCGATGTGCGTACAGCCTTTAGTAAGAACGGCGGCAACCTGGCTGATCCTGGTTCCGTTTCCTACCTATTCAACCGGATCGGAGCTATCGAGGTAGCTAAGGCCGAGGGCGTAGACGAAGATACCATTTTGATGGCGGTTCTAGATGCAGGCGCCGAAGAGGTAGAGGAAGGTGCGGAAACCTTCACAATCGTTTGTGATCCCACAAATCTAGTTGAGGTGCGCAAGGCCTTGCAAGATGCCGGCATTGACTACGACTCGGCTGAAACCCAGTGGAAAGCTACCACGCAAGCAGAGCTGGATCTGGCGAAATATCGCCAAGTAATGCGGCTTATTGATGCCCTAGAAGACAGTGATGACGTACAGGACGTATTCACGAATCTCTCGGTAAGCCCCGAGGTACAAGCCCAATACGAGGAAGAAGAATAGGCTGCATCTTTGCGGATTATCGGGATTGACCCCGGTCTTACTCGCTGCGGGATCGGGATCATTGATATGGATTCGCAGCGGCGCGCCCAGCTGGTACATGTCGAGGTCGCCCGGTCTCCGCAAAATATGGCTTCCCATTTCCGCCTAGATAGGATTCGTCGCCGGATTGCAGCAGCTATCGAAGAGCATCATCCGGAAGTCATGTCGATTGAGCGGGTATTTGCGCAAGACAATGTGCAATCAGTTACCTCCACCATGTGGGTGATGGGGATAGCTATGAGCGAAGCCGCCGCCCACAAATTACCGCTAGCTATCCACACCCCCTCGGAGGTCAAAGCCGCAGTTACCGGCTCGGGGGTAGCTGATAAAGCTCAAGTGCAGCATATGGTGCAACGGATTTTACGGATGGATAAAGTGGTACGGCCTGCCGATGCTGCCGATGCTTTAGCGATCGCGATTTGTCATGGTTGGCGTCAAGACGGCCTGCAGGGAGCGAGTCGGGATGGTACCGTTAACGTTTCCTTATCGGGCAAGATTTCTGCCCGCGGAGCTCTCACCCCCGCCCAAAAACTCTGGGCACAGGCGCAGGCAGCAAGCCGACGTACCGGGGCGGTTGATCCGCGGCTTAGGCGAAATAAGAGCCAGTAGGATAGCGTTTATTACGTAGCCAGCTAGCGGAGATTCTATATGATTACGCATTTATCAGGAACCATTGAGGAAGTAAGGCTAGATAAAGCCACTATTGACGTGTCCGGTGTAGGCTATAGTTTCTTTGCCACTCCCGCCACTTTGTCGACCTTGACCGCGGGACAAGAGACAAAAATCTTAACCCACTTGGTGGTGAGGGAAGATGCCTGGCTACTTTTCGGCTTTGCGGGAAGCGACGAACGTGATATTTTCTCTACTCTAATCACGGTTTCTGGGATCGGCCCAAAGTTGGCATTGGCGGCTCTGGCGGTATTTAGTCCCGATGAATTGCGGGCAGCAGTTTCCCGCGGTGACCTGGCGGCGCTCACCCAGATTCCGGGGGTGGGTAAGAAATCTGCGCAAAGAATCCTGGTAGAAATTGGGGATAAATTGGGCGAACCTGCCGCAGAAGCGGCCGGCTCTACCGGCGGTATTGGCAGCGCCGAACGCGAAGAGGTTTGCCATGCCCTAGAACAGCTAGGCTGGCGAACCCCACTGGCACAAAAGGCGGTTAAAGAAGCGGCTGAAGCTAATTCGAGGGCCCAAGTCCCAGAGCTTTTACGGGCGGCCTTACAATTGCTGGGTAAGCATCACGCATAGGGGAAAAAGGTGGAAGAAACAAACGAATGGGCGATTAGCTCACCGGTAGGGCCGGGAGCAGATGAGGTCGAACGAGCTGCCGAGGCAGCGTTGCGTCCGAAAGATCTGGACTCTTTCGTAGGGCAAGAAAAAATCCGCCGCCAGTTAGATTTGGTGCTAAAAGCAGCTATCGGGCGGGGAGCTACCCCTGATCATGTACTTTTAGCCGGGCCGCCTGGTTTAGGAAAAACTACCCTGGCGATGATTATTGCCCACGAGACCGGAACTTCCCTTCGGCTAACCTCCGGGCCGGCGATTCAACACGCGGGCGATTTAGCTGCGATTCTTTCCGCTCTGCAAGAGGGAGACGTGCTGTTTATCGACGAGATCCACCGCTTGGCGCGCACCGCCGAAGAAATGCTCTACCTGGCGATGGAAGATTTTCGCGTCGATGTAGTGGTGGGTAAAGGCCCGGGTGCGACCTCGATTCCCTTGACTCTGCCCCCGTTTACAGTGGTGGGCGCTACTACTCGTTCTGGATTGCTACCTGCGCCTTTGCGGGATCGTTTTGGTTTTACTGCCCATTTGGACTATTACAGCACCGCCGAATTAGAACAAGTTTTAACCCGATCAGCGCGCTTGATGGAGGCGGAACTAGATCCGCGGGCAGCCTCAGAAATGGCGGCACGTTCGCGAGGAACCCCCCGAATTGCTAACCGTTTGCTCCGCCGAGTAATCGACTATGCCCAGGTACATGGAGACGGTACCCTCTCTTTGGAAGCCGCTAAAGCCGCCCTCGACCTGTTCGAGGTAGACCCGGCCGGTTTAGATCGTTTGGATCGTTCGGTCTTAGAGGCTCTGTGCAAACGCTTTGCTGGCGGACCGGTGGGGCTGACCACTTTGGCTGTTTCCGTGGGGGAGGAACCCGAAACCGTAGAAACTGTTTCGGAGCCTTACCTGGTGCGGGAAGGCTTCATTGCGCGGACTCCTCGCGGGAGAGTTGCTACCGATAATGCGTTTACTCACCTGGGGATCACTGCCCCAAACCGAGGCGCGGAAGCCTCACTTTTTGACTTGCCGGGAAGCGAATCAGGGGGCAACTGGTCACAAAACCGGCCAAAACCGGCTACGAAAGATGAAACAGACGTCCTTTAACGCTTAGAATCATTAAGGTTAAAGAATTTTAGACTGGAAGGTTAACAATGGGAAGTGGAGTACTTCTAGCCGTCATCGGCGCATTCTTATTGATGATGATTTTTTCTTCACGCAATGCCAAGAAGAAACAAGCAGAGCAGCGTGACAAACTAGCTAACGATATGGTGCCCGGCGCCTGGGTGATGACCACTTCAGGTTTTTATGGACGCTATGTAGACACCGATGGGGACGTAATCGTGCTAGAGACCTCGGATGGAACCGAAACTCTGTGGACATCCCGGGCGATTGTCAGCGTAGGAAACCCCCCGTTCGCTCCCGATACCGCGGATACTAACGCCGAGGACGCCGGGGACGCCAGCGCAGATAAAGCAGATAGCAACGAAGAGGCTAAGGATCCGGCGGTAGAATCCTCGACAGAAGAAACTCCAGTTGACGAGGAAAAAAACGAGGGTGCATCCTCTGATAGCGAATCAAGCGAAAATAACTAAATAGCGAAGAATAATCACCGTAGATAACGGAAAGAACAACATTGGCGAAGAAAAAATATCACGCCGGGCGCACACTGGCGTTTTTCCTGGTACTTGTGCTGGCTTTAACAGGGACCTTGCTGGTGGGGGTGCTCACTAAGAAGGCTAAACCGACTCCCTCTCTAGCTCTAGATTTGGAGGGGGGTACTCAGCTGATCCTCACCCCGAAAGCTAACGCTGCTTCCGGAGCGAAACGCGCGGTTACGGCTGAGGATATTACGCAAGCGATTGAGGTTATTCGGCAGCGTGTCGATGCTTCCGGAGTTTCCGAAGCGGAGATTACCTCTCAGGGGAACTCCAATATTTTGGTGTCCTTACCCGGTAACCCTTCGAAAGAAACTTTGGATTTGGTGCGCCAGTCTGCCGAGTTGTATTTCCGGGCGGTGCTTCGCTCGGCTCCGGGGGTTCCCCAATCGGTGATTGCTCAGCAGGCACAGCAGCAACAAGCTGGCAAGAAGCAGGCACAATCGGCAAATATCGATCCGCAAGCTTTCGCTAAAGAATTGGCTGATCTAAACCATGACGGCAAGATCAGCGATCAGCCTACCAGTCAGCCGAAAGATAATTCGGATGATGCCTGGATTACCGAAAAAGTCTTGGAAGAATTCTATGCCAAAGATTGTCAGCAAAAGAGTTCTTTGGAGGGCGGCTCTTCCGGAGATATTAAAAAACCGCTGGTAGCCTGCTCTAGCGAAGGACAGGAAAAATATATTCTTTCGCCGGCAGAGGTATCAGGTGCTCGGATTTCCTCTGCAGAATCTGGTATGGGTACCGGGGCTTCCGGACAATCCACCGGACAGTGGATTGTAAGCCTGTCTTTTGATAAGCAGGGGGCTTCCAAATTCGCCGATATCACCACCCGGATGATGAAGTACCGTCAGCAACCGGTTCCAGGAGAAAACGGTTTACCGGCGGGGCAAACCAATGACAAGAACCGCTTCGCCATCGTGCTGGATGGACTGGTGGTTTCAGCTCCCGGAGTAAACAACGCGATTACTAACGGTAAAGCGGAAATTTCGGGATCTTTCACTCGCTCATCTTCGACTGCCTTAGCTAACCAGTTAAAGTTCGGTTCGTTGCCACTTAACTTCGATGTGCAATCCGAGCAGCAGGTATCAGCAACTTTAGGTTCTGACCAGCTACGTTATGGGGTTATCGCCGGTATTATTGGTCTGATTTTGGTGGTGTTCTACCTGATCTGGCAATACCGCGGCCTAGCAGTTGTAGCAGTAGGCTCCCTGGTGAGCGCAGGGGTACTGCTTTATCTGACTTTGACTTTATTGTCCTGGGGGATGGGCTACCGCCTCTCCCTGGCCGGTATTGCCGGCGTGATCGTGTCTATCGGTACCACCGCGGACTCCTTCATTATCTACTTCGAGAGGATTCGCGACGAGGTACGCGATGGCAAAGCGCTATCTAGCGCGGTCAGCGTGGGTTGGGATCGGGCGAAACGCACGATCGTTACCTCCGACTTGGTGAACGTGCTAGCCGCTTGCGTACTCTACTTCCTGGCCGTGGGCGGGGTGCAGGGCTTCGCCTTCACCCTCGGGATCACTACCTTGATTGACTTGGCGTTAATCTTTATCTTCACTCACCCGATGATGGTGTGGCTGCTGCGCTTTAAGTTCTACGGTGAGGGTCATAAACTATCTGGTCTTGATCCGGAACACTTGGGGGCTCAGCGGGGAACCTATCGCTATGTAGGCGCGGGGCAAGTCCGTAAGATCCGCTCTGTTTACAAAACTAAGCCGGAAGAAGATTCAAACCAGCCCGCTGAGAGCAAAGCTGAGCAGTCAGAAGCGGCAAACGAGGATTCCAACCAGGATGATGCTGCCACAGATGAGTTAGCGTCAGTATCCGCGACGGACCAGGAGGAAGAAAAGTGAGTTTCGCAAGTTGGGGTAACGCCCTCTATTCTGGTCGCAAATCGTACCGGTTCATTGGCAACCGTAAATACCTGCTGATTGCGGGGGTGGCGCTAATGCTGATTTCAGTACTGGCTATGTCGGTACTGGGGTTGGAGCGTTCCATTGATTTTAAGGGCGGAACCGAGTTTACGGTTTCTTCAGTAGCCGGTCGAGATCAGGCTCCGGCGCAAAAAGTAGTAAATACGAATCCTAAATTGAAGGGGTCTTCGGTTAATTCGGTGGGAGCTTCTTCGATTCGGGTGCAATCTGTTTCGCTAGATATCACTTCTAAACGCCAGGTGGTATCGGATCTAGCGAAAGCCTACAACGTGCCAGAAGCTAAGGTAGCGGCGACTACGATTGGCCCGTCTTGGGGCGCAGACGTGACCTTTAAGGCACTGCAATCTTTGGTGATTTTCTTTGTCCTGGTAGCCCTGATGTTGTGGGCATATTTTAGAACCTGGACGATGGCATTCTCGGCGTTGTTCGCGCTGTGTCATGACGTGCTAATCACCGGTCTGGTTTTGGCACTGACTCGGGTAGAGATTTCCCCGGCCACCATTATTGGGGTGCTCACCATTTTGGGTTACTCCCTCTATGACACCGTGGTGGTCTTCGATAAAGTTCGTGAGCTTTCAGTTGATTTCGAGCAGCAAACCCGCTCGACTTACGGTGAGATCGTTAACCTGGCCATTAACCAGACGCTGGTGCGTTCGATCAATACCTCGGTAGTAGCGCTGCTGCCGGTGACCTCGATCCTGTTGATTTCCTGGATCACTCTCGGGGGCGGCACTCTGCGTGATATCTCGCTAGCGTTATTTGTGGGGATGATCGCCGGTACTTTATCTTCGATTCTGATTGCTCCCTCTATGCTGATGGTGCTGCGTTCTCGCACCGAAAAGATTTCCAGCCACACCCAAAAGGTACTGGCGAAACGGGCTGGCGGCAGTGAGCAAGTTGAGGGCAAGGAGACCGAGCTTTCCCGGGTGGCGCAGCCTTTGAAAGCTGGACATCACCAGGGACAACAGGCACAACCCAAACGCACACCCAGGAGCAAACGATGATAAACCCCAAACTCGCTCCCTTAGGAAAAATTATTCGCGATAATCTGCGCGATGTACCGGATTTTCCGCAAACCGGGGTACTCTTTAGGGATATTTCTCCGCTATTGGCTAACGGGGAAGCGTTTTCTCAGCTCGTGAAAGGACTAGCCAACTTTTATCGAGGTCGGGTCGATTTAGTTGCCGGCTTAGAGTCTCGCGGATTCCTGATTGCGGCTCCGGTAGCGGTCGAACTGGGTCTAGGTACCTTAATGATTCGCAAAGCCGGCAAACTTCCCGGTCCGGTAATCGGGATCGACTACGGCCTCGAGTACGGCAAATCTCGAATGGAACTGCAGCCGGATTCGATTAACGAGGGCGCGCGGGTCTTGGTACTCGATGACGTTTTGGCTACTGGTGGCACCGTAAATGCTTCGGCGGCGCTGATTAAACGGGCGGGTGGAATCGTAGAATCGGTGTGCGTCTTGATGGAGCTGGAAGAACTAGAGGGTCGCGCGCATATCGGCGATCTAGAATGTGAAGCCCTGACTCTGATCTAGCGTATTTACCTCTCCTTTCCTTTCCATTGGCATATTTAACTGGCGAATTGGGGAAATGACTGGTGGGTCACTAAACTATATGCATGAGTTCTATCACTCCCGATGAGGGCGCCAGCGCAGTTCCGTCCTCGCGGGTACGTGCTTCCTTGGCCTGGTTAACTGGGCGTTCAAAGAACATCGATCCCCATATTCAAGCCTTGGTGCGGGCTCTACGTGCCAATCATCCTAAAGCCGATATTTCCTTGATTGAACGCGCCTATCAGACGGCCTCACGCTGCCATGAAGGACAGTTTCGTAAATCTGGGGAGCCCTATATTACCCATCCGGTAGCGGTGTCCACTATTTTGGCAGAAATTGGGATGACCAGCACCACTTTGGCGGCGGCGCTCCTGCATGACACGGTAGAGGACACCGACTATACCCTGGAGCAACTGACCAGTGATTTTGGGGAAGAAATTGCCCTCCTGGTTGATGGGGTAACTAAACTCGACAAAGTTACCTACGGGCAGGCGGCGCAGTCCGAAACTGTGCGCAAAATGATCATCTCTATGTCCCGTGATATTCGGGTACTGGTGATAAAACTGGGCGACCGCCTCCACAATGCCCGCACCTGGAAATATGTTTCTCCCAAGTCGGCGCAAAACAAGGCGCGGGAAACCCTAGAGATTTTTGCCCCCCTCGCGCATCGCCTGGGGATGAACACCATCAAATGGGAGTTAGAAGATCTGGCCTTCAAAACTCTCTACCCAGACCTGTATGAAGAAATCGATAACCTGGTGCATGAACGCGCCCCAGAGCGAGAAAAATATCTGCGGGAAGTAATCGACAAGATCAAAGAAGACCTGCGGGTAAATAAGATTGCGGGACAAGTAACTGGCCGTCCCAAACATCACTATTCCATCTATCAAAAGATGATTGTGCGTGGCCGCGACTTTGACGATATTTATGATCTAGTTGGGGTGCGAGTACTGGTAGATACGGTGCGGGATTGCTATGCGGTTCTTGGGGAAATGCATGCCCGGTGGAACCCGATCCCCGGGCGTTTCAAAGACTATATTGCAATGCCTAAATTTAATCTTTATCAGTCGCTACATACTACGGTGGTAGGACCTGGGGGCAAACCGGTAGAAATCCAGATTCGTACCTGGGAGATGCATCGCAGCGCAGAATACGGAATCGCAGCTCATTGGCGCTACAAAGAAAACCCCAACGCTAAATCAGCCGGTGATACCAAAGGGGTATTGGCTGATAGTGGCGAAATGGGTTGGCTGCGCCAATTGGTGGATTGGCAAAAGGAAACCCAAGACCCGGGCGAGTTTTTGGATTCGCTGCGCTATGAAATGTCCGGTTCCCGGGTATATGTGTTCACCCCGGCCGGGGAAGTTAAAGAGCTACCCGCTGGGGCTACACCGGTAGATTTTGCATACGCGGTACATACCGAGGTTGGCAATCGCACCGTGGGGGCGAAAGTTGGCGGAAAACTGGTTCCTCTAGATACCAAATTGGAAAATGGGGATAGCGTTGAGGTGCTAACTTCCCGCTCTCCTAACTCCGGGCCTTCACGGGATTGGTTAAAGTTTGTGGCCAGTCCGCGTGCGCGCAATAAAATTAAGGCCTGGTTCTCTAAAGAACGTCGCGAAGAGGCTATCGAGGCAGGTCAAGGTCTTATCTCGTCCTATATGCGCAAGCAAAACCTACCGTTGCAGCGCCTGATGAGTCATGACACTATGACCGCCCTCGCCTCCGGGATGGGATATTCCGATATTTCTGCGCTTTATGCGGCTGTCGGTAGCCACCATGTTTCGCCAGCGCATGTGGTTGAAAAACTCATGGAAAGTGCCGGGGGAGAAGACGGCGCGGAAGAAACCCTGTCCGAGGCCGTGCTTCCCGAACAAGTAGAGGCGCGCCCTAGCGGTGGTAACGAAGGTACCGGGATCCAAGTAGAAGGGATGAAACAGGGAGAAATCTGGACGAAGATTGCCCGCTGCTGTAACCCCCTGCCAGGCGATAAAATCGTGGGGTTTGTTACCCGGGGTCACGGGGTTTCCGTCCATCGGGAGGAGTGTTCTAACGCTCAAAACCTGATGGCTCATCCCGAGCGGGTGGTGCCAGTTTCTTGGGCAGAGCATCCGACTGCAAAGTTCCAGGTTGAAATTGAGATCCAGGCACTTGATCGTGAGGGACTAATTAATGATGTTACCCAGGTATTGGCGGATTATCGCGCTAATATCTTGGCGGCTTCAATGAACACTTCTTCAGATCGGGTAGCTACTTCCCGTTACACCTTCGAAGTGGCAGATTCTCGTTACCTGCACGCGATTTTGAATGATATCCAAAAGATCCCGGGGGTGTTTTTAGCGAAACGCACCACCGGTACTTTGCGGAAACAATCGGTCAGCCAAAGCCAATAGGAGGGCGCGGTTCCAACAGTCCTTACCGGCCAGGTGGGGGTGTTGATCACAATAGTTCAGAGCAGCTGGCGGGCTAAGCAGATTGACTTTCCCTATGCGCACAAAATCATTAGTTGCGCCCAGGCTAGACCTAGCCGGTTGACTGTTTAAGTCGCCGCCGCCTCCTCTATTGCACCCGATTACGTAAATTCCCTGTTGCTTCAGGCGCAGCTGCGAGGGCGCATCTAGTTGGATCCAGTAGCGACAATCAGCTGCGCGCCGGGGACGGCGAAAACTTGCGATATAAATCGTCTGTGGGGGATGGGAGTATCCGGCCCAAACCCAGGCGGCAGAGTGAGCCGACAGGAAACAACCCCTAGGAACCAGGGGAGCCAAAAATAGGGCACGCCCATAGATGGATGCCAAAGTAACCGGCTCCGCCAGTAAATCAACCGCTCCGCAATGACTATGAATAAACCGACTACCGCGCAGTAGTGAGGATCGCGCTGCCCCTTGCAGCGACTGGTTCCCCAAGGCATCAACCAGGATTGCTTCCATGGACTTAGCGTTGCGGCACGAGCAACCTGAAACAAAGCTGCCAGCGCCTGGTAAGGAAAACGAAAACCTATTGCGGCTGTGGAAAACTGTTATCCCTGGTATCTAGCCTGCGCCAAGAAGGGGTTGTGGGCTTTTTCCAACCCAAATACCGTTGCCGATCCGTGTCCGGGAAGTAGCAGGGTATCCGGATGAATCACATTTTGTAGGGTGCGCAAAGTATGCAGCATTTGCTGGGAATCACCCCCGGGTAGATCAGTGCGACCTACCGAGCCGGCAAAGATCACGTCTCCTGATAAAGCCAGCTGGCGAGGAGGGTGTTTTTCCTGTCCCGATTCGCCCAGCCACTGATCGTAAATAGCGTCCATTTCCTGCTTTGCATTGCCGGACAGGGTCTCGGCTTCGAAAAGGAATAGTGTGGATCCTTCCGTATGCCCGGGAGCTGGAACTGCTCGCATAAAAATTCCCGGCGCAAGTTCTGCCCCTTCGCTGGTAGCTACCCCTGGCAATACCTGCAAATTTTCAGGTTCTTTCCAAGGAGAGAGCGATAGCTCATGCTCGGTACGTTCGCGAGGATCCAGTTTTTCGGGGTGGAAACGGTACTCATCGGGAGCCGGTATATAGACCGGAGCCTTGCCCGCAATAGCGTGGGCATCCCAAATATGGTCAGCGTGTCCATGAGTACACAGCACCGCCGCCACGGTTACCTCTAGGCGCTGCAGCGTAACTTGCAGCTGATCCAAGGCGCCAGATCCAGGGTCTACCACCAGGGCTTCCCGACTGCCGGGAGCTAAGAGTAAATAGGGGTTTTCACCATAGTAGGGTGCATAAAACTTTTCGATCCGCATAGGTTTATCTTAAAGGATGTGCGTCCTTGGTGGTTTAGTTGCTCTAAGGCATAATATGGTTAAGGAGCAATAAGCTCCGCGCGCAGGCGGCTAATCCTAGCCGCTAAAATAACTGATTTAAGGAAAAATTAGTGACTGAACAGCCCGATATCGCTCCGAAGCCCAAGCCCGTACCCACCCCGGGGAAGATTCACTTAGCGAAAGATAACCTACCGGTAAAGCCGGTAAGAACCCCTGATTTTTCTGCAGCCTTGCCTTTTGGGCGCGTTGATGACGAAGGACGTGTCTGGGTCAAAGACGGTGAAGCAGAACGCCAGATAGGACAGTTCCCGGCAGAGGTTCCCGACAACCCCCTTAATATCTATGTGCGGCGCTACCTGGATATAGCCGCCCAAGTGTCACTGTTTGCCGAGCGGCTCCCCAGACTAGCTGAACGCGAGATAGACCAGACCATGAAGTCACTGCGCGAACAGGTTAGTGAGCCGGCTGCAGTGGGTGATCTGCCGGCATTGCGGGAAAAAGTTGCGCAGCTACAGGAAAAAGCCGATCAGCGTAAAGAAGAGGCTGCCGCGCAACGGGCTGAAGCGAAAGAAGAAGCCCGTAAAAACCGCGAAAAAGTAGTAACGCGAGCCGAAGAAATCGCAGCGCAAGATTCTGCTCGCACCCAGTGGAAAAATTCCGGAAAAGAGCTCCGTGATCTGCTGGACGAGTGGAAACGCTTGCAGCATGCCGGTCCGCGGATTGATCGGGGCGTAGAAGATGAACTCTGGAAACGCTTTGCCAGTGCTCGATCCACCTTTGATAAGAAACGCCGCGCCTTCTTCACCGAGTTAGATGCCACCCAGGCGCAGGCCAAGGCCGCGAAAGAAGAATTAATCGCAGAGGCCGAAGCGCTCTCGGATTCTACAAACTGGGGTGAGACAGCTCGCGCTTACCGGGATTTGATGCAGCGTTGGAAGAGCGCGGGACGAGCTTCCCGCCGTGATGATGATGCCCTTTGGCAACGATTCCACCGGGCGCAGCAAAAGTTCTTTGACGCACGTAATGCCCAAAATGAAGCCGTCAATGCGCTAGAAGGGGAGAATCTGGCGAAGAAAGAAGCTCTGTTGCTAAAGGCGGAAGCCCTCAAAGAGCTCACCGACGTAGAAGAGATCAAGTCTCGCCTGCGACCTTTACAAGAGCAGTGGGACGAGATCGGCCATGTGCCGCGCGGCGATATCGATCGTGTGGAACGGCGAATGCGAGCAGTCGAGGATCACCTTCGCGACTTGGAAGAGGAAATCTGGCGTAAATCCAACCCGGAAACCAAGGCGCGCGCCGCAGGCATGGCGGGACAGCTTAAAGATCTTATCGACCAGATTAAGACAGAGATTGCCCAGGCAGAAGCTTACGGGGATACTAAAAAAGCGGCAGAGCTACAAGAATCCCTGAAAGCTCGGGAAGCTTGGCTAAAGCAAGTGGAGTCCTTTTAGAGGTAAAACGAAAACAAAGAGGTTTTAGATGAGCAAGTCAGGATTATCTCAGGCGAAACAAAAAATGGAGAAAGCTGGGGTTAGTCCGGCAGCAATCTCTGTTTTTTCTCACTACTACCAGGTGTTAGAAGATGGACACACCGGTTTTATTCCCGAGGAAACAATTTCTCCGCTGACCAGCGTTGATCGTCTGGAAGATAATCAAGTCACCCCGCAGCAGGCGCAGGCTGCGCTAGCTAAAACCGTGATGATTAAACTCAATGGGGGATTAGGTACCTCCATGGGAATGGATAAAGCTAAGTCCTTGTTACCGGTGCGCGAGGGGCTAACTTTTCTAGATATCATCTGTCAACAGGTGCTCGCTGCCCGTAAAGAGTACGGGGTAAGCCTGCCGCTGATTTTTATGAATTCTTTCCGTACTCAAGCGGATACCTTGGCAGCCTTGACGCGCTACCCGGACATTGAAGTTGCTGGTTTACCCCTGGACTTCTTGCAAAATCAAGAACCGAAACTGCGAGCCGATGATTTGACCCCGGTTGCTTGGGAAAAAGATCCCTCTTTAGAGTGGTGTCCGCCTGGTCACGGTGATATCTATACCGCTCTGTATGGTTCTGGATTGTTAGATAAACTCATTGAAGCGGGTTATCGCTATGCGATGACTTCGAACTCCGACAATTTGGGGGCTACCCCGAATGCGGAAATCGCAGGCTGGTTCGCGGCTAGTAGTGCCCCTTATGCAGCAGAGCTTTGCGTGCGTACTATTAATGATCGCAAAGGCGGGCATTTAGCGATCCGTAAGGCAGATGGACAATTGATTTTACGGGATACCGCCCAGACTCCGCCCGAGCAGATGGATTACTTTACCGACGAGCATCGCCATCCGTTCTTCCATACCAATAATCTCTGGTTTGACCTGGTGAAGCTGCGGGATGCCTTGGTAGAAAGAAACGCGGTATTGGGGCTGCCCCTGATCGCCAACCACAAGACGGTTGATCCTTCCGATCCAAAGAGCCCCGCGGTGATCCAAATGGAAACCGCGATGGGGGCAGCAATCGCTTCCTTTAAAGGCGCAACCGCCATTTTGGTACCCCGCAGCCGCTTCCTCCCGGTAAAAACCACTAATGAATTAGCTTTGTTACGTTCGGATATTTACGATCTTGACGAGGACTATCACCTGCGTAAAGTCAATGAACAAGATGTAGCAGTGGATTTGGATTCCCATTACTTTAAGAAGATCTCTGATTTTGAGGCGCGCTTCCCCCAGGGAGTGCCCTCCTTGCGGCAGGCTACCGGTTTTAAAGTTACCGGGCCGTTTAGCTTTGGTAAGGATGTAAAAGTTAAGGGACAGGTTAGTTTGGAAACCGCGGAAGAACAACTGGTGTCTTCTGGCAGCTGCCTGGCTGGATAAGGCTTTAGTCTCCAGGCATAGTCCAGCCTTGTAGACCCGGCGAGCCGAAACCCACTGCGTCCCAAAGCGTACCTCACCTGCAGCGCGGCTTAACCGAGACTATGCTTTTAATACCGTCAGTATCTAGCCTCGGCGCTTCCGTTTAAAATCACGTTTTTTCCCGTGCTTTTTACCGCTATGTTTACCTGGACCTTCGTCCTCGCGCATCCGGAGGGTGCGCCCCGATACCCGGGCTTTGGCAATCTTACGGATAGTTTCGGGGGAAAGCGGGCGAGCCATCTCTACTAGCGAGAAACTCTGCAAAATATCGATATGCCCCACGTCACCACCTTTTAGACCACCTTCTCCGGTGATTGCTCCCACAATAGCTCCGGGTTTTACTCGATCCCGGCGTCCTACCTCCACTCGATAGCGCCGAGAAGAACTGGAGGAGAAGTGTCGGCGGGCGGCTCCCTTTCCTCCAGCACTCTTGCCTGCTTCTTTTTCACGGCCTTCTTCGAAACTGGCGGAGATGAAGCGCCCTAATTCGTCTACCTTCTCCTCCCGGCGAACCCGGAATTCCAGTTTGCGTTTCTTGGGTCCAAAATCCCCGCTTGCTAAGGCCAACAATGCGGCGGCTGCGTCCCCAATATCCATTCCTTTAGCCACTACCAGATCTTGGATAGCGTCATAGTAGACTTCCATTTCGCCTTTTTCGAGGCGCCGGTCAATCTGTTCGGTCATCCGATTCGCTCGTGCCTGCGCTACTTGGTCGGGAGAAGGAATAAATACTTCGGTCATTTCTTCACCGGTAAGTTTTTCAATTATGCGTTTTCGAGGGCGCTCCCGCGGAGTAAAGAAGGTTAGGGAAGTTCCTTCGCGTCCAGCTCTTCCGGTGCGGCCAATGCGATGCACATAGGCTTCGGGTTCGCGTGGTACGTCATAGTTAACTACTAATCCGATGCGTTCGACATCCAGGCCGCGAGCAGCTACATCGGTGGCCACCAATACATCTAAGGTGCCTTCTCTCAGGCGCGATACAATCCGTTCGCGCTCTGCTTGGGCTACATCTCCGCTGATAGCCGCCGCCAAGAATCCGGCGTTTTGAAGCTCTGCTCCCACCTGTTCGGCGTCGATCCGGGTGCGCACAAACACAATGGAAGCCTCGGCATCACTGAGGGCTAGTACGCGGCATAGAGCCTCGGATTTGAATTTGAAAGGCACTACCGCATAGGTCTGATTTACCGTTTCAACTGTCGATGACTGCGGCGCGATCGAAATCTCTACGGGATCGGACAGGTGACGCTCCGCGATTCGTTTGATTGCGGGAGGCATAGTGGCAGAAAAGAGGGCGCGAATGGCATCCCGGTTAGCGCCACTAGCAATTTGGTCCACGTCCTCGGAAAATCCCATGCGCAGCATCTCATCTGCTTCATCCAGGACGAAGAATTTGAGCGCCGATAAATCTAGTTCCCCGCGTTCCATTAAATCTATAATCCGTCCGGGAGTGCCGACCACGATTTGTGCCCCGTCACGCAAAGCCGCAATCTGCGGGCCATAGGAGGCGCCCCCATAAACCGGCACTATTTTTAGTTTTAATCCGCGCGCAAAGTCGGTGAGCGCGTTAGCGGACTGGGCAGCTAACTCGCGGGTAGGAGCCAGAATTAAGGCCTGTACCTGCGGAGTTTTATTGCAGGCGGTCAAAATCGGCAGTCCAAAGGCCGCGGTTTTCCCGGTTCCAGTTTGCGCAATCCCGACTACGTCCCGCCCGGACATCAAGGGTGGGATACCTTGCCGCTGGATCGGGGTGGGCTCGGTAAATCCCATATCGTTTAAAGAATCTAAAATAATTTTCGGTAACCCCAGGTCAGAAAAGAAAGTGGTTTCCTCCGGGGCTTCCTGTTCTTTAGCGGCGTCTGCTTCGTAGGTATCGAAGCTGCCCTCTAGGTCTAGTTCCCCGGTTTCAAAGTCGGGATTAGTTTCAAAAGAGGGCGCACTCGCCCCCGCGGCTATTTCGCTCATTTTTATGCCTGTCTGCTTAAATGTTATTCGCTTTAACGTTACCGGAGGTAGCAGGCAAGTGAAGAAATCCCAGCCAGTGAAACGCGACACCAACCCCGGCGGGAAATCCCTCCCACTCGCGCGGGAGGCTAAACTATTAACAGTTAGATGAGGAAAGGAATAGCATTGCTCAGAACGCATGACGCGGGAAGTCTAAACCGCGACCTGGTGGGACAAACAGTAGAACTTGCGGGATGGCTCGATCGCCGCCGCGATCACGGAGGCGTTTGCTTCATTGATTTACGAGACGCTTCCGGCGTGGCGCAGGTAGTTATCCATGACGAAAAAATCGCTCATGAGCTGCGCAGCGAATATGTTCTGCGGATCAAAGGCGAGGTACATCCCCGCCCGGAGGGCAACGAGAATCCGGAACTGCCTACCGGCGAAATTGAGGTTTACGCCGATGAAGTTGAGGTATTGAACCCGGCAGCGGCTCTACCTTTCCAGGTTTCGGTACATGCGGAGGATTCTGGCAAAGTTGGTGAGGACGCCCGCCTGAAATACCGTTACCTGGATTTGCGGCGCCCCGAAATGCAAAAGCGTTTGCGCCTGCGCTCTCAGGTTTCTAAAGTCACTCGCGATACTTTAGATTCTCTAGGTTTCGTGGAGATTGAAACCCCGACTTTGACCCGGTCTACTCCCGAGGGAGCGCGGGACTTCTTGGTTCCAGCTCGCCTGGCCCCGGGCTCTTGGTATGCTCTGCCGCAGTCTCCCCAGCTATTTAAACAGCTACTGATGGTGGCGGGAATGGAACGTTACTATCAGATTGCCCGCTGTTACCGCGACGAAGACTTCCGTGCTGATCGCCAGCCAGAGTTTACTCAGCTGGACGTGGAAATGAGTTTCGTTAAGCAAGAGGACGTTATTGAAGTAGCTGAACAGGTACTCACTAACATCTTCAAACTGATTGATGTCAATATCGAAACCCCGATTCCCCATATGACTTACGCCGATGCGATGGCGCGGTTCGGCACTGACAAACCAGATTTACGTTTCGGTCTGGAACTAACTGACCTGACTGAATACTTCAAAGACACCCCCTTTAGGGTGTTTGCCAATGCCGACTACGTGGGCGCAGTAGTGATGCCAGGTGGCGCCTCCCAGCCGCGGCGGACTTTCGATAAATGGCAAGATTGGGCGCGTTCGCGCGGCGGTAAAGGACTGGCCTACGTAAAGGTAGAAGATGACGGAACTCTGTCTGGGCCGGTAGCCAAGAATCTAACCGACACTGAGCGGGAAGGCCTAGCTGCGGCGACCGGTGCTAAACCGGGGGATTGCATTTTCTTTGGCGCCGGCAAGATCGATGAAGCCCGCGCCCTCCTGGGGGCAGCCCGCCTGGAAATCGGCGCCCGCTGCAACCTGCTAGACCCGAATGAATGGAAATTCGTGTGGGTGGTTGACGCTCCGCTATTTAAGCCTTCCGCGGCCGCGAAAGCGGAAGGGGATGTGGCGCTGGGAGGTTCTGCCTGGACCGCGGTACACCACGCCTTTACTTCTCCTAAACCAGAATGGCTTGACCGCTTCGAGGAAGATCCGGGTAATGCCCTGGCCTACGCCTACGATATTGTGCTTAACGGTAACGAAATCGGAGGCGGCTCGATCCGTATCCACCGCCGTGATGTACAGGAACGTATTTTCCAGGTGATGGGATTGTCGCCGGAGGCAGCTCAAGAAAAGTTTGGGTTCTTACTGAATGCCTTCAAATATGGGGCTCCTCCCCACGGCGGAATCGCTTTTGGTTGGGATCGGATCGTCGCTTTGATGACCCACGCGGATTCGATTCGCGACGTGATTGCTTTCCCCAAGTCCGGGGGTGGCTACGATCCGCTAACCGATGCTCCGGCACCAATTACGCCCGAGCAGCGTAAAGAGAGCGGGGTTGACTTCGTACCAGAGGACGAAGAAGACTAACTTCGATAAAAACTTGGAAGCCGCCCCCTACCTGGTTTCGATCTGGTAGGGGGCGGCTTGGTTTATGTACTACCCGCCTTGCAGCTTAGATTAGGCGGGTTTAGCAGCCAGACGGCGCGCCAAAACTGCACACACCAGTAACTGAAATTGGTGAAATACAATCACCGGGATAGTCACCGCCGCTACGGTAGCGGGCGGGAAAATAATGGCTGCCATGGGCAGGCCAGTAGCCAGGGATTTTTTGGATCCGCACATCAGTAGCACAATCCGGTCGCGACGTTCTAAGGATAGCCAGCGTCCCAGATTCCAGGTGAGGGTGAGCATAATTGCCAGAACTACCAGGCATTGCGCCAGCAGTAATCCTACTTGGGGGGCCGAGATTTTTTGCCAAAGGCCGCCGGCAGTGGCTCCGCAAACTGAAGAGGCTACGATCGCCAAAATGGTACCGTTATCGGTGGCTTTGGTAAGCGCGCGATGCTCATTTAACCACTTTCCGATATAGCGGTGCACTAGCTGCCCTAAAACAAAAGGTAGTAACAGTTGCAACAGTACGTTTACTACCCGTGCGGCCTCGATGCCGCTGGATCTACCCATCACCACGAACACTAGGGCGGGGGTGAGAATAATGCCGGCGATATTAGAGATGGTGGCAGAGCAAACGGCTCCCGCGATGTTTCCGCCCGCAATAGAAGTAAAAGTCACCGAAGACTGTACCGTGGAGGGGAGCAATGTTAGATAGAGGGTTCCCAGGGCGAAAACCGGTCCCAGTAGCTTCAGATCTAGCGGGTGCATTACCACCCCCAGTAACGGGAAAAGCACGAAGGTAGACAGAGCAACTGCGCCTTGCAAGCGCCAATTCTTTAACCCTTCCCAGATTTCTTTAGTAGAAAGCCGCGCCCCGTATAGAAAAAACAGCAACACGATCAAGGCGTTTCCCAAATAGCTCAGGGCGCTAACCATCACCGCAGGTACGGGAATCAGAATCCCCAACACCAAAATCGCCAGGATGGAAAGGATAAAGGGATCTAGGAATCGGCTTAACCGTTGCTTTGCGCTCACACAACCAAGATACCGGGGGAGAGCGCAGGTATTCTAACCTAGCTCAAAGGTTGGGGGCTCGCCTGATAGCCAGAGAACGTAAAGGACGGTCGGTGTTAAGTGGGGATTAGCGATCGGCGAACGTGCCTACCACCGGAAACCAGTCCCGCACCGCGATGTTTTTTACCATCCCTGACTGCACATAGGGGTCGTCGTCTAAGATCTGCTTAGCTTCTTCGGCGTCGCGAGCTAGCATAATGGTCAGCGAGCCCTGATCATTCAAGCTGGTGGTTCTGCCGGTAGAAAGTACCATACCCAGGCTGTTTAGTCGGTGCATAAAGGCACGATGTTCGGCGCGAATCTCGTTTTTAAGTCCCACCAGCTTGGGATCATAGTCATAGAGGACTATGTAAAGACTCATTCCCTGATTGTCTTCGTGTCCTGGAGTGGTCATCGTTACCTCCCTATAGCGCCGTGGTATCCGAAAGTAGCCTTTAAATACCAACTGCTTCTACTTTACCGCAGGTTTTACCTTAAGGGGTGGATTGTTAGGACGCGGATAGTTCTTGATCGCGGGCTACCGCCGCATTTACCGCGGCACGGGCAGCTGCCGAAAAACCGGCATCCTCCATAGCTAATAGGCCGGCTACGGTAGTGCCCGCCGGGGAGCACACCTGATCCACTAACGCCTGGGGATTTAAACCTTGGGGCAGATTTTCGAGGACGTTTTGTGCTGAACCAGCTACTGCCTGCGCCACTATCCGGGTAGCTTCCTCTTTCTTAAAGCCGTGGGCAACCCCGGCCTGTGCGAGGGCATCAATGAAACGGTAGATCCAGGCAGGCGAACACCCGGCAAGTGCGGCAAAAGCGGCGAAATGATCCTCCGGTACCAGCGCGGTTTTACCGATGGCATCAAACATGGCGCGCACTTGTGCTAAGGCTTCGTCGCTAACGTACTGGTTGGCAGCAATCCCGGACATAGACTGGTTGATTTGCGCATTCACATTCGGCATTACCCGCACCAGAGGGGTTTGTGCCGGTAGATGCGCTTCGATGGCGGCTAGCGGTTTCCCGGCAGCCACCGAGATCACTACCGGTTTAGCGGCGAGGGCGTCGCCCAGTTCATCCAGTAAAGGTGCAATCATATAGGGTTTTACTCCGAGAAGTAGGTATTTTGCCTGCCTAGCTACGGTGGCGGCGTCCGGGGCTATGGGGAGGGAAAACTCGTCCTCGAGAGAACGCATGCGTTCGCGGGTACGGTTGAACGCTAAAATATCTGCTGCCTGCATCTTTCCGGAGGATAGTAGGCCGCGCACAATCGCGCCCCCCATAGCGCCAACCCCGATAACCCCTAACTTCGCCATGCGTCCTCCTAAAAAAGTGATTTTAAATAACTGTTCTTATCCTAGCGCGGACAAAATTTAAAGAAATACCTAAACGGGTTATGCTGTGGGAAGTGGCGTTGATCCGGCAATCACCGAGGAGCCTCTGGAAGAACCCTCGATAGCAGGTAATAGAACCAGACGGGTAAGCCCGTAATAGCAGTTAATGAGGCCCATATTTTGGGTGAAGCGGGGTGGTACCGCGGGGCTGGAAAGCCTTCGTCCCGGCACTGGCAATAACAGCTCGAAATAGGTGAGGTTTAACGTGGGCTACTATCCGCGGCATAAAGATGGCGATGTTTCCGCCAATCCGTCTTTCCCCCAGCTAGAGGAAGAGACTTTGAAATATTGGAAGCAGAACGACACTTTCCGCAAGTCAATTGCCCAAAGAGAGGCCGGAGACGCGGGAGCTAACGAGTTTGTGTTTTATGACGGCCCGCCTTTTGCTAACGGCTTGCCCCACTATGGGCATTTGCTGACCGGATACGTAAAAGATGTGGTGGGACGCTTCCAGACCATGCAAGGCCACCGGGTGGAGCGGCGTTTTGGCTGGGACACTCACGGTCTGCCGGCAGAGTTAGAAGCAGAACGTATCCTGGAGATTGAAGACAAATCTGAGATCGAAGGCCCGGACGGTACCGGGATTGAAAAGTTTAACCAGACCTGTCGGGAATCAGTGCTGCGCTACACCAAAGAGTGGGAAGAATACGTTACCCGCCAGGCACGCTGGGTAGATTTCGATAACGACTACAAGACCCTAGACGTTAACTATATGGAGTCCGTGATCTGGGCGTTTAAACAGCTATACGATAAGGGCTTGGCCTACGAGGGTTTTAGGGTATTGCCCTATTGCTGGAATGACCAGACTCCGCTGTCTAACCATGAATTGAAAATGGATGACGATATCTATCAGGATCGTCAAGACAATACCGTGACTGTGGGACTGCGCCTGGAAACTGGGGAACTGGCGCTGGTTTGGACCACTACCCCTTGGACGCTGCCCTCTAACTTGGCAATCGCGGTCGGCCCAGAGATTACTTACGTAACCGTGCAGGTAGACCCGGATCTAGAATCACCAGTTGCCGGGGAAAAAGTTATTATCGCGCGTGATCTTTTGTCTGCTTATGCCAAGGAGCTGGGCGAAGATCCGCAAATCGTGGCAGAGTACCCCGGTTCTAAGCTGGTGGGACGCTCCTATGAACCGATTTTTGATTACTTTAAGGGGCAACTGGGTGAGGGCGAAACCCCTGGGGCTAAGGCCTATCATGTGCTGGCGGCGGACTTTGTAACCACCACTGACGGTACCGGGCTGGTACATCAGGCTCCCTACGGCGAGGACGATATGATCCTGCTAACCGCCAACGGGATTAACGCCGTGACCCCGGTAGATGATGCCGGGCTATTCACCGCGGAGGTTCCCGACTATCAAGGGATGCAGATTTTTGACGCCAATAAACAGATTATTCGCGACTTCCGGCTGGGTAACGAGGACGACCAAGGCCCCTTGGCGCGTACCCCGAAAGAAAAACGGGCAGTGCTGGTGCGCCAGCAGTCCTTTGTCCACTCTTATCCGCACTGTTGGCGTTGCCGCAAACCCCTAATCTATAAACCCGTTTCCTCTTGGTTCGTAAAAGTCACTGACTTCCGCGACCGGATGGTGGAACTAAACCAGCAGATCGACTGGGTACCTGACCATATTAAGGATGGGCAGTTCGGTAAATGGCTTGAGGGCGCTCGCGACTGGTCGATTTCGCGTAACCGTTTCTGGGGCAGCCCCATTCCGGTATGGAAATCTGATAATCCGGCTTATCCGCGCGTAGATGTTTACGGTTCACTGGAGGAACTAGAAAAAGATTTCGGGGTAGAAGTTAAAGATCTGCACCGACCATTTATTGATACTTTGGTGCGGCCTAACCCGGATGATCCCACCGGTAAATCCATGATGCGGCGGATTCCGGACGTGTTGGACTGCTGGTTCGATTCCGGTTCAATGCCCTATGCGCAGGTGCATTACCCCTTCGAGAATCAGCAATGGTTCGAGGATCACTATCCCGGTGATTTCATTGTGGAATATATCGGGCAGACCCGCGGCTGGTTCTACCTGCTGCACGTGCTCGCCACGGCGCTGTTCGATCGTCCGGCTTTCACTTCCTGTGTTTCCCACGGGATTGTGCTCGGCGATGATGGCCGTAAAATGTCGAAGTCGCTACGTAACTATCCGGATGTTAATGAGGTATTCGACACCTACGGCTCGGATGCAATGCGTTGGTTTCTAATGTCCTCCCCGGTGGTGCGGGGAGGGAACCTGGTGGTAAAGAGCGAGGGGATCCGCGACACGGTGCGCCACGTGATTTTGCCGCTATGGAATATCTATTATTTCTTCGCCCTCTACGCTGGTTCTTGTAATAAAGGTGCCGGTTATCAGGCGAAAGCCTTGGATCTAGCGGATCCCCAGACCCGGGAGCAGCTGGGAGTAATGGATCGGTATCTGTTGGCACGTACCCGCAACTTGGCGTTAAACGTCAAGGAACTATTGGATAGTTACGATATTCCGGGAGCTTGCGAGGCAGTTAGCGAGTATCTGGATTTGATGACTAACTGGTATGTGCGTACCTCTCGTGATCGCTTCTGGAACGAGGAGGCCGCAGCTTACGACACGCTGTACACCTGTCTAGAGGTTTTGATGCGAGTGATGGCACCGCTAGCTCCGCTAGTGAGTGAAGAAATCTGGCGGGGACTGACCGGGGGAGAATCGGTACATCTGTGCGACTACCCGGTAATCCCGGATACGGTGGATGACCCGGCTTTGGTGTCGGCTATGGATATGGTGCGCGAAGTGGTTTCGGCGGCGCATTCGCTGCGTAAAACCCATGGTTTGCGGGTGCGGCAACCGTTGCAGTCCCTAACGGTTGTGGATGATGGTAGCCAAAAACTGGCGGACTTTTCCGATCTGATCGCCGGGGAAGTAAACGTGAAACAGGTGGTGTTGCAGGTTTCTAGGGAATCGGGTTTGCAGCTGCAGCGGCAATTGAAACTGAATCCCAAAGCTTTCGCTCCCGAGATTCGCAAAGCCACTTCCCAATTGTTTAAGGCGCAAAAGACTGGCGAGTGGCACGAAGAGGGCGAAACGGTAATATTCCCCGAAGTGCTCATTGCCGGTAAGCCGGTTACCTTGAGTGGAGACCAGTTCTCGCTGTCTACTACGGTAGAGGTAGAAGCAGGCCAGGTGGCCACGGTGCTAGGCGATGGGGCAGTGGTGGTACTCGATACTGAAATCACCCCCGAGCTGGAAGCGGAAGGCTATGCCCGCGACTTGGTGCGCTCTATTCAAGATGAGCGTAAATCTCAGGATCTACATGTTTCTGACCGTATCGAGTTAATACTGGAAGTTCCCGCGGATAAAGTCCAAAGCGTTGAGGCTCATGCGCCGATGATCGCCCATGAGGTCTTGGCCACGGAGCTTAAGGTTCAGGCCGGCGCGGATGATGCGGTGAAGATTAACATCACCGAGGTACATCCGGTAAAGGCATAAATGGATATGAACCTTAAATAAAGGGTTGTTACAGTAATCGGTTTCCGCCGGCAACTACAGGTTGCCGGCGGAAACCAATTGCAGAGCATGCGGATTAACCGGCGACTAACACCTCTAATCCGCTGTCTTTGAGTTCGGTGTGAGCCCAATCCGGGGTATCGCTATCGATAATTGCAGTGTCGAAGTCGCTGAGGGGACCTACTTTAAATAGGGCGGAACGGCGGAACTTTGAAGCATCTGCGACCAGGATTTTCCGCCGCGAAGCGGCCAGGAGGGCGCGTTTAAATTTGGTTACCTGTTGATCGGGGTGGAAACAATAGCCATGATTAATCGCGGTGGCTGACATGATGCAGATATCGATGTTTAACTGGCTCACAGCGAGCTCAGTTAAATCCCCGAAATACGAATCTGCCCAAGCCTCATAGGTTCCTCCCAGCAAGATTAGACGTATCCCCTTTTGCTCCCGTACCCGTTGCGCCAAGAACTCGGCGTTAGTAATTACGGTAAGCGGAGCTAGGGACTCCAAATTTTCTATTAGCGGAAGATTGGTTGAGGAATCATCTAGCGCCACGGACATGCCACTGCGTAAAAACTGCCTGGATAGCCGGGAAATCTCGTTCTTTGTAGCGGCGTTGGTTGCGATTCTTAGACGTGCAGAGGCCTCTATAAGTGAAGATTCGGCGGCAGTTATTTCTTTGCGGTTTAGCTGTACTAAATCGCTTTTTTCTAGCTCCGCAATATCGCGGTAGACCGTCATTTCTGACACGCCTAGCTTTGCTGCCAGCTCTTCTACCCGCACCGAACCGCCTCGCGCCACCTGTTGTAAGATCAGCTGCTGACGCGAGGCGGGAGTGGACTTAGTGCTCTCAGGCACGAGGCAGCACGGCTTTCGCTACTACGTCCTTAACCGATAGATCCTCAGATTCTAGAATCTGGTTCACTGCTGCCAACAGTGGCAACTGATCTTTAATATCGGCGGCGTGTTGCTCCACAAACTTGGCGGCCAACGCGGCTGCCGGAACTCCTTCGACGGTTTGCTCCAGGCGATCCATTTCCGCGAGCGCCTCTTTCGGGTTCTCGCCTCTCCCGAGCCGTACTCCGTAGACTTTGTTACGCCCCGACAGGCCGGTAACTTCCAGGTCACCTACCCCGGGCAAACCGAAAGCGGTTTCCATCTTGGCGCCTTGAGACTGCCCCAGCAGGGACATTTCTTTGACCGCCTGGGTGAAAGTAGCGGCTTTCAGGTTGTGGTGGGGGATGCCGGTAGCTTCTTCTAGACCGTCAGCTATCCCGAGGGCGATTGCATACACGTTCTTCATCGGGGCGCAAATCTCGACTCCGACTTCATCATCACTGTATTCGATAGCGTAGTTTTCGGTGCATGCTTCGGTGGCATATTTCTTGGATACCGCCAGATCCTTACAACCAAAAATGGTGGCTGTGGGCTTGCGGCCGGCGCATTCATTGGCCTTAACTGGTCCGGCAATCGCTACGATCGGGGGGAGCTTTTCGTAGCCATTTTCTTTTCCAATCCGGCGAATAGCGGTAGGTAGCTGCTCGATAATCCCATTTTTATCGGGGCAGAATCCTTTAGAAGTAAGCCAGATGGCATCGGCCTTGGCCATTCCTGCCAGCGCCATCTCGCAAATCTTGGGTACCCCGACAGAGGCCACCGACATGACAACCACGTTAGCGCCCTCTAAAGCTGCTGCTAGCTGGTCGCTACGATAGGTTTTGACTCCTTTAGCCAAGGGTTCCTTGGTGCGTGGATGAGGCTTTCCGGCCTCAACCGCATCCAGTAGATGGTCATCTAGCCAAGTACCCCACAGACGCACCTCCCAGCCCGCATCCGCAACTGGTGTACACAGGGCAGAGCCCATAGCGCCCGCACCTAGAACAGTAATAACACTCATTGTTTCTCTTTTCTCTTATAGCTCGGCCGCTGGGGACTCGGGCTTTGTGGATGGATACTTGCGCGATAAATCATGCAAATCTTCAAAAATATCTTGTAGGCGGGGGTAGAGTTTTCGCTGCACGCTGGCTACCTCCTGGTAACGCTGGTGTAGCTGCATATTCGGTTCAATGGTTTCCCCATAGTGCGCCATCTTCTTCGCGGCGGTGGCGACATCATTGCTGCCGTAAACCCCGGTGGAGGCCATAGCTAGTACCGCAGCCCCCAGGGCTGAAATTTCATCTTCGAGGCAAACGGTGATCGGCAATCCGGTGCAATCTGACATGATCTGGCGCCATAGTTTCGAGCGGGTACCCCCGCCCATGGCGCGCAATCCTTCAAGTTTGACGCCGGTACCCTTTTCGATCGAATCCAGGTTCAAACGCATTTCAAAGCCGATCGACTCCAAAATCGAACGATACATATGGGCACGCGAGTGGGTGCCGCGCCAGCCAACTACTGCTCCGCGGGCTACTGAATCCCAGTAGGGGCTTTGTACTGCGTTCCAATAAGGCAAGGTAATCAAGCCTTCACAGCCGGGCGGAATCTGGGAGGCGGCATCGTCGAGGGCAGGATCTGGCTCGCCTAATAGTTTGGGATCGCCAAGCGCTTCCCTGAACCAACCGGCCAGGTAGGATCCAGAAGACTGGAGTACTTCGAACACATAGTTTCCGGGGATTCCAGACACGTGGGTGCGGAATACGGGGTCATAGCGATATTCAGGGGATTCCACGCCGGCGTTTACCGCGGTGCCCAGGTTGAGGAACGCCACTTCGGGGCTGGTAGCGGCCGCCCCGATCCCGGCGGCTTGACCATCGCCCAGGCCGGCGATAATCGGGACTTCTTTAATGCCCCATTCGGCTGCTAGATCCGGCAGCAGGGTTCCCATAGGTTTGGAGGGTTCTACCAGATCGGCCATCTGGTCCCGGGTGACCCCGGCAATCTCCAAAAGTTCAGGGGCATAGTCGCGTTTTTGGACATCGAATAGGCCCAGGGAATCGGTGGCGGCTTGCGAGGATACCCATTTACCGATGAGGCGGAAGGCAATATAGCCGTGGACTTCCACCACTTTGTGGGCTTTTTTGAAAACTTCGGGTTCGTTTTCTTTAACCCAAGCCATCTTGTAGATGCCGGGAGTAACCCCGGCCGGTTTTCCGGATAGTTGATGAATGTGTTCATTTCCGTATTTGCGGATCTGATCGGTGGCGCGCCCATCTAGCCACAAAATCCCGTTTCTTAAGGGACGGCCATCTTTGTCGAAGGGGGCGAAAGATTCGCGCTGGTGGGTGATTCCGATGGCAGCAACCCGTTCGCGGTCTTTAGCGCTAATCTTGGAGAGCACTTCGCCGATTACGGCGTAAACACTTTCCCACCAGCGTAAAGGATTGTGTTCATAGTGATCCATAGCGGGGGTGTGTAGCTGGATATTGCGTTTGGCGGTATGCCATACGGTTCCGGAGGCATCTACCAAAATAGCTTTTGAGGAGGTGGTAGAGGAGTCGATTGCTACTACCAGGGGGCCTTCGGATAGGCGGCGGTCTTCTTTCGTCATGTTTTTGCATTCTCCTTTGAATGTGGAAGCTGACAGTTCCAGGGTAACTAACTAACTACGATAACACAACAGATATACTGTTTTATTTAACATTCATCCTGTTAAAATCCTGGCGCTAGGGGTTTTGGCTGTTTACGGGAGGCGGAAAACCGACAGTTTTAGGGAGGACGGGGTAAAAGTTGGGAGGGCGAGCGATCCCTCAGTAGGATATGAGCTGAAAAGGGGGAGCAAGTGCATAGTCAAGACGGTCAAGAACGCCAGGTTAACCCGTACGAAGAGATTGCGAAAAACGCTCAGGGAAGACGCGGAGGGATCGATCCCGATCTATTGCCTTATCTTGCGGAAGCCGATCGGCAAGAACGTATCGATTTGCCGATCAGCGATAACTCCGCAGATCAGCAAGACAGTGAGCGCCTACGGGAAGTATTGCAGGCGGGTGGGATAGTTTTGCCCGAGCAGATCGGAGACCCTGAAGCCGCAGAAGCCGAAGAAAACGCAGAAAATGGCCGCGACAGTTCCACACCTGCAACGGCAGCGGATTCGCCGACTTCGGATGAATCCTTGCAAGCGGATTTCGAAGTGGCTCAGCTCTATGCCCGCATCGTTTCTAGGCGCCCTGAACATAATATTTCGCCAACTAAAGCCCGGATCGAGCGCGCCCTCGACTATCTTTCGGATCCGCAGCTGTCCTATCCCAGTTTGCATATTGCCGGTACTAACGGGAAAACCTCTACTGCGCGGATCGCTGACAGTCTCTTAAGTGCCCAGGGCCTGCGGGTAGGGCGTTTTACCTCTCCACACCTGGTGAGCGTGCGGGAGAGAATCTCGATTGACGGGGAACCGATCAGCCCCCAGGCATTCTTGCAAGCCAACCAGGACGTGGAACCGATTATCGCCCTCGCCGACAAAGAGGGCGAAAGTGCCGGGCAAGGCCGTCTTTCTTTCTTTGAGTATCTAACCGCTCTAGCTTTTCAAGCTTTTGCTGCCGCCCCTATCGATGTGGGAGTAATCGAAGTGGGGATGGGTGGACGCTGGGATTCCACCAATGTGCTCGACAGTGCGGTGCAGGTTATCTGTCCGATTTCTTTTGATCATGAAAAATGGTTAGGGGATACGCTTGCGCAGATCGCCCAGGAAAAGGCAGGGATTATCCGACCAGGTGCCACCGTTATTTGCGCCCCGCAAGCCGACGAAGCACTCCAGGTAATTCGGCAGGCGTGCCAGAAAAAAAATGCCACCTTGCGCCTATATGGCGAGGACTTCCAAGTTAGGGAGCAGAAAATGGCGGTTGGGGGACAGGTATTCACCCTGACCACCCCGGCAGCCACCTATCAAGATCTCTACCTGCCGCTCTTTGGTAGTCATCAGGCGGTAAACGCTGCCCTGGCAATAACGGCAGTCGAAGCGCTGGGGGCAGGTAAAGCACTTTCCGAGGAAGTGTTGGCAGCCGGCCTCGATGCGGCACGCTCCCCCGGGCGACTGGAGGTATTGGGAGGCTCTCCTACGGTTATCGTAGATGCCGCGCATAATCCGGCAGGGGCAGCGGCACTTAGATCTGGGATTGAGGACGCGTTCGGATTCCAAAAAGTAGTGGGCGTTTTCTCGGCTATGGGAGATAAAAATGTGGAAGGTATCCTCGCGGAAATGGAGCCGTTGCTAGATGCCGTGGTGACTTTGCCGATGGAGGGCGAACGCGCCATGGAACCGGTGGAACTGGCGAAAATCGCGGGAGAAGTCTTTGGCGCCGAACAAACTTTTGCGGCTCCTAACCTGCTAGACGCGGTAGATCAAGCAGTCTCGCTAACCGAAGAAGGAAATCTCCCGGCGGACGCGGTCGGTATCGTAATCTTTGGTTCTGTAGTTTTGGCGGGGCAAGCCCGCCAATTGCTCTCCGCCCGGATAAAACCGGAAAATACTTCCCATTAAGCCCAGAACTATGCAAGTAGCAAGCAATCTCTAAGTAAATGTGAAAAGATATCAAGGTGACTTTAACCGTAGCAGTCGACGCCTATATGCTTGCAGAAGCTAACCTAGTGGGTTGGGCATGGGTGATTGACCAAGACAATTGGGCGTGCGGATACGAGGAGGATTCCGCATCGATAACACAAGCCCAATTTCGAGCGGTTTTTTCTTTTGTACGTCGCTGTAACCAGGTTAATGAACCGCTGGTTATTTTCACTTCTTCCGAATATGTAGCGGCAGTGCTGCAAACTTGGCGGCATAAATGGCGCAGTAACGACTGGCAGAAACTCGATGGAATGCCGGTCACTGATCTTTCTATTATTCGTAATATTGATCGTTTGCTGGAAGGGAAATCTTTGCAAGTTGCCTGTGCAGGCTCTAAAGAACAAGCACTGCTGACTCAGGCACATATTTACGCGCGCGAAGTGGCTTATGCCCACCGTGACGGAAAAGAAGTAAACCTAGGTCCGGGGAGTAGCCCAGACCTGCTTAGCGGTAATTACCAGCAGAACCTAGAGAGTTTAGTGGTTAGTGAATGGCCAATGCCGAAGGCCAAGAAAAGTATTCCCGATAACGTAACCAAGCTTCCCCGCACCAATCAGAGCCCGCAGCCGGCAACTTCCTGGCGGGAAGGCCCTAACTCGGGGCCGGTCGGCGTTGGGGGATTAGGATCTCCCGCGCGGGGAGCCGCCGCCAATTTACGGGCTATCACCCAGGTAGTAAGAGACGAGGATCTGCGTTTTCAAAAGTATTGTGCCAGTGCGGATCGGGTAAGAATTAGGGAATTGATGCATCCGGATTTTATGTCGATCGGGGAACTGGGGGTTCCCATTTCCCGAACCGAGGCCGCGGCTCTCTTGGCAGAGGCTCCGCCTTCGCCCTCGGAAGTAGAGGTACGCGAGCTAGGTCCTCACACCGCACAGGTTATCTATTTTGATTCCGATTCGGTGCAGTCCTGGATTTGGATTCGTTACCAAAACAATCAGGCACGCATGATTTTTCAGCAGATTACGAAGCGTCCCCCCGATGTTTTTGGAATGTCATGACGCTTACTGATGGGGGGGGATTCTTCCGTCTTTTATGGGGGTTAGAATAACCTCCCCAATAATCATGCCGGTTATGGTTTTTACAGGATAATGCCCATTTTTACTGAAAATGACGGTATAAAAATGTTCTTTGGCTCCGGTTTCCCGGAGCCAAAGAACATTATCAGGAGTATTAACTTTTAGCTAGTTAGAGATCCTAGAGCCCAACCTCGGCAGAGAAATCTCCCTCTTCTAGGCGCTTCTTCACCGTGGTCAGGTAACGAGCGGCATCCGCTCCGTCGATTAGACGATGGTCATAAGATAGCGCCAGATATACCAGGGAACGCACTGCAATAGTGTCGTTTCCTTCAGAATCTTTCACTACCATTGGCCGACGTACAATCGTGCCGAGTCCCAAAATCGCTTCCTCCGGGTAGTTAACTACCGGAGTATCGAAGAGGGCGCCGCGCGAACCAGTATTGGTAATCGAGAAGGTGCCGCCAGACATTTCATCAATACTGATAGAACCGTCGCGAACCTTCGCGGCCAACTCGTTGATCTTGCGGGCAATAGCCGCAATCGTCAGATCACCACAGTTCTTGATAACCGGCACCATCAGACCCTTCTCAGAGTCCACCGCAATTCCGACGTTCTCGTGATCAAAGTAGGTGACCTCGTTGGTTTCGTCATTTACCCGCGAGTTGATCTTCGGATGCGCCTTCAGGGCTTCCACTGCCGCTTTCACAAAGAAGGGTAAGAAGGACAACTTGGTGCCTTCTCGCTGCGCGAAAGAGTCTTTGACGCGCGCCCGCAGATTCGCGATCCGGGTAACGTCCACCTCGACTACCGTCGTCAGCTGCGCGGTAGAGGCCAGCGAATTCATCATGTGCTTGGCGATAGTCTGACGCATCCGGGATAACTTCTCGGTCTTGCCCCGTTCTTGCGCTGGCTCGATCGGAGGTAGCGGAGCTGCGGGTGTTTCCGGAGCTGACGCCGGTGCCGCTTGCGGTTTCTGCGCAGCTGCCAGCACGTCCTCGCGTCGGATCCGTCCGCCTACGCCACTGCCTTTAAGGGTGGAAATATCTACCCCTTTTTCGCGCGCTAGCTTGCGTACGATCGGAGTTACGTAACCGCCACTTACCTGCGCAGCTGCCTGCAGTTTTTCGTCCGGCTGTGAGGAGGCAGGAGGAGTCGGAGCGGCGGGAGCCTTAGGAGCCGGCGGTGCTGCCGGTGGTTTCGGCGCGGCTGGGGCTTGCGCAGCTTTAGGCGCCGGGGGAGTCGCAGGAGCCGCAGGAGCCGCAGGAGCGGCCGGAGCAGCCGGAGCGGCGGGAAGATTATCGGAGGGTGGTACAACCTGTCCTTGGGCAGTCATCGTACCGGGATAACCCGTATGTACCTGCGGGTATGCCCACTGTACTACGTGATGGTCGCCTTCACGTTTGATTGAAGACGGAATACCCGCGCCCGGTAGTTCTTCCGGATTCTCCGGCAGGGAGGGAGCCGGGGGAACCGCCGGCACCTGAGGGGCAGCAGGACTCGCAGGGGTGGGAGAGGCAGCAGGGTCAGCGGGTGTGCTGCTTTGAGCCGGAGCCGCGGCGCTATCGCCTACGCGGCAAAGCACGGTGCCTACGTCTACGGTTTCATCCTCTTGTACCAAAATCTCAGTGACTACTCCCGCGATCGGGGAAGGCACTTCAGAATCAACTTTGTCAGTGGACACTTCCAGTAGCGGTTCATCTACTGCTACCTGGTCACCGACTTTTTTCAGCCAGCGAGAAACGGTGCCTTCGGTTACCGATTCGCCTAGAGCCGGCATTTCCACGGCTTGTCCGCCACCTGCCGGAGCAGAGCCACCTGCCGGGCTTTCCGGCATTGGGGGAGTCGCCGGGATAGAGGGCGCAGGAGTGTCTGGTGCCTCAGGAGCTGCTGGGCTTGCAGGGGCATCCGAGGGGGCTTCGCTTGCTTCACCTACCCGGCAAACTACCGTGCCTACATCTACGGTTTCATCCTCTTCCACCAAAATTTCGGTGATTACTCCCGAGGTGGGAGAGGGAACTTCAGAGTCAACCTTGTCGGTGGAAACCTCCAGTAGTGGTTCATCTACTGCTACCTGGTCGCCAACCTTCTTTAACCAGCGGGAAACCGTACCTTCGGTTACCGATTCGCCCAGAGCGGGCATCTCAATATCTTGTGCCATGTTATTAATCTACCTTTCTGGACCTTAGGAATGTAAGGGTTTGCCGGCAAGAGCCATACCGGCTTCACCAATTGCTTCGTCTTGGGTGGGGTGGGTGTGTACTAAGGCCGCCAAATCTTCTGGGAAGGCCTCCCAGTTGACCATTAATTGGCCTTCCCCAACCAGTTCGCCTACCCGTTTGCCAAGGGCGTGGAAGCCTACGATCGGGCCGTCTTTTTGCGCTACCAGTTTAATGATCCCGCCAGTGCCTAGAATCTGGGATTTGCCGTTACCTGCCAGATTATATTCGGTGACTTTCACCTGGTCTTTGCCGAACTTTTCTTCCGCTTGCGTCTGGGTTAAACCAACCGAAGCGATCTCGGGCTCGCAGAAAGTAACCCGGGGAATATTGGGCTCTACCAAGGGCTGCGGATCGAGACCTCCTAAGTATTCGGCCAGGAAAATGCCTTGCGCGAAACCGCGATGCGCCAGTTGTAGACCGGGAACAATATCACCTACGGCATACACCCCGGGAACGTTAGTCATCAAGTGCTCATCTACCGGGATGAAACCGCGATCAATATTTACCCCGATTTGTTCAAATCCCATGTCTTGGGTGCGCGGTCCGCGCCCTACTGCTACCAGCAGTACGTCAGCATCAAAAGTATCGCCGGACTGGGTCTTAACCTGTACCGAGTTACCAGTTTGGGTAACTGAATCGAACATGGTGCCGGTCTTGAAAGCAATACCGCGGCTGCGGAAGGCCCGCTCTAGCCCCTTAGAAATGGAGGCGTCCTCGTTATTAGCGAGATGAGGTAGTCCTTCAATCACGGTTACCTCGGTGCCCAAGGAAGCCCACAGGCTCGCGAACTCGATTCCGATAACTCCGCCGCCGAGCACCACTGCCTTGTTGGGAACCCAATCAAGTTGCAGCGCCTGATCGGAAGTGATCACGCGTCCCTCAATTTCCAGACCCGGAAGGGACTTGGAATAAGAGCCGGTAGCGAGTACCAGGTTTTTCCCTTGGTAAGTCTGATCGCCAACCTGAACGGTATTGGCGCTGACCACCCGACCCCATCCTTGGATGTAGTCGATCTTGCGGGATTTAACTAGCCCCTGTAGTCCCTTGTGGAGGCGGGAAATAGTCTTGTCGCGGAAGCGGCCAACTTCGTGCATGTCAACGCCCTCAAAACTGGCCTTAACGCCCAGGCGAGAGGCTTCTTTGATGGCATCCACGGTTTCTGCCACATGCAACATTGCCTTGGTAGGGATGCAGCCCCGGTGGAGGCAGGTGCCACCCACTTTGTCTCCCTCGATGAGGGCAACTTTCATTCCCAGTTGGGAAGCGCGCAAGGCGGTAGCGTATCCACCGCTGCCTGCGCCCAAGACTACAATGTCATAGGTGCTCGTCATTGTGATGTTCTCCTTGATAAAAGCACGGCTATGTCTGACCGCGACCGGGCAAGGCAAGAACTGTAAGTATTGGTTCCTGCTTGCCGGCACACTTCCAGACACCTGCAGTCATTGTTTCATTTTTGACCGGTAAACGCACTCTGAATTACCCTCTTTCTCAAGACGGCGAAAAAATGTGAAGGAGAATACATTATTATTTATTGAGCTTGGGGTGAGAGTGGGGGTACCTGCAACTAGTGCGGGTAGAATTTAAAGGCACCTACCGCAAAAATTCGGAGAAGATATTGTCAGCATCTGAGTCTGCGCAACAGTCCCATAAGGATCCGCGCACCGCTTCTAGGGGAGCTGGGCGCATATTTATGGCGGGCTTAGTGGTGTTTGCGGTGGTTGCGCTGTTCCATGAGTTTTCCACCCTGCCGGCCTCTGGGTCTGCCGGCTATGGGTTGGCCATGTTGTCGCTGGCGAATGTGGCGCATTGGATTGTTTTGTCGATAGCGGTGATTCATAACGGCCGGCGGATGCGCTTGCTTGCCTGGACGCTCACTGGGATAGAAGCTTTGTTGCTGGTGCTATTTGGTTTTGCCTTTTCGTCTGCGCATTTAGACAGCGCGCAGCTGCTGTATAACTGGGGGCAGGCCTACTATTATTTGCCCACGATTTTAACGGCACTAACTTTGATCTGGCTGATAGTTTCGTCCCCGCTGCGCCCCGGGAACGGTAATTAAACTAGATTCGGGTAAGAGTTCTGCCTTAGGGCTTCATATAGGCCGATGGAAGCTGAAATCGTTAGGTTCAATGAACGCAAGTGTGGCACCATCGGGATTCGCACCAAGTCAGCTATCCGAGGATGTGCCATGACTTCCTCGGGGAGTCCGGTAGGTTCGGGGCCAAATAGTAGACCGTCCTCACTTCCGTAGGACGCGTCTTGAAAGTGCAGTTTTGCGTGACCGGTAAAAGCGTGGATTTTTCCGGGGATATCGGCGAGGGCGTCCTCTAGATTAGGGTGTACTTTCACGTGCGCCAGGTCGTGGTAGTCGAGTCCCGCGCGCTTGAGCTTCGTGTCATCCATATCGAAACAAAGTGGTTCTACCAGGTGTAATAGGGTGCCGGTGCAGGCGGATAAGCGGATAGCGGCTCCGGTGTTTCCCGGAATTCGAGGCTCGAAATAGATCAAATGCAACACGCCTCGATTCTAAGGCTTTTTAGTAATCGCTAAATAATTCCAGTGTGGTATAGGCTGGTTATTTTGCTGCCTAAGCGGGGCTATTCACGTAGCCTAGAGTCAAAAGCACTGAGCGTATTGGAGGAATCATGGATCTTAACTCTCGCCCGCTGGCTCTGGACCCTTACGAGGCGTTGCCGCAGCTTCCTACTTTTATTTTGACTTCTGCCGATATGACGACAGGGGGACAGATGCCGACCGCGCAGATTGCGGCGGGGGAGAACCTATCTCCGCAGCTTTCTTGGAGCGGTTTCCCTAAAGAAACCAAGTCTTTCCTGCTTACTTGCTTTGATCCTGATGCCCCTACGCCTTCGGGTTTTTGGCACTGGTTAATTACCGATATCCCGGCGGAAATGACGTCGCTGCCGACTGGCGCGGGCAGCAGTGACTTAGAGCTTGACGGACCGGCTTTCCATTTGCGTAACGATGGGGGCGGCTGGTCTTATATGGGGGCGGCACCACCGAAGGGTGATCGCCCACACCGCTATATTTTTGCCGTTCACGCCTTGGATACGGAAACTTTGGAACTGGATGAGGACGCGTCAGCGGCGGCTGCTAACTTCCAGGCGCTTTTCCACTCCTTGGCGCGCGCGACTTTAGAGGTTACTTACCAGGATAAATAGGGCGGAGGCACATTTTGTACCACCGGGGGAGTAGTCAACATCTCGTCAAACAGCAAGGGGGTGTGGTAATCGGTCTAGTGATTTTATAGCTGTTTTGCGGTCTTGTAATCTTTCAAATAACGCAGGGTAAGGAACAACAGCATCAGGGCGATAAATGCAAAGATGCCAGTTGTGAAAGCATACCAGGCATTGAAATCTTCGAATCCAGACAGGGAACAAGCCCATATCAACATGGCGCTTCCGCCCAGACAAGTTAATACCAACACCGCTATTAGGATGGCTGAAATCAGAAGTTTTTGGGGATCTTGCTGTCACGATACCACCAGCGGTGCTGGCCGAGTTAAATAAAGAAAGCAAGTGGCTCGTCAGAGGGTTTGTCGGGCGGATCTGTAGGATCTGTGGGATCGGTCGGGACCTCGCAGACACACTTCGTTCCTACGCGGACTTTACGATCCTGTGGATCCTTGATGACCTTTTCCGAGACTTCCGGATCGCCTACCGGCTCGCCATTTTCCAGCTGCCAGGTCTTGGTGATCTCCTTTTCTCCCAGTTCACCAGCTTGATCCTCAACCAATCTTGCCATCCTTTTGATTTTTCTGTTAGTGATAATCACAGAAAGTACCCGGCGGGCAGTCTTTGCGTGGCGGTAGCTAGAATACGCGCCAGACTTACTGGACGTTAGTAGCTAACCTCCAGCCCGGAACAGGCATCTGAGCTGATAACGCAGTTGTGGTGGTGCTAGTTAAGCTTCGGATGAGGAACGTAAAGTCGTATAAAAACATTTTGCCTCCCGGCTAATGCCGGGAGGCGAAATGCAGGTTGCTAGTTGGTTACTGGAACCTGCGTGCGGTTAGCGCACCGCCTACCAGGAGCAGTAGAGCGGAGATGCCGAGTAGGGAAGTGACCTCAGCACCAGTTGACGCCAGCTTCTTCATAGGCTGAGCCGGCTTATTATTAGGCTGAGCCGGCTTGCATGCTGGGGACATTGCAGTATTGTGACTGTCCCAAGTCCACTGAGTTACAGCGTTTTCAGCAAAGAAGTAACCGTCCAATGCGGAGGCCTTAACTTGTACCTTCGAGTTGTACGGGTAGATGTACTTGCCGCCCTGGTTAGCCTTCAGCTCAATGCCGTTGGCAGTAACGGTGTAGGAAACGCCCTCGGTCTTCTGAATCGTCACGTAAGGTTTGGTGGTGCAAGAAGCCGGATCATCAGCGGAAGGATTGATCAGCTTAGGAGCTACCGGAGTTGCCAACTGTTCAGCTGGAGCTATCGTGCACGGCTTAGGAGCAACATTGAACTCCCACTTGGTGTCGCCCTTAACTTCGATCTTGCCCTTGAAATCCTGCTTCAACAGGGCTGCTACCGAAACTTTGGTTCCCTCGGTAACGGTTTCGTAATCGAAGTACTTGGACTCGGGAAGCTGTACCGTGCCAGCAACTCCGCATTTATCGGAATCTGCAACGGTCGGAGCCTCGGGGGTAATCTTGCGGATAGCCGAGCTTACCTTTACAGTCCAGCCATCAATGTCATTACCTTCAACGCTCTCAATGCGGAAGAGCTTGGCCTCCTCAGGATCGTCAATCGAGGCGGTCAACTGGTACCACTTGTAACGACCCGTGTATCCAGAGAAGATGTCCAGGCTGTTACCAATTGAAGCGCGAGTAATTGGACTATCTTGACGGCCTACGTTATCGGCAGAGGGCCTACGAGAATCACCATCGGCGAAAACATACTTGTTCGCCGCCGGGTCGCCGCCCTTGGTGATAAGGGGCTTGTAAACTTTTTCGCCGTCTTCTGTAACTGCGTCTCCGGCCTTATGTTGCGATACCCCAATTGTGATTGTGGGTGCCTTGCCGGCGGGAACCTCACCTAGATAGGTTTCCCCATCCCACTCGCCTTTAACCAACTCAAACTTGAAATCGGTATTGGCCTGCTGGTACATAGCCAGTTGTTTCACGCCATTATTATATCCGGTTGAAAAGGAGAACTGGCTGTGTCCGTGCTGCCCGTGACGATACTCGTAGCAGTCCTGGACGCCGATCTTGTCAACATCCTTGTACTTGGGGTTCTTGAGGTTCACGTCGAGTGGAATCTGCTCATCTTTGCCAACGGTTAGTGTGAGCCTTGGCCACTCGTAGCCAAGCAGGTCACCGGTTGCTTTACCGGCTTTGAATTCGTAGACCGGACAGTATAGAAGGACGTTAACTTCGGTGCCTTCAAGCGCCGGGTCGTACCGTTTGACTTTGTCGCTCCAAGTAACATCGAAGGTCTTGACAGTGCTACCGTCGTCAACACTGTTTGCTGCTACAGCGGAAACAGCGCCCCCCAGTGTCAGTGCTGCCACGCCTGCGAAAGCAGCTGTGGTACGCAACCAATTTTTCATTATTCCTCCTGCTTGTAATGACATATCCATACCAAGTGTATCAAGGTAATTTCCCAGCCGGTACTTGTGTATTGCTAACCTCACAGGAACCGCTTATGGCGGTCTAACCGGGACAGTTGCGGGTGCCGCCTATGGATACCCGGTAGTAACCCGGGAACGCCCAGAACCTAACTCCCGAAATAACATTTCCTGGCCTGTGTGAAGCGTTTGACGCAGAATATGCGACACCTTTACTAGGTTTCGTCCAACCGGAGCTCAGCTCGTGCTTAGGTAGATTAAAGGCGGGATAGGGAGAAAGTCCTAAAACGGGGATTACAATAATTTAATCTACGGTTTAGGGCTTAAGCCCCCGGAGGCTCCTAAGTAGCGTTTTAGCTGGATATCTGAGTTTTTCGGGGGGGGGGTGCTTAAAATGCCGTATTTAGGGACTGACCGCCAATTAATTAATGATTGACACCCTTCTATTAGAGCCAGATAATAGATGTTAGTTTGTTGTTTTCTGGGAGCTAGCTGATGTTTTTCTGCTGATTCTCGGTATTAGCTTCGATATTACGTGAACGAGGTAAGCGTGGATATGGATAAACTTTTTGATCTGGCGAGTCGCTCAATAACTGGCGCTAAAACCTTTTCACGTTCTGCTTTAAGTCGGCGCACCGTGGCGTTGCTGTCTGTGTTGGGATTGGCTTTCTCCTCTTTACTGGCGGTTATACCCCTGTCGGCGCCTGCCGCGAATCACTCTACCCAGGTGGAAAATAAATCTTCAGCTGCTACTTCGCAGCTTGATTTTCGGGAGGCTGGTTCCGGTGCTGCTGGGCGGGCTGCGAGGCCGTTGCGTGCGGCTGCTAGTCCCAGTGATGATCGTTTCATTTTTAATGGGACGGAGCTTACTGGTCTGACTGATAAGGGTAAGGCCGCGCTGGATGCTAATAAGGAACTGACTGTCCCGGCGGA
>NZ_JAWGMB010000011.1:0-54518 GCF_032557235.1 Varibaculum cambriense
GATTAATGCTAACAATGGTGCAGCCTATGTAGTGGCACCGATAGCCTCTACCGCACTTTACGGACTCTCTCCGTGGCTACCAATGACATGTTGCGCAGTCCTGATAGCTGCGGCAATTTTGCTGAGTTTTTACCATCCCGAGTTCCGCAAATAATCTCTTTATGATTAGAAGCAAAAACCATAAAAATTCCTGCTAAAGCGGTGTTGACTTTAGCAGAACTATGATGTCTAGTCGCTACGAGGTTCAAACAAACTCAAACGTCTCAAAAACCCCATGCAAACACGGGGTCATTCAGCTCAATCGCTTGTAATGGTGTGTATATTCTTCTTGGGAATGACCCTGAAGCTATTGAGAACACTTGGTGCTATATAGGCAAGACAGAAAACTTTGTTGAGCGCTTACGCGATCATGACAAAAAGAAGCCGCAGTGGGAAAAGGTCGTTATTATCGCTAGCTTGCAACGATCTTTTAACGAGGGACATTGGGGCTATTTAGAAGCCCGTCTGGTTGAAATCGCTAAGAATGCTGAGCGCTGTTCTATGCCTGATAACAGGCAAACCCCTCGGGTTAGGAAGCTTTCTGAAGCGCAACGAGCATCAGCCGAGTCGTTCTTAGATAATGTGAAGCTGATTTTGCCAATCCTGGGAGTCAATGTTTTGCGTTCCCCAGAAAATACTGTGCAACTAGATAACGCTCAGATAGTTTCTTCACCTATTTTTCATCTACATAAGCAAAAAGATGGGATAGATGCCTCGATGCAGCTGATTGATGGCGAGTTTTTCCTTCTCAAGGAATCAATCGTGGTTGCTAGCTGGGAAACGAGTAAAGCCAGAAGTCAGGCAACGGTTAACTCCTATACGGCTAGCGCTAGTCGTCACCAAAAGCTAGTTAGTGATGGTTCAATCCGCATAGAAAATAAGCGGGGCGTGGTCACCCGGGATATTGCTTTTACTTCTCCTTCTGCGGCGGTTGCCATAGCGTTAGCTACTTCTGCCATTGCTAGAGCGGGTTAGGCTGGTGCGAAAATAGCTGTATGAATAAAATCGGAGCTTCGCATTTGCCTGTGTTAGGTGTAGGTCCGATATAGGTTTCGGGTATTTTTATCGTCACGATTGCAGCGAGTCTTGTCCATTTTTTAGGCTGGATCGCAAACGGAACTATCGGAAATAGTTGGGTGCATAACCTCATGATTGCGGCGGGTCTGGTTGTGATGGTAGTTGCGGTAATCGTGTGGGTTTCAGCTGTTTTTGGCTCTCACATGGTCGAAAGCGTTAAAACTGGTCAGCTTATGACTAGCGGGATATACGCTTGGGTTAGGCATCCCGTATATTCTTCCTTCCTGCTATTAAACTGCGGTCTGCTGCTCATACAAGTGAACTGGTGGCTACTAACCCTCCCGTTCATCTATTGGGTGGCGTTGACTGTTTTGATGAAACACACTGAAGAACGCTGGCTTGAAAATGAATTCGGGGATGAATACATCCAATACGCTGCCCACGTTAATCGGATTTTTCCTTGGCCGCCCCAACGCCTCACCAAACCCCGAGAGTCATAAACTGATCCGCTAGCGGGCGGTGCGGCGCAAGCGGCAAACAATGCTGCCGGCGGCCCCTAGCAAGCAAGCTAGAAGCGCGATTTGGCCAACCAAAGTCCCGGTCTGAGGCAAAGTGGAGATCTGGGTTACCTGAGTAGGCTCAGTTTTCTTCACTGGAGCAATTTTAGGGACTGGATGCACAGTGGGGTGCTTACCAGAATGCTCTGTGGGTGTAACGGAAGGCTGGTTTCCAGGTTGGTTATCAGCGCATATGTGGATTTCTTGGTCGGTCATATTCCGCGATTGACTCTCAGTTTTTTCCTTCGCGTTTGCAGTATCTAAAACCCATTCATGTTTATTGCTATCCCATTTATGAGGGGTAGTGGTGATGGTTCTACTTTGGTATACCTTTCGATCGGCACAATTTTTAGCCCCCGGGTGATTGTTATCAGCCCACTTAGAAGTATCAACTTTAGCTTCCGGTTGCTCTGGACAAGCATTAACATTGAGAATTCCTGCGGTAAATTCTAGTGAATATGCTCCGGTTACTGCGTCTTTAAGTTTTAAAGTTCCTTGCTTAATCGCAACCTGTCCCGCCGGGGTATCTGCCCCGTAGTCAGCTCTGAGAGCACCGGTGAGTAAATCTTTGCTATGAGCCGCATCCACCTGGTAATCCAAGACTGGCAGTGGTTCGCCTTGCCAAACCTGTGTCGGAGTTGCCGTTACTTTTACTATTTCATTAGGGCGAATTAGGTAGGTGGCCTTATCTACAATTTTGTCTTTAACCGAATCCAACATGACAGAAACTGTTTGCCCATCACCCGGGGTAGCGTTTAACACCGTGCCATCGTCAACATTACGAATATGGTAAGGGTCGGCTATAAACTTAAACCAGCTAGAAATATTACGCTTTAAAGCAGCGCCTTTGATCCGTACACTCGTGCGCCCCTCAGTAGCGAAAACGTCTGCGACGGTCTCTTCCTCAACCTGGCTAATATCCCAGCCAGATACGTCCAAATTTTCTATGCTGCTGGCTCCGGCAAACATATTGTGCATATTGGTAACTTTGTTGGTCTTCCACTTTGACACATCTGGTTTCGCGGCAGCTGCTGCAGTAAAGACACCTTCCATGTTGGTGACTTGGCTGGTATCCCAATTGGCGACATCCGGGGTGGCAACAGTAGCTCCGTTGAATATGTCGCTCAAGTCGGTGACTTGGCTGGTATCCCAGTTTGATACATCCGGATTAGCTACTTTCGCACCCTGGAACATTCCATTCATTCTGGTGACTTGGCTGGTATTCCACTTTGAAGTATCGGGATTAGCTGCTTTGGTGGCGCCGAACATGCCGCTCATACTGGTCACCTTGCTGGTATCCCAGTTAGAGGTATTCGGGTTCGCCAGCGTCGCCTTATAGAACATATAGCTCATCGTGGTGACTTTGCCGGTATTAATACCAGTATCCGGAAAGTCGATGCTGGCCTTGTCACAGTGGGAAAAAAGGAAGCTGGAATCTTGTGGGAAATCTATGGTGGTGCCCGGATTAGGAATAAATTATATTTCCACCGGCTGCGGTTCGGCTGGCTTGGCGTTGCCATTTGCATCTTTAACAGTTCCGCAGAATCTACTATTGGGCTCATTGTGGGTGGCCGGAGTTTCAGACATCCATTTGGCTCGATCTAGCTGACCATGGCCACTGACGGTCAGGATTTTGGCTGTCGGATCCCAGGAGGCAGTGAGGTTATCTCCTACACTGGTCGTTTCGGTATCTGCTGCATAAGCTACTGCAACTCCTAAAGAAGTTAAGAATAGGTTCGCGGCAGCAGAAATAGTGACCGCAATAAACAGGAGACGAGAAATAGTAGTTTCCCTAAAATTAGATGTATACCTCATGATTTCCCCCAAATCCTTCAGTGAATTCATCAATGCCGAATCAGAAAAATAATTGGCATTAATCTCTAGACTTTTTCCTTAAATATTGAAGTAATAGCCATTGCAACGACCTCTAACCGGAAAATACTTGCAAATAATTCCGGGTATGCTACCTAGCTATTCCGAACTATTGTGCGGATATTTTCCATCCAGAGGCCGCTTGACGCTCATCCCAAAAATCTCGGTAAATCCCCTCGCAATTTACAAGTTCATTGTGGGTACCAACCTGAGCCACTTGCCCCTGATTATCTAGAACCACAATCTGGTCAGCCCGAGTAATCGTGTGGAGTTTATGTGCGATTACCAACATGGTTGATTGGCGACGTAATACTTCGAAAGAGCGCAGCAGATTTGCTTCATTCTCGGCATCCAGAGCGCTGGTAGCTTCATCGAAGAGCACAATCGGAGCATTTTTTAAAATAGCGCGAGCAATCGAAACTCGTTGGCGTTCCCCTCCTGATAACGCGCAGCCACCTTCACCAACGTTTGTATCCCAACCATCGGGAAGGCGGCTAACAATATCGTTGACACCTGCTAGTTCTGCCGCATGTAGTAGAGCCTCTTTGCTCGCATTGGAGTTACCGATGCGGATATTTGCTTCCAAAGTGTCATCGAAAAGATAGACATCTTGGAAAACCATTGAAATCTGGCTCATTAAATCTTCAGTCGTCAGTTCTCTGACATCTCGACCTCCAACGAGTACCGCACCCGAGCTTACGTCCCAAAATCGGCAAATTAAGCGGGCAATAGTGGTTTTACCTGCCCCCGAAGAGCCAACGAGTGCGGTCATAGTGTGGGGCGCAACGGTGAAGCTGACTTTGTTGAGCACCTGTTTATCGTTCCCGTAAGCAAAATCAACCTCTCGAAGCTCAACCTGATGGGGTAGTGGTTGGGGTAGCGAAGTTTCCGGCTCAGGAAGAGGGCGCGCATCTAGTACTTCGTTAATAGTCGCCATTGTCGGTCCAACCGCCAATAACCCGGTTCGACAATCAGAAATCGTGGAAAGGTAATGAGTAATTTCTAGGCTTATCCCAATGACCGCCACCACTGCCAGGGGAGCAAGGCTTCCAGTAAAAGCAAGATGAACACTGGAAATAATCATTACCACGCAAATTGTTTGCGAGGCGATACCGCCGAGGAAATTCCCGATGCATTCTATCCATAGTCGGCGAGTGGATCTGCGGCGATTTTCTGCTAAAGCGGTGGCCATTTGGGGGTAAATCGTCTGGTCACATGCACGGAGCATAGATTGACAGGTAGAAAATTCTACAATCCGATCAGCGAGTTCAGTAGCCGCCGGGGCCGCGTAGGCGCTGGCAGCACTGTCAAGATAGGTTAGTGCCCACATCAGAATCAGGTAACAGATTAGGCATAACGCAAAAATTGACCCCAGGATGGGGTACCACCAGAGCAAACCAGCAAGCAGCGTCAGCAAAGTGACGGTGGCGGCAGACAGTTCCGTGAGCAAGTGGGCACTCAGATTGCCGAGCTCATTGACAGTAGCTGCCCCTAGACGGGACAAGCGCCCGGTAGTATCAGTGGAGAACCATCCCAGGGGCAGTTTTGCCAACTGATTCCCGACGCGGCGATGGACAGAACGCATCACCGAAAACGCGCCTTCGTAGGAGAACCGATCTCGTATGTAGATACTGATCGCTCCGATAATCGCCGTGACGAGCAGGGTTAAGATCCAGGGGTTAGCGTTATTGGCGGTTTCTTCCTGCCTGCTAGCCCAGGTATTTGCGAGCTGAATCAGCGCAAGTAAGCCTACCCCCTGCGCAATGCCGCTGATGATCCGAGCTGCCCAGCTGATACTCCTGCTGTGATTTTGAGAGTTGGCGCTGAGGCGGAAATTTGTTCGAATTATGTCGATAGCTCCCGTTGACTTAGCCATTTCAGTTTCGTCCTCCTTCCGTAAACTCAACATTGGATGCCGACCACAGGCGGCGGTAGAGTTCTATATTTTGTAGCTTCTGGTGATCACCGCAGGCCACCAGCTCTCCTTTATCAAGGAGGACGATTTGATCGACGTTCTTGACTGAATCTGGGCGGTGATCAATAACCAGAACAGTACGTCCGGCCATCAGATGGTTAATAGCTTTTTGGATTTGTGCTTCACATTCCGGATCTACCATGGCTGCTGCCTCATCCAATATGAGTATCGGCGCATCCAATAGTAAGGTTCTGGCGATGGCAATCCGCTGAGCTTGCCCTCCCGATAGCTTCAGATCTTCCCCGACGACGGTGTCATATCCTTTAGGTAGTGCCATGATTTCGTCATGAATCTGTGCCTGGCGAGCAGCGTTAATAATCTCGGCTTCATCTGCATCGTGTCGCCCGATAGAGATGTTGTCGCGAATGGAAGCCCGCAAGAGCTGCGCATCTTGCAAGACGAACCCGAGATGATGGTAGAGGTCGCTTCTACTAAGTTCTTTAAGGTTGACTCCACCGATTAGTACTGTTCCCGTATCGGGATCCAGGAAGCGGGCGGCCAATTTGGCTAGGGTGGTTTTCCCGGCTCCTGATGGCCCCATGAGAGCGGTTACTGTACCGGGCGCACAACGTAAGGAAACATTATCCAAAGCTAGCGTATGGCCATAGCTGAGCGATACATTTTTAAATTCGATGCTTGCGTCTTGGGGTAAATGCAGTGACTGATCCGGGCAGGAGAGGGGCTTTACCCCAAGAAGATCAAGAATCCTTTTGGCCGCGGCACCTGCTAACTGGTAATTCCAAGCAAGCTGGGTTATCAGGTTAATTGAGGAGGGCAGCGCGATGGCAATTAAACAACCGGCAACTACTTCTACCGGACTAACCCAATGTTTGGAGACGAACCAGGGGCCGACAATCCCAAATAAGAGAACTACCAATGGGGTAGAGGTGAGGGCGGCGGTCAGGGAAGCCGCATGCACCATTGGCCGATTCCATTCCTCCATATAGTCACAGGCTTCATTGGCGCTGTGGGCATACTTGCGGTGTGCTTTTCCGGTGATCCCAAAAGTTTTAACCACCTGGATGCCTTTTACGAATTCCACCATTGCGGAGGAAACCTGATCAAGTTTTGCATCAAGTTCTAAGGATTTATCGCTCATTCCTCGCATCATCACTGCGTAGGCAATGATGTAAATCGGCACCGTAACAATTACTAAAAGTCCGAGTCTTAAATCAATAGTGAAGGTATAACCCGCGCAAAATATGGGCACTAGGGTAGCGATCAGCGAATCTACGGGGCGGTGTGCTACTAGCACATGTAGATTCTTTACATCGTCTTGCAGTACTTTACGCACGTGTCCGGAAGTGTTATCGCTAAACCAAGTTAAAGGAGCTTGCCCCAGAAAACGGATAATCTTTTGCTGAATACTTGCGGATAGGCGATTATCTGCAATATGGGTAACCAACAAGCCCACAAAATAGGCGAACAGCCCTCCACAAAATGTTCCGATTAACACCTGTACCCAAAATATGATGACGCTTTGGTTGGGGGATACGCCATTGCCCAATGAGGTTAGGAGTTCGTTGCCGATCCCCACTAAAGCAACGAAAGGAAAAACTCGCAAAATAGCGGATATAACCGCCATCACTTGACCGACTCGCAGCGCCATTTGCACGGGAGCTAATAGTTCTCGTAATGCGGCTTTACCTTGTTTGCTGGTCAGCTTGATATTTTCCGCTGCATCTTTTTCTGATTCGCTAACTTGGTGATCATTCACTGTGCTTCCTCTTTCAATGTTTCTCTTGGTCGGGCGCGGTAAGTTGCACGTTTATTTCACTATCGAGAGGCTGGAGCAACAGCTGATAATCGGCAACTTCATTGATGAACTCCAAGTCGTGACTAATAATCAGGATCGCTTTGTCCTTTGCGGCTAGTGAGCGAATCTGAGAACTGATCGATAGTAGGTGCTGGTAATCAACCCCCGAGGTGGGTTCATCGAATACGTAAAGCTCTGCCTGGCTCGCCAGGGCATTGGCAATAACGAGACGCTGTTTTTGTCCTCCGGAAAGAGTCATTGGGTGCCGTTCAGATAATCCTTGCAACCCCAGATCACCTAGAAGCGCCTGCACCTGCTCTTTACTAAGATTGTCATTTCCTAGTACGACCTCTGCCGCTACCGTTTCAGCAAATAGTTGCCGGTTTACATCTTGCATTACTAGCACGCTGCGTTTTTGTCTGTCTGCCGCTCGGCAGGATTTGCCGCTAAAACTAATAACGCTGCCTCCTTCCGGGTGAGCTAACCCGATGAGGGTGCGCGCAAGAGTAGTTTTGCCTGCTCCGTTCGGGCCGACTAGCGCAACTACTTTTCCCTTCGGTAAACATAGGGAAGGAATATTGAGGACGCGGTGTTTGCCGTAACTGAACCTTAAATTTTTTGCGGTGATACCGTCCGCCTGCTGATCAGGAGTGGTGTTAACGCACATTTCCGGTTTTTCCAGGGTACGCAACCCTAACTCTTTACGCTGTTTAGAAGACAAACTAAAAAACTTATCCGCAGTATACAAATGCTGGATTCGTCCTTTATCCATGATCGCGACTTGATCTGCGAGACCCTTTAGAGGGTAAACGCGGTGCTCGGCTACTACCAGGGTCCAGCCCGCGATTTTTAATCTTTGTAAGACTTCGCTGAATGCGGAGATTGCTTCAGGGGAAAGATTAGAGGTGGGCTCGTCTAAAAGCAGGATTTGCTGCGGTCCGGCAACTGCTGCTGCGCAAGCAACCAGCTGCAATTCACCTCCGGAAAGCTTACGTAACTCGTTGCCTAGCAGACGCTGAATGCCCCAGGCGTTTACAGCTTCCGCGATCCGGTTAGCAGTTGTTTTGGGAGTATCTCCGGCATTTTCGCTCGCGAATGCTAACTCTTCTAGTACATTTGCCGTAAAAAACTGGGAACGGGGATTTTGAAAAACTGTCCCGGCGGCACGCCCTAATTCTTGGATATCTGTTTGCACGGTATCGAGACCAGCAAGGGTAGTGCGTCCGCTGAGATTACCCTTATAAAGTTCGGGTATTAAACCGTTCAGAAGTTTTAAGAGGGTCGACTTGCCTGCTCCGGAAGGACCGGTGATTAAGGTACAGGATCCTGTAGGGAAATCGAGGTTGATATCGCTGACTGCGCTTACGTGAGCTGATGAGGTTTCTTCGTCCGGGTTGAACTGGTAATCGAAGGAGACCTGGTCGATTAAGGTGCTCATTTGAATCCACCCGAGAGTATAGCTAGATGGTCTGAGTAGGGGATGAGAGCAATCAGGGCGATTAGCGTCAGTATCCAGAGGGCATCCAGTCGGCTGAATCGCAGCTGTTTCAAAGTACTTGGGTAAATAGTGGACCCTAAACCGCGCACCATGCCGGCGGCGGTCATTTCATCAGCGGTTCGGGCGCAGGATGCCAGTAAGGGAACTAAAACCATTTCTAGAAAATGGAGGGGATGTAAGAGGGCGCGCCATCCCATTTGTAATCCCCGCAGGGACATTGCTTCTCTTACTGCGCGGTATTCCCGAAATACTGTCGGTATGAATCGTAGTAGCACTACCAGGGGAACGGTTACAGCTATCGGTATGCGTAAGCTGCGAAGACCGGCTACGAGTTCTCCGGGGACGATAGTTTTAATCGCGTAACCTGCCAGACCGCCAACAGTGCAAATCCTTATCATCCAGTAGCCTAAAACCATTAGGAACGCGGTGAGGGCGCTTGGCCAGATTCTGGGGAAAAGATAGATACAAGCGACCCAGGTTCCTTCCACGGCGAGGAAACCTAGCGCCCATGAATAGCAGTGTGACAATAGTAAAGCCAAGAGCGCAATACCGGCTACCAGGAAAGTGATCACTATGGGTAGTCGCGACATTACCAGGGCATTTAATACGAATATAACCAGTATTACGGTGCGCGGATCTGGCCGGGAATGCCGTTGGTTAGCTGCTAAGATTTCAGCGCTGGTGACCTGATCTTGGTGATAGCTTGCTGCTGATCCGGGGGCGCTAGTTTGGCATTGAAGGCTCATTACTTTGCGATGCCAGCTTTACGGAAGTGCCGCGCCATTAGAGAATTTCCGAAGACTCCGCCGATAAGCCCGAGAATGAAAATTCCCACGCCCCAGGCCACAATCATCCATGGTGACAAGAACCAGCGTAATGAATCTGCATAGGCAGTCCCCATAGAGTCAGCAATATATTTGTAGTAGCCCTGAGCGTCAATGAATACCGGGAACCAGGGCACCACGTACCATACGGACATGACGGCGTATCCTAGGACCCGAAAAACCGCTGATTTTTTAGCGAAGAGGAAGTCTGCGGCTAGTCCCAGCAAAGGTGTAAGTAGGGCAGTAACCCAGGGGTGCCCGGTAATTACCATTAAAATCCCGACTAATAGTCCCATTAATGCCAAGGCGCCAATCTTCGGTACCCGCGACTTAAATAGCATGATTACGGCGCCGTTAGCGATAAGACCTAAGGCATAGCCCACAAACATCATTGCTGGATTAATGATGCCTAGCATTCCAGTGCCGAAAACTAGCACAAAATAAATTGCGGTAAAAACGCCAATGTTGATGAAGTCGCGTGTTTTCATGCGATATATCCCTTCTAATATTTAATTAGGTAAGCCTTGCCTAACAAAAGAGTAGCGTGAGTGCCCCCTATTTGGTCAAGTAATGTCGGAGTAATCTAGCCGACACATAGGCGGGAGAAAAGGGAGAGCTAAGAAACTAACTAGCCTACAGAGGGCTCTCCTATTAGCGGATTTGCTAGCCCATACTGCAGCGTCCCAGGTTTTGTTCCTATTTATTCCAGGCAGGACTTAAATCCAGGTTTGCTTCAAAAGTTTCGGGTATCCTAAATTTAATGTTCTACTACACGAAATTTTAGGAGTAATAAATATGGATAACATTGCCAAGATCCTCAGCGATGCCGGGCTGGAAAATCCCGCAGTAGCTGAGTATGTAGCGCACTGGGCCGGAATTACCGAACCCGCTGCCATCGAAGTCATTTCCGCAAAGGATGACGACCGACTCATCGCCGAAGGCCTAGCCACCGGTGAAATCGCACCTGCGGGTGATGGACTCTACTACTCCCGCTCCTACTACAAGGACACGGCGCGCAGCGAGGAACGCACCGTCGTCGCCACCCACAATCCGCAAGAAGCCGGAATTTACAACAACTGGCACGACGCCACGGAAGTAACTGCCCGGCAGTTGGAAAGCATGAAGGGCGCCTCCCGGAGTAAAACAATGTACGTGGTGCCCTACCTGATGGCACCGCCGAAATCGCCGCTAGAAAAGTGGGCTCGCGGAGTGGAACTTACCGACAACCTCACCGTGGTTCTTCACATGATCCGCATGGCCCGGGTTGGCGTAGAACACCTGAACAATTTGGAAAATCCGGCAGAATTCGTGCGCGCAGTGCACGTTACTGGCGACCTGAAGAACTTGGGGCAGGGCACCGATAAGGATAAGCGCCTGTTTGCCACGGTAGCCGACGAACGCACAATTTTGCACTTCGGTTCCTCCTACGGCGGCAACGCGCTGCTCGGCAAGATCGCCCACGGTCTGCGCCAAGCTTCTTACGACGGCTGGGCCTCCGGGGAATTCCTTTCCGAACAGTTCATGCTGATCGGGATTAAGGATAAGCTCAAGGATCACACCTACTACGTGTGCGGTGGTTTCCCCTCAGCTTCCGGTAAAACCAACCTCGCCATGATGCTAGCCCCGGACGCCTTGGGTGACCGCTACGAAGTTTACTTCTACGGCGATGACATCGTGTGGCTGCACGTTGGCGAAGACGGCAAGATTTACGGCATGAACCCCGAATACGGCGCATTCGGTGTGGCAAAGGACACCAACTGGAAGTCTAATCCCACCGCCATGGACGCCATCAAAGAAGGCTCTAAGACGCTCTTCACCAACGTCGCTTACAACCCCGAAACCCAAGAGCTGTGGTGGGAAGGTAAGACCCCGGACTACCCCGAAGACGTTACTGGCTGGCGGGATTGGAAGGGCGAAAAGATTTCCGACCGCCCGGCCGATCGACAGCGCTGCGAGGCCAAGGGAGACGAGTGGGCACATCCCAATTCCCGCTTCACCACATCTTTGGCTAACGTGCCCAACGTGGCTCCCGATTACGAAGAACCGCAAGGGGTGCCAATTGACGCCATCATCTTTGGCGGGCGAGTAAAGGACCGGGAGCCGCTTATCCGGGCAATCACCGACCTAGCCGAGGGCGTATACGACGGTTTGACCCTGGGCGCCCAAGCCACTTTCGCGGCTGAAGGCAAGGAGGGCGTGCTGCGTTACGATCCGATGTCGATGCGCCCCTTCATGTCCTACCCCGAAGGGGACTACGCGACCCACTGGTTGAAAATAATTGGCTCCGCGAAGGAACAGCCCATTTTTGCGCACGTGAACTGGTTCCAGCGCGATCCGGAAGACGGACACTTCTGCTGGCCTGGCTACCGCGACAACCTGCGAGCGCTGCTTTGGCTGCTAGACGTTAAGGAAGGGCGCGCTGAGGGCGTGCAAACACCGGTAGGTATTTTGCCGAAGAAGGAAGAGTTGAATCTGGATGGTTTCGAAGGTGACGACGCCGATCTGGATAAGCTTCTTTCCATCGACACCGATCTGTGGAAGAAGGAGATGGGCTACCGCCGCGAACACCTTGCACAGTTCAAGAATCTACCTGAGCAGATCTGGGCCGCGCACGAGCGCATAGAGCAGGCGTTTAACGCTTAATTGGTCTCTTGGTTTTGCGCTAGTGACGGGTGGATTTTCTCTAGGCGGGTTAATTCCAGCGGGTAGCTATGGCTCCTGTTGGGATTAACCCGCCACTTTGGGTATTAACCCCGATCTTGTTGCTTCTATCAACCTCGTGGTGGAAGATTGACTGACGGGTATCTCCCGGGTTAGCGCGGTAATGACCCCCCTAGACCGGAAAAGAAATAAGAAGAGAGCCTAGCAGCGCTTGCGTCCGCTAGACACCCTCTAAGACATGATGGGAGACCTTGTTCCCACCTTCTGCACCTTCTACTTTACCGCAGCACTCGTAGTAGATTTGAGATCCCAAAATCTCCTGCAAGATTACGCGATAGAGATGAGCGTCCTATGCATCGCGCTACGTTCGGTAACCGGAAGCCCAGAAGAAGTCGGCTCAAATATAAACGGATAGGACGAGTTCATCTGGTGGTTTTTAACGTCGCTTGGTTTGGGGCGTAGCCAGTTTCCAAGCCCCATGGTTTTTCCCTTCTGGACATGAAAAAATGAGTGCATGCAAAGGTGGAAAAGACGCGGCACTTGGGCACGACTTGGCGGGCTTTTCGCGTGCTATCTTTTACTGCCTGCTCTTACTAGAGCCGCCATCGGAGTATTCAGCGCCCCTGATTCAGGCATGATGCTGTTTATCTTGATGCTGTTCATAGTGTTTCCGCTAATCACCGTGACGTTAGCCGTCTGGGACGGAATCACGGAGGGCTTCACAGTTTTATGGATAGTGATGCCGATACTGTTTTTCATGGTGCCCATGCTGATCTTTTTCAACGAATCTGCGCAGATCTACGGGGTCGCTTATTCATTGATAGCAGTGACAGCTAACAAGATTGGCAGCTTGTTTTACTCAAAACCTCACAGCACCAACAGTCCCCGCGAATCATAAACCGCACCACTACTTCGGTTATCGCCACTGCAATAGGGTCTATAGGGTCTGCGGAGGCAGTTAGGCCGGTTATTGCTAGTGTCCGCGGTGGGGTAGGGCAACTACGGGCGGGGAGCGAGGCGGGCAAACTTTTCTACCTGTTTCGCGCCGCCGTAAATCTGTACTTGGTCGCCCTCGGAAAGTTCTACTTCCCCCAGCACCGGTTGCCACTGGTTTTCCCGCAGTACCGCCACGATCTTTACCCCGTGCCGGTTCCAAAGATCGACCTCATCGAGGGGACCCGATGCCGACTTGGGAAGAATAGTTCTAACCATGGCGGTGCCGGAAGACAGTTCTACGTAGTCCAGGTTTACCCCGCGTACCAAGTGTGCAACCCTGCGCCCCATCGCGACCTCGGGGTAAACGATATGAGGCACCCCAATCTGTTCCAAGATGCGTCCGTGGGCGGTTCCGGAGGACTTTGCCCACAGGTTCTTAACCCCCATATCGGTGAGCAGGGAGCAAGTGAGGATAGAGGCCTCTACGTGGGGGCCGCCAATCCCGACTACAACGCCATCACAATCAGCGACGCCGAGTTCAGTAATGGAAGCAATATCGGTGGCGTCCGTTTGCGCCACCTGGCTCAAGATGCCGTTATTGCGGTTCACTACCGTCTCGTTTAAATCGATACCGATAACCACGGCGTAGTCGGACATGAGTTCGCGGGCGACGGCGCTGCCAAAGCGTCCTAATCCCAGAACCGCATAAGTAGGTTTCGAGAAATTAACCAATGATCGGCCTTTCTGTGGGGAAGGAAATCTTAGAGGCACTAGGTGCGAAAGCGAGTGCGGTAGCAACCGTAATCGGACCTAGCCGCCCAATAATCATTAAAGCTATAAGTATTAACTGCGAAGGATCGTTAAGTAGCGGCGTTATTCCCGTAGATAGACCCACGGTACCAAAAGCGGAGAACACTTCAAATAGGGTTTGCGACAAGTTGAAGTGGGTTAAGAACATGATCGAAATGGTGGAAGTAACCACCAAGATAAATCCCAGCACCACCACCGCGACTGCTTGATGGACGACCTCGGAAGAAATGCTTTTTCCAAACACCACTGCTTGGTTGCGCCCGCGGATAACGGCAGCGACAATGGCCAGGAGGGCAAACATGGTGGTGATTTTGATACCCCCGGCAGTTCCGGCCGGTCCAGCGCCGATAAACATAAAAGTGTCCATCGCAAACAAGGTGGACTCATGCATTTGTCCAATATCTATCGAGTTAAAACCGGTGGTGCGGGTTTGGACTGCTTGAAATAATCCGGCCAGGATCGCGTCCGCGGTGGGGAGTTTGCCCAAAGTTTTCGGGTTATGCCACTCGAAAGCGGTAACCAGTAGGGAAGAAAATACTAGGAGGCCGCCGGTGCCAGCTATCATCATCCGAGTGTGCAGTGACCAGCGGTAAGGCTTGAATAGGCTGGTGCGCAGTTGGAAGAGGACGGGGAATCCTAAACCTCCGATAATGATCGCAATGATCAGGGGCAGACACACCCCCCAATCGCCCACAAAGGAAGACATATTGTCCGAATAGAGGGCGAAGCCGGCATTATTAAAGGCCGAAACTGCGTGAAATACCCCATGCCAGAGGGCGCGCGGCAGCGAATACCCTAGGGACAGGAAACGAATCGTCAGGGGAATAGCGGTTAGTAGCTCAATCAAGAGGGAAGTTCCCAGTACCCGGCGCAACAGCACGCCCAACCTGCCGGTGACGCTGCGCCGCTCGGCCGCTGAAGCCAGCTTGGCGCTATGGCTTTCTCGGCGGATTACTGCTTGGGCGAGCACCGCCGCAAAGCTCATCACCCCGAAGCCGCCTACCTGTATTAATAGTAAAATTACGACCTTGCCGAAATCCGTCCAATAGGTGGCGGTGTCAACAATCGTCAAACCGGTAACACAGAGGGCAGAGGTGGCGGTAAATAAGGCCGGAAGTAGCGGTAGACCCCCGACATGCACCGTGGATAACGGCAGCATTAGTAGGCAGGTTCCTATCAGCAGGGCGATGAGGAACCCGGATAATATCACTGCCGCATAGTTAAAATAATGCCGCTGTGTTTTGGACACGAACTGGATCATACGCAGCATTGCTCCCTCCTGCAAGTGCGCGATTCTCCCCGAATACAGGTGGCTGTTTTTCCATGTCAAATAGGTAATAGCAGCTATTAATTTTGCAGTATTTTTCTGGTGGGTTTGTTCTCTCCTTCCAGGCAAGTATTATTGTGATTTTTTACGCTGCATTATTTTCGGTATCTCCAGCGCGATATTCTGACAACAGGTCGAAATACTGCTACCGCAAGTGGGGAATATGAACAGAAAAGCCGCGAACCTTTCTCTGATCGGTGTGATCCTGGCACTAATCTTAGGGATGGCGTATTTATCGCCTTTAGCGCAGGCGGCAGGTGACGAGGACGAAGATACAGCCGCCCTCTATGCAACTATCTATACCCGGGCTAAGTGCACCGACTTAGAGATTCAAGAAGGCACCGGCTGGTTTGCTGACTCCTACGAGATTGAGGCCGCTGACGTTACCTCGGACAAAACCCTAGAAAATGGGTTGCGCAAATGCGAGATTGAGTTCGGCCTAGAGGCCGCGGATTACCCCCTCGGCAAGGAAATTACTTTTTCGGTGAAGAAAGGTTTTTCGCAGATAGGGGAGGCACAAAAAGTAAAGGTTGCGGCCGGCTCCGATGGCACCCCGGAAATGCGGATGACCTTTAAAGAAAAAATCTCGGCGCGCTACGACGTTACTATGGTCGATGAAGCCGGGAAATCCCTTCCGGGCACCGCGCAATCCTTTGAACTCCCGCTATACAACTCGGTTAGCCAGAAAAATGAGACTGTTACGGTCAGGAAAGATTCTGCTGGTCACGGTTTCCTAAAAGCGCTCGCCTACGATGACAGCGGCAAGTTCGCCCCGAGCTCTCCGGTGCCGTCAACGCAGGCAGACTTGCCGAGCATCACCTTGAAAGACGGCGGGCAGAAAACGCCATATTCGGTGCAAAAAGTACTGGCCATGGGCGAGGGATTCCAGCTGGTATTAAAACCGCTGAAGCTGGTGGATAAGACCTATCACGTGACTATTAAGCGTCCCCTGGAGGTGCTGGGGGAGAGTGACACCTGGAAGTTTAATATCGGGGGTAAGTCGGATCCCCAGGCAGAAAAACAGCTAACGCTCCCTACTGCCAGCGGAGATTACTCTTTCGATATTCAAGCGACCGGGGTGCCGGAGGGCGCGAAGCTTTCTTTGCCCAGCTTGCCAAAGGCTTATATGTATTACGGAATTGCCGGGCAAAAATTCGATCCGGCGACTAATACCTTGACCGTTACTCTGGGAAAACAGGTGTATATCCTGGCTTCTAATATCGAAAGCGTCAAGTATGACTCTTTTGCTACTGCCTATGCGAAACCCGGGTTTACCCTGGGGCTGTATAACCAGCAAGGAAAGCTGATCGCAAAATCTACTGCTACTAAAACCGCCTACGATTATCCGGCAAGTTTGTTTAAGGCAGTAACTCCGGGGGAGTATACGGTGCGGATTGAGGACGCGGCGCCAGCGTTCAAGAAAGACTACGACCTGTCATTACAGTACGGAGTTCGCCTGGCAGAAAATGGGCGGCTCACTATGAGGATGCTCCAGTCGAACAGCAATCATGAAGAAGTGTGAGCTAATCCCTATGGCGCTACCGATGAGCGATTTAAGGATAACGCGAGCTCGCGCGCATATATTGGTTACAAGACCCCGCTGCTACTGCTGATACCGAAGAAACCGGTTTTTGATAAGGTTATCGACCAGGCGAAATACCCGATTGGGGAGGACGCGAAAAAAGCCTACGCCAGCAGGGGAGACTTAATCGATTACCAGATTAACGCGAAGATTCCGGGAGATCACCGCCTGGTGGTTAAGTATGGCAAGTATGTAGACATGGGCTTTAAGGACACGGCCACGGTAATTGATAAGCTAGATGAACGCCTGGAACTGGTTCCGGATTCCTTAAAAGTCATGGAGGACGGGGACTTAACCACGGACTTTGAGGCCCGCTATAACCCGGACACCCGGGAGATTAGGCTGCTGGACAAGGCAAGGACCCAGGTAGCAGAATTCGATTTTCTTAAAGCGATTAAGATTCCTGAGGCGCGAAATCTCTCGATTAAGTTTCAAGTAAAGCTGAAAAAACTAGGCAAGAAACCTATTTATAACCGGATTCCTGATTCAGAAACCGAGATTATCCCCTACCTGGATTTGCTGGTTAAGAAACACTGGGAGGGCGGACTTGAACTGCTTAAAGATTTCGATATGCGTGATTATATCGATAACTTCCAAGTGGAAACCTGGCAGGGAAACAACAAAATAGCGACCGAGTCGGTGCGAAAGTATCTGAAAGCCGACAGTTTCCGACAAGGCGAGGGCAAAGACTTTCAATTCGCCCTCGAGAAACTCCCTAAATATACGCTCGCAGATGTGGAGAAGAAACCGGAAGAGCGAGTGGCGCTTACCTATAAGGTGACAGAGAATTTGCCGGCAGAACTTGCGGGTAAGTTCGAGGTCAGCCAAGTTGCCCAAGCCGAGCAAAATGATGGGGTTAACCTGGTGTCCTTCACCAATACTTTTATTCCGCCCACGCCACCGCCGACACCACCTTCCACGCCGCCGGTAACTCCGCCGGTGACTCCACCTGCAACCCCTCCGGTAACCCCACCAGGGACTCCGCCTGCGACACCTCCGGTGCCGGAGGAAATAGTTCATACCGGCAGTAGTTCTGCTGCTCTGTTGGGGATTTGTGCCCTGGGGGTAGCGCTGGGAGCGACAATTATCCTGCGCCGCCGCTACCGCTAAGCTGAGAGCTCCTCCTCAATCTAAGTGGGAGCTATTGCGGTAAGCAAAGCTCTTAGGGGATGCGTATCGCTATCTCTGGGAGTTCTGCGGATCCATGGCTGCCCAATTCAAACAGATAGGTAACGCGGTACCGGTAAACTTGGGTTACCACGTAGGCAGGTGCGTGCTGGCAGCTTTAGGTGAAATTCCTCTAGAGGACACTATGGAGGTAGTAGCGCCTCTTTCGCTGACGCCAGAAAAAGCTAGCAGCAGTGAGCAGGGCGTACTCCTATAGGTTGTTTTACCTGGCATAACCGCGAAATTTGTGCTATTACCTGAAAATGTCAGGTGGATTCCAACTCGAGCCGGGGAATAATGCCGCCGGGCTACCGGCAAGGTCTAAAGCTTGACCTTGCCGGCGCTCGATTGCTTTGTTAGCGCTGGATTACCCGCTGGCGAATGTCTTGCAGCTGCTTAGCTTGGGGCTCATCGCTGGCCAAACCGAACGGCATTTGCGCATCTAGCACCCAGGTTTCGGGCAGGTCGAACATTTGCTTGACCTCATGGTCAACCACCGGATTGTAGTGTTGCAGGGAAGCTCCAATTCCTGCTTCCCGGAGCGCTACCCATAGCGAAAATTGCAGCATTCCTAAGGATTGCGCCGCCCAATGCGGGAACTTGTCAGCATAAGTAGGGAACTTGCCCGCCATTTCTTCGGTGACTTCCTGGTCATAAAAGTAGAGGATAGTGCCGTAACCAGCCCGGAAAGAATCAATCTTTTCCCGCGGAATTTTCCTCTCGAAAACCTCAAAAACCCGATTCCAGAGGGCGTCTTGATTTTCACCGGTAACTACCAGTAGCCGCTGCGATTGCATATTGAAAGCATCTGGAACCTGCGCGGTTACCTCATCAATCAGATCGAGCAACTGCTGGTGGCTGAGGGGAATCTCCCGGTTCAGTTGGTAGCGGGAGCGGCGATTGCGCAAAAGTTCCAAGGTCTTCATAGCGATTCCTTCCATCTATTTCCTTTTGATCCTCTCTAAGAATTTCTACGGCCGCCAGCAGCGACAGCAGAATTTAGCTCCCGGCGCATAAACGCTTATCCAGCAGTTTTTATTATCGACAGTCAAAAAGGAATAACCGATACTTGCTTGCTATGAAAAACCATAAGCTAGCGCCTGTGAATACGGTGTGGAGGTGGGGCGGAATCTTTAAGAGAGTTATATATTCTTGAATGCGACAGACGTGAGTTTTAATAGCGACCGAGGATAATCGAAACTGTAAGCGGTTAGCAGAAATAGCTGAAACTTGAGGCAGAAGCCGTAACTAAGTTCAGCCAGCTTTAGGGGGTAGGAAATGAGGACATATGAGTCAGGAGCTGAGCTAGCTGCGGAGATTGCTAAGCGCGCTAATCTGTTTATCGGTGAATTCACCGAGGTTCCTGCGGGTAGTTGGGATTTGTTAGTCGAGGGGGTAGATCGCACTCCCCGCCAGATGCTTGCTTACCAATTGGGGTGGATGGAGCTTTTACTGGGATGGGAACGCGATGAACAAGCCGGTATCGAGGTGGTTACTCCCTCTCCCGGTTACAAATGGAATAAATTGGGCGGCCTTTATGAGTCTTTTTATAAGCGTTGGGGGCAGGTTGAAACCGCAGAGCTGATTGACCACTTCAAAGCGCTGCTAGCTGAAGTTATTGAACTGGTAAATACTCTCAGTGCAACCGAACTGTTCGCGCCTGATCAGCGAGCATGGGCATCGTCTACCCCCTCGGCCTGGCCGGTGTGGAAATGGATACATATCAACACGGTTGCCCCGTTTACTACCTTTCGCACCAAAATCAGGAAATGGAAGAAACTGACTGCTCGCTATCCAGCAACAAAGCATTAGCTAAATCGGTAATAGAACTGGAAGCATGTACCACCGAAGAGAATAAATCGCGTTTACGCTGTTGAAGTTGAGAAACCTTTTCTTCAATAGTTCCTGCCGCAACCAAGCGATAAACATTGACTGGGCGCTCTTGCCCGATGCGGTGGGCGCGATCGATTGCCTGCTCTTCCACCGCCGGATTCCACCACGGATCCATCACAAACACATAGTCGGCGGCAGTCAAAGTAAGCCCCGTGCCACCTGCTCGCAGCGAAATCAAGAATGCTTGTGCGTCTCCCTCGGAAAACTCCTTAACTACCTGGTCGCGTCTCCTAGTAGACCCATCCAGATAAACGGTTTTGATTCCCGCCTCCTCCAAAGCTTCTTTAATTAGCTTTAAATAGGACGTGAACTGCGAAAATACTAGGGCTTTATGGCCGGGTATTGCTTGCAGTTGTTCCACCAGAGCGTTGGTTTTCGCGCTGGTGATCTCGGCGCGTCCACCTACTAGCCGCAGGTCTAAGCTGGCGCGCCGCAGCGCGGTCAGTGCTGCCAAAATCGACATTCGATCCCCGGATTGCAGCATGCCGCTAACCTGGTGGCGCGCCTGGGTTTCCAGTTCCCGATAGGCGACGCTATGCCCCGGTTCTAAGTCAACCCGCAACACCTGTTCAATCTTGGGAGGTAAATCTGGCGCTACCTCTGCTTTAGTGCGCCGCAACATATAGGGAGCCACCAGCGAACGCACCTGGCTGAGCCCGCGTAGCTGCAAGGCAGCAAACTGTTCTCGTGAAAGCAAAGTGCCCGGTTGCGCCAAAGATAAAATCGCATGCAAATCCGCTAACGAATTCTCTAGGGGAGTGCCGGTAGCACAAATCGTCCACTCGCGGCGCATATCGGCGAGGACGCGCCAGGCTTGGGTACGCGGATTCTTCACCAGCTGCGCCTCGTCACAAATCACCCCTTGCCACTGAGGCTCTAAGAAAGCCTCCGCATGGCGGCGCAGCAACCCATAGGAGGTAACCACTAAATCTGCCCCATCGAAACCTTCCTCAATCTCGGTGCCGCTACGCAGTGCCCGCACCTTAATCTCGGGGTAAAAACGTTGCGCCTGGGATTCCCAAACATTAATTACCGAAGTTGGCGCCACTACCAGCACTGGATTCGAGGTGGGTAAGGATTTAATCGCCGCGAGAATCTGCAGAGTTTTCCCTAGCCCCATTTCGTCAGCGAGCACCGCTCCGGGGCCAATAGATAGTTGTGCCAGTAACCAGGACACGCCCGTGCGTTGATATTCGCGCAGCTTAGCGGCGTGAGGCGGGGCAATCGGTGGCAACTTTAGTTTGCGTTTCTTCCAGGCTTCTAAGCCGCGCACCTGCGCCTGCGTTCCCTCCAGAATCTGGGAGAGGCTAATAATCGCCGGATGAATGCCACGCCGATTAAGGCCGGCGCGCTCACTAAGCAGCGTCAGATGATCCAGATCGGCTTCACTTAGATAAGTATCGGCATCGATCAGCCCGCCCCGCTCGCGAATCTGGGAAATCTCGGAGGATGTAAAATCGCGGTCTCCTAAACGCAGCCGCACCTGCGGGGTAAACCAGCCGTAAGTATTGGGGGCTAAATCCACGATGATTTCCCCGCCCCTTTGCGAAAATGAACGGGGAATCCCGCGGCGATTAACCTCTAAATCTTGACCCTCAAAAACGGTTTCCAACTCATCTAACAGCTGGTTAATGCGGTGAGCGGGGCAAGAAAGGAAACTATCGAAAGTGAAAACTCCTTCTTGACGGCGCAACCACTTCGTCACCTGGGTTTTCAGCTGCGCAATCTGGTCAGGCGGGGCGCTGGTTTCAATCTTTTCACCCTCAAGCTCACGCATGGCGCGCAAGTGAATCCGGTAAAGGTCCTCTGCCCGGGAAGTTCCCACTTCCAGCAAGTAGCGATATTTGGGGAACTCAAAACTGTTATCTAAAGAATAGACCGGGAAACTTTCGCTAAGGCGCGGAAAATCTTGTAACAAGAAATCTGCTAAATCTGCTTGCGGCACCCGCGCCGGTTTCGCCCCCAACACCCGGTTGAGCGCTCCGAAACGATCATCCCAGAAGGCGAAACAGCCCAGCTCCGCGCTGGCCACCAGTTCTAGACCGGCCGCCACACAAGTAGCAGCCACTGTGCGCCCCGCCGGATCTTTACCGGCAGAAAAATCAATCCCGAAGCGCAGCGCCACGTCGCCGGTAGCACAAATATCCAGGAAAGGACGCGCCAGAATCGGAGAGAAACGCAGTGCAGTGAGGGGCTCGGTGCCGAGGGCAAAAGAAAATCCGGCGCGTGCCAAAGAGCGAATAGCGGGGGATACCTGCCCTACCTCCTCGGAAGATAGTCGCTGAGGAGCTTTTTCCAATAGCCCGGCCACCTGTCGCAAGCAGCTGAGCTGCGTCCTATCTAAACCGGCAGAAACTGACTCCCATTTAGTTTGGCAAAGATCGCGCCAACTGGCACGATTGCGGGTCCAATTACCGGAAACTTCCCGGCGTAGAGGATGGAAACTGCCATCCAATTCGACACAAATTCCCAGGTCAGTGCCAGGAGTTATTTCAGGATGCGGGGAGGTAAACATCGCGGAAATCAGGCGTCGCCACGTAGGTTCCTGTTCATTATTACTCACGCGTTCCTCCTTGGCTCATCCTTTCTACTTTAGCAAGGAGGCTAGACTGGGCTCTATGAAGATTGTGCGATTTCGGATTGATGACCACCCTATTTACGGAGCTCTCGAGGACGGAAGCGAGCGGATCGTTGCCTTAAAAGGTGACCCGTTATTCCAGAAGGCGGAACCTTCTGGGCAGCTTTACAACTTAGAGGAGGCACGGCTGCTATCTCCGGTGATTCCCCGCTCGAAGGCAGTTAGCTGCTGCACGAATCTGCCGGGATCAGCGGCGGGTGTGGGGCAGTGGCCGCAGGTGGCGATCAAACCCAATACGGCGGTGATTGGACCAGATGACCCCATCGCCATTCCTGCTTGGGGAGGCGGCACGGCGCGCGCCTTCGTGGGGATCGCAGCGGTCGCCAAGACTATTTGTAAAAACGTGACCCCGGAGCAGGTGGGGTCGGTGATCGCTGGGTGGACTATCGGGGTAGACTTTGCGAGCGGCGGGGAAGATATCAGTTTCTCTCAGTCCAAGGCTTGGGACACTTCTGCCGCAATCGGTCCGTGGATTGTAGTTGACCCTGGTTTTAATCCCGATAACGTCACCATTAGCGCTAGCGTTTCCGGGCAGGAGATTGCCTCCATTAGCAGCGCCGACTTGCCGCTGAAAGCCGCTGAGACTTTCGCGAAGGTAAGTTCCATGATGACCCTGCTACCCGGGGACGTAGTGATCGTAGGAGGAATCGAGCTGCCGCAGCCCTTAAGTGCTGGTGAGCGCCTAACAAGCGCCATCACCGGGGTAGGACAGATGGAAAATATGGTGGTTAGCGCCAACCGCTAACCCATTTACACCACCTGCTGTGCAGCAACCCTAATCATTTTCTGCTTCTCGCAGCGCGCTAGCTATCCTCCGGGTCATCTCCAAGAACAAGTAGCGGGGACTCGCGGCGTTAAGCCGCAATAAACCAGGGTAGCCGGTACCCAGGATCTCGCCCCCATTTACCCCTACTCGCGCTTTCTCCTCCGCGATTTTTACCGGGTTTTCGCCATAGTTACTCGCGTCCCATAGTGACAGATAGGTGCCTTCCACTTCCGGGATTTGCAGTCGAGGGGCAATCTGCAGCGCCAAATCCCGGGAGCAGGCGAGGTTTTCGCGAATATAAGCTTTGATTTCTTGCAGCCAAGCGCCACCCTCTTGATAAGCGGCGCGGGCAGCCAGTGCCCCTAGGGGAGTCGCGCCCACCGCTAGCTGGGTTGCTAACCTTGACTCTTCAAATTGATCGCGTAGCGGCGAGGGCGGCAAAATCATTTGCGCGCAATGGAGTCCCGCCAGATTCCAGCCTTTAGAGGCCGCGTGCGCAGTCACGGTGATCTGGGAAAACTCCGGATCCAGGCTGGCAAAAGGAATGTGGCGAGCCTTATCGGTCAGCACTAGGGGAGCATGGATTTCATCCGCAAACACCGTTACTTGATGGGCAAGTGCCAGCTGCCCTACTTTTCTCAGCTCGGCTTCGCTGAGGACTCTCCCGGTGGGGTTCCACGGGTTGCAAAGCACCAGCAACTTAGCTTTTTCCTGGCTAAGGGCTCTATCGAGCGCCGCAAAATCAAGCTCCCAACGTCCCTGATAATAGCGACTTTTAACTTCGATTAAATCGCGTCCCTGCTGAGCGGGGATAGTCAAAAACGGCATATAGGCCGGAGTGGGAACCACCACCGCTTCCCCGGGGTTAGTCATCAGTTGGATTTGGGCACGCAGAATTGAAAGCACATCGGAGGAAATAAACACATCCTCGGCGCTAACCTGCCACCCATAGGATGCAGCGAGAAAACGCCCGGTTTCTCGCTGGAGATCATTTGCCAGTCGCGGCGGCATATAGCCAAAGAAACCGTCATCGATAGCGCGGTGCAGGCAGCGTGCAACCGCAGGCGCGGTTCCAAAATCCATTTCTGCCACCCAGGCTCCCCATAAGGGCTCGCCCTCCAAGGTTTTTCCCGTCCATTTTAAGGATCCTCTACGGCGTAGTTCTTGCAGGGATAAGTGGTCAAAATCTTGCATGTATCCACCCTACGCCTCTAGAAAAGTCAGGGCGCGCGCAAATACTGTTTGCAGATGGTGCCCGAAAAGAAGGGGAGAGGAGAAAGACGAGCCCCGATAATCCCCCAGGTTCGAGAATCAGGCGGGCCGCGAAGTAGAATCAAGGGGAACTAACGATTTTACGCAAGGAGATTATAGGTATGAATCCGGATTCCACTTCCCCTATTCGGGTGCGGTTTTGCCCTTCACCCACTGGTACCCCACATGTGGGAATGGTGCGTACCTGCCTGTTTAACTGGGCATACGCGCGCCATACCGGGGGAACTTTCGTTTTCCGGATCGAGGACACCGACGCCAAACGCGACTCAGAAGAATCCTTTGAGCAAATCTTAGAGTCGCTGCGCTGGCTGGGGCTAGATTGGGACGAGGGCGTGGATAAAGGCGGCCCCTACGGCCCCTACCGGCAGAGCGAACGTATGGATATCTATAAAGAGGTAGCGGATAAGCTGCTTGCCGGGGGATATGCTTACGAATCCTATTCCACCCCCGAGGAAATCGCGGCGCGTCATAAGGCCGCCGGGCGCAATCCCCACCTGGGCTATGACGGCTATGACCGTAACCTTACGGAAGAACAGATCGCTGCTTTCCGTGCGGAAGGGCGCCAACCGGTTTTGCGGATGCGGATGCCCGATGAAGATATTACTTTCCATGACCTGGTGCGTGGAGACATCACTTTCCAGGCCGGTTCAGTTCCCGACTATGTGATTGTGCGCGGGGGCGGCGATCCTCTCTACACCCTGGTAAACCCGGTAGATGACGCCCTAATGCATATTACGCACGTGCTGCGCGGAGAAGACCTGCTTTCATCCACCCCGCGCCAAATCGTGCTTTACCGCGCCCTCATCGGGTTAGGGATCGCAGACCGCGTCCCCGAGTTCGCGCACCTGCCCTACGTCATGGGGGAGGGCAATAAGAAACTATCTAAGCGGGATCCAGAATCTAACCTGCTATTGCACCGGGAAAACGGGATGATCCCCGAAGGGCTAGTGAACTATTTAGCGCTGTTAGGGTGGGCTTTATCGGCCGATCGGGACGTGTTTAGCAAGGAAGAGATGATCGCGGCCTTCGATATTGAGGACGTCAACCCCAATCCGGCGCGCTTTGACTCCAAGAAAGCACTGGCGATTAACGCTGACCATATTCGGATGCTGGAAACCGGTGATTTCACTGAGCGGATCGTTCCCTATCTGCACGCCGGCGGATTTATAAGCGCCGATAACCTAGCCGATTTAACCGATAAAGAAAAACAGCTTTTGGAGGCTGCCGCTCCGCTTGCCCAAAGCCGGATGCAGGTACTTTCCCAAGCTAAGAGCTTGCTGGGATTCCTGTTTATTGCGGATGACCAGGTGGAATATCAAGAAAAGCCGCTACGTAAACTCAAAGATAATGCCCCGCAGGTACTCGAGGCCGCGGCCAAAGTGGTAGCAGACCTGCCAGAAGGCCAAGTTGGCGAGGCCGGCACCATTGGAGATCCCGAGGCGGTTAAAGCCGCTATGAGCCAGGTAATGGTCGAAGAAATGGGGCTTAAACCTCGCGTTGCTTTCCAACCGCTCTTTATGGCGATCACCGGCTCTAACGTGTCGATCCCGGTATTTGACTCCATCGGGATCCTGGGGAAACAGGCAACTATAAAACGCCTGCGTAAACTGCAAAACCATCTGGAACAGGCATAATGCAGGTGATTAGTCACACAAGGAAATTATTTGAAGCGGGATAACCTACTGGGTTAGAGTAGGTGACTGTGCGATTAAGCGTCAGCTTAGTTGAACAGCCCTTGGGGTATGGTGTAATCGGTAACACAGCTGATTCTGGTTCAGCCATTCTAGGTTCAAGTCCTGGTACCCCAGCAAAATGGGAACCTGTTGGTTCTTGTTTCTGGCCCCCATAGTCTAGAGGCCTAGGACACCGCCCTCTCACGGCGTAGACACGGGTTCGAATCCCGTTGGGGGTACCGCTAATACTTTTACCCTTTTAACTTTCGTTTACTTTTACCCTGATAAACTTTTTAGTCCTAAAGTCGAGACTGACGCCAATGCTAAAGTTATAGTCATGTCTGGAAAAATTGTTGCCACTCGCGGAATGCGAGACTTTTTACCCACCGAAAAAACTTGGCGTGAACGCGTTCTTAGCGTTTTGCGTGACAACTATACTTCCCTAGGGTTCATGGAAATAGAAACCCCCGCCTTAGAGCCGATTGCGCGTCTGCAATCTGGGCAAGGTGGAGAAAATGAAAAAATGATTTTCCAGGTGATGCGGCGCGGTTTGGATCCGCAAGCCGGCATCCTGCCCGCCGAGGCCGTAGACCTAGGGCTGCGTTATGACTTGACCCTTCCGCTAACTCGTTATTTCGCTACTCACCAGGCAGAACTGCCGAATGTGTTCCGTGCTTTTCAAACCGGCCCGGTATGGCGCGCTGAGCGTCCGCAAAAGGGCCGTTTCCGCCAGTTCAACCAGGTAGATATCGATATTCTGGGGGAGAGTTCTTTTAGTGCGGAGGTGGAAATCTTAGCGACCGCTTGGAGTGCTGTCACCAAACTGGGATTAGACAAAGACTCTACCGTGTTGATTAATGATCGTCGTTTCCTGCGTGACCTGATGAGGGCTGCCGGTATTGATGGTGATAAGCAGGATAGTGCCTTTATCACCCTGGATAAGCTGGAGAAAATCGGTCAAGAGGCAGTGGTTAAGGAACTGGTTACTCACGAGATTGCGAGCGATAGCCAAGCTGAATCTTTGGTTGCAGCGGTAGCTAGTATTTCCGCTGTAGAGCTGCAAGCAGATACGAAAAATTTGGAAGTATCGGGTTTGCAAACCGAGCTGCCGCTATATGATCTGGGCGAAATTGCTGCTCAGGTAGGTAATATCTGCCCCGATATTAAAATCAAGTTCACCCCCACTTTGGTGCGCGGCATGGGGTATTACACCGGACCGATTTTCGAAGTTTCCCACACCGCCTCCGGCTCCTCGATTTGTGGAGGAGGACGCTATGACGGAGTAGTAGGGCGCTGGCTGGGGCGAGATGTCCCCGCCGTTGGCTTCAGCTTCGGGTTTGAACGGATCGTGGATCTAGTATCCCTGCCTGAGGAAGGGCAGCAGCTAAAAGTGGCGCTGGCCTATCAAAAGCCCCATGAAGCCTTAGCGGCGTTGCAGCTGCGCGAAGGACTGCTGGCAGCCGGAGCTAGTAATGCCGGCCTGTTAAAAGCTCCCCGTAAAATGTCGGCCGGCTTCTTCGAGCAGGCAGCGTCCTTGGGATACAACCGGGTGTTGCTGCCTAGTCGTTACCTAGAGGTTGCAGACCAGGATAACCCGGACTTTGCGACTTTGCTGGAGCAGGCGCGCGTCCTCGAAAACTAGCACGAGGAGCACAATCGCTCTAATAGTCTCCCTAGCACCTGCTCAGCCAGGAAGAGCTAGGGAGGCTATAGGTTTTAGCTTTGGATCTTTCCGGCAGCTTTTAAATGCCGTACCCGAATTTGCAGGGCGATGGCGGCCAGGATCACGGAAGCGAAGGTTCCCATCAATACCCCCAAGGATCCTGCTTGGGTCAGTTCCGCGTCCCCTCTAAAGGCCAGGTGGGAAATCAGTAGTGCTACTGTGAAGCCGATACCAGCGGTTAATGAAACTGGGAGTACGTCGCGCAGCCCTACGCCCTCACCTAGAGTCAAGGGAGTTACCTTGGTGAACAGGGCTACGGAACCGAAGATTCCCAGCACTTTACCAAGGGGCATCGCCAGCATGACCGAAAGCGCGATCGGGTGAGTAATCACGTTGAGGGGACCGCCGGCCACATCCACCACATTTACCCCGGCAGCGAAGAAAGCGAAAATCGGCACTGCCAGTCCCGCGCTAAAGGGGTTGACTGCTTCAGTGAGACGTTCAGTTTCCGGTTCACTCTCGCCGGGGAGTTGTTTGGCGGGAACCGTCATGCCTAGCAGCACTCCGGAGATAGTGGCGTGTACCCCAGAATCAAACATGAAATACCAGGTCACAATACCCAGGGGAACTAGAATCCACCAGCGTCCCCAGCGTTTTTGGGCTAAGAAACCAAAAATCGCGGCGCAAACAAACGCCAGCAATAGGGAAATAAACTTCATTCCCGTGGCATAGAAGATGGCGATTACCAAAATTCCACCCAGGTCATCGGCGACTGCCAGGGTTAGCAGGAAGGTACGAGCCGCTAGCGGCAGGCCACGCCCAAAGATCTGCAGAATTGCCACCGCGAAGGCGATATCGGTAGCGGTGGGAATCGCCCAACCATGCCAGGCATTATCCCCAGAAATCGCAGTTCCTATCAGATACACGCAGGCCGGACCAATCATGCCGAATATCGCGGCGATAATCGGCATAGCAGCAACCTTAATATTGTGCAGGGAACCTACCGCGAACTCTTGTTTTAGTTCCAGGCCCACCGCGAAGAAGAACAGGGTGAGAATGCCATCTTGTGCCCACTCATGTACCGCTAGGTGTAACCCTAAGGAACGCGGACCAAACTCGAAGTTTGAAAGCGCCATATATCCTTCCCGCACCGGAGAAGGGGCGTTCGCTAAAACTAGTGCCAAGATAGCGGCCGAGACCAAAATCATACCGGCCACAATGTCATTAGCTAACACCCGTTTAATGGAGGTAGCGACCCCATGGGGAGCATCCTCGCTGTAATCTTTGGGGGAAGGAGCCGCTAGATCCTGATAGTCAGGGGGACTAACCAGTTCTTCAACCTCTTTTTCTAGCGGGAAGTAATGAATGTCCCGCTGCGTTTCTTTATTCCCGGATCCTTGGTCTTTGTCTCCATGTCTTTCGCGCATGCCCCTATGTTAACGGTTATTCGTTTCGACAATCGGGGATGCCTGAGGTTTAATATGGAGTGGCGCTTTACAAAAGGTTTTCACTTTTGGTAAAACAAAACTTGGCTGGTGCGCACTAGCGTATCCCAGGGAATAATAAATGCCCAGGTAAAGCCCCCGTAGCCCAATCGGTAGAGGCAGCTGACTTAAAATCAGTCCAGTGTCGGTTCGAGTCCGACCGGGGGTACCACTCATTATTTTTGCGGAAGTCATCCAGAAAGTTTTAAGAAACATTCACTAATAATTTGATTAGTGGCCTGGCTTCCGCCTCTGAAAACTTACAGGGCGCAACTAATGCAGTTGCCAAGCGGAAGTGGCCGGTATCGGAAGAAGGAGAGATCTAGATGGCAAATCCGGTTATGAATCAAGTAGGCGAGCAGATGCGTCGCACTCCCGCCGGTTATCCCGAAATGCCTGGCTACCAGGTGGGAGGGGACGCGCGGTCCGCTAATCCGAGATATCCGCAGTCCGCTACCCCCGGCGTTCCCGGACAAAGCACCTCGATTCCCGGACAAACTACCTTTGATCAAGGTCAGCAACTGGGTGAGCAGCAGCGAGTTTCTCGTCCCATGACTTTAGACGATGTGCTGGTACGCACCGGCGCAAGTTTTGGGGTAATGGTACTGGCCGCGGCGGCGCTATGGTTTTGGGGCGTAAATGACTTAACGGCTAACGCGGGAACTATGCTCACCATTTCTTCAGTTTCCGCTTTGGTGGCTTTCGCGCTGGTGTTGGTTTCTTCCTTCCGTCGTAAGCCTTCAGCGGCGATCACTTTGGGTTATTCCTTCTTTGAAGGGCTGTTTATCGGTGGTATTTCCGCGTTCTTCGAATACAGCTATCCCGGGATCGTGGTGCAAGCTCTGATCGGGACAGTTGCTGTATTCGTTACCTGCCTGGTGCTGTTTAAATCGGGACTGGTGCGGGTCAACTCGAAGTTTATGAAGATCTTGCTGCTCGGATTGGTTTCAATCATTGTTTATCGCCTCTTGGCGATGGTGTTAGCGATGGTTACTCCCTCCAGCGCGATAGGTAACATTGATCAGATTACCGTGATGGGACTGCCCTTAGGACTGTTGGTGGGGCTATTCGCGGTGATTTTTGGAGCCATGTCCCTGATCTCGGACTTCGACATGGTTCGTGAGGGCGTGCGCCTGGGAGTGGATAAAGATATGTCCTGGAGCTGCGCCCTGGGGATTATGGTGACGGTGGTCTGGCTCTACGTGGAGATCCTGCGGATCCTGGCGATCGTGAGAGACAACTAAATAAAAAACTTTGCTTCGGGGCGACTACAATAAGGCTAGTCGCCCCGAAGTACTTTTAGAGAGGAAATAGCTGTGCCGGTGATAGTAAGAACTCCCACTTTGGTTGATGCTGCCGGCGCGGCCATGGCGCATCGCCGGATTCTAACCGAAACTATCGGTAGTCAGGCTCCGGAAACTTTTTGGGAAAAACATACTGAAGAGGCACTGCTCAGTTATTGGCACCAGCAGATTTTACAGACTAAAGGGCGCCGAATAGCCTTTGCTTCTCGGGGACGCCAAGTGGTGGGAATGGCCTACGTTACTCCCTCACCCCAAGATGATCATCAGTTGGGGCCGGCTCCCCGTAACCTAGATATTGCTTTTTTCGGTATTATTCGCGAGAGCTATTCTCCAGATATTGCTCAACGGCTTTTGGATTATGTACTCGATGCTGATACCCCTGCACAGGCCTGGGTGTTGCGGTCAGATCAGGAGAAACGACGTTTTTTACGAGTGAATGGCTTCACTATGGATGGGCTTAGCCTCGTCGATGAAGATTCGGGACAAACGATCTCTCGGATGACCCGTTAACCGAGTTTCAAACTGGCAGGGCTTAGTTACCGAATTCTGCAACTAACTAGGCAAGGTAGCGGGAAGCTGGTTTTTAAGCTAGCTCAAGGACGCTGCTAATCTTGTACTATGAACTCTCGTCTCGAACGAATAAGGCAAACAGGACGCAAGTTACTAAGCAACCTTTCACTTCCCCAGCCAGAGAAAACCCCTTCCCAGCTGGACATCGAATCCTATAACCAGGATTTACCGGAAATGAAAGCAGAGGCTAATCCAGGATCCGAAGAAGATGCGGTTCCGTTCACCTTACGGGTAGCGGCTGATTGGTCATGGCGCCTACTAGTGGTGGGCTTGGCTTTTGGTGCCTTTATATTCGTCGTCGCAAAATTCAAAGTGATTATGGTCCCGGTAGCGGTAGCGTTGTTATTATCGGTGCTGCTAGAACCGGTATTGGGATTTTTATATGTAAAACTGCATTTTCCAAGGACTTTGGCAGCGGCAGTAACCCTGATTATTGGGTTGGGAATCGTCTCCGCGATGATCTCGATCTCCAGCACCCAATTGGCTAGCGAACTTCCCAATCTAATAGGTCGCGCTAAAGAGGGCGTGGATGAAGGTATCCACTGGCTCGCTACTGGTCCGTTGAAAATGGATACCGAGACGGCCACTAAGCTGTGGGAGCAAGCCCAAGATCAAATTCAAAGCTATGCCCGCAAGAATGCTTCATGGCTGGCATCCAATGCCTTGGGAACCATGTCAGCGGTGGCGGGAGCCTTCACCGGGGCGCTGACCGCCTTATTCTGCCTGTTCTTCTTCCTAAAAGATGGCCGTAAAATTTGGCAATGGTTCTTGCGGCTTATTCCGCGTTCGGCACGTAATCCCCTAAACGAAGCAGTTATTCGCGGCTGGGTTACGCTCGGTGCCTATACTCGCACCCAATGCTTGGTGGCAGCGATTGACGCTGTAGGTATTGGTGGGGGTGCCTACCTGATTGGGGTGCCGCTTGCTATTCCCTTGGCGATTTTAGTGTTCCTGGCGGCCTTCGTACCGATTTTGGGAGCAATCCTCTCCGGGATGATGGCGGTAGCTATCGCTTTGGTAGATAAAGGTTTCACCACCGCTATCGTGATGCTGATTATTATTTTGGTAGTCCAGCAGGTCGAATCCAATTTGCTGCAACCGGCTCTAATGTCGAATGCGGTCAGTCTGCATCCAGTCGCAGTGCTCTTGGCAGTGGCCGGCGGTGGTGCCGCTATGGGAATCGTGGGGGCAGTTTTCGCGGTTCCGATCTTGGCTTTCGTGAATACTACCGTGCTCTACCTGCGCGGCTATGACAGCTTTATTCGCCTCAGCTACCAGAAGGATCGTCCAGGTGGTCCTCCCGGATCTTTAGATCGCGAACTTGCGGAAGCTGCGCGACCTAGCGAACAAAATCTAGCGGAAGCCCGCCAAGCAAAGGCAGAGGCAGAAAAGGATGGGGAGCGGCAAAGTATTCTGGAACATGCGGAGCAGGCCGAAAAAGTACAGAAAGAAATTCAAAGCACTCTTTCTGAGTTTGCCAGTGCCGATCCTAACCAGATGCTCCCGGGGGACGCGAAAACTGATTTTGAGGTAGGGGCGACCACTAAAATTAAAAAAGTTGCCCAGGCCGAACAGGCAGCCCGCGAAGAGGGAGACGGCGCCTCCTCACCGGAAGATAATTCAGAAACTGCCGGTAGCGAAGAATAAGTTTTATTTACCCATTCGCCTTTCTCGCAGGGCAAAGTCGCGCAGTGCGCGGTAGAAGTCGATTTTGCGGAAATCGGGCCAGAAGGCTTCGCAAAAATAGTATTCGGAGTGAGTGGACTGCCACATCAAGAATCCAGACAGACGCTGCTCCCCAGAAGTCCGAATAACCAAATCAGGATCCGGCTGCCCGGCGGTATAAACATGGGAAGTTATCTCGTCAACCGAAAGCTCCCTGGCAACGGTTTCTAAAGTAGCGCCCTCTTGTGCCTTTTCCAGTAACAAGTTGCGTACTGCCTCGGTAATTTCTTCGCGCCCTCCATAGCCCACCGCGATATTTACAGTCAGGGGAGAGTCAGTACGCGTTTGATCTACCGCCCGTTGTAGACGCTGTTGTACCTGATCCGGTAAAAGAGAAAGATTCCCTAACAACCGCAAATGCCAGCGGTCAAGGGAAGCTATTTGTTCTACAACGGTGCAAATAATGTCAAAGAGCTTGCTGAGTTCTTCCCCAGAACGTCGCAGGTTATCGGTAGAGAGCATCCAAAGAGTAACTACCGGAATCCCGACCTCTTCACTCCACCCTAAAAATTCAAGAGCCTTGTCCGCACCAACTCTATGACCGGTTTCAGATTGCGCCCCTACCTGGTGCGCCCAGCGCCGATTCCCATCCAGGATTACCCCCACGTGGCGCGGCAAAGATTCAGTAGGGAGTGCCTTTTCTAGGTTGCGGGCATAGAGTCGATAGACCAGATCTGTAAGGTGAGTCAAGCTTGCTCCTTTAGAGTTAATAGTTGAATTTTACCCCCTACGGTGTGCTGTTGACACTATTGCGCCCCTGCAATAGCGTAGGTCGCAAGTAAAATAGTCTGCCGTAGCTTTTAGGCTGGGACAGGTTTCTATCTGACCCAAGGAGGAAGGATGACACCTGATGAAGGAACATACACGCAGGTAGAAAAACGAGTAACGGACTCTTTAAGCGTCTTGCCCAAACCTAAAATGCGGGGATGGATTCACACCGTTACCGTACCGCTTTCTCTGGCTGCCTCCATTGTGCTGATTTGCTTAGCCAATACCGCTAAGGAACGCTGGGCGTGTGCGGTCTATTTGGTTTGTTCCCTACTGCTTTTCGGGGTTTCTTCGCTGTACCACCGCATAGATTGGGGCAAACGTGCTCACAGCGTGATGCGCCGCCTCGATCATTGCAATATTTTCTTGTTGATTGCGGGGTCTTATACCCCGATCGCAGTCTCCCTCTTGTCTTACCCCCAGGCGAGAAACCTATTGGTGCTGGTGTGGCTGGGTGCCTTGGCCGGAATCTTGCTTTCGATATTTTGGCCAGGTGCTCCCCGGTGGCTGTATGTTCCCATCTACATTTTGCTGGGGTGGGTAGCTGTTGGCTATATGGCGCCGCTACGTCAAGCCGGCGGATTGGCTCTGATCTGGCTACTAGTAGCCGGCGGATTGTGCTACACAATAGGCGCGGTTTTTTATGGTCTGCGTTGGCCAGGTAGAAATGCCCGCTACTTTGGCTACCACGAGATTTTTCACGCCGGTACGGTGGCGGGGTGGACTTGTATTTGTGTTGCCGCTTATTTCGCGGTTCTGGCTTGACCGGAGAGTTTAGACTGGTAGTCCCCACAGATTGCCCCTGATAGCAACTTAAGCGGCAATTTGTTACACTGATACCTGCTGTTTTACTGACCGCGCTCGGCGTGGTCAGTCTTTTGTTTTATTAGCTGAGGAGAACACGATGGCAGACAAGACTTGGATGACCCAGGAATCATATGATCGTCTCAAAGAAGAGCTACGCCATCTCGAAGAAGTAGAGCGTCCGGCGATCGCCCGTCGAATCGATGAGGCTCGCCAAGAGGGTGACTTAAAAGAAAATGGCGGCTACCATGCAGCTCGAGAACAACAGTCTTGGAATGAAACTCGGATTCTGCAGCTAAAAGAAATCATGGAAAATGCCGAGATAGGCGAGCCGCCTGCAGATGACGGTGTTGTAGAGCCCGGGATGGTGGTAAAAGCTACCTTAGGGAGGCGGGAAGTGAACTTCTTGATGGGGTCACGCGAAGCCAGCCCCGACGTAGATATGGATGTCTATTCCCCGGATGCTCCGCTGGGGCAAGCAATTATGGGGCATAAAGTGGGCGAAACCGTTGATTACCTGGCTCCCAATGGCAAAACCATCCAGGTAAAGCTACTGGAAGTGACTCCCTACCAGTAATTTGGGGTTTGTTGGGGGAGACAGGTGAAGTTATTCGACCTTTACCCAACGTCGCGCAGCCGGGGAAGTAATCGCTAAAATCGCCAACACCGATAGGGTAGTGGAAGTAATCCAGAGGGGAGTGCCAGAAGCGCCCTCAATCCCCAAAGACTCCATCATCCGCACAAATACCGTTGCAGTTAGCACCAACAGCAAGCCTAGGCGCATCCATTTTTGGTGAAATAAAGTTCCCACGATTAAGACGGTAAGTAAGACCGCTAACGCCATGAAACCGTAGCCTGCCAGGCGGGTCTGGTAAAAAGAAAAGCCCAATTCATCAGCGTATTTCGGATTGGTGGCTAAAATGTAGCCGACAACTGCCAGTTCCAGGGCGTGCAACGCTGTTAAAGTAATCCCGCAGGCCAAAGAAGTGGCTGGTACCTGGCGGTCACGCAGCAACCGGCGTTTCTTTTTCTTTTCTGTCTGTTCGCGGGAAGAACGCAAATACCCTTTGTGTTGCAAAGCCAGGTTTTCATGTGGATTCAAGTGCTCTTCGCTGACTAGGTTCGCTTCAATCACCGGCATGCTGCCATCGGTTTGCACCCGGTCGCCTCCGCCGTTGCGCGAGTGATAGGCACTGGTAGCGTCGGGAATCACCTCCACCTCTACGCTGGTGCAGGCTTCGCGGACGGTGTCTACTACATGATCACGTTCAATATCGATGTTTTCGTCAATCTTGTGAGTGATCTGCAAAGTAAATAGCGATAGGCCGACCGCCTTATCGAAAGTTGCCGCCGCTAGCCAATCCACCTGGATTCCTCCCGGCAGTTTCCAGCCCTCGGGAACTTTCCAAAAACGCACATGGTGTCGCTTACTGGGGTTACCGTCTACCTCTTGTTGATAGGCAAAATCTTGTTTCCGCCCAAAAAGATAGAGCGGAGAAACCGGAGCCGCCGGGTAAGAGCGCTTAAAAACACTGGCAAAAATAATTTTCCAAGAAGAAGAAAGCGTGATCTCATCAGCCATTGTCCAGCCGGCTGCCTGCATCGCCAGGTGGATATCATCCTCTTCTCCCAGCCAAGCCAGGTTAATAGGATCCCCCAAAATCCCATCCCCGGTTTTAGAACGCCCAATGTAATAGTCCGGAACATAGAGCGAAGACATTATTTGATGTAGGCGCGGTAGTGCTAGGTAGGCTAAAAGCACCCAGAAAAAAGTTAAATAAACCAAGATCACCAGAGACAGCTGGAAACCATGTTTTAGGAGGATCCAAGCAAGTCTCACGGTTAAAACCGCGGCGATTACCACAAAAACGTAATCGACTATCTGGTAGAGAGTGAGGGGAGCAGAGCGGTGATACCCCAGTTTCTGCCCCAATTCAAAGGGCAGGTGTTCGTCGTTTTCTGTCCCCTCTTGCGGGGTAACCTCTTGGTCTTTCGTATTCGCTAGGGCGTCCGCGCTCGCGTCCGCTGGCAGCTGTTCCTTAATCCCGGTATTGAGTGCTGGATTATCTTCGCTGGTAGCCATGACTATTCTGATTTCTTAGCCTGTTCCAAACGTTGCTTGGCATCATCTAAAAAGGATTGACAGTGACTCGCGAGCTGTTCCCCGCGCTCCCACACCTTTAAAGATTCCTCGAGTCCCAGCTTGCCGGACTCTAACTGGGCAATAGCGGCCACCAACTGTTCGCGCGCCTGCTCATAGGAAAGTTCTGCCACCGGAACTTCCGTGTTTTCTTCACTCATCACTGCCTCCTGAACTATTTTTCTGATTCGTACCAAAAACCTTGGTTACCGCGGTGCCGTCAGCGAAAATCGCCTCTAACAGATCCCCTTTACTTACCTGCGATACCGAGTTGACGACACCACCAGCAGGCGAGCGCAATATGCTGTAGCCACGCTCCAAAATCCCCTGGGGAGAATAGGCTTTCAACGCATCGCGCCATCCGCGCAAGGAAGTTAGCTGGTTTTCCAGCTGGGTTTCAAAACGAAAACGCAGCCGCTGACCCTCTAGTGCCAAAGAATGTTCTTGAGCCGCAATAACCGCGCTAGGATCGGCCATCACGGGGCGGGCACGCAACTGGGCTAATTGCCCTAAATGTTGATCTACGAGGGCGAGCATCTGGGTGCGCAAACGGGAGCGGGCGCCCTGAACCCCTAAGATTTCCTCCTGTAAATCGGGCACAATCCGCCGCGCCGCATCGGTGGGGGTAGACGCCCGATAGTCAGCCACGAAATCTAGCAGGGGCGCATCCTCTTCATGCCCGATAGCAGAAACTAGAGGGGTGCGCGCCGTTGCTGCGGCCCGCACCAAAGATTCCTCGGAAAAAGGTAGCAGATCTTCGACTGCGCCGCCCCCGCGGGAAATCACAATCACCTCTACCTGGGGGAGGGAGTCCAGTTCGGCTAGCGCCCGAGTTACTTCCGCGGCGCAAGTGGGACCTTGTACTGCCACTTCTCGCACTTCAAATTCGGCTAGTGGCCAGCGTGCCAAAGCATTCACCATTACGTCCTGTTTGGCTTTCGCATTGCGCCCCACAATCAAACCGATTTTACGGGGAATCACCGGTAGCGGTTGCTTGTTTTCCTGGGCAAATAGCCCCTCGGCGGCTAGTTTCTTGCGGAGTGCCTCAATCTGGGCAAGCAGGTTTCCCACCCCGACTGCGTGGACTTCCTTAGCCATCAGCGAAAGAGAACCTGAACCCTCATAAAAATCGGGTTTGGCGTAAACAACTACTTGCGCGCCCTCGGTAAAGTTATCCCCGACCGCGTCGAGTACCGTAGGCCAACACTTTACCGTCATAGAAGTGCTTTGGTTGGCGTCCCGCAGAACAAAGAAAGCCATGCGCGCTCCCGGACGCCGTTTATATTCCACGACCTGCCCGCTGACCCACAGTGGCGACATTCGGTTCACGTATTTCTTGATATTAGCGGTCAGCAAAGATAGTGGCCACGGGTTTTCCCGAGTGGTTTGGGCAGCCGTGGGAGCCAGCGATGTTTGCGGACCCTGAGGATTTGTGCGCACCGCTTCATTCTACCCACAGGTACTGCCCGGCAGTCACCGGTTCGGCGGGAAGTAAAATACCTGAGTAGGATAGGGGCGTGGCAACTAAGAAGGTACTCTTGGCATCCCCGCGCGGTTACTGCGCGGGAGTAGATCGCGCGGTAGACGTAGTAGAAAAAGCCTTAGCGCTCTATGGAGCCCCAGTTTATGTGCGTAAAGAGATTGTGCATAACAAGTTTGTAGTGGAGCAGCTTAGCGCTAAAGGTGCGCGTTTTGTAACTGAACTAGATGAAGTTCCCACCGGGGCGCGGGTAGTGTTTTCCGCCCACGGAGTATCTCCGGCGGTGCGGGAAGAGGCCAAGCGGCGGGGACTGAAAACTGTCGATGCCACTTGCCCTTTGGTGACCAAAGTTCACCGCGAAGCCCTGCGTTTCGCCAAGGCTGACTATGACATTGTGCTGGTAGGCCACGAAGGACACGAGGAAGTAGAAGGTACCCAAGGGGAGGCCCCCGACCATATTCAAGTAGTAGGCGACCCCGAAAGCGTAAACCAAGTAAAGGTGCGTGACCCGGAAAAAGTGGTGTGGCTTTCCCAAACTACTTTAAGCCTGGATGAAACTAGAGAAACTGTAGATAGGTTACGAGAACGATTCCCAGGGCTCAGTGATCCCCCCAGTGAAGATATTTGTTTCGCCACTCAAAACCGGCAGGGGGCAGTAAAAAAGATTGCGGAACAGGCCGAGGTAGTAGTGGTCGTAGGGTCGGCGAACTCCTCCAACTCAGTGCGGTTAAAAGAAGTGGCAGAAGTAGGCGGGGCCCAGCGTGCCTATCGCATTGATAAGGCCTTAGAGATGGAAGAGATCTGGTTCGAAGGGGTAGAAACCGTGGGGCTAACCTCCGGTGCTTCCGTGCCAGAAGTGCTGGTAAAAGAGGTTTTAGCGCAGCTGGCACAATGGGGATTTGCGGAAGTAGAGGAAGTGGAAACCGCCCAGGAAACAGTAACTTTCGCGCTGCCTTTACCCTTGCGTAAAGAACTGACAGAAGCAGGAATCATAAAAAACAATAACCGCCGGCGCACCAACGATCCGGGGCATACCTGCTAGCGGCAAGCATGCTTACCTCTCTACCCTTCGTTATCCTCTTTTGTGTGGCAGCAGTCGGTCTGCTGCTAGCACTGCCGCTGATGATTCGCCAACCTGGGCATTACCTGCGGTCGGTTTTGGTGGTTTTATTGGTAGCCGTGATCCAGGTGGTGGCAGTGGGTCTGCTGGTCAACTTGCCGATGCAATACGTATCCACCCCTTCTGAGCTGTGGCAGATGGTTAGCGATCAGCAAAACAGCCAGGTAAAAATCAGTGATACCCAGCGGGGATCCAAAATAGCTGCCAAGAAATCTGGGAGAGCAGACAAACGTTTACCTGCTGCCTCTGAAAAACTAAATCCCTTGACCGCGCCGGCTTTACCGGGGCAAGAAGAATGGATCCCTAGTTTTAAACCCCTGTCGAAAGGCCGACAACTAACGGTGTTTTCCGGGCCGCAATCTGGGGTAAAAGAGCAGGTAATCGTGTGGACGCCGCAGGGGTATGATCCCTTGGATAAAAACACCACTTATAACGTTATGGAGTTTATCCACGGCTACCCGGGATCTCCGGTATCGGTCGCCCTCGCCCTCGATTTTTCTAACAACCTGCAAAAAGCAATTGATAGCGGAGAGATCGCTCCCACTATCGTGGTTATTCCGGAAGGAAACGTTGACCTTAAAGCCCCTACCTGCGCGGATGTAAAGAACGGGGCGCAAACTGCCACCTGGCTGAGCTTCGATATTCCCAAAATGGTGCGCTCTAGCTTCCCGAACGTATCTGAAAAGCGAAAAGATTGGATGATCGCCGGGAATTCTTCCGGAGCTTATTGCAGCGCGCGCCTGGGGATTCTCTACGGGGATGTTTTTGGTACTAGCGCAGTGCTTTCCGGCTACGATCAGCCGATCGTGGGGGCTTGGGGAGGGAAAAATAGTACCGGATTCCGAGACAATACCCTTTCAGTTTTAGCGGGCAAGAAACGCCCCTGGCCACTAAATATGTATGTATCGGGGGCGAGGTTAGATAAAGATTCCCTACATTTAGCGAAATCCTTTTCGCAGGCTTCTTTTAAACCAGGCGACCGGGTACAGCTACATATTGAGCCGAAAGGCGGACACAATTGGGCAATTTGGCGGGAGCAAATGCCAGAGCTTTACCGCTGGTGGGAACAGGTGCGCAGTAGTGACGCCCCGAAGACTGCCCAAATTAAAGGTGCCAATTCAGCGCTGCTGCCAGATACTGGTCCGGGGATATTTTCCCTCATGGGATGGGGAACTATCGCAGTTGCAGGGGTGGTGGCCATTTTGGCTTTGGGTACGCTAATTCGCCGGGTTCCCAAAGTGATGAAAGTGGCTAGTCGCACGGCCTATTTGCGGGCCCTAGCTGGATCGATAGCAGCGATGCTTTTAGTGATCGTGGCGGTCATGCTTCCTATTAACCGATTCGGGGAGTTCTATACCTCGCTGGCAGAGATTGTGCAGACCCTTACCGGGGCAGGCTAGCGGGAGCCACCGAGAGCGGGCAGGGGGGCGTACTCGGGAACTAAGCGTTTTTTGGCTAGATTTCCTGCCGCTTTCACCCTTCGATAGGGTAGAGGCGTGGCTTTAACAATTGGGATTGCAGGATTACCTAACGTCGGTAAATCAACTTTGTTCAATGCGCTCACCCGCGCAACCGTGCTTGCCGCGAATTATCCGTTCGCGACTATCGACCCCAACGTGGGGGTAGTGCCGCTGCCGGATCCGCGATTGCAGAAACTAACCGAAATGTTCCAATCTGCGAAAACTGTGCCCGCGACGGTTTCTTTCGTAGATATTGCAGGAATCGTAAAAGGCGCCTCCCAAGGGGAAGGTCTCGGTAACCAGTTCTTAGCCAATATCCGGGAGGCCGACGCTATCTGCCAGGTAACTCGGGTATTTAGCGACCCGGACGTGGTGCACGTAGATGGCAAGATTGACCCTGCCTCCGATATTGAAACCATTTCTACCGAACTGATTCTGGCTGACCTGCAGACTCTAGAAAAGGCAGTACCAAGGCTAGAAAAGGAAGTGCGCGGACGGAAAACTCCTCCGGAAGTGCTGGCAGAGGTCAAGAAAGCCCAGGCGATATTAGAGGACGGAGAGCTTTTATCTGCCCACGGTGACTTGGATAAAGATCTGCTAAAAGAATTTCAGTTGATGACTTTGAAGCCCTTTATCTATGTGTTCAATATGGATGCCGAGCAGGTGCTGGATGGGGATCAGCGCCGTGAACTAGAAAATCTGGTAGCGCCGGCGAAAGCCATTTTCCTAGATGCCCAGTTCGAGGCCGACCTAGTGGAACTGGATGAAGAGGACGCGCGGGAAATGCTGGAAGAATCCGGACAGAGCGAGTCTGGTCTTGATCAATTAGCCCGGGTAGGTTTCGATACCTTGGGGCTGCAAACGTTCCTGACTGCCGGGGAAAAAGAGTCCCGTGCCTGGACAATCCATAAAGGCTGGACCGCTCCCCAAGCGGCGGGGGTAATCCATAGCGATTTTGAACGCGGATTCATCAAAGCCGAGATTATTGGCTTTGATGAGCTAGTGGAACTCGGTTCGATCCACGCTGCCCGCGACGCCGGAAAGCTGCGCCAAGAAGGCAAAGAATACGTAATGCAAGACGGCGACGTAGTGGAGTTTCGTTTCAATGTAACCTGAGGCGCGCTAGTGTTAGCGGCATGACAACACGTGCTGCTATTTACCTCCGTATCTCGCTCGATGCTGCCATGGACGGCCTCGCCATCGACCGGCAGCGCCAGGACTGCGAAGCCCTTGCCGAGCAACGCGGCTGGGACGTCGTGCATACCTACGTCGATCAGTCGATCTCCGCGTCGAAGAAGGACGTGGACCGCCCCGACTACGACGCGATGGTGGCGTCCTTTGAGCGCGGCGAGATCGACGCGATCATTTGCTGGGACCTCGACCGCCTCACACGGCAGCCCTGGCAGCTCGAAGAGTGGATCGACAGGGCAGAGGAGCAGGGGCTGAAACTCGTCACTGCGAACGGTGATGCTGACCTTGCCACCGACGGCGGCAGAATGTACGCGCGCATCAAAGCAGCCGTGGCACGCGGCGAGATCGAGCGAAAGAGCATGCGCCAGTCTCGTGCGCAACAGCAACGCGCCGAGCAGGGCCGCTGGTACTCCGGCGGTGTGCGCCCTATCGGCTACACCTCCACCGGCGAGATCATTCCATCCGAAGCCGCCGCCGTGCTCGGTATGTTCCGCGCTGTCGAGAGGGGCAACTCCATGCGCGACATTGCGCGCGCCTTATCTGGGGTCGATCAACCGGGCTTGCCGGATATCCCGACCACGCCGCGCCATATGTACACCGTGGTCACAGAGCGCAACGCTCGACGCCGCGCTGAAGGCCAGGAAGAAAAGCCGGTTCCCGACGCGCAGCCGTGGGCCTACACGTCGTTGCACTCGATCCTGCGCAACCCCGTGTATGCGGGTTACTCCACTTATAAGAAGGCCAAGCGCAAAGGCGTGAAGAACAAATACCGCCGTGTCACGCATATCGTCCGCGACCCCGATACCGGCGAGCCGGTGAAAGGGCAGTGGGAGCCGATCGTCACACCAGATCTGTGGTGGCGCGTGCAGAACGTGCTCGACGATCCCGACCGGCTGACCAACAAGGAGCGCCGGAACACTCGCCGCCATCTCGGCTCGGGTCTGTATGTCTGCGACGAGTGTGGCAACCCCGTGCGCACACATGCCGACCGCTACCGCTGCGCCGCCTGTGGATTAGTGCGCACACATAGCGTCGATGATTTTGTGCTCGCCGTGATCCGCGCCCGCCTTGGCCGTGACGACCTGGCGGACCTGCTGCCGACTGTGGACGACGACGAGGTCAACGCCATCGACGACGAACTCGCTGAGCTTCGCGCAAAGCTCGCCCGCGTCCAGGCTGACTACGATGAGGAGCTTATCGAGGCCCGTGACCTCAAGCGCGCGCGAAACCGTTATGAGCCGCAGATCGAGAAACTCGAAACGCGCCGTGCCCGTCTTGCTGGCGCATCGGCGCTGCTCGACACAACCGGCTACGCCTCGCCCGTGGATGCCTTCGACAACGCAGAGCTTGCCGTGCAGCGCCGAGTCATCAATACCCTGTGCCAGGTGCGCCTGCGCCGTGGCGTGCGCGGCACCAAGACCTTTAACCCTGAATCGGTGCAGATCGTGTGGAACTAGGTTGCAGTGTGTGACACGTCAACAATCGCGCGCATGCGCTGCGGCGCGCAAAGCTCTTACGAAGGAACGCCACGGGAGCCGGCAGTTCGGGGGAGATCTGCCTTCGTGTATCGGGGGCGACACTGCTCAACCGTGGCGTTCGCAGGAAGTATGACACGGCTCTTGTTACCCCAGAGGTCGTAGGTTCGAATCCTGCCCCCGCTACCAACTTCCAAGCCCCTACCAGGAGAAACACTGGTAGGGGCTTTAGTTATTTCTCTTAAGGCGCACGTCCTGGGACTCAAATCGGGACTTTAGCGATGGCATTTTGTCACTTAAGCCGGTTTGGAAGTGATGGGGTTAAGTGACAATTTTCGATTTTGTGACCTTGGATGACTGTGTCGTTTTGAGGAGTCGTCTGCACGGATTTCAGAAGTCCTCTGTACTATCGCCATCCACTCCGGAGAGGCCGCGGGCGTTCGTCCACTTCATCTGGAACGCGATTCGACAGAGCGCATTCAATACGATGGTCTTTTTCTCCCTGCGAAGGATGGGGGCAGTTTAGGGTACCAGGGTGTTGACCAGATCGAGGAATTCCTCAGCGTAGGCAATTTGCTTGCGTAGCTTTTCGTAGCGGGTGCGCGTCTCCTCACGAATGTCGGCAAGGGTGGCCTTGGCATTACTCCGTGCCTGCTGTGCGGTATCACTGTCCTGCCCGCCATCTGAACTATGAAGAATCTCCGCAGCTTCCAGGAATTCCCGCATCTGATCCAGAGTAAACCCCAGCGGTTTCATCCGTCGCACCAGCAAAACACGACGTACATCAGCCTCACTATAAAGCCTGAACCCACCAGGGCTACGCCCCGATGGGGTAATCAGGCCGACGTTGTCATAATAACGCAAGGTGGGAATCGACAACCCCGTCTGGTCAACGACCTCGCCGATCTTGAAATTACTGTTTTGCATTGCCTGTTCTCCTTCACGGTGATGTTGCCCACGGGTTCCTGTGCCTGGGTTGGCGGTTGAGTAAAACTCCCGCTACCATGACCACCATCACCAAACCTAAAGTTACTAGAGGGTTGGATTCCTTTCGGGCGTTCGCCCAGTTACCTATCCCCTCAAAGATTGGACATCTATGACTGAAACTAGCACGGCGGCCCCCCGCCCCCTCCTGAGTCCAGACGGCGCTGATGCCCCTACCGGGATCATCGCATCCTTCCGTTACGCATTTTCTTCCCCCGCCCGTATCCGTATAGAGATTCTGGCCGGACTGGCGGTATCCCTGGCGCTGATCCCTGAGGCCATTGCCTTTTCCATCCTTGCCGGTGTTGACCCAGCCATGGGTCTGTTTTCCTCGGTAGTCATGGCCATTGCGATCGCCTTTACCGGTGGCCGCCCGGCAATGATCACCGGCGCCACCGGGGCTATCGCCCTAGTCATTGCTCCTGTGGCGCGTGGTTACGGGATGGATTATTTCATCGCCACCGTCCTGTTGGGCGGTGTCCTACAAATCGTGCTCGGCGCCCTCGGTGTGGCGAAACTTCAGCGTTTTATCCCCCGATCGGTGATGCTGGGTTTCGTCAATGCACTGGGCATTATGATTTTCACCGCCCAACTCGAACACCTCATTGATGTGCCTTGGATAGTCTACCCACTCGTCGGCTTGGGTGTGGTGATCATGATTTTCTTCCCCAAGCTCACCAGTGTGATCCCCGCCCCGCTGGTCACGATTATCGTGCTCACCGGTTTGGTCATTGCCGCCGGTTTGACTGTCCCGACGGTCTCGGACATGGGCAAGATGCCGGAGACCTTACCGTCCCTGTTTATTCCGAACGTGCCGTGGACGTTGGAGACCCTGCAGATCATCGCGCCTTATGCCCTGGCCATGGCCGTGGTCGGTCTCATGGAATCGTTGATGACCGCCAAGCTCGTCGATGACATCACCGACACTCATTCCGATAAAACTCGTGAATCCTGGGGACAGGGGGTGGCTAATATTGCCTCCGGTTTCTTCGGCGGCATGGGTGGCTGCGCGATGATCGGTCAAACCATGATCAACGTCCGCGAATCCGGGGCACGTACCCGCCTATCCACCCTGTTAGCCGGTGTGTTCCTGCTGGTCCTGGTCCTGGCACTGGGCGACATCGTTGGCATGATCCCGATGGCTGCCCTGGTGGCAATCATGATCATGGTCTCGGTCGGCACCATCGACTGGCACTCGGTGCATCCACGCACCCTTAAACTCATGCCGGTCTCTGAGACCATTGTTATGGCCGTGACGATTATTGCCACCCTAGCCACCAGCAACCTGGCCATTGGTGTGGTGTTGGGTGTGGTCACCGCGATGATCATGTTCGCCCGTCGGATGGCACATATCGCTTCCATTGAAAAGGTCTCCGAGATCGACGGCGACGGCGATGGAGAGATTGATACTCGTACCTACCGGGTGCATGGCCAGTTGTTTTGGGCATCAAGCAATGACCTGGTTTATCGCTTTGATTACACCGATTCTGCCCGTCATATCACTATTGATCTCACTGAGGCGGAGATCTGGGATGCCTCCACGGTCGCGACCTTTGACGCGATTACGCAGAAGTTCCAGGACAGAGGCAAAACCGTGTCCATTATCGGGCTCGACGGTCCCAGTCAGGACCGGCTGAACCGCCTGTCTGGCCGGCTTGGCACCGGCCACTAACATCCCCCGACTCGAGCACATCGACTTGGCGCCCCAACTTATAACCGGGGCGCCAGTTTATTGGTGCTGTTGCAAAGTTGGGGCATAGGAAGAGCATAAAAGAAGCGTAGCGGTTAACCGCTACGCTGTGTTGTGGGGATTTTTACTTTTTACGGTGCACGTGTTCTAGTTAGTGGTTCGTTTCTTTCCTCGGGTGATTGCGACGGTATTCCTCGACTAAGTGAGCAATACCCGGCGCAGCCTGGGACAACATCCAGGTCATAAGCGCTATAAGAACCCCTATGACGATAAGTGTTAACGCCAACCAGCCCAGTGTTGGGCCGATGCCGTTGGCCTCCTGGACGTGACCCCACAAGGCAGACACGCCGTCGGGTATGCCGAGCATACTTAGCAGCCCGTTCCCCAAGGCTCCGACAGCAACGAGTGCGATAGCAACGAAGAGAACACTGGCTGCAATCCACGAGGCAGACATGCAGGCCTTAATAAAGTTCGTGTTCGACTTTTCCATATCGTCGTTATACTGCTTGCGTTCTGCGCGTATCTCCTCCAGCAGCTTTTCGTTGGACTCCTTCTCCTGGAGCAGAGCGCTGCGAGCCTTCTTAGAGGCTTCTGCTGCCTCGTGCAGGCTCTTAGGCTCTTTCGACATTGCCTCAGATACAGCTACTTCTACCAGCGGTTCCAGGCTAGAAGTCAGGCTCGAAGTCATCTGAGCGTTCAGGCTCTGGCTGCGACCCGGACCACATCTACTCAGACACCATCTCCGGCACCAACTGGCAACGGCCTGGTCTTGATGACGCGCTGGCGTACATGCGCCCCGACGACACGCTCGTTGTCACGCGCTTGGACAGGCTCGGCCGCAGCCTCGCGGACACCGTGAACACCATCGCTGACCTCGCCGAGCGTGACATCAACGTCAAGGTGTTGGAGCCAGCGCTGGACACGTCGAAGCCCACCGACAAGGTGGTTATCAACGTCATGGCAAGTCTTGCCGAGTGGGAGCGTGACCTGCTTGTCCAGCGCACCCGTGAGGGCGTGGCGCACGCCCGCGCACAGGGCAGGGTCGCCGGCCCCAAGCCGAAGCTCAGCGCTGAGCAGGCGCAGATGGCCAAGGAGCTTATCGACGGCGGCAAGTCCGTCAGCGCTGTAGCGCGCACCTTTAACGTCTCGCGGCCGACGATCTATCGCGCTCTCAAGCGCATCGAAGCCGACGCTTAAGCACAGGCTGCGTCGCTAGCGCTCGCACCCGGCGAGAAGGCATCAGGCTGCGCTAGCGACGCTCGGCACACATGAGTGCTGCACTGCTGGGATACGCCTGCGACCGGCAGAGCCGGGCCGAATACGGGATTGACCACATACACCCCGTATTCGTGCAAAGGAGCACTGCCATGTCCACCCATTCTCACACGCTTGCATCCCACGGCGAGATCCTCGCGAACCTCCCCGGCATCCTCGGGTTCTACCCGAACAACTCGCTGATCCTCGCGTTCTTCGTCGACGACGAGGGCGTCGACACCGTCCGCCTCGGCCCGGTCGCACGGTTCGACCTGGACGAAGCAGTGGAGAAGCTCACCGAGAGCCGCGAGCGGTTCGCAGCGTGGGTCCACCACCTCGAACTCGACGCTGTTATCGCGTACATGATCAGCGATGACATTGCGCAGCCGGTCTTCGACGAGACGGCCACGTACCTCACCAGCGGGGCCTCGCCGCTACCGCCGCTGCTCGGGGTGGTGCAGGTGCCCGAGATCGTCACTGGGGCTGCTTGGTGGTCTGTGTACCAGCATCCGCTCATCGACGAGCCGCGCCACGGTGTTGTCGGCGAGGTCGCCGCATCAGCGGCGCTGCAGCAGATGCTAGAGCACACCGGCGAGCTGCCGGAGCCGAGCAAAGACGACATCGAGGCACGGTTGAACAGCACTGACCACGGCATCGACGCTGCCGAGCACGCCGACATCATCGAAGACGCGCTGGCGTATATCCCGCCCATGTTCGCAGACGTGCTGCAGCGTGAGTATGAGCAGGCGGCGGCAGGGATCACCCAGCCGAGCGCTCGCGCTGTTCGGTCTGCGCTGAAATGCTTCACCACGCCGCGCTTGCGGGACACGCTGCTTGCCGCACTGCTCGATGAGCCGCAGGCGGGCCTTGCGTTCATAGAGAAGGTTATGCGCGCTGTCCCGACCAGCTGGCCAGGCATGCGCTCGCAGCTCACCGCCACTGTTGCCGTGCTCGCTCACGCCACAGGCCAGCCGGGGCTAGCTGGCGTGGCTGCGCAGCGAGCCACCGAGATCGGGCCAGACGAGAACTTCCCGTCGCTGGTGGCGAAGCTGACCGATATCGGCCAGGGCGAGCGGATGGTCGAGCTTGTCCGCGAGGGCGCTGAGAAGACCCGCACGATCTTGTTTGCCGAGTAGCACCACACACCCCGTTGTAGCAATGCAACGGGGTTTCTTTTTCTCGCGGGGCCTTGGCTTGCGACGACAGACACCGCAACGAGGCAGGGGAGTGACCTTTAGACAGCAGAGCTGTCTCCAACAGACGGATTGACCATCAATCCGAACAAGGAGGCACGTGATGCGCGACATCACCCACACCGACCTGGAACTGCTCTACCAGCTCGCCGACGGCATCGACGGCGAGGACGCCGATCCGGGCGCAGCACAAGAACTGCGCGACCTAGAGGCGGCAGGCACACCGCTGCCCTGGGCAGTGTTGTAACGACAGCGCAACCGCCCCGCAGCAGCAAAGCAGCTGCTTAAGTACCCAAATTGCACGGCAAATCACACCCACTCACGTAAGGAGAACCAACATGTCCAACCCCTTCAACAACGGCACCATCGTCGGCAACGCAGCTCGCGCACCCAAGCTGTTCGAGCACGCAAACGGCGGCGCGACGGTGAAGCTCAGCGTCTATGCGCGCAACACCTTCAAGAACAAGTCCACCGGCAAGGTGGAAAGCGAGATCGTGGAGCTGACCGGCTACGTCCAGGACGCCGCGAACCCCGGTGTGTTCGGCTGCATCGGCTCCGGCGATCGCGTTGCGGTGAGCTACTCGCTCAAGACCGACGTCTACACCGACAAGGACGGTGTGAAGCAGTACCCGCTGGTGGCGCGCATCGACACGGTGCAGCTGATCGATTCCAAGAAGGAGTCCGCTGCTCGCGCTGCCCGTCGCGGAGGCGAGGCGGCGACCGCCGCCCTGGCTGGCGCTGAGGGCGAAGAAGTACCGTTCTAACTACGAAACCCCGCAGGGAAACCTGCGGGGTTATTTTTTCAACCATTTCACACGCCAATTTGCTGCGAATCACTTGTGCAGTTTTACGGTGCAGTGGTGCGGTGCTTTTACTGGCGTTTCTGCTGCGCAACTCACTGCACTATGTAGTGTCTGTGACATTTCATTAACACGTAGGTTGCACTGTGTATTGGGCACCCATTTCATCGACACGTTTACTGCGCAATCAAATGCCCTGTCACTTTAATGACATGTGAATTGGGCAGTGAAGTGGTTTGTCATCCTATTGACACCTTTACTACGCAACAGAATGACAACGACATTCTGTCGGCCCTTCTACGGACATCTCTTCTGCGCAGCACATGCCCCGTCGTACACACCGACGTGCTGCGCACTATCTCCGCCACTCAACAGGCCAATTCACTGCGCAACGTAGTGACACCGGCCCCGCCTAGCCGAGATTTCTTCGATTTTCGCTGAATATCAGCCGTTTACCCGCCGCCAATGACCTACGACGCCGACGGCCCCCTGTTAGGCCCGCAGAAGGCCGTACAGGGCAGGGGAGAGCAGTGCTACAACTCCATACCGCCATCACGATCACGCTGCTGTTGCTGCTGGCGGCGCTTCTCGATGCGCTCGCGTGCACGCTGCTGCGCCCCGCCCTTCTTGCCTGAGGTCTGCGACTGCCTGAACAGCGTGTAACGCTCAAGCAACTCTGGGCTGCGATGCAGTTCTTGCACCAGGAACTTCTTATCCAAGTGCTCCAACTGTTGTCCTGACTTCACCGCTTCTTCGATGATGATGGCGGCTTCATCTTCGGCGTCCGTGTGCGCGTTGCGGCGGATCTGATCAGCCTCATCGCGGGCATCCTTGCGCGTTACTGCAGCGTCGCGTGTGGCCTCGTCGCGGATGCTCGTAGCCTCATCTCGTGCTTTGCTGCGGATCGTCTCGGCGTCGCGCTCAGCCTGCTTACGGGCCTCGTCGGTCTTGCGAGTGATCGTCTCTGCTTCGCTGCGAGCTGCGGCTGTAATATCGCCCGCCTTGGCCCGCGCAGTCTCTTCGGCTCGTTCGAGCAGCTCGTCTGCTTGCGCTTCGGCCAGGCCCAACTCCTGCTCAGCATCCTTGCGTGCTTCGCTGCGGATCTCTTCGGCTTCTTGCTCGGCCTTCTCGCGTGCTTCCTTGAGCACACGCTCGGCAACCTCGCGAGCCTGTGCTTCAGCATTCTCCTGTACGCGCTGGGCTGCTTCGCGGGCTTCTTGCGCCTGTTCAAGTTCCTTAGCAGCCTGCTCGCGGTCACGATCAATTGCGTCCATGTCGCGCTGCACGGATCGCTTCTTGACTTCCACATCATCCTCACGTTTCGCAAGGTCGCGCTCCCGGTCTTGTTGCTCGGTGTAGCGGTCGAGGTTCAGTGACTCGTCGTGTCGTTCGGAGACTTCTAGCTCTACCGGGTAACCGAGCGCGTGCATGTGCTCCCGGAGTCCGCGTTGCGCGTCGATGAACTTTTGATTACCCGAGATCTGCTTGCCCTTCTTCGGGCCGGATGTGTACCGCACTGAGGTGTCAGTGTTGTACGCGATGCCGGGGCGGCAACGGAGCTTGTCGGGATCTTCGGGCTTCGGTGAGAACGTATCCGCCTGGAACTGGATGTGTGGCGTTGATTCGTCAAAGTTCATATCACCGCCAGCGACTGCGTCGATACCGCCGGGGATGAAGTTTTCTGCAAGCCAGCGCATTGACTCTTCGAGGTACTGCTTTGCTTCCTCGTAGTCGCGGGCGACATAGCGCGGACGTTTCACTTCGCGCCCGTCCACCTCACTGGTGTAGTAGTCGGGGATCTCCTTGCACATCGACTTCGGCAGATACACGACGAACAGCGACGTCTTGAAACTGTTCTTCTGCACGCGCACTCCGTCCATCCGAGGCGTCTACGGCCGCCACAGGGCCGTACAGCCGCTGCCACAAAGATGAACCAATCGAGTCGCGGCGCTACACATTTGCATCAGCAGCTGCCGCTGGATCTGCCGCGAGCCTACGGCTGCGAAACACACGTCGCTGGCGGTGTCCGTTACATGCGCTTGCGCGCATATGACCGCCGCGAACGTGATGCGTCTGCACCGATAGTGTGCTTGTGGCACGGGCCGATATGAAGTGTGTTACTCGGACCCGTGTCGTTACCCCCGCAGCAGCATCAACACCGCCTGGCGGCGGATAGCTCGCTGCGGGATGTTCACCACCCTGCAATGACCGCCTGGCGGCGGTGCCAGAGTGCAGGGTGGAGCTGTGCGCACCACGTAAACGATGTCGGTCTTGCCGTTCGGTTAGACACCTTGCGCTCGCAGGCTCGCTGCAGGTGTCTCGATGACGCGGGAAGACGCCGCAAGCGGCGTTTCCACCCGTCATCGGCCCTTACTTTAAGACCGACATACAGTGGCTGACGCCGTATGTGGTGCGCACAGCGTGGCGACCTGCAGGTTTTGCGTAGGCACCATGTGCGCTTCGCGCATCAACGGGCCGTTTCGGGTAAGGGTCGAAGACCGCATTAAGACCCGAAACACGCAGGTCGCAGCCCCCTTCTGTGTCAAAACCCCTATATGTTTGTCGTTATAGGGGTAGAAGGGGGAAAAGGGCATAAGGGGGTGCGACGCCTCCGCTGCGCTCCGGCGCTCGGCATAGCCGAGGCACTGCACCGGGTATTACTGCTCGCTGGCGCTCGCATAACCCGGTGCCCGGCGCTGGCGCGCCGCCCCCTACAGCCCCAGTCTCAGACCTCGCTCGCTCGGTCTGGCTGGTGCTGTCTTGCCCTCCGCTGCGCTCCGGTCAAGATGCCCAATAGTGCAGCTGGCGCTGCACCTTGTGTGATGACCCATGCTTTACGTCACGACACATCGATGCTGGCAATCCGATATATCCCGTCGATATGTATTCGGATATGCCAGCATCGATGTGTCGTGTTTGGGTCATCACGAAACGCTCCATCACGGCAAGCCTGCCGAGATGGATATTGGCGTATCTCACGACGCGTCCATTATGCGGCATGCGCCGCATACCATCTGCCGTCGCGGTTGCATCTTCAGCAGCACAGCTGCTGAAATCTGCTCTGTCCACGCTGCTGTCTTTGCTGCACCCACGGCCCCGTCTTCGGCATATTTCAAGTCCACACAAGACTATGCCGACCGGGACCGCGCATCACAGCAGCGCGACATACCGCCAGCTATGTGGCGGATGATCCAGGCGACGGGGCAGACGTGTATATGCCCCGTCGCCGATACCGGCGCAAGCATCGTGACAGTGTCACGTGTAGCGGTGCCGCAGCCACCCGCACACACGCGAAAACCCCGCCCTTGCGAGCGGGGTGTGTGGCGACATCAAACGTGACGGCTGTACGTCGTCACGCCGCGTGGCCGTACACACATGAGGTGATTGCGTGTACGGCTAAAGGGTTAGTCGGGTACAACTTCTAGATGCCGCTTCGGCTTACTGCCCTCGGTGCTCTCAGGCGTGTCGCCGTCACCGTTCTCAGGTGTATCGCTGTCCCCTTCGGTGCTGGCGGACTTGTCACCGTCCCCTTCGGTGCTGGCGGACTTGTCACCGTCGAGATTCACCTCGAACTCTTCGGCATACTTGCGCAACTGCGCAAGGCGCTCCTTTGTCGCTTTGTGTGCACGGCGCGCCTCGTTCACGGTATCTTTTGCTTGCTGCTCATCGCGCAGCGCTGCTGCGTAATCGTCTCTGAAAGACATGGTTTGTTCTCCTTGGTTGAATGAACTGTTTATTTGGACTCGGGGCACGACGGTGGAGCGCGCGTGTGTAGTAGCACGGCCATCACCCATCAGCCCTCGCACTCAGTTCAAGACCCAGCCTGACTAGCTGAGCTAAGCGGCGGGATCTCGTCGTAGGCGGGTTTGTCCGCATTAGTGCTTCACACCGCCCAGCACCGTGACGAGCTGCTGGCGCTGCTCATCTGTCAGTTGGGGCGCTGCATTCACGACGGCATCGACGAAGCCGTCGAATAGCTGCGGGGCAGGGCGGCGTGCGGCCGCGAGGTAGGCGTCGAGATCGTCTTGGCGAATCCGATAGGCGGTGCCGAAACGGTGGAATGAAAGACGGCCCTCTTTAATAGCTTTTCGCAACGTGGACTCGGAGCCGACGCCGAGATCGGCGAGTTCCTGCAGCGTGTAAAAGCGTGGCGCGACGGCGGTAGTCGTGTCCTTTTCGGACATAGAAAAACGCTCCTGGGCAGATTGATCTGTCCCGGAGCGGGGTGCTTTACCGGCTTGCTATTCAGGCGGCTTGGAGTGCCGTGCTCAACTCGCTAGAACGGTGGTCTGCCGTCCCATCGCTTTACGGGAGCGCTTACTCCCTACCTGACCGCTTTTGTGGTTGGCAATGCCGTTGCCGACCGGTCTATCTCGTCGGAGGAACCGCGCCTATCACGGTCGAGAGGCTGTCTCTTTATGAATTATCCTCGGGGTTATCCCCCGTATGCGGCTGGCTAAACCAAAAACGAATTAAAACGCCACATACGGTCTGGGGGCCATCGTACGGAACTTATGCGTCGCGCACAATAGCCTGCGACCTAATCTTTACGAATCGAACCGAGCACGTTTCTACACGCCACGTGGCACGGCTGGGGTGTTGTGGTGGGGCAGCTGTTGTGTGGCGGCATGGTGACACGCAAGGGGCGCGCCTTTTTGTGACCTGTGACACGTCTATAGTGTGCTCGTTTCGTAGTTTTGACCTCGTTTCGTAATTTGCCGATCAAAATACGAAAAAATTACGAAACGCTCTACCTGCGGTTTCGTAGAACTACGAAAATCGGAAAACCAAATTACGAAACACGCGATAACGCTGTGACCTGCACAGACACGTCACATTTCGGGGATGTTTCGTAATTTTGCGGCATTTCGACCCAAACCTTTTAAGGGAGAGACACAGACACACATTACGGGCACATGTCTACGACATAGACCGTCCTCATTGAGGGCACGCTGCAGGGGTTGTAGCTATGTGACACGGCCGGGATGCTGCGTCACGGTGACACGCAAGGGGCGCGCCTTTTTATGACCTGTGACACGTCTGTAGCGCGCTCGTTTCGTAGTTTTGACCTCGTTTCGTAATTTGCCGATCAAAATACGAAAAAATTACGAAACGCTCTACCTGCGGTTTCGTGATTTCCGCAAACGAAA
>NZ_JAWGMB010000012.1:0-26729 GCF_032557235.1 Varibaculum cambriense
GTGGAGCTAGCGGGATTCTTTCCCAAGATTCTTTTACCTGGGATAATACAAAGAATAGGGGTTTTAGTGCCACAAAAGTTCCACTAGAAACTCATTTTGTGGAAGTTTGTGGAGCCTGTTCTGTTTGTATTTTATCAACTGCGTGCCAGATCCGTTCGTGTTCTTGGGTTGCTGCTCTTCTGACATTCTCAGTAGATTCAAGCATCCGCCCGAAATTCGCTACCGTCTGGCGGTTAACTTCGTCCTGGGAAGTTTCGAAACGGTCTAATCGTCTATCTAGGCGAGAAATCCCAGCCAAGACTAAATCTAGGTCTGCACGCAAGTTTGTGCCGTGCGAGTTGGTCACTTGCTCTTTAATTTCGGAGACTGTCTCATTGTCAGTACGGGCTTTTTCTAAATGTTCTTGAAGGTTGGCCGCATGGCTTTTCAAAGAGGTTTGCTGTTTGGAAAGCCGTTTTGTTTTGGCTTGTAGCCATGCGGTAGAAAAAGCTAGGCACGCGATGATAAGCGAGATCGCGGCATCACCGAGGTTATTTACGAGTGCCTGATGCAAGATTGACTCCCAGGATAGGAAAGTCACCCGTGCCAAGGAGGGGAGGCGCGGGTGACTAATATGTAGTTAGTTTTCTAAGCAATCAACAGGATCGCTAACACCACCAGTAGGAGGTGTTCCTGTTTTTGGGGTATGTGCCATCGCGGTTCCTTGACCAAGAAGTGCGGCCGCGAGTGCCACCCACAAAGGTGCGATAGTGTCGGTGATCAAACCATAACCGCCCAGTAGGGCGATTACCGCTAGTACTACGCCGTAGAGCCAGGTTCTAACTACTGGGGTGAGCCAGTCGAGGTGTTCGGGGGTTAGGGAATATTGAGAATGTTTGCCCATATTATTTTTTCCTTTGCTGTTGTTTTAGATGAGTCGTCCGCTGTTGAGAGCTTGCTGCCAGGCTTTGACAGAGGCGTGTCCGAAATATCCATCAGGGGTTACTTTCAGCTTTCGCTGCATCGCTAAAGATGTTTGTCTACCCCAATGCCCATCGGCGTTGATTCCTAGGGTGGCCTGGATTTTACGCACTAGGGTGGAGCCACCTTTACCGTAGGTAATACCGGTTACCGCCCAGTGATATTGCTTATTTCCTCTCCATTGCCCGCTTATTCCCCCATCAACCGGGGTACGGGCTAGCTGCTGGGCGCGGCGAATAGTCGCAGAGCCAGCCCAACCATCAACTGCTATCCCGGAGCGTCCAGCGTTGGCGGGATGTGCAGGTGAAGAATGACTGTAATTTGGGGTTGCTACCGCGAGCACCAAAGATAGGGATCTCGCACGGCGATACACCCCGCCGCCATTAGACTGAGAGCCACGCCGCCCGCTAGAGGTATTACCCTCAATAGTTTCAAGATAGGAGCCACGGTTGGCGGTAACGATTCCCACATGATCAGCCACGCCGTCCCGGTTCCAGTCGAAGAAAACGATGTCACCAGGCACAGCGCTACGCTTGTCATGTACGCGCCCTAGCCTACGAGCATTGTTTAGCCCGGTGGGGCAATAAGCGAAGATACCGCCCGGCGGTGTCATGCCAGCTTGATTAAGCACCCAGGACACGAACATAGCACAGTAGGGGACGCCGCTTCTGGCGAAGTAGGGGCTGGAAGTTTTTTGGGCATACCAGCGCCCGTATTTAGTTCCCGGATTCGGATCACTCCACCGGGTGTACCCTACTTCTTTGGCCGCAATATTGATTACTTGGGTAGCGGTAGCCATGATTATTCGCCCCCAATCTCAAGGGTGGTCAGTTCGGCGCAGTCTTCCGGTCCATCACCGAACTCAGGCATGCTTGCCACCTGGCATTCCTCATTTTCGGGGTCTTGTAGAGTATCGACTTCCATAGTTTCTCCTTTTCTGTTTTTGGGTATGAAAAAAGCCCCGTGCATTTGCGGGGCTAAAAATGAAAAAGCGGGGCGGGGTTTATACGGGGATGAAAATAGCAGCGATAGGCATCACGATCCCCGCCGTGCTGCCTGCGGCTTCATACGAGGCACACTGCAGGGTTTTTCGCGGTGGCGTGAATCAGCGGGGGGGGGAGAAAGACATTACTTATTTCCTTTCAATTATTGGCTTATTTTCCAGCAAATAGCGGAAATATAGAGAGACGCTAGCGCATTCACGGCAGGTAGGAAAACGATTTCACCGTTCGATTTTATAGTCACGTACCCGGCGGCATACGCCGAAATCCCTAGCCCGCCGACATCTTCAGCGGGTCGATACCCGGCCGGGATAGTGCCGATAGTGACGGAGCGTTTAGCGGCGAGAGTACCTGAGATTGTGAGCATTCCGGATAAGAAAACCGCGTCACCTTGCTTTATCAGGTTCAGGTCACCAGACAGGTCAGAGGCGATGGTGCAGGGGATGATCTCGGTTTTCACGCTCTCAGCGGTGGCGTGAAGAATCGGGGGGGGGGAGAAAGACATTACTCGTTTCCTTTCTGTTCACATTCGTCCAGATACCAGACGATATCTGGGAAATAAAAGTTAGCGATCCCGCCGCTATTGGAGATAATCACGATTTGGCCAAGATAATTGATAAGCATTTGATTGGAGTAGCGGACATTATTCGTGTAAATCGCTAGCCCTACTGTAACGCAGCCTGCGTTAGGTTTTGGCACGTCATCAGGCAGGCTTGCGACTATCCGTGCGCCTTTAGTTTGCATATCGAAATTGGGCAGGCAGGAGCCGGGAATGCGATACATCGCCCCCCGTTTTTCAATCCGCAAACCCTTAAAAGAATTCTTGGGTTCCATCAGTTGCCAGGTCTCGTCCAGCGCGTATTCAGAGCTAGTTGACATGGCGTGAATCAGCGGGGGGGGGGAGAAAGACATTACTTATTTCCTTTCTAATTGTTGAGACGATCAGGATCTGTAGAGATAGAGACCAGCCGCCAACCGATAAGCCCGATACGGGACGTATCGCTATTTCCAGCCTGGTAGACACGGGCGTCTATGGTTCCGGCATCGCGGCTATAGTTTGCGGTAGATATTTGGGTGAATCCGGAGGTCTCCAGGCAATAAACGTGGAAAGCAAATCCTTCAGGCGCTTTGTACGGGGCTTGGATAGTCAACGTTCCGTTAAAGTTGTTGGAATAATTCGCGCTTATGCTAAAGCGCGGCGGACGGATCGCCCCGCTGGTGGGGTATTTTTTACCGTCGATAATAATAAAAGGCTCCCACGCCTCCGTGTCCACATGCGCAAGCGGTCTACTAGCCATTAGATTACCTCCCTAAATCGTTTTTTATTGCGTGATACGTGTCCAGATAGCGGCACCCATAATCGAGGTACGCACATAATTAGCCGACCGGCTTGCCTGAGCCTGTAACTCGATTTTTAGAGCCGCCGCCCCGGATAGGTTGATTTGCATCGCGATAGGCATCGCATAAGTGAGCGCCATATTAGTGCCGCCAGCTTTATATTCCTCATAAGAAAACCCCATACCAGCCTCACCATAGACCGAACCGTTAACCAAGATTCGGGCTGCGCCTGTCGGTGCGTCATAGGTAGAAAACCCAAGCCGCGCCGTACCCGTAATAATCAGCAAGGCTTTATCCGGCCATGCCGGGACAGAGGCAGACACGGCACGGATAGTTTTCCAAGTTTTAGACACTGTCGTGGAACCCTGGGAGGTTGGCGCGCTGATAGGTGTCGCTTCCATCTGCTCTTTTAAGGCCGCGCCCTCAATAATGCCCTTACCAAGCTTGAGATTACCGCCCGAAATATTCAGTGTTCCACCATCGCTAATAACAATATTGCCGCCATGTTTTACCCGGAGAGTCCCTTGACTAATAGAAGCATTTTCCAGGGAACGAGCCCCCGTAGAATCCACGGCAGACTGAATCTCACGCAACCTACGCTGAGCTTGCCCAATCCCTGACGGTAGCGGAATATTAGACAATTATGTTCACCCCATCCATAAAGCGAGAGCGGTTATCTCCGCCTGCCCGCGGTCATAAAAAACATAATCTTCCCCGGCTAATGTGTGCTCAAGCTCGACCCCTACTACCTGGCCGGGCGTGACAGGGATAGGCTGGCAGTCCATAGTACCCAAGTGAATCCATGCGAAATCAGCGTAATTGCTGATGAAAGCGGAATATTCCGGGCATGATATGCCGCCGATTACTGAGCGGATTCGTGCATCTATGTAGTCGCTCATTGCAATGAATTGCGTGACATGCCCTTTATATAAGGCTACTGCGAAAATGATCCCGGTTTTAGCCCATTCCGGCGCGGTAACCTCCACGCCGCCGACTTTGTGCCATTGCCCGATTCTCCAGCCTTTTTGCGCCGTCACCGGAACTTTCACGGTTTGGCTCATGGTGACCCATATATGATTTTTGAGCGCTGAGGCTGGGAGGGTGCCAGCAAGCAGTTTAAGGTTCCCGGTGACGATCTCGAGCGAGCCGCCGTCCAGGACTTCTAGGGTGCCTTTTCCGCGCACGGTGATTCCACCTTGGGAGATTGTTGCGGAAGATAGCTTCCTGCCGGTATCTGGTTTTACGGCTTCGCGGAAAACTCTACGCAGGGTATCTGTATTGACGGGTAACGGGATCTTCTCTGGCATTACCTACCGATTTCCTTAGTCGAATGGCGGTTTTACTGGTCGTTCGATTCTCCGAGCTGAGCCACAATAGGAGAGATCGTTTCCCCCGTAGCGTTAATTACCCAGCCCACCACTCGTAACACCATTTTTTGGGAAATCGTGTCGGTTTCTATCTCGATTTTTACGAGGTCTCCTAGGCCGTAATCGATTCCAACTAGGGGGTATTCTCCGATGCGTTGGGTAAGGGTAAAGGGTTTAGATCCTTCACGGACTCGGTTTAGGATGGCGGCGGCGTGTGCGTTAAGAGTTTCAATGCGGGAAACAGAATCGAAGGTTTTTTGAATCTCTATTCTTGGGTATCCGGAATTTTCTTTTTCTACCGCAATATGAGCCGCAGAGACGGGGCGGTCTTCTCCTTCCCCACCTCCTATCGCAATCACGTGGGTAGCCATATCCCCTACTTTTGCCCGTTCTTCAAGCTGTACCTCTAGAAGCCCTCCCGGCAGCTCGAAAACAGCGCTAGGAGAAGCAGAGATTCTTCCTACCTTTGGAGTACCGCAATGGAACACGGGGACAATCGAGTTCCGCTCAAAGGATGCCCACTCTATGCCCACATACCATTCGGGACCGTTTATCACTCCGGAAAGCTCGGTGAGCCGCTTATACAAGGTAGCGGATTCATCCGCGTAATAGGCGCGGTCGCGCAATATCCCAGATTTGGGGGCATCAATCAGAAAAGGAATCCCACCCACTACTGCCTGACTAACCAGCCAAGCAGCAATATCACTCTGATCAGTTTTATTGAACTTCTTCGTGGGAGTGTAGCGCCGATCCAGGTAGTCCTCAGCTGAAACACACGAGATAGCCACTACAGACGAGGACGATTTCCTAACCCGGGTATCAATAATCCCACCCCATACGATTTCGCCTATGTCAGTCCAGGCTGCTATCCAGGCACGGTAAGGACTCGTAATAGCTAACCAGTCAGACGGACACGCAGGATCATCCGTAGGCAACTCGAAATCACACGTAGTAATAGTTGCCATAGCAAGGGTAAGATCCCCGGAAACCGATAAAGGCAGCTCCGATAGCAGCTCCCCTGTTTTAATATCGTATGCCCCAAAAAACATTACTTATTCCTCTGGAATAGTTATAACTAGAGTCCCTGACAAAGCGTCACCAGCTTTAGGTAGCTCCCCATACACCATTAGGAAACCATCGCCGGTAAGCCCGCACCACCACATCTGAGTTTCCGATCCCATCAAAGTAAACTGGGTGACCCCAGAAATACCGGTATCAGCTAAAATCCCCGATTCACCTGAAGCAATAACAGCAACGTTTAAAACCATTACCCGGCCAGGTAGACTCAGCTGCTCGATCACCCCAGAGCGTACTCCCCTACCGTTTTTCAAAACGGAAGTCTCAGGCTCAAAACCGCCCGCCAGCAGCGTGAGTTCTCCTGCTGTGACGGAAAGACTGCCTCTTGGAGATACATCTATTTCCGCGATCGTTAAAGATTTCGCAGGGGCTTGAGGAACACTTGGGCTAGATGCCGGAGACCCCTGTACGATTTCCAGGTTCATACCTCGGTCTGATTCCGCCGAATCATCAATCACCGCTACGACTAGATCAATTCTGGAAAACGTAACGTGGGGCGCGGCAATCGGCAGGGTAACCGGGTGACGCACACCGGTAAGGAAAGATCCGTCCATAGTAGAGATAACGCAATAACCGGGTTCAACGGTTACCCCTTGACCGGCATCTTTGACTTCCAGACCGCGCAGTATCCCTGGTTTCGCGCTAACAGGGCTATCTCCGGGTTTTAACACCGCTGCGAGCAAGTCTCGCAAGTCTCTCCCGGTGTAGGTAGGTTTATTATCTTTCCCGGCGTCTAGCGCCCAGGGGGGAATAATATCTGTCGATGCCATGAATGCTCCTACGTGTATGCTTCTACAAACTTGATAATCAATTCCGAGTCAGGGGAATATACGTCTGAACTCCAAGAAATCTGATGCTTCCCCGGTAATAGAGATGGCCAAACCCCTCGCATAGAACCGCGCCGTGAAGCAGATTCTCCTAGAGTTACTGTCCGCCGGGAAAGATCTAGCGTTAAGCGCTGATTCTCTCGCAGACTCAACGCGAAAGAGGTCTGCCAGTCTGCTTTCTCATCACGAATGACCGGGTTACGGGCAGGACCTTTAATAATGATCTGCGCCAGCGGAGCGGCAGTACCTGCGACACGGAAAACCATTTCCCCAGATTCCACCAGCGACCTAATAGTAAACGGAACCCTAAAGGGGATAGTCAGCCCGCCAGAAGATTCCGGCAGATGCGTCCGATAGGTTTTCCACAACAGATTCCCGGTATCGAATGAGGCAGCATAGCGCAGCCCCTCTGGGGCGATACATTGAATCGATATATCCCAACGCCGCCTATCAACCGGGATCACTTTTACCGATTCTTCAACCCGCACCCAAGTCGCTGTCTCTGATGTCCAGCGACTAACCAGCATGGGCATAGTCTTACGGATAGGCAGCTCTTTAAGAATGGCGTCCACACGCGGCTCGAAGAAAGCCGCATCATAGCTGCGAGCTACCAGCGAAAGCCTAATCTCAAAATGTTTAGCGCTAATCCATTGACGCCCTAACCACGCCCCATCTCTCCATGATCTATCTGCAGATTCTGAATGCACCGCTGTTGATGACCAGTCGGTGACATCTTGGATTAACCAATCTACTCCCTCACTGTCGCGCACCCCGAAGACAAGAGAGCCTATCTTGATTTGATGATGCTGGATCGGGGTGACGCGAGCAAACCAGTCGGTCTCATGATTCACAGCGCGCCACCTTTCACCGTAGATACCGGAACCCCAAGCAGACCGCGAGCCGCTGCAAGAGCTGCAGCACGCGGATCAATAACATTCGGGAAATACTGTTTCACCTCAGATACCCGCCCGGAATGTCCACCAAACCCGCTAGTGCCAGGATTGAAACTGGACGCATCAGAGGTAAGACCCACCGGTTGCGGCATGGCCAGTCCTGGCATTTGCGGATCTAGCGACCCGGTAAACCCATTCAAAGAACGCCGCACAGCACGGTATTGAGATTCCAGGCCCCGTTTGAACCCGTCAATCACAAGACGGCCAGCCCCATAAAGCAGCACCGCATCTTTTCGGGGCGGCCCTTTCCAAGAAGTCAGCTTCGAGGTTAGCCCCGATAAGGCAGATTTAACGGATCCGAACATGTTTTTGATTCCGTTAATAAACCCCTGGATAAGATTCTTGCCAGCAGACAGCAGCGTTGAACCTATGTTTCCTAGAGCGCTCATGGCCTTACTGGGGAGAGACCTAACTACTGAAACCACAGTAGAAATTCCCGAAGTAACCCCACTTTTTATAGCTCTCCAGGCTCCGGAAAGAATCGACTTGACCGCGTTCCACCCGCCACTCCAGATTGAACGGATAGTATTTAGAACTGCAGAAATAACACTACGAACAGTATTTATACAGGTAGTAACCACGGTTTTAATCGCTGTCCACACGCCGATAACAACGGTTTTTATACCGGTCCAAATCCCTTTCCAAACCGCAGCTATCGCGTTTACTACCGCAGTAATCACAGCGCGAACAGTGTTTATATAGGCGGTTACGCCAGCAACAATGGCGTTCCAAACGGCCAGCGCCACGGCTTTAATCCCGTTCCAGATAGACCCCCAAACCGCAGCTATCGCGGTAACAACTGTGGTAATCACAGTTTTGATGACGTTAATGACTGTCATTATTACGGTCTGAATCGCCAGCCAAACCGTATTAACTAGGTTCCTGAACCATTCGCATTTTTGATACAGCAACACGAGACCAGCAATAACCGCGACCACTGCAGCGACTATTAGGATGATCGGATTAGCTGCTAACACCGCGTTAAACGCCGCGAATCCGACTTTAACAATAGCTAAGACTTTTGAGATAGTACCGAAACAAGTAGTCAGAGCAGTAAACCCGGCCTGGAGCTTAGTGATCACACCTACCGCAGCCGAAGCCCCCGATAGCGCCGCAAACCCGGCAGCAATAGGCACGATTAGCGGCCACAACGCTTGCAGCAACGGAGAAAGTACCCGTATCGCCCCTATCAAGGCACCACCCAAAATCGGGATTAGCGGCCTAATAGCGGCCAGCAACGAGGTAACCACCGGGGCTGCCCCCTGGATAGCTGCAGTAAGTACCGAACCAATCTCGGCAGCTAACTGCGCAATAACGGGAGCGAGCGCAGCAATTACCCCCGCTAAGGGCTTAAACGCCGGTAACAGGTTCGTAACCATCTGTTGAAACCCGGAAGTAAGCGCAGTAATCCCCTGAGAAATCCCCGGAGAAGATAAGGCTTGAGCAATCCCAGTAATAGCGGTAGCAACCCCGCTACTCATGCCAGAAAGCAGGCTGGAAAGTGCAGGAGCTAATGATTCAATCATTGATCCCAACGGGCTAAGCGCGCCCGCTAGTGCACTAGCCCCCTGGCCTGCTCCTTGGAAAATCTGGGTTAGGGCTCCCTGAAATGCGGGGGAATCCATAACTTTGTTTATGGCTTCCAGCGCGGTGCGTAGTCCTGCTAGTCCCCCTACTCCTGCGGCTTGGGCAGCTTGATGTAGTTTGGAGAAGATCCCGCCGATGCCCGCCAGGGTGCCGCCTAGGTCTTTAAGGGATTGTATGGCTGAATCGATCCAGCTCTGTAAGGATCCGTTAGCGGCTGCTTGGGATACAAAGTTTTGAAAACGTTGCCCCAAGTTAGTAACCCAGGCGCCTAGCCGGGGTAGGTATTGGGAACCTACCAACCCGAGAGTGGCGAAAGCACCGGTAAAACCGACTACTCCTGCCCTGGCTGTCGCAATGGATTTAGCAACGTTATTGAAAAGGCCGGTAAACATTCCGCTCTTGGCTTGCGCGGAAAACATGCCCGCCAGCGCGGCAGCGGTTTTACCGGATTCTGCCCCTACCTTGGTTAGCCCTGCAGAAAGGGTGGGCAGGATAGAGGTAGCTAGGGAGCGGATAGGGGTTGCTGCTTGCGCCCAGAATGAAGCTGAGACAGAGCTTTGAACCGCCTTAAACTGTGGGCCCAAGTCTCCTAGAACTTTCCCGGTGTCTTTTAACGCCAAGAACAGTGCGGTCGCGCCTACGGCTGCGCCGGTGAGAATACCGGGGAGGGCGAGAGCTGCGGGAGCGATTGCAGCTAATGCCCCGCCGATTCCAATCAGCCCCGATGTTGCAGAAAGAGCAACTGAAGATAGCGCCGTGATTCCGGCTGCGGTGGCCATAATCTTCGGGGTGGTGCGGTCAAGATTAGTGGCAAAGTTCTTTATCGAGGTGCCAAACGATTTCAGCACCCGCGCACCAGAGAGAGCAGCGAAGAAAGAAGCTACCTTCTTAGTGCCTTTAAGGCGCACCTCCAAAGGAACGAACCGGGGGCGGGTAAACCATTTCAAACGCGCCATGGCTTTACCCACATCCAGATTCGCGTTAATCGTGGACTTTATCTTGTCGAACTTTTCCTCAAGCCGCTTCTTAATCTTTTCCGCTTCAGCGTGGTCATACGAAATATGCGGCTTAATCTCCGGTTTCGCAGATTCAACCTTTTCGCGGGCTTTCTTTACCTGCTCAGTGGGAACATCAATATCCGGCTCTATTTCGATATCGGACAGCTTGTTGATAAGTTTGCGAACCTTAGCGACCGATTTCCCGTCCAGGGTTAGCTCTACTGGGATTTGTAAATCAAACTTTTCCCGCGCGCGTTTTAAAACCTTGCGTAGATCCTCATTGAACTTAGAGGTATCCGGCAGGGTCCTCACCCGGATGCGACCGACAGTGTTGTTAGCCATCCACCCACCTCCCGGGAAAGAAAAATTTAGAAGTTAAAGAAATCCCAATTGACCTGATCCAGGCTTTTCGGGGTGTGTTTTTTGCGTTTGGTAGGACGCGGATAGGGAGTAATCTTGCGGGGGCGCTTCCCGCTGCCCATGGCTGCGACTTGGTTGCGTAATGCTTGCAGCTCATCCGCTATGAGCGCTAGAGCATTGCTGGTTTCATCCCAAGCAAAGAACGGCAGCGCGGCATCTGCACTTGCGGGTTTTGCGGGCGCGGATTCCATCTGACGCGCCCTCCAAATAGAGCGTGGCTCGAATGCTAAACGGTCAATCAGCTGTCTAGCTAAGGTCAGCCCAGAGGATTCCCACACTTCCTCTGGGCTGAACCCAAATAAGGCTCTAAGATCGCCTGCCACATCACCTGTGGTACAGATCAGCTCGTAGAGCCTTTGCCTTCCCCCAATTCGCTATAAAGCGCCATCAGCAACTCGATCAGGGAGCCATCATCAACGCTGCCCGCCCACTCCTGGAACTCTTCCGGCGTGGTAGACATACGTTCTTCCACCAAGTCACATGCATCAGCAATCGCCAGCAGCACTTCTTGAGTGTTACCAATCTGGTTACCTTCCTCATCAAGAAGAACAGCGATTTGAGCAGTAAACCGCAAACGATCCGAAGCGCGAATATCCTTTAACGGTTTAATCACATGAGCCCCGGGAATCTGCCGGAAAGGCGTTTTCTTAATTTCTTCAGCTTTCGCGGTTGCCTGTTCCGAAATACTCTTTGCCTTACCCATACTTAGTGACTCTCCCCAGCAGAGGACGCAGACGCGGCCGCAGTCAACGGGCGAGGACGGAACACCTGCAACCGTAAATTCTGGGTCTGGTCGGTAAGAATCTGCCCGGAAATCTGGGCTTCCAAGAAGTTCTCGTTATCAAGCTCGGGCATATCACCGACTGATAGGGAAACCCGTGGCATATAGAAAGCCGCGCATTTCTGCCCATCAAACATGACAATCGCTAAAGCCTTCTCAACCGAACCAATACCGTTAATCTTGTACGAGCCGGTAGCCTCATCCCAGACACCGCCCGGGAAGGCAAGCTCAAAAGTCTCTTTATCGATACGTACCGCATTCAAAGTAACCGACATAGAGGTTGCTTCATAAGTGGTATAGACAGCGTCCTCTTCCCAAATCCCCAACTGGGTAGCATCGCCACCATCCTTATCGAAGGCGGGCATATTCTCCTTAGAGGTACCGCCCAACAGATTCCAAGACGCAAAGCTATCCGGCTTAGCCTTATCGAAGGCTTCCAGCTTAAACATCGCCTGCCCCGGCTCAGCGAACAGCACAGTGCCTCGACCAGGTACGAGCAAATGATCCGTATCCACATATTTTTGATTTGCCATAATCCCTTTTCCTTTCAAAAGAAAAACGCCACCTGTCCGGTGACGTATAAACAGAACTTGTTTTATTGAGTTTTCAGACCTAGACCGCCAGCGAACGAGCTACTAGAGAGATTTCGGTGCGGGCTTGTCGCAGATGAGTAGCCGTGAGCCTATCGGTAGGAACCAGAGAAGGAATCTGGGTAATTTCCAGATGTGATGCCCAGACACCACCTGCAGGTTTACCTGCCTGGAACCAGCCCCACAAAATATCCAAAGCATTATCAAGAACGGCTATCGGGTCAGCATCGATAGCGGTAACCGCGTGGATATCAATATTTACCTGATGCGCCCAACGCCACGAAAACGAAGCAACCGGGCGAGCAACTGATTCCTCCACTATCACCAGCGGATCAGTATCTACAGCAATATCGGTATCAACCGATGCCATAGCATCCAAGCCACCCTCACGCAGAACACTCACCAGCGTTGCTACAACATCCATTACCCCACCCTCTTAACCGCTTTAGAAAGAATGTGCAGCCCCGGAACCCACCGAGCTCCTTGACCTCGCCCACCGGCAAGATGCCCATACTCGATATGCAACGCCTCAGGGTCATCAATCGTTATCACCCGGTCTTTACGGCCACGCCGCACCCGAATAGAGCCCGCCAGATCACCAGAACGTTTATGCCGTAAAGCCTCCGCGCGAGCAGCAGCAGCCACCCGGGCAGCTACCCTATCCATCTCAGGGTCTTGACCAGCCACCTTAGCCGCCACCCTATAGGCGGTCTTATTAACCGTTACCCCACCTGCCATAACCACCCACCTACTTAATCTCGACCCCAGCAGCCACCATCAACACTTCACAGTGATAGGTAGCAGCAGACCGCGTAAACCACCTAGCCTCCCCGCGCTGCTCGAACATTTTGCCCTCCCAGAAAATCCGCGAGTAAGGCCCACCCGGCCAAGACCTGGCAAGGACGCGATAAACAGATTTGGTTTGCATCCCCAGGGAGGCTATTTCTTCGCTAGAGACTGCTTGAACGTTACCGGATACTTCCACCGGGTCTTTATAGGTGATTTGGGCGTTCCCGTACTTGCTGGTTCCTGTACGGCGCGCGGTTTGTACCTGTAAGCGGTGACGTCCCTCTAGCAGGCTCATCTTTTCCTCCCTGTCAGGGGATATAGGTGCGGTCAGGGCGAATATTGAAACCGAACTCATTGCCCGGGCGAGCTTTACCGGTAGCGGTTAGATACCCGTCCAGAGCGGGCGGGATGGTTTTCCAAAGGTTGGATCCTGCCCCCAATAGTTCCCACTCTGAGGGCAGAATTTGCAACATTCCTGATGCAACGAGATTGGATAGCTGATAGGAGTATTGGCCATCAGCTTCTTGGATACGGCCTTCCGGGTTGCGGTATACCCGGGCAACGGCTTCTGCCTCAACCTGGATGAGAGCTGCCCGCATGTGGGAAGTAATCTCATCTAGGTTGAGGTTTAACCGTGCCTGGATCATTACCTCGACCCGATCCAGCAGCACCCCGGCATATTTTTTCTCTGAGGGGGTAAGGTCGCGCAGTAGCGATGCCGCGATATCCTCAGGGGTTGCTATTGCCATTTACTTACCCTCCCGTTTGCTAACTGCTAGCGGTGGCTGCTTTTTGTTCGTAAGCTACGAAAGCGTTAGGAGATTCGATAACCCACCCGAAGATTGCTTCTACCAAAGCGGCTTCGAGGTTGTTACTCCATAGCGAAACCATTTCGGAACCAATCTGGATAGTTGCCTCATTCGACATGGATACCGTGATGTTCTCAACGAACCCGAGCTTGATAGAACCAGCGAAATCGCCACCGAAAGCGCGAACATTACTGCCAGCGTGGCCAGCGATACGCCCAGATACTACTTTGCCGAACTTGGCGGGAAGCCCCATAATAGAGCCCCACGAATCTGCCAGGTTAACCCGCTCAGCTTGGAACAGCGGACGCCCGAAATCATCTACCGCGCTAAGCAGGGTAGAACGCAGGCGCGGATCAGCCACAAACCCGGAGAAATCATAATCGCCACTATCGGCTTCCATTACCTTGGTGTATCCGCTAATCACATCAGCAGACAGCCCGCCCTGTTTAGCAGTAGCAGTCCCCAAAGTTACCCGGTTAGTAGTCTGGTTTACACAGTCAACCCCGGAGATAGCTTTATCCGATTTAGCGGACTTACCATACAAAATCGCGTAATCCACCTGGCGGCGAATAGCATCCGACATTTTTTCTTGAATAGTGTCGAATACCGAAGCCGGGTTAGCTAGGCGAGCCTCCTTAGACCAGGGAACAATCACCGCCGCTTTTACCGGCTTGACCACTTTGGTAGCTAAACCGATAGTCGAAACCGGTTTGGCCATTCCCTCACCGACAATATCTGCCTCCGGTTCCCCGGTAGCAATCACATACTCCGAACCATTAGCGCCCATCGGTACTGTCCCACACATGGGAGCAACCACGGAGCTTTCCTGGACTTTCTTAAAAATCTCGCCCACCATTTCCGGGGCAAGCAGGCCAGACTTTTGCTGACCCTCCAGGGTAAAAATGTTATCTTTTGCAGCCATAATCCTTTTCCTTTCTTAGTTTGGCCTGCTAGTTAGTCAAGAGAGGCAAAGAAAGCCTCATAATCCTTGCCACCCCGCTCACCCTTAACCGAATCAGGGCGCGGAATCCGCTCCCCACCCGGGCGGGCTTGCAGGGATTTAAGCAGCTCTACCGCCTCAGCTAAACGCTCAGGGTCAGACGGTAAATACTGCGCTAGCTCTCGAGGTAGCCCCTCGCTAGAGAGCACCTTCCCCGTCTGCTCTACTGCCTGCAAAGACGCCAGTTCCGCTTCTTTATCCGCGAGTGCTTTCTGGGCGTTTTCCAGATCGGTTTGTAACTTGGAGATTTCAGCGGTCACGTCCTGTTCTGGTTCAGTTTCCTGCTCGCTTTCGGCAGGGGTATCTTCCGCAGAATCAGCTTCATCATCTGAGGACGGGGTAGCGTCTTCGGAGGGGTTTTCCTCTTTACTGTCCTCGTCAGTTTCCGGGGTTTCCGACTCGCCCGGTTCAGCTTGGGGTTCTTCGCTGTTTTCCGAGGGAGTGTTATCTTTTTCTTCCTCGCTCGGTTGCAGGTCCTGTACTTCGGTTTCAGGTTCGGCGTTTTCGTCTTCACCCGGTGCGCGGCGCTTGGGTTTGCCCGGTTTAGTGGTTTTGCGAGGTTTTGGCTTACAGCGGTTCTTAAACATGTTTTCTCCTTACTTTTGGGTATAAGAAAACCCGCATAACCTTTGGTTATGCGGGTAAATCTATTTATTTAGTTGTTTACTAGCTGTTATTCGTCAGCGACAACTAGATCTTCTAAATCCATACGATCTAGCTTGTCTTGATCCATATAATGACGATAATAATCAATGATTCCCCTGGAAACCGGGGCGTCCTGATTGATGGCCTCCATCATGGAGCAAATAAAAATGGTATCCGGTTCCGAAGGTAAAAGTTCTAGTTCTGATTTAACGATGTTGCCGAAGGGTGAATCTATTTCAGACTGGTGAATAACAAAGTCCCAGATTTCATCTAGCTCTTCCTCACTAGGTATTAAAGCTGCTTCTTCAAAAGTCACTTTTCACCTCGCTTACATATAAACCCAAACCCCGTCTATAGCTTCATAATACCCTGTTCCTCCATTGGGGAATATAGACATAAAACACCAACCTGATTTTTTAAAATATTTCCATGCGGCTTCCACCCGAGTCTTCTTGACGTACTTTGCCAGGTGGATTTCGTTATTTTTAATTTCAACAAGTCCACCTGTTAAAAGGATTTCTTCTACAAGAGCGTTAATCGCTTCATTCGAAGGTGGTTCCTTCCCCAAGAAATTTTTACGAAACTGCGTATCCCGCTCAACCCTGGGTCTGGGCTTACGGTCTGGATCGTATTTGTGGTAGTGACGCACATGCCTTGCACGTTTCCCGGAAGGCATTCGCAGGTCTTTCCGCGATACTTTAGGGGTTAGATAATCTTTATCGTTCCTAAAGTTAGAAATCTCGTTTAGCTGCTGTTTTCCGCTATCGCTTTTTAGGAACTTTTGTATCAACTGGCGTTGTATCTCGCCATCCTGGGGGCGTAACTTTCCATCACGTTTCTTCCAGGTGACATCCCGCCACATTTTCTCTAACTGGCGGTACTGCTCAACGCCTTCCCAGTTACGATGATCAAACACGGGAACTACCTTGCAATCGCAGTGATCATGGTAGCTATTCCAAGGCCCCTTGTTATCTCCCGCGCTCTCAGCTGACTGGTAAACAGGACCGCGCGAAGCACACATTACGCAAAACCAGCAAGACCTAGCCCCGGTAAGCACCCGCGCCCAACCACGCGGCCTACCAGAGTGAAGGCGCTTTTTGGTTTCCTTATCGTACTCAGAGCGCCGTTCCCGTTTTATCCGCTCATCGTCAACCAAATCATCAATATCAGCGACCCGTTCCTTAAGCCGCTCGAACTCCTTGAGCAGCCGGGGATCATCAACCGGTAAACCAGTTTGTTCAGCTGCCTCCCTACGCTCAGCAAGAATACTTTCCTGCATACGGGCAGCGGCCCTATCAAGCGGGGAATCCCCACCCGCGAGCCGCGCAGAGCCAGTAGAATCGGTTTCTTGGTCTAGTTCCCGGGATAGTTCTGCTCGCTCTTCGCTATCGGTTGCGCATCTGCGAACGGTTTGGCGGGCTGCGTTATGGACATGCCGCGAAAGAATATTCCCTAAGATACGGCTAATGTCATAGCGGTTGGCGCTGATTTTTTTGCTGGGTTCGCCAGTTCCCGGATCGATACTTTCGGTTATCCGCAGTGCTCGTCTAATAGGGTCTAGGACTGCTTTTTCAGGGTATAGGGCAAGACCGGGAGTGTAATCTAGATCCACCCCATGCTGTATGCCCTCGGAGCGCACATAGGAGATAGCTACCTGGTAGGCAAGACGGCGGAAAGCCCGCACGATAGGCGGGAGCCGGTCAGCTAAAATCCGTTGGGTAATCTCAGTGTCACCATCTGCTTGCTGGATGGCTTTACTGGTTTCCCAGATAATAGCTTTTTTCGCTAAAACCAGAATCGCGTTCAGCAGTGCTTCATAAGGATTCATGGCACCGCCTTATAGATATAAATCGTCTGGCTCTAACTGTCCTACTTGTTCTCTGGCTCGCTGCTCGGGCGAGAGCGGTAATAGTTCACGCGCGGTAGGTGCTGACACCAACCCTTGAGCGTAGGCTTGCAGCACGGTTTGGTTCTTCGCTGCCTGGGAGGGAGTAGCCGAATCACGCCAAATGGTTTCCAAGGTCTCAAGTCCGCTAACCGGTCTTCCGCAGAGCCCTAAAACAATGCGCGCCCACTGCTCCCACACGTCACCAAACAGCGCCTGTTTACGCTCAGCTTTAGCCACCAGACGTTCCTTAGCGGCGCGCATAGCCTCAGCAGAAGAGGGATTATCGGTGGTAATCCCCAACATCGAGGGCGGGATTCCAGCGACCGCTGACACGTTTTGCGCATACATCTTGATAGCCGAAATAATCGGGTTTAAGTCTGCGCCCGGGAGCTGTCCCACTTTTCCGTCTGCGGGGCCGTGGATATAGCGGCCTAGATACTGTTCAAGCTCTGAAACCTGACTGCCGTCAGGGCGGGTAACCTTCTGCGAGTTACCCCCAAGAATGTAGCGTTGCGGCATCGACAACAGTTCTTGCGCAACCTGCAGGTTAGTGAAAGAACGAGAAGCAGCGTCAGCAAAGGGAATCACATCATCCATTTCGCTACGCCCAACCTCATCAGAAGGACGCACCCGGTTTATTACCGGGATAAACGGAGTAATACCCGCAGAGGGTTGGCGATAGGCTTTCTCCTCCCGCCATACCCCGCCTGAAAACTGGAACCACGCGGAACCATCCAACCCGAATACCTGCGCCCACTGTTCACCCTGGCGCCGATACCGGATCATGGCTTCAACAACCCGCCCAGCAGAATCAGTCTCATAAGCAACGCACGCATCCCACGGCAACACCCGGGTAAATACCTTGCCCTGAAGCGAGCGCTCCACCACCAATATAGAACGCCCCTGAATCAACGCCTCCGTATGCGCCATAGCCGCCAGCGAATCCATATCACCGCCCGCCCACAGACGCTGCAAAGCGCGAGTAACTTTCCCGGTCTTATCTTCCGCCAGCGTGAAACCATCCACGCTTAAGCATTCGACTAGCACATCTACAGCTAGGCGCGGCCAGTTAGCAACTATTTCCAGGACACGCACCTGAGGAGGAAGAGAAACCCCGATTGCATCCACACGGTGCTCACCTTCGTAATAGGAAGAGTATTTCCTGCCTCCTCTTATTACCTGGCAGTTCTGCAGTAAAGATTTAAAGCTCATCCATACACCACCCACCCTGAATCACTGCGCGCCTCCCATTCCTTAGAAGCTAGAACCTTGCGATACACCATGCGCGCCCCGATAACACACACCGCCGCGTCAATCTTGTTAGGAGATTTCGGGGACTCTTTCTTAACCGTGATCCGCCCATGCGATTCCTTACGCCTACAGTTACCGATATGACGCGAGGTATCCCAGTTACCATCATGAGCAAACAGGCCGTCTTGGATTTCCGCTAAACACATCTCAGCAGCAGTAGCGAACTCGTAAGCGTGAGAACGCATATCCCAAGCGATAGGAGAAGCAGACATCCCCCGAGGCTGCGCCCACACAAGCAACTGCTCTCCGTATTTTTCTGGCCACGTGGTCTTCACGAACGATTCCCACTCCCTAACATCAGCGGAAAACGCCACCACATTAAACCTCTCGAAAGCCCTAGCAACCGTCGCATCTACCGCGCCCACATCCACTACCCCGGTAGTCTTTAACGGCTCCCATACCCCGAGCGTGAATATGAACCCGTCCTTCATGCAGCAACCAACAAGCGCGGTATGGTCATTGCTCTTTGAACCATCAAAGAACAAGACCACATCCTCACCGTCTTCAAGCGCCCGGTCAGGATCAGCAAGCACCGACCACTCCTGCAAAGTAGCCCAAGCATCTTCGGCAGCGTTCGGCTGATTCAAGAAAAAGCGCCGCGAACGTGACACGGGGAAAGAGGGAGACCAGATCCTCTCTTTAATAGTCTCGATATCTACCCAGGGACAATCCTCGTAAACGAACTCCAGACCCTCAGTAATCGAGATTTCCCCATCATCAGGGGTATCCGTCAAAGCAGTATTGGCGGGAGCTATCACCGCGTCATAAAGAATCTTCTGCTTACCAATAGTGTTGCCCTCTTCCTGCTCACACCAGGCATTGAAAGTCTTTTCCGCAACCGAACCCGCACCGGGTAGCCACGCATTCGAAGTTTCCAACATGCGAGAAGCAGTCTTAGCTAAGTTCTGGTCTAGGGTTTCTTCAAGGTCAAGACCTCCCACCCCCGGTGTCCAGTGCTCCGTCTCGTCCGCGATAGTAAAAGAAGTCTCCGACCCCTCAGCAGAGGAAGCAGAAGAAGTAATCTGCTCCAGCTTTCCCCCATAGGGAGTCTCGATATAGGTTTTACCAATCTCTAAGTCATAGCGCTGGGCTAGGCGGGAACGCTTATTAGCCATTCCCCGCACCATGCGCATAGTGACCCCGGTTTGCCGTTCAGAAACCGCTGCTACCCACACCAGAGGCATAGACACCGGTTTACCTATCACGCCGCCCGGAATCCGCTTATCAAAATCAGCCACCCGCACCGGTCCCAAAAGCTCCAGCAGAGCCATAACCGCCGCGAACGGGGACTTACCAGACCCCTTAGCTAAACGGCGCACCGCTCGCCTAAAAAGCCAGCGCCCGTCCTCATCAACCGCATAAAACCAAACCAGAAACCGAGCCTGGCCGCGAGTAGGGGTAAAAGGACGCCCCGCGAGCGGACCGTTAGGTTGGCGCAGATTGTCTTGGATCCAAGCCAGAGCACCATAACCCAGCGTGTACTTCGGGAGTCCCTCAGGCAAAGTAACGATTCGTTCACGAGGAGGCAGCAAAACCTGCGACTGTGCACCCGCCACGAGTCTCACCTACCCAGAGAGCTTGCGCCGCCACGCTTCCATATCCGCAACCGCGCTCGATTCCGCATCGCCCTCGCTACCGCCTCGCTGTAACTCAATCTGAACCCGGCGTCTATCACCCTCAGTAAGCAGCAGCGAGGACAAGGCAGACATAATCGAAGCCAACATCTGCCCAGAACGCTTATTAGCCTTCTTGTAATACGAGATGTCATCACACAGGGAATAAAGAACCGCCCAATCCGAAGGCTCATAAAACCGAACCTGCCCAGAACAGCGAGTATAACGCCAAAGTTTCTTCGCAATAGGATGCCAAGAACGATCCTCACCCGGAATCTTAAACTCTGTAGCACCCTTAGCAGACTTCACTTTATTCACCGGCTTATTCCGGCGGCGCCTAGCCTCGCTACGCTTTGGAATAGGACCGCGAGTACCCATAGACACCCCCATCTAAAAAATCCAATTTGCACACCCCGATAAACCGAACAAAACCAAACAAAAACAGGGAATAAATGCAGGTCAAACCCATATCGACCCTAAAACCCGTACAGTTTCTCAGCGCCTATACGCGAAGCGATGGCGGAGGGGGGCGGGGAGGGTATCGACCCCCCTGAATCTTTAGGGGCGGGGCTAGTTTTCAAACCGGGATGAGCCTCCTTTGGGCGGAGCGTACAAACCCGCGAACGATACTTAACCCTTCCTCCATCCCTCCCGGTTCGCCGCATGTGGCAGCGCCTGCAAAGCAGACGAAGATTAGACAGGGAATGATCCTGCCCCCGAACGATATGGTCAACGTCTGTACCAGGCGCCCCGCAAATCTGGCAGCGCCCATGATCACGTTGAATAACCTCTACCCTGATACGCCGCCAATCCTTAGGGAGCTGGCGATAACGCGCGGTTGGTTTAGTCTTAAAACTCAAAAGGCATCACCTGTCTGATTAGACACTGATGCCCCGTTAGCGTCCACACTACCACAACCAGCGTCTTCTCCACCAGACACGCGCAACAGTTTCCAAATATCGCGGCATGTCCAAAGAGACTGCCCCGCCCGAAACCCAGCAGACAACAACTTCCCACGCGCACGCCAAGTATCTAATCGCTTCCGCGTAAGCCCCGGAAATAGCTCGCAGGCCTGCGAGGTAGTAATCAACTGAGTAGAGCGGCGAATCTTATCCAGGGCATCGGCCAGCCAAGAAGCCTGACTCCAAGTACGATCACAAGGCCTGCACCGGTAAGTTTCGGTCCAGCCCTTCGCGCCTTGCGGCTTAATCGTAGTTTCCCCGCAATCAGGGCAAGGAGGACCAGGAATATCCGCGTCCACGACATTATGCACCCGGTGCCACGCAATCGAAATATCCCCGAGCAGATACTCCAAATCCTCCGAACCGCCAGCAACCATGTGGTCGATAATGTCATGCAAATCCGCCAGCGGGTCACCAGTATGCACAGCGCAATACCTAGAAAGAGAATCAGACCAGGCAGATAGCTCTGCTTCAATCGCTGGCCAAGTCTTCGCCCCCTCCATAGAAGGTTCATCAAGCCAAAGCCCCGCCCGAAACGGCAAGCCCCGCCCGCAACCTAGACCATGACGCCCCGAGGAATCGCCCGGGCGGGAAAGAGCCAGCTCCATCATCGAGGGATAAAGCCCCCGCAAACGAGCTAGATCATCAAGCCAGAAATGCGCACGCCGAACCTGACGCTCATCCACACCCAAGGCGCCCCCTCTCCAGCAGACACACAGCCCGCCGGGTAGCATCCCCACTAGACAGGTCTTCCTCTAAGACAAGCTCACGGGCAAGCACTGGAACCGCATTCGAATCCCAATCACAAGAAAGCCCAGCCCCTTCCCGATGCAGACGCTGACACCAAGCCACCGACACTGACTCCGGGGATTCCTCGACCCCTGCAGCGCCAGCCACATAACCGCCAAGCGCCCCCAGGCAACCCACAGCGACCACTGCCAGCGCCAAGATAAACCAGGCGGTTCGATTAGCTATTTTCATGTTCCTCCTCAGCTTGTTCTTGGCAGAACCGGCAAGGCCAGTGCTGCTCGTGTTCTTCACAAAACGAGATTCCCGGCTCTGCTGGAGGTCCGTGCCATCCATGCCAAGGGGAGCCAAAGCGACCAGCCACAAGCACGTTGGGAGCCTGGCCAGCGTCCAGATTCTCTGCAACCTCACAGTTGCCACTACTGGTGCGCCTACGCCCTCTGCGGCGCTTCCTAGCCGCGCTCTGCCCCTCAGGTGCGGCAACCCTAGCGTCACCCTGGACAGACCCTGCCGCGCCCCGCCTAGCACCCTGGGGCGCGCCCTGCAGTGAACCCTGGGGAGAACCCTGAGTGTCACCCTGCGGCGAGCCTTGCCTAGTCCCTGTATTACCCTGGTAAGTAATTTCCCTGCCATAACCCTGCCATGCCCGCGTGCGCGGGCGCGCGCGCAGGCGTGCGCGCGGGGACACCTCATTCACAAAACCCGCCTTAACCTGCTGTAATACATTTTCGGTATCGGAGGTGGGACTGCCAGTTTTTAGCACTCTAGTTTCTTGGGTGCTAGTTTCTGGCACTCTCTCGGGGGCGCTGGATTCGGGTTCGGGAGCGGAAAATTCCTCAGTGGCCGGGTTAAAACGTGGCGCGTGAATGGGCGATCCTTGGTCAGGTTCAGCGACACTGTCCACAGCGCAAACCGGTACGGTATCTGCTGCCGCGTCCTGGGTGTGAATGGGCGATCCTTTGGTAGGTTCAGCGACACTGTCCACACTCATTTTTGCTAGCAGTAAGTACGGGTCATCCGGTTTAAGCCCACTAGGGGGCCTTCTAAGTTTTAACCCGGCATCCTGAGGCAGGCGGCGTCCTTTTTTCGCGTTGCAATCACGACAGGCCACCACCACGTTTCGGGCGCCGATAGCCCGGTTGGGATCTACATGGTCTAGTTCCCAACCATCCGGACCACGCCGAACGTTCTTGCGGAGCTTCTTGCCGCAATAGCGGCAAAGAGCAACATCGGAACGTCCAGAGCGCCCAGAGGGTATCCGGTCTCGCGCCCATACGGAATCAATCAGATTCCGATCCTTGAGTTCTTTCTTCTTTCGGTCAGCTAGTTTCTTACCTTCGCCGGTATCGTAGCCAAGATCGAACCAGTCATGGTACCGCCACGTTCCTGGTGCGACAGGTAGGCAGCGGTCACACTTATGGTTAGGACCATGCCACAACCCCACCTCGCACAGTAGGCTCGCAGCACGCTCCACGAAATCGCGATCAAGGAAGATACCTAGAAGGGTCTCTAGTGAAATCACACCATCGGTCAGTTGCGCTTGGACTGCAGATCCGGCCATGAGCCACACCCCAAGAGCAGCCGGCCCCATTAAGTCCCCGGAAAGCGTCCGCCTGGCCAAGGCTAACGCTTTCGGGTTCACCTGGAGCTGATCATCAACTTGAAAAAACACCTGTACCTCAAAAAGTGAACTAAGGAAGAACTAATCAATAGGGGTAAGCGCTATCTCAAACGAAGCCACCCCCCTATGCTTGGAGCGACCGACACCAGGACGTAGAAACGGTCCTTCCAAATGCCGGTTATCATCGTCTTCTAAGACACCCGCGTCTACGATCCCGTCTAGGATTGCTTTAACCGTGGGATGATAGTTCGCCACGTCCCTACATCCCCCGCGTGGAGGATTCGTAACCGTAACCTCCATACGCAATCTAGGGACTTTTTTCAGCCCATGCTTATTACGGAACTGGCAACCGAGCCAGTAGCCGCATGAGCGTAGATGCTTAACTTTGCGCGCCCGCACCATCGGGTTAAACCGGGCATTAGCAGTCACCCAATAATCACGCCCCAAAGATAAACTCTCAGTTGCCATCCGGTTCACCTTCTTCTAAAAGCTCCCCTGTGTCCTCATCAATCGAGCCGTCCAAATAATCACCCTGACCTTGCAGGTTCTGGGAAGATATATCCTTCTCTAAACCCGCACCCAGGTTCTCCAAATACGTTTGCATCTCTTTCTCACCAAACAGAGAAGGCGGCAAGCGCAGCTCCATAGCCTGAGAAAGCAGAGCGTATCCTTGCCGGATCAAACAAGGCGGCAACGGCTCAATATGGGCAACCTCGAAAACCGGCTCTGTGAAGCCCTTACGAATGTTCTTACGCACCTCAGGAACCTCCACCAGCCCTACAACCAAGCGCACCCTACTGGGACAGGCCACCGCGTCAGTAGCGATAGCGTACAGCCCGTTTAACTCTCCTGGAGGCAGGGAAGATTTTAGTTTAACCATGAATCAGTATCCTTCCCGTCCAGGAACGTTTTAGGGCGCATAGCCTTCACATCCGGAACATCCACACCCGTATAAGGGCGCGTCTCGAACTCGACCCGGAAAAGCCGGGATTTATGCGAAATGTCAACCGGGCGCCGCCCAGAAAGCACTAAGCGCCGCGCCCTAGCCTGCCTAGCAGCCTCGCCAGCAGCTACCGCCTGTACATGCGCCAACGGCAAGCCGTTAAGCAGAGGAACCGCCACACTAATAACCGGGCAATCTCTAGTCGCGGAGGTAATCATCAGGGTGTCGCACCTCCCCGTACTGCTCGAAGCGATCCTGGATAGCCAACACCAAAGTGGCTGCAACAGCTGCGAACAGCAGCACCGCGCTTACTGAAAGCACAAGCCAAAGAATCATTGCGAAATCGCCTCCTCAATATCAGTGCAATACGCCGGTCCTTCCGAGCGAATCTCTAACCATTGCGAGACCGCGCGCGCCACCGCGCCAACCACGACCCCCGCCATGAGTACGCACAAACCAGCCAGCAATATCCCCATTACTGCCCCTCCTTGTTCTTTTCGGGGCTGCCAGTCATACAGAGCGCCCCGCCGATAACCTGCAAAATAAAAGTTCCCCAAAAACAAGCGGTGGCCGCAGGAGAAGCAACCTCAGACGGGGAAATAAGAAAAAGCGTCACGTAAAGCCACGCCGCAACAGCAAGCACCACTACACCGCAGCGGCGCGCTATGAACACCGGATCATGCCTCATGCTGCCCCCTTAAAGGGACGGTCATAATTGTCATAAGCCTTATCCAAATCCGTACGCGAAAACCAAGGCAGACCCCCCGGCGTACGCCGGGTACGAATCCGCCCCTGCTGGCGATAACGGCGCAAAGTACGCGGGTCAATCCCCAAATACTCTGCAGCTTCCTTCACGTTTAGCCGATCTTTTCTAGCTACTTGCGGCATCTACTCCACCCCCTCACCAGAACCAGAAGGAGAACCCTCCCCAGTAGGATCAGAAGGGAATGACAAAGTTTCATCACCTACTGAGGAGGAAGAATCATGAATGAACTTAGTACCGTCAAAGATGCGCTGGAACGCATCGAAACTTTGCGACGAGATTTCACTAATGAGATAGGGAATGTCGCGCTTGAGGAATTCACGAGCAACTGGGCTGAGCTGTCCCCCGAGAGCAAGATGCTTGGCAACCTTGCCAATCAGATCGCGATGCTGCGCATATCGGTCAAAGCCATCGCGGACGCCACCGGAACCGCTAACGCTCCCCTGCCCCTGCAAGGCAGAGATTAGGCAGAAGCACGCACCGGCTAGCTGACAGCGTTCCTCACGAGTAAGACCCTCCCCGGTAGGATTGCAAAGAGAACGACAACCATCACCTTGCGGTTCATTCACCAGGGAATCCTGATTGGGCAACTCGAACTCACGCCCCACGAGTCCGAGACCTTCGACCTTTCCTACCTTGATGCGGATACCCCTGCACCGTCGGCACAAGCCGCGATCATAAGTTGGATAACTGGTGAGACCACACCCGTCCTCGAATTCAATGACGACGGTATCTTCCTGCACCAAGACGCGCCCATCGTTTCCTAACTTCCAGACCACCCGGTCCGCCTCTCTAAGCGGCGCGCCACAGGAAAGACAACGAGCATCATCTGCATAATCATCACCGTAAGAAGCTTGTAACCAACGCATCTACTCCACCCCCTCATCAGAACCAGAAGAAAAGCCCTCCCCGGTAGGATTGCAAAGAGAACGACAACCATCACCCACCGGGGAGGAAGAACTATGGACGAAGAGATCCTTATCCGCATCGACCGCGAAGAGTGGACTATCTACGCCGGTACTTGGCCGCTGCTGAACGCTCTCATCAAAGCGACAACCGCAAAAGGAATCTCCTTTATGCTTGAACTTTGCAGCGGGGGATGCCAATCCCGCCAATGGATTACCGCCCACAGCAGAGCCAGCCTCACCCGCCCTCTGCCAAGCGATATAGCGCCCGTTCTTAACGCTGTTCAAGCGACCAAACTGGAAGATTTTATTAACACGCTTCAAGAGCCACAAATCGGGTATCTGGTCATACAAGTCAGCGATGACTTTTCTAAATCCGCGCTCCCGGTCAAGGCATATACAGAATGACATCCTGGCGTCTTCCGCCTCTGCCAGCGCCTCGGATAAATGCTGCAGCACTGCCTGGATTGCCAAGCAAACATCTACCAACGCGACATCATTAAGCGGGTCAGGCTCCATCAACTGGGCGGTTAAATCCCGCAGCACTTTATTCAAAGCGTTAATCTGCTCCAGCTGGGCAAGCAAACCCAACCGCCGCGCGCCCGCGTAACCGTCATCTTCCGAGACTGCAAGAGAAGTTTCCGCAACCATCTACGCCACCCCCTCACCGGAGCCGGAAGGAGAACCCTCCCCAGTAGGATCAGAAGGGAATGACAAAGTTTCATCACCTACTGAGGAGGAAGAATCATAACCAGCACCGCCACCTTCTGGCGGAGTATCGAACAACCTGAGCAGGGGTATCTGGTCGTAGAGTTCGGCCAGAACGTCACTACC
>NZ_JAWGMB010000013.1:0-24731 GCF_032557235.1 Varibaculum cambriense
GCCGTAGGGTAGGCTGCGGGCGTTAAATCCGTGAAAATGCCAGAGCATTTTCCGGATTTCGGGGCGCGAGGCAAAATCCGCCCCTGCACGCGGACGAATGCGGGAGGAAAAACTTCTCCCCCGCGCTGAACCCGGAGCATTTTTACCGAGACACATGCTGAGGGTCTAATCCGCGCATAGGCATTAGTTTGCTTAGTATTGAGGGTTAGCGCTTAAAATCGAGGAAACGAAAAGCGATCGATAAGGGAAAGCCAATGCCGAAAAAACCAGTCGAGGTTGAGGACATTATTAATAGTCATTCGGGGGGATTGCAACGCAACCTCTCGAATCGGCATATCCAGTTAATCGCAATCGGTGGAGCCATCGGTACCGGCCTGTTTATGGGCTCCGGACGCACGATTCACTTGGCAGGACCGTCAGTTCTCGTGGTTTACGCCATCATTGGGGCAGTATTATTCCTGGTCATGCGATGTATGGGAGAATTGTTAGTTTCCAATCACCGCTATGGAACTTTCGCCGATTTCATCACCGATCTATTAGGGCCAGGCGCCGGTTTCGTTGTGGGATGGACGTATTGGTTATGTTGGATAGTTACCGGAACCGCCGAAGTGATCGCGATTGCCGGTTATTTCAATTTTTGGTGGCCAGATCTACCGCGCTGGATTCCCGCGATTGCCACCGTGGCATTACTGTTTTTCCTTAACGCCCTAACGGTGAAAGCATTCGGGGAAACCGAGTTTTGGTTCTCGATGATAAAAATCATCGCGATTATTGCCCTGATCTGTTGCGGAGCGGTGATGGTGATTATCGGGTTTACCTCCCCCGATGGCCAGCGAGCCACCATCACCAATCTGTGGTCGCACCCGGGAGTTACTGGTTCCGGGTTCTTCCCGAATGGGTTTTCCGGTTTCCTAGGCGGATTCCAACTGGCAATCTTTAGTTTCGTGGGGATCGAGCTGGTTGGTACTACGGCCGCAGAAACTAAAGATCCGGAAAAGTCACTGCCTAAGGCCATTAACTCGATTCCGTTACGGGTGCTGTTATTTTATGTTCTGGCGTTGGCAGCGATCATGTCGGTTACTCCCTGGGATTCTCTTGACCCCGAATCTTCTCCCTTCGTAGGCCTATTTTCCCTGGTGGGATTGGTCTTTGCAGCTTCCCTAGTTAACCTGGTGGTAATGACTTCGGCCGCCTCGTCATGCAACTCGGGAGTATATTCCACCTCCCGAATGATGTATGCCATGGCGCTGCGCAGTGATGCCCCAAAGATCTTCCGGAAGCTTTCCCGCCGCTCCGTACCCTTAAATGCCCTGATTGTTACCTGCCTGTTCTTGCTTACCTCCATTGCTCTGATGGCAGTAGGCGGCACGGTAATGGAAGCATTTACCCTGGTAACCTCGGTGGCCTCGGTGCTCTTTATGTTCGTATGGGTCATGATAGTGGCCTCCTACGTAGAGTTTCGCCGCCGTCTGCCCCAAAAACATGAAGCATCAATTTTTCCCATGCCTGGCGGATACTTTTCAATCGCGGTAATCAGTGTGTTTATTGTGGCAATGGTGATCGTCCTCGCCCTAGATCCTGCAACCCTGTATGCCATGTTGGCGAGCCTACTGTGGATTGGGGTTATTACTGCAGTTTCATTCCTGGTACGCCGCACTCCGCATAATGCCAAAGTTCGCGCCGAGTTCGCTGACCGTCGCCGCCGAGAACTAGCTGCCGCCCAGCAATACCACGCCCAATAACCCGCCCCCGCCCTAGTTATCTGATCTTTAACCAACACCTCGGTTCAGGTCGGGTGGTAAAAGCACTCGGGGGACCCCGGTGAGCCTCGCTTCGCTCGGCTCAAGCCCCCTCTCGCATCTTTTACCGCCCGACCCTCTCGCATCTTTTACCGCCCGACCCTTATGCCTGGGGGAAAAGTTTGTCCCAGCAGGCTAGGTGGGCGCAAAATTTGGAAAACGCCGCTACGTTTTCCGAATTCTTGGGCAGGAGGAAAAACCCAGGTTCCGTGCGGGGACCAAAGGAAAAACTTCTCCCCCGAGCACTTTTACCGGCCGCAACCCGTCATTTGCAGGGGAGATTAACGGGAGACTTAGGCAGAGTGGGCTTTTAGGTGGCGATAGCGGCAAAGCGCCGCGAAAATGTCTTGGAGGCGGGGTGCGGCCAGAAACGCCGGGTAGCGTCCCGCGGCGAATGCCTGCCAACTGGCGGATGAAAACTCAGCAGCGAAGCGGGCACAGGCATCTGCGATAGTCTCTTTGCCGTTAGCACTGGCGACTAAAGCCCGGATCGCATAGGCAATAGCTTCTGCTTGTCCGGGATCAACTACTTGGGCGAGGGCGGAAATATCGATTTCTTCGCGGTTCAAACGCAAAGTGGCGGTGCCTTCCGCGCGAGTTTTTTCGCGCCGCCCCGCAGGTGGAGGTGGGCAGGATAGCAGGAGCCGTTTGCGCACTGCCGCCTGCGGCCAGTCGGGGGCTGCACTATCCGTACTGCTTGCCGCGGCTTCTGCCCCGCTCACTTCCCGCGCCCTGGCAGTGGCATCGTAGGGTAGATAATTCTCCAGCAATAACACCTGGTCGGCTAAATCCAGGAAATCTCCCGAGCCTCCCATCACCATAATGGTGGACACCCCTAGTTCTTTCCGGATGCCTCCTACCCGGTCAATTAGGGGAATAATCGGTTCGCTGCGCACCAGCTGCCGCATCCGACTATCGCGCAACAACAGGTTGGTGGCCGAGGTATCTTCGTCAATCAGTAGTGCCCGCGAGCCGCATTCTATGGCTTCAGTAATCGCTGCGGCCTGCGAAGTTGAGCCTGAGGCATTTTCAGTAAAGAACTCCGTGGTGTCAGCCCCGCCAGGCAACGAACCGATAAATAAAGAAATATCGGTGCCAGTTATCGCCCGGCCGTCCTCTGCCCGCACTTTTATCGCATCGGGCAAAGTGGCTACCAGTTCGCGCCCATCCCCAGGAATATGGGGATACACCGAACGCTCCAAGGCTTCTAGCAAGGTAGATTTACCGTGATAGCCACCCCCTACAATCACCGTGATTCCTTTGGGGATCGCCATTCCGGATATTTTCCCGCTATAGGGCAGCTCTATCGTTTGCACCAGGGACGAGGGCGTATCCTCCCCTAATACCGTAGGTAGCTGGAAAGGCACCGCATCTTTCATCGGTAAATCACTGATCCCGGAAGCCCGAGCCAGCAGCGCCCCATCAGCAACGAAAGCCACCCAGCCACGCTCATGAAGAATCTTTTGCAGTGCTTCATGGTCTTTGAGCGTGTGAATGTGGCGGGTGAGATCGGCTAAATCTGGACCGTCATCCTCACCGAAACATACGGTTTTATATACCAATTCGCACAGGTCATAGTCTAAAAATCGGGCAAAATTACGTCCTAAAATCCTCCGGCCTGCCGCTGGAAACGGCACCTGGACGCGCAGTTCCACCTCTTCTTCACTGAAGGTTACCGAGGAGCGTGGCAAGATTTCTTGCCCGACCGGCGCAATCCGCAGCTGCGCTTCAGATTTCCCACCCGCACGCCTCGCCCCAAAAATCTTCCGGGCTCGCCGTGCCAAAAAATCACCGGCAGCTATCCGCGCCAACTTGTCAGTGGCAATCTCAGCGGGGATCTGGGCAGTATCCAGCGGTACTAATATCCGGCAGGCTGAAGGCGGGGCGAAGGGATCAGACTGTACCCGGTCGATAGAGAAACTAAAGTCCCCGAAACTCCATTGCCCAAGCAGTTGTTTATAGCCTCCATAGGAGCGGCCATCTAGTGATTTCGTTTTTCGAATTAGCTCATCTGCATCCCGCATAGTTCTCTATTCTATGCCGCACTTTACTTCGCCTTGTAGACTGGCATGGTAGCCCCGGGGCAACTCCCAAACTTTACGAGGCGGCTGCGCGAATTAACTCAGAGGATGAAAGGGATTTTTCGTGACTGACAAGCTGAAACTGGCTGATACGATCCAGGCGATCAACTGGAACGATATCGAAGATGATAAGGATCTGGAAGTTTGGGATCGACTGACGGGAAACTTTTGGTTGCCGGAAAAAATTCCGTTGTCGAATGATCTACCTTCCTGGAAGACTCTGAAACCGGAAGAACAGCTCATGACTAACCGAGTATTTACCGGTCTTACCTTGCTAGATACTTTGCAGGGTACCGTGGGCGCGGTTTCGCTGATTCCGGATGCCCGCACTCCGCACGAGGAAGCGGTCTACACCAATATCGCTTTTATGGAGAGCGTGCATGCGAAGTCTTATTCTTCGATTTTCTCCACTCTGCTTTCTACCACCGAGATTAATGAGTCTTTCCGCTGGAGTGAAGAAAACGAGAATCTACAGCGTAAAGCGCATATCATCATGAACTACTATCAGGGTGATGATCCGGAAAAACGTAAAGTGGCTTCCACCTTGCTGGAGTCTTTCCTGTTCTATTCCGGCTTTTACGCCCCTATGTACTGGTCGGCGCACGCTAAGCTGACTAACACCGCAGATTTGATTCGCCTGATCATTAGGGACGAAGCGGTGCATGGTTATTACATTGGCTATAAATATCAGCTAGCGGTCAACGAGTCCTCGCCGCAGCGGCAAGAAGAACTCAAGGATTACACCTTTGACCTGTTGACAGAGCTTTATGACAATGAAGAAGCCTACACTGAAGACCTGTATGATCCCCTGGGGCTGACCGAGGACGTGAAGAAGTTCTTGCGTTACAACGCTAATAAAGCCCTGATGAACCTGGGTTACGAGGCGCTGTTCCCGGCGGACTCTACCGATGTGAACCCCGCGATCCTAGCGGCGCTTTCACCGTCGGCGGATGAAAACCATGATTTCTTCTCCGGGTCAGGTTCTTCCTACGTGATCGGAGAAATTGTAGATACCGAGGACGACGACTGGGATTTCTAGGTTTCTTTCGCTTGGCGAGGACGCAGGCTGATTCTTATGGATCGTGATCTCGCGTCCCGGCACTACAGTTAAAGAAAGCTTTTGACCCGCCTGCCTTATAGACAGGCGGGTCAAAACATTTATCGGTTTATCTCTTATCCCCTTTGCCCACAGCTGCCTTAATCGGGTTATCGTAAAGACATGAATGATATTCCTACTTACCCGCAGCCTCGTCCCGCTTCCCGCGTGCTAGTTACTGGTGCTTCTACTGGTATCGGCGAGGCAACGGTTCGGCAACTGCGCGCTAGCGGTTGGGCGGTAATTGCGGTAGCGCGCCGGCGCGAACGCCTGGAAAAACTAGCGGAAGAAACCGGTTGTGAGTTCTTTGCCTGCGATTTAACTGACCGAGCAGCGGTTGAGGAAATGGTCGCTGACCTGTTATCAAAAGGGCCGCTGACCGCTGTGGTTAATAACGCTGGTGGCGCTATCGGAACTGATTCGGTAGCGGATGGGCTAGTAGCAGACTGGGAACAGATGTACCAGCGCAACGTGGTTACGGCTTTGAACGTCACCCAAGCTACTCTGCCTGCTCTGCGCGAAAATGGTGGCGACTTGCTGTATGTTACTTCTACTGCCGCCCTCGATACCTATCCCGGTGGGGGCGGATATGTGGCGGCTAAGCACGCCGAACAGATGATTCCCTTGACTTTGCGTCAAGAACTGGTGGGCGAGCCAGTACGCTTAATTGAAATCGCGCCGGGCATGGTGAAAACCCCCGAGTTTTCCTTAAATCGCCTGGGTTCTAGACAGGCCGCGGAGCAGGTCTATCGCGGTGTGGAAAAACCACTAGTAGCCGCAGATATTGCGGATTTAATCAGCTGGTGCCTGTCGCGTCCGCCACATGTCAATATCGACCGGGTAATTATCCGTCCGGTTGCCCAGGCTACCAACACTCTAGTAGCTCGCTCTGAGGAATAGACCGCAGGTGGCGCGGGGCACGAGCATCGGCTCTGCCTACAGCCTTTAGATTTGACTGGCCCGGCGGCTAATATTCACATCCGACGCGCAACCTCACCTATGGTCTCCAGGCTCTACTAAAGACCCTCCGATCCCCTAGAGCATACAGGATACGCAGCCCTCGACCTCGGTTCCCTGGAGAGCGTGCTGACGCAAACGCATATAGTAAAGGGTCTTAATCCCTTTCCGCCAGGCGTAAATATAGTTCTTGTTGACTTCGCGGGTAGTGACCGTATCCGGGTAGAACAGCGTCAAACTGAGGCCCTGATCAACGTGCTGGGTTGCTACCGCATAGGTGTCGATAATCTTTTGCGGACCAATCTCGTAGGCGTCCTGGTAATACTCCAGGTTGTCGTTATCCATATAGGGAGCCGGATAGTAGACCCGCCCGATCTTGCCCTCTTTACGAATCTCAATCTTAGCCACAATCGGGTGGATTGAAGAGGTGGAGTTATTGATATAGGAAATCGATCCGGTTGGGGGTACCGCTTGCAGATTCTGGTGATACATTCCGTATTCTCGAACGTTCTGCGCCAATTGCTCCCAATCTTCACTGGTAGGTACGTTGATGGAAGATTTTTCTAGCAGCTGACGGCACTTCTCGGTCTTGGGAGTCCAATCCCCGTTAATGTATTTTTCAAAATACTGCCCGGAATAATACTGCGAGTCCTCGAATCCTTCGAAGCGTTCCCCGCGCTCCTTAGCAATCTTGCACGAGGCTTTAATCGCTTCGAATGCCACGGTCATGAAATACATATTGGTGAAATCTAGGGCTTCTTCGCTGCCGTAGAATACTTTTTCCCGCGCTAGGTAACCATGTAGATTCATTTGCCCCAAACCGATGGCGTGGCTCATCGCATTTCCGCGTTCAATCGAAGGCACTGCGCGAATATTTGACAAGTCAGATACGCTGGTCAGACCGCGAATCGCGGTTTCAATGGTGGCGGAAAAGTCCGGAGAATCCATAGTTTTCGCAATATTTAGCGAAGCTAGGTTACAGGAAATATCTTTACCCACGTGCTCATAGGTGAGGTCTTCGTTGAACTCGCTCTTTTCTGAGACCTGCAAAATCTCAGAGCACAGATTGGACATGGAGATCCGCCCCTTAATCGGGTTAGCGCGGTTCACGGTGTCCTCGTAAACGATATAGGGGTAACCGGACTCGAACTGGATTTCCGCCAGGGTCTGGAAGAAACGCCGCGCATCAATCTTCTTTTTGCGGATTCGTCCGTCCTCTACCATTTCCCGATAATGCTCGGTGATGGAAATATCGCTCATCGGTTTCCCATAGACCCGCTCTATATCGTAGGGGCTAAACAGGTACATGGGTTCTTTATTACGTGCCAGGTGGAAGGTAATATCTGGGATTACCACCCCCAAAGACAGGGATTTAATTCGGATTTTTTCGTCCGCATTTTCCCGTTTCGTGTCCAAGAATTCCATAATGTCGGGGTGGTGGGCATTTAGATAGACCGCTCCGGCACCTTGCCGCGCCCCCAACTGGTTGGCGTAAGAAAACGAATCCTCGAGCAGTTTCATTACCGGAACTACCCCGGAGGACTGATTCTCGATTTTCTTAATGGGGGCACCTGCTTCCCGCAGGTTAGTTAAGGAGAGGGCGACCCCTCCTCCTCGTTTTGAAAGCTGCAGGGCAGAATTAATACCCCGCGCAATCGATTCCATATTGTCCTCGATGCGCAGCAGGAAGCAGGAAACCAGTTCCCCGCGGGCTTTCTTGCCCGCATTTAGGAAAGTGGGAGTGGCGGGCTGGAAACGCCCGGTCATGATTTCGTCTACTAGCTTTATTGCTAGTTCCTCATCCCCACGTGCCAGGTAAAGTGCCACCATGCATACCCGATCTTCGAAACGTTCCAGGTAGCGTTTACCGTCGAAAGTTTTCAAAGTATAGGAAGTGTAATATTTGAACGCCCCCAGGAAAGTGGGGAAACGGAATTTGTAGGCGTAGGCTCGCTTAAACAGGTCTTTAATGAACTGGAACTGGTATTGATCCACGACTTCCTGCTCGTAATACCCCTGCTCTACCAGGTATTTCATTTTTTCTTCCAGGTCATGGAAGAACACCGTATTCTGGTTTACGTGTTGCAGGAAGTATTGGCGGGCAGCCGCCTTGTCTGCCTCGAACTGAATTTTCCCGTTTTTGTCATACAGGTTCAGTTCCGCATTTAATGCATGATAGTCCAGTTCCGGGGAGGGCGCGGTTTCTACTCCGGTGTCAGTTAGATTTTCTGCCAAAACTCACTCAGTCCTTTACGGCATATCTCGACGTCCTGGGGGGTTCCCAGAAGCTCATACTTGTACATAAACGGGATTTCCAGTTTTTGGGCGAGGATATCGCCGGCAAGGCAATACGCTTTGCCAAAGTTTGTGTTTCCACTGGCGATAACTCCCACGCAGTGTTCTCGGTTGCTCTTTTCATTTAAGAACTTGATTACCTGCTTGGGTACGGCTCCTTTGATGTTTCCGCCCCCATAGGTGGGTACCACAATCACATAAGGCTCATTAACGTACAGGAACGGATCACGAGGACGCAGCGGAATCCTTTTGTTACGAAAGCCAAGTTTTTCTACAAAACGTTTGGTGTTACCCGTTGCGGAAGAAAAATAGACCAGCAGAGGTTCCCTATCGCTCACCTTTGACCTGCCTTACTGTTTTCGCTTCTCGCTAATACCTGCTTGGGGATGAACCATTATTATCCGCTCTGCAATATCGCCCCCTGGGGGAAGCGGGAAGTGCCCAGAGCTAGATTACAAATTCTGGAGGACGCGCCCACCTTAGGCGGTAGCTGCCGCACGTGCAGCGAGCGCTATGCCCTTGATCTTGTCGGGACGGAATCCACTCCAAGAATCGGTATCAGTTACCACTACCGGAGCCTGTACGAATCCTAAAGACTTTACATGCTCGAGAGCATCTGGATCCTGACTCATATCAACTTCCACGTAAGCAATTCCTTGCTTTTTGAGAGCGCGCTTGGTCGCATCACACTGTACACAACGGGGCTTAGAGTAAACGGTGACCGACATGTTTCTGCGCTCCTTAATTTGGCTTTGTTCATCTGCGCTATTCAAAGAATAACATCAGTGTAGTTTTTATGCCGCCACATTTAGGCGATGAAGTAAACACTACACCTAGTAGTCTCTCAACACCAGCACCCCAAGATAATGTGTTTGGGGATAACCGGTGGAAAGAGGGCGAATTTCTGGGGATACCCAACGAACCCGAATAATCTACTCGCTGGATACTCGGCACCTGCCTGCCTTTTAGGGTGAAAACTAGTTCGAGATGATTGGTGAGCGGTTCCACCAAAAAATTGTGGATAAAAGCTTCCTTCCGCGTGTCGCAAGTATCCGCACAAAGGGGCGGATACTACCCATAAATTGCCGCGCGAGGGAAAAGTTTGTCCTCCCGCCCAAGAATTCGGGAAACGTAGCGGCATTTCCCGAATTCTTATGCCCACCGCGCCCACTCGGACTAAACTTTTCCCTCGCGCTAGTCCCAGATTTTGCTTCGCGCCCCTGCACGCTCATTGAGTTTCTCTCGAGACCTCTGTTCTGCGTGTGACCCTTACGGATGCGATACCAGCGAGCGTGGAGCCTAGGTTTTATCCGATTAGGCTAGGCGGGCGTAAAAATCGGGCAAAGCTTTGTAGCTTTGCCCGATTTTTTGGGCAAGAGGAAAAACCTAGGCTTCGCGCGGAAAACGACGGGAGGACAAACTTTCCCCCGTGCTACCCGCACCAGTCTGGCAGCGAGGGGACGCCAAACACCGATAAAGTGGTATCCAGAATCGGTACTACTAAGGAGCAGGCGATGAGTGAGCGCATGAACGTGGAATCTTTCAACCTAGACCACACGAAAGTGGCGGCTCCCTTTGTGCGGGTAGCCGACCGTAAACAGCTACCTGGCGGAGATGAACTGGTCAAATACGATGTGCGTTTTTGTCAACCAAACCAGGAACACTTGGAAATGGAGACCGTGCACTCGATCGAGCATCTCACCGCAGAGCTGATGCGCAACCACACCGATAAGTTGATTGATTTTTCGCCTATGGGTTGCCAAACCGGGTTTTATGCCCTGATGTTGGGGGTAGAACCTGAGGAGTTTGCCCAGCTACTGACGACAACTTTTGAAGATATTCAACACGCCGACCAGGTTCCGGCGGCGAATGAACGTCAATGCGGGTGGGGCGCTCACCATAGCCTTGCCGGGGCACAAGAGGCTACCACTCGCTTCTTGGCAGCGCGAGGAAGCTGGAATCAGGTTTATCGTTAGGAGAAAAACCGCTATGAACAGCTGTGACACTGTTATTATTTGCGCGGAACTTACCGAACTGGCGCCCTTCGTCAACAGGATGTGGCTACAGGAGTGCCTGGCTCACCGCTTTCTCGACTCCTACCAGCCGCAAGATACGGAAAAAGTATTCCCCGCTCCTTACAAACAGCTCTCGGGTCTGCAGTTTTATCCCCTAGATCTGCCAGAGATCCCCGGAAAAACTCTCGGGGTACAAAGCGGAGTGGGAATGGTTAATGCTGCCCGCGCCACTGCGATCGCGATTGAGGTATTAGGTGCACGTCAAGTGCTGTATTCGGGTACCGCTGGTGGTTTAGCCAAAGACAGCCAGGTGGGGGAAGTTATTTTCGGCGACAACTACGTGTTCCACAGCGCAGATGCTACCGCTTTTGGTTATCAGCGCGGGCAGCTCCCGGGGATGCCTCCCTCCTATTCAGGTAGCGAAAGATTACTAGCTAGTGCCCGCAGCCTCTTAACCGATCCCGGCGCGGATACTTCAAGCCAGGAAACCGCTGCCTCCCGATTTAAAAATCCGTCTTCCTCGGCAGAGGCAACACTTGCCGCTAGTTTAAGGCAGACCCCGGCACGCTGCGGCACTATAGCTACGGGGGATTCTTTTATTACTGACGCCAATGTCAGTGCGGTACGCTCGGCCTTTCCTACAGCTCTAGCCGCAGAAATGGAGTCAGCTGCCGCAGCCCAAGTGGCATTTTTGTCTCAGGTTCCTTTCTTGGCGGTGCGCTGCATCTCCGACCTATGCTCCCCGGAAGGGCAAGACATCTACCATGGCAATGCCGCTGTTTGCGGGGCGATTGCGGCGACAGCCACCATTTGCCTACTTGGCGCCTGCTAATTCCGCGCAAAACGCCAATAAACTCGTATTTTTACCGAGATTTTTACCGCTTTATTCCCCTAATTAGGGCTGTTCAAAAATCAGTAGGTTACGATATCCCTGTAATCTTATTGCAGTGGGAGAATTGACATGAGCTTGTCACGTCCTCGTAGTTTTAAAGTAATGCTCGGGGTAATCGTAGGGGTCGCGTTATTGTGTTCGGCTCTGGTGGCCGCTTACGCGGCAACCAGAAATTCAGGAACTCCGAAAGCAGCAGCTTCTACCGCAACTTCGAAAACCAGCCCTACTAACAATAAACCCCCGAAAACCGCTCCCACCACCACTACTCCCCCCACTACCACTTCCAGCCCGACCTCCACCCCCACTCTCACTCGTCCTCCGGTGGATTGCACTAAGGAAAAATGTGTGGCCTTAACTTTTGATGATGGGCCTGGCCCCGATACTCCGAAACTCTTAGATACTTTAAAAGCGGAAAATGTTCCCGCTACTTTCCTACTGGTGGGTAAGTCAGTCGCCACTTACCCAGATACGGTGGCACGAGAGTTTAAAGAGGGGCACGCCCTGGGTGTTCACACCTGGAACCATCCGCAGTTAACTAAACTTTCTGACGACAAAATAGTCAATGAAATAACCAGCACGGCAGATGCGATCAAAAAAGCCGCCCCGGATGCGCAGGTTACCTTTACTCGCCCACCCTACGGAGCTTTTAACCCCCGGGTAATTTCCGTCTTGAAATCCTTAAATCATGCTACTGTGATCTGGGATGTTGACACTTTGGATTGGAAGCATCGTGACCCGAATGCAGTACTGTCTCAGGTACAAAAGCAAACTAAGCCGGGGTCGATTATTTTGATGCACGATATTCACCCCACCAGCGTTCAAGCAGTACCCGAAATCATTAAATATCTACGCTCTCAAGGGTTCACCCTGGTGACGGTTCCCGAATTATTTGGGGGATCGCTCACTCCCGGCAAGATATATTTTGATCAAAACATGGTTCGCGGATAGTCGCGGCCACGGGCTTTTACTTGCAGGCTTTCCCAGAAATACTGCATTTATTGCCGGAGCTTTAAGGCTCCGGGGTGGTCATAGCATCTACTTGGGCATCCGGATGGGCGGCGATCAGATCATTAAGTGAGGACGCGGAGGCAATCATCCGAGCCATTCCGTGGGTGCCCACTACCCCCGCTAACGCAGTTCCTAACCCCATTTCGGAAAGAGCGTCAGCTTTCAGTCCCGGCCAGCCGTACAACCTCGTTTGCAGATCGACAGGTATTTGCGCGAGCCCAATTCCGGATGCAAATAATGCCCCCACTAAACCGGCAATGGTGTCAGTTGCTCCTCCCAGTTGTACCGCGAGGGAGATGGCACGCCGGAAGGCATCTTGTCCGCTGAGTGGCATCCCGGCATGCTCGATTTTCACGGCCTGTAAAATTCCTGCCACTGCTTGTAAAGCGGTGACTGCATAGGTGTTGTCACGCGGAGGTTTGAAGTAGGTTTCCTCGGCTTGTTGCAACCATTCGTGCCACTGTTCGCGACGAGCTGTGGGTAGCAGCGCTATTCCCGCCCCCAGGTTGATTCGGTTTACCCAGGTGTCCTCGCCGGGGAGCGGGTCGGTAACGGCTCGGCGGATCGCTTCCGCATAGATCACCGCTGCTTCACTGGCTAAGGGATCTACATGGGTTAGTTCGGATACTGCCCTTACTGACTCTGCGGTCCACTGGGGATCTTTTATTCGGGTGAGCCCCAAAATAGCGCAGCGACTAAGCGGACCGGCTCCGCAAGTGCGGCGGGTACGCAAGTGAAAATACGCGGCGGCGGAACGCATTTTTCGGGCGGGGTTCATATTGGAAGTATCATTGCTGGTAGTTTCTAGTACCACCCTGGTGGGCGCATCTATTTTACGGGTTACCCCGTGGTACCAGGCTAAATAACGAGTGGCGACTGCATCTAAGCCTTCTTCCGTGGTCAAATCGATTCCGGTGACCGCAACTTCTGCTATACAGATCCCCAGATGGGTGGCTTCCGACCATTCTCCTGGACTTAGGCGTCCGGTAGCTCCCTGCATTCGGGGAATTCCCTCTAGAGGAGGTGTTTTAAATTCGTAGCCAACTCCTAAAGCATTGCCGCATGCTTGCCCCACGAGAACGCCGCTTGCCCGATCTGCCATGATGGCGAGGGGGGCTTGTCCGCCACGCCGAATCAATTCATTTTCTTGATCGGTGCGTTCTGGATTCTTATCACGCGCATCAGCCACCCTTTCAACTTTAATGCACCTACTACCAGATAAGCGAGATTCCCCTGGCTAAAACGCGTGGTTCGCATAATAGCCAGGGGCTAAGGAGGAGTAAGCTGTCCTCTTTATCGGGCATCCTCACTTGCGGCGGGCGCGATAGGAAACTAGCAGTCCCCCACATCCGAGCGCTATTAGAGCCATCGACAGCGGAGCAGAGGAACGGGCACCGGTTTCAGAAAGTACCGTCGGTTCCACCGAAGGAGGAGGGAGAGTAGACGGTGGTGGCGTAGATGGGGGCGGAGTAGTAGGAGGCGGAGCCTGGGGCAAGGTATATTGTTCATCCGTTTCGGTTTCCGAACTTCTAAAAGCTTGCGTCCGAGAATCGCCCTCATAGCTAGTTACAAACACGTAGGTATCCCTGCATTCGAAACGTTCCAGACTGAGAGGGGTTCCCTCTTTATCTTTGTCGACAGTGTAGGTTCCGTTCTTAGCTGGTAATTCGATTCTCGCTAGGGGTTCTTTCCCTTGGGCATCTTGGTCTTTAATGGGCTGGGGCAAACAGTAAAGGTCATTGTGCACTACCTGTTCATCGCCTTTCCATTTGCCGGTGCCTGTAAAATCCAAGTGATCGTCGGGGAATCCACTCATTTCTACTTGATCGGTCAGTATTTTGCCCTCTTTATCGGTTACTACTTTTGCCTGAGTTTTTACCCCGGGGGAAAACGGCAGTACTTGAGTTTCGTCCTCCTCGAAAAAACTGGGTACATAGTCAGCTTTCAAATAGGTATTCTCCGGCTGCTGATCCCGATGAGCGGCGGCAACAAAAGTATAGAAACCGGGTTTATCTATTTTGAAGGGATCAGTTTCATTTGAGATAGTGACGCCTTTTTCTGCCTCTTGCTCATTTTGGGGAGTCGCGGGTAACTTCCAGGTTTTTAATGGCTGAGCGTTAGCCGGAATCTGTCCCGGGCCTCGCGCAGAGCTAAACGGACCGTAAAGCGACAAGTCAATCATTACCGTCTGCCAGGTCTGTTTTCCGATATTCTTCCCCCATTTTTCTTCGGCTGTCACCAAAATATTGTCCGTTAGCTCCGCTCCTGCTGCTAACGGATTCATTTGCGATTTAGTCTGTGTCTTTACTGCAAAAAACTGTCGAGGATCAGCATTGGTGGTGGCGCTGGTGCTTAGCTGCGAATTCGGGCCGGCGATCAGCAAATCCTGCCAACGCGAGTGTTCCCAAATCTCGTAACTAACTGGCGGTAGTCCTGTCACCTTAACCTGGACACTGACTTTTCCCGGGCCGGTTATCTCGATCGGGATCTCTTTGACCGTAGCCGCGGAGGAAGTATTTAGGGTTTTAGGTTGGCCTTTACTGGAAAAATGTGCCGGCCCCGATAAGGTGACGCTTTCTTTGAGACCATTGAGAGGGCGACCGGCTGCGCTTTGCGGCACTGGCAAGCGCACGGTTCCCTGCATGGATCCGGGATTTACTTTTATTTCTGGCTTTCCGATCCGGTAGGGACCGGCATAGGCAGCGGCCTGCTGTAAGAGCTGGGCTGCCCGCTGCTTGATTGGGGCGGAGCCTTTTTGTTTTGTGGTTAGACGGCCGGACAGGGAGTGGATCGCATAGACAGTGGCTCCCAGTTCCGGGTTTCCTTTGGCGATGGCGCCTCGCAGCTGGCCAGCCAGATATGCCACCCGATACTGTGTAGAAGCCGGAAAGATTACAGCAGTTCCCTTTACCTTATCTTTGACTTCGAAAGTAGCTTTGTTGGAGCGATACTCTTTTCCCGCTCCGATTACTCTAAGCCCTTGATAGGTAATCCATTTGTTTCGCGGCGAGTTAATCTGCCGATCAGTGGCACAGACTGCGACTTTAATATCGTCTGTAGACTTCCGGGCGTTCAACTCCATTTTTGAGTCACCATAACTCTTCCAGGCTGCCCCAGGCCCGGCGGCTTGGGAAGTGTCCTGATCGGTAACCACCATAGCGGAACTGATCATGGCGATGGCGGCGGCTATCCCGAGGAGACCTAGACGTTTTCGCCTTTGGGCTCTTCGTCGACGGCGAGGACTGATTCTCGAGTAAGGGTCGGGTATCTGACTATTTCTGGCGGGAGTATTACCGCTATTTTTTACTATTTCCATACCCATAGATTCCGCTTTGGGAAGGAGGCAATCCAGATCCAAAAAACATTTTCAGAATATCGGGTAGCTAGCTTGCCTTGGGGACAAACCCGCAGTTACTCGCTGAAGCGAAAGTACTATCTTCCCAAGGGGATTACTAACTTTTTGTAAAATAGCTGGACAAATCACCTACAATATACTTTAATCTCAATAGAAACATTAACAACACTCGTAACTTACATAACAAGACGGTCCCAATGGTTAGTAAGAAAAATATTTTTAAAATAGCAGCTGGCATTCTTGCCCTATCATTAGCAGTACTTTCAGTTCCCCTGTCATCAGCGTTTGGAGAAACTGGCTTCCGGGCGGGAAACATTATTTCTGATGCCAACATGTACTAGGAGGCCCCCTCCATGTCAGCGGCGGAGATTCAAAAATTCTTGAATACTCAAGGGGCAGGATGCCGCGGAAATGGATGCCTGAAAAACATCCGCCTAAACACCAGATCCTTTAATGCAGACACCTACTGCAAGGGCAAATACCAGGGAGCAAACAACGAGCCAGTTTCGCAAGTTATTTACAAGATTTCCCAAGCTTGCCAGATCAACCCAAAGGTATTGCTAGTTACCATTCAAAAGGAACAAGCCGGAATTACGCAGAATTTAACAACGGCTAAACAAAACAAACTCACCGGTTACGGATGCCCGGACGGTAGACCCTGCGCTGAACAATACTATGGGGTGCAAAACCAAATCTACCAGGCAGCACACCAGTTCCAGCGCTACCGCATCAAATCTCATAACTACAGTTTCCGGGGCGGAATAACCACCAATATCCAGTTTTCCTACCAAAGCGGATGCGGGGCTTCCAAAGTAAAACTGGAAAACCAGGCCACGGCATCGCTCTACAATTACACCCCCTACCAGCCTAATCAAGCTTTACTTTCGGGCAAGTCCGATCGTTGTTCCTCAGATGGTAATTACAATTTCTTCAAAATTTATCAACGCTGGTTTGGTGATCCTCGCAGCACAGTTTCCGCAGTCACCCCGACTAAGAAAGTTGCAGTTCCTCAAAGCGGATACACCGGCACTTCCAAGAGCACCAAGGCTCAAGCCACCAAGGAACAGGTCGCTAGCGCCCGGGCTACCGGTAGCACCGTTAACCCCGCTCCGAAGATAGGCTTGGCGAGCTCTAGCTCCTCCAACACTGCTACAACTACAAATTCTAAGGCCACTACCAGCCCCCGGTTGGCTAACAATTCCAAAGCTGCGAATAGTTCCCAGGCTGCGAAGGATGCGGCCGCTCAAAACGCTGCCGCGAAGGCCGCAGCACAAGGAGAAGCTCAGCAGGAGGCAAAGGAGGCAGCGGAAGCGACTAAACAGGCTGCCAAGGCCGCACAAGCAAAGGAAGCTGCAGCCGCGGCTGAGCAAGCACGCGCGGCAGCCACTGCCCAAAAAGAAAAACCAACCCAGCCAAGTTCGGATTCCCAAACCGCTAAGCCTCAAAGCGAAGCGCCAGCCCAGCTGCAACCTACTGTCGCCACCCCGAACAAAACAAAGCCAGCGAAGGCGGCTACTGCGCCAGCAACCTCCAGCGACAGTCCGGCCTTGGCCACTACCGGCACCATTGGTGGCTCGGCAACTATCTTGGCAATGGTCTTAGTAGTAGCGGGTTGGAGGATTCGCAAGAACGTGATTGACAACCGTCCGATCCGTGTCAACTGCTGAGGGACGACAGAACCTGCGCAATAATTTCTTGGGTCTGCCCCGGCCCGGAAGTCGCGCGAGTTTGTACCCCAGTTCGCACCGCCGGATAATCGTTTCCGTCCGGGTCGAGACGGTCCCCCACAAATAGCACTTCGGCAGGCTTTAGCGCCGTTTGCGCTAGGAACTTCTCCACTCCGTAGGCTTTATCAATCCCGCGCATAGTAATGTCGACGGAAGTCGACCCACCGGAAAGTACTGTTAACTCTGGTAGGAGCTTGCCGGCACGGGCAGCTAACTTTGCCCGTTTAGATCCGCTAGGATCCCAAGCATCTTTTTCTTCCTTTGCTGCTTGTTGTCCGAGTGCGGAATAGGTTAGCTGCGAACCCCGGTTTTCGATTATTTCTCCTACCGGATTTTCGCACCAATAGCCGAGGGAACGAGCGACATCCTCGATCACTACCCGCGCCTTCTCCACCTGATCTGGAGCCATTTTCAGTACATACTGTGCCTTCCAGTCCCCGTCTTCAAAGAGATAGTAGCGAGTACCGCAAGTGGGCAGTAGATGTACCTGCTGAGGGCAGAAGTCTTGCTCCGCTAAAGGTTCTAATAGCTGGCGGGAAAATTGCCGAAAGGATCCCCCACTGATCACCCCGGTGGGTAGCACGCGGGTAAGACTCGCGAAGACCCTCGCCATTTCGGGCAGCATTACCTGTTTCGAGGGAGCCAAAGTACCATCCAGGTCAAACATCATCGCCTTTATCGCGCCCACTCGTCGCCTTTCTTTCGTGGTTCCATAAGGTAGCCAAAAAGCCATTGTAGAGCTAAAAGTGAATGGAAACTGCATTTACCTCAGGCAACTTGGTTTAGTTATTTGCTCCCGGCTAATCGGAGCTATGGACCGCTTGGCAGGTATTGCTACACCAGTGGCGCCAAGACGACTTAAAAATGGGATATATAGAGAGTTTCTACCTTCCGCCGGCACTATGTAATCGTTTTCACAATAGCGATTTTAATCTAGCAATTACCGCATTTACCAGGCGTTTTACTGGCCCTAAAAGCCGCACCTCAATAAAAGTTCTCATATTTTTTGTCTTGACATTGACTCCCCTCGGAGAATGTCCGTATAGTAAACATGTAAACGTTTCCACGAGGGAAAAAGTTCAACTGAACTTTTCGAATCGCTAGAACAGAAAGAGAGAAAATAAAAATGGCTACTTTGGTTGTTCCTTCCATTTCAACGTCTTCTACTCGGCTTGAAGAGCCGAAAATGGTTGCCTACATCGCTTTCATCTCCTTGATGGTAGCTGGCGTAGCGATCACTTTGATCGGTGCATTTTCCGCTTACGCAATCACCGCAATCCTGGGCGGACTCCTAACTGCGGTTAGCGGATTCGGTTTCGCCTGGTCCCGTGTTTATTTCCAGCTCAAGGGAGAATAGCTTTTAACTGGCATACGCCTAAAATCATTTGTGCGTCGCCGCCAGCGACGCCTAAAGTCTCGCTGAGCTAGATATAACAGCTGAATCGCATCTCAGAAAGTCTAGACGCTCACATACTTACAATGCTAGGCGTCAATATGGTCTGGACGGCCTCCTAATAATTCTGGTGTCGGCAGGCTCTCTCAAGACTGTTGCTATTGCGGGGCGGATGGATTTCCATCCGCCCCGTTTTTCTAGTTCCAAACCGAGGTTCAGCGCCCTCGTTTTCCCCTGAACCGGAAAAGTTCGGGTATTATTCCCAGCCACAAATTGTAAAACTGTTGCCGCCACCTACTCCAGATCTGCCCTACCCCAGGAGCAAAAGACAAATAGGACAGCCAAATAAAAAGGGTGGGCAGATTCTTGTCAAAAGAACCTGCCCACCCAGTTGCGGAAACTAGCAGCTAGCTAATCGCCTCAACAGTATTAACTTGCTTTACAGCGACATATCAACCACAGCACGGCCTTGCACCTTGCCCTGAGAAAGCAGCTTATAGGTGGCTCCGGCTTCTTCTAGCGGAATCCGCTTGGTAACAATCTTATGATAATCAATCATTCCCAGATCGGCCATCCGGATTACCTCCGGTAGATCCTGGCGGGTACGCGCGCCGTACGATCCCAGAATATGCTGAGAGCGACGTACTAGACGGTTAATCTCTACTTGCGCAGTTTGTACTCCGGCACCCAGACCGATCGGTACCATGCGGCCTCCATCTTTAAGTACATCCAAAGCGGTGGTCCAGGTTTCTGGGCGCCCTAGCGCCTCGAAAGCGACATCTACGCCTTTACCGCCGGTGATCTTGAGGATTTCGGCACGCGCATCCTGAGTGACCGAATTAATCACGTCGGTGGCACCCAATTCTTTGGCGCTGGCGAGTTTGTCATCGGAAATATCGATTGCCACGATCTGGCTGGCACCAAAGGCTTTAGCGATCTGAATAATATTGGAGCCTACGCCTCCAGTAGCAACTACCGCCACGGATTCACCAAAGTGCAGGTCAGCACCGCGGCGTACCGCTCCATAGGCGGTCATCGCGGCACAACCAATAATCGCCGAGGAAACCAAATCCATACTGGAAGGCACAACCGCTACAGAAGTGGAGGGCACTACCGCGTATTCGGCGAGGCCACCCATGGAGTACATGGCGATTTCACTGCCATCTAGATCGGCCAGACGGGTCGTGCCGTCATAAAGTTTGCCCTGCACACGATTGAGATCAAAGAAAGGTGCACACAGGTCGTCACGCCCAGACGCACAGGCTTCACACTGACCACAAGGCATCAGGAAGGCTCCGGAAACATACTGGCCAACTTCCAGTCCGGTATGCTCATTGCCTTCACCTAACTCCACGATTTGTCCGGCAACTTCATGTCCGAGGACGCAGGGCTTGGGGAAATCAATAGCTCCCCCGATTACATGCAGGTCAGAGTGGCAAAGACCGCAGGCAGCGACTTTAATCAGTACCTCGCCTGCCTTGGGGTGGGGGGTACGAATCTCATTTACTTCCAGCCCCTTCTCAACATCACGAAGAACCGCGGCCTTCATTGTCTCGGGAATCGTCATATCCTGCTCCTTTGCTAGCGTTTAAATCTTAATTGTTTCAGCCTTGACGGGTGCCGCCCTTGAAGCTGCTCCTGTCACTCATTTCCAGTATCGTACAGATTTATACCTTTGTCCATACATTTTGACAAAAAGTAGATTTTTACAATAGATTTCTCTAAACAAGAGACAGAAAGGACTGCAGAAATAAGTAAAAATACAGCCTGAGGATTTTTGGGCAAGTTCAGGCAGAGGTAGGCATTACTATATAAATGTAATAACAATATCTCTATTCACCCCGGTGGAGATCATCTGGATTTTCACTGCCGGTACTCATAGAGACAAAAACTGCAGATACTGGCAAGCTCCTGACTGAACTAGCCTTCGATCAGAGCAGATAGCTCTAGCATTTACCTGCCCCAGAAAGGAAACCATGCTTGACCTCACTCCTGGCTTAATCGCTATCTTGGTAGCCTGCGCCCTGATGTGCGGACTGGCAAAAACCGCTCTCCCGGGACTAGCATGCATCCCGGTCGCCATTCTGACAGCAGTAATGCCTACGCGCCCCTCCACTGCCTTAATGCTACTAATGCTACTTACCGGAGACCTGTTGGCAATCTGGACTTACCGCCACGACGCTGACTGGAAAGTGCTACGTGGCCTATTCCCACCGGTAGCCGCGGGGGTAGCCATTGGCGCCGTTTTTCTAGCAAAAGTCTCTAACCAGGTAATGAAAGTTTCCATCGGGATTATTATTTTGGCGCTGACTGCCATCACCCTGGGACTAATCTGGTATGCGCGTCGCACCGGGCATGACCTGGCGACCTCTATGAGCACTTCCTTACCTGCGCGTCTTTTTTACGGTTCCCTGTCGGGCTTTACCACTATGGCCGCCAACTCGGGAGGCCCCGTAGTATCCCTTTACTTCTTGGCTTCCCGTTTTGACGTCCGTCGCTTCATGGGCACTCAAGCTTGGTTTTTCTTTATCGTGAACCTGCTAAAGCTACCTTTTTCCGCCGGTATTGGCTTGATCGATCGGCAAATGTTGCTGATAGCCCTGTGTCTAGCTCCTCTAGTTCTGGGGGCAGCCCTCCTGGGGCGCTGGTGGATAGGGCGCATCGACAATAAAATCTTCGATCCGATTGTCACTGCCCTGACCGTTTTGTCTGCTTTGATACTACTGTTCTAAGTGCAAGCTCCTCACTGGCGAGAACAGTCGCAAGTGCGGGAAAGTTTCGCCCGGCTGGGGTGCGGGGGCGACCTGTAAAAGATGCGGAAGTAATGACAGAAGGGCGGGGGAAAGTTTGATCCGAGTAGGTGCGGTGGGCATAAGAATTTGGAAAACGCCGCCACGTTTTCCAAATTACTTGGGCACGAGGACAAACTTTCCCCCGCACCTAGACCCAACGGACAGCAAGATACAAGAAATGCGGGGGCGAGCTCAGCTCACCCCCGCGTATCAGGTAACGGACTTACAGGTTTTCACCTGTAGGTTTAGTAGTTACTTGCTGTAAATGTGCTCCATGTAGGTTTCGATTTCATCCAAAGAACGTCCGGAGGTTTCCGGCATGATCTTGAATAGCACCACTGCGATGATCAGGTTCAGTGCCCCATACATCGCGTAGGTGGGCCCACCGCCCAGAGCGGCAATCATCGGCGGGAAGGTCCAGGTGATAATGGCGTTCATGATCCACATGCAGAAAATGGCGGTACCATTCATAATCCCGCGCACATTCGCGGGGAACATTTCACCCAGCATCGTCCACACCACAGTACCGTTCGATGACTGTACCACCAGCATGAATAGCGACATCATGAACAGCACTAAGTATCCGGCCCACACCGGCACACTGCCGGCTGCGTCATGAGGAGCAATCACAAACTGGAAGATTAGGGCGATTCCCAGCAACAGGATACCCACCAAAGTAACATCCCAGATCAAAATGGTGCGGCGGCGGAACTTGGTAATCAGAATCAAGCCGATTGCTGAGCCCACTACACTCATCACGCCATTAGCGACCTGCGCGGTAATCGCTGCCGAAGTCTCCATGCCGGCAATTCCCAACACTTTCGGCGCGTAGTACATCACGGTATTTACCCCAGTGGTCTGGTTAACAATCGCCAAGAATATGCCAACGAACATTAGCTTGCGCAACCAGGGCGTGTTCATAACGTCACGGAAAGTCCCCTTCTTGCCATGTTTCTCATTCTGCCGAGCCTCGACCATCTCGTAGAGTTCCTCGGTAAGATCCCCATCTTTCTTGGGGTCGCGTACCCGTTTCAAGGATCCAATAGCGGCGTAGACTTCCTGCTGGAGCACATGCCAACGAGAAGATTCCGGCATCAGGTGCATTCCCAACCACAGGGCGACGGCCGGTACCGAACAGAGCACAATCATCCAGCGCCAGGCGGCACCATTACCAGTGGAAACCGCCATATTGTTAATAAATTCGTGAACTGCCTGCGCATCGGAGCTGCCCAGGTGTTTGGAAACAATACTGTTCAAAGCATCCCAAGAGTACTCTCCAGCCTTCACTACCCCAGACGGATCCGATTTTACGGTGATCTTGGGTCCACCGTGAGCAGAGTTAATGATCGCGTTCATAGAGAAGGCCAACAGCTGTCCGGCTACAATCATCAGCTGGTCAACAGCCACGATGGTCCCGCGGATGCGCTTAGGTGCAGTTTCCGCCAGGAATACCGGCACCGTTGCCGAGGCGCCACCAACGGCCAACCCTAGGATCAGGCGGAACGGATACATTACCCAAATATTGGGGGCAAAAGTATTTCCGAGGGCGCCGATCAGGAACAGAATCGCCAGCATGATGATGTTGTGCCGGCGTCCATAACGGTCGGAGAGGCGTCCTCCAAATAGCGCTCCGAAGGCTGCGCCGAGGGTAAGAATACCGCCAATCGCGCCCTCTTGAGCCGGGGTGATCCCCATACCGCCCGCACCGTGGGGCATGTACATATAGGGCAGCGCCCCGGAGATCACTCCGGTGTCATACCCGAATAGCAGGGAGCCAAGAGTGGCCACCGCGGCCACGGCGATAACTCCCCGGTGTTTACCGGAGGCTGGCGTTTCTTGCACCATTTCGCGAAGCTTGTCTTTACTCAACTCGTTAAGAGGAGTTTTTTTCTTATTAATTTCCATTGCTCGAACTTTCTATATTGAAGAGATAGGTTATTTGTCGTAAGTGGTGGTTCCGCTTACCTTTGGAACTTCGTGCCATTTACCGTCTGCGGCTGAAGCCACGGTTGCCTGGTCGATCTCGGCTGCAGACCATCCATCGGCAACTGAGGGTGCCACCTGCTCACCGGTTAAAACACCCGACAGGAACTGGAAGCACTCGACTGCTTTCATATCATCGAAGCCCATGGAAGTACCCGCCCCCGGCTGGAAGCGCGAGAAATGCGGGTAGTGAGGATTGGCCATCGAGCGCACATACCCGTGAATAACCCCATTATCCTGACCAATACAAGCCTGTAGATCATTGAGGTATTCAAAGTTCCAACGCACCGAACCCTCGGTACCATAAACTTCCACAATATACTCGGCACGCGGCCCCACGCTCACGCGAGAAGACTCCATAGTCCCCACCACGCCGGAATCAAAACGCACCATCATGGCCACATAGTCTTCGTTTCCGACCTCTTTCTTCTGGTCACTTACTTCCCAACCAGTGTGACCCACACCAGCCTTAGTGGGAATAGGACGCTCTTTAATAAAAGTGTCAGTAAGCGCCGAAACCTGACTAATCCGGTCACGCAACACATATTGCACCAGGTCAGCCCCATGACTCATCAGGTCACCTACCACGCCAGCACCCGCCTTTTCCCGGTCGTAACGCCAGGTATAAGGCCCATCAGGGCTAGAAGCATAATCAGCGATCAACCAACAACGAACATTAGTAATCCGCCCCAGCTTCCCCTGAGCAATCAGTTCCCGCGCCTGCTCAACTGCCGGGGTATGACGATAGTTAAAACCAACCGCCGTGTTAACCCCTGCCTTCGCCGCAGCCTCAGCAATATCCCGAGACTCAGCCGCACTTACCCCCATCGGTTTTTCAATCCAGAAAGGCTTACCAGCTTCCGCCGCCGCAACCGCGATCTCACGATGTAAAAAGTTCGGTGAACAAATAGACACCACATCCACTTCCGGATCAGCCAGCACTTCCCGATAATCGGAAACCGCTTTCTCAAAACCCAGGACACTGGTTGCCAGCTCTTGGGTCTGCGCGATCGGATCACAAGCAACCACCAAACGAACCTGGGCTCCCAACTCCGGGAAACGCTCAGCCATCGCCTTATAGGAACGCGTATGCAAGCGCCCCATCCAGCCCAGGGATATTACCCCTACGCCAATCTTCTGCTTCTCGGCCATATAAACTCCTTACTCAGCCACCATTGGCTGCAATCCATTGAGCGCGTTGGAGCCTCCCTGCTCTATTACGCACGCCATTCAATGTAACCGAAATATTTCGCTTTGTCCAGCATTTGACTTAACATTCTTACATTTAATGGTGGGATGAGGTTACGGAGAAGAATAAACAAAGAGGCGCGGGGAGAG
>NZ_JAWGMB010000014.1:0-17183 GCF_032557235.1 Varibaculum cambriense
CCAGTCCCATCCCGAACCTGGAAGCTAAGCTAGGCAACGCTGATGGTACTACGCCCCAACGAGCGCGGGAGAGTAAGAAACCACCACAACCACATTAAATAGGAGGCCAAACCCTTTTAGGGTTTGGCCTCCTCACTATACATTAAACATATCGAGAGCAATACTGGAAACTAACCGGGGAGATGGTTAGCAGTAAGGGCGCTAAAACTATAGATAGGACAAAGGCATGCGTATCGGGATAGTTACAGACTGCTACCCGCCTCATATGGGGGGAATCGAAACTCAGACCTACAACTTAGCGCAGCGCTTGAAAACAGCTGGCTATTTACCAGAAGTAATTACCGCCACCCGAGACGGATCCTTTGTCGGGCGTCGCATAGAAGATCAAATTCCGGTGCATCGTTTAGGTATGCCCACCCTCGGGTTTACGCCAATGAACCCCTTTGCCGGCCCACTATTTCGGGCTATTTTTCCCCGCTTCGATCTTTTACATGTACACGTGGGAGTCTTATCGCCATTCGCACACTTGGCTCTGCAGATCGCGGCAAGAAGCCAGATTCCCACTTTAGTTACCTTCCACTGTGAGCTGGCTGCTTGGGCTCCGGTTATGCGCCGCAGCGGCTTCTTCAACCGGTGGGTAGAGGCTGGAATCTTGTTTTCTGGAGTTTCTTCACTAATGAACTCCCAAATCAACCAGTTACTAGCTCCCCAAAATCGCAGGTCTTGGCCGATAACTCCTAATGGAGTAGATACTGACTTTTGGTCATCGGAAGCACCTGCCTTAGGATCCGTGCCTACCTGTGAAAATATAGACCGACTAGGCTCGCCAATAACAGCTTCTGAGGCAAATGTTGAGGCTCCTACAACTGACACTTTTCACGCAGTCAGTGCAATCCGTTTAATGCCCCGCAAACGACCACTGGCGCTCATTAATTTTACGGAAAGAGTAAACCAAATCCTGGGCAACCAAGGAAACTTACAGCTAAGAATTTTTGGGGAAGGGGCGCTGCGACCCCTGCTGCGCACCCAGCGGCAAGTTCGCGAGGGACAAGTCATTTTACCAGGCAGAGCGGATGCAGCAGGGCTATTAAATGCTTACCGCCAGGCTGATTTTTTTATAACGCTATGCCTGCATGAAAGCTTTGGGATCGCAGCCGCCGAAGCGCGCGCTAGCGGGTTACCGGTAATCGTCCGCTCGCAAAGCCCAATAACCGACTTTATTGCCGAGGGCGTAACCGGTATTGCTGCTGAAAGCGACGAGAAACTGGCGGAAAAAACCGCCACCGCCCTCGTAAATGGAAAGCTGAAGAAGCTACGAGAGAACTGCAAACGTCAGCCCAGCCCGGTCTCCTGGGAACGATGCCTCCAGGCAACGCTGACGGCCTATGAGCAGGCAATAGAGTATCGCCTAATAGTAGCTTCACGACGCAACTAACTTGATGCAAATAGGGACAAGCCCCAGCAGGATCGATATACCTCAGCGCGCTAGCACCGCGTAAAACGCGGGTTCTGAGGAAATACCTGCACGCCCTCGAGAAAAATAGAGCTACTTCCCTTCGGCCTGCTTTTTTGCTGCCATAATCCCCTCCGCACGACGCATAAAATCCGAGAGCCGACTGGCAGCTGCAACCACTGCCGGACCGTGAATCCTGCCCGGCTGGCGTCCCATGCGATCAATCGGGCCAGAAACACTTAAAGCGGCCACCACTTTACCGGAGGCTAGCCGCACTGGCGCAGAAACAGAGGCCAACCCGGGTTCGCGTTCCCCGATAGATTGCGCCCAGCCCCTCCGGCGGACTACCGACAGTTGGGTGGCGGTGAAAGAGGCTCCTTGTAAGCCGCGGTGCAAGCGGTCAGGTTCCTCCCAAGCGAGTAAAATCTGCGCAGCTGAACCAGCCTTCATGGACAGAGCCGAACCGGTGGGAGTCGAGTCACGCAGCCCCAGAGGAGATTCACAGCTAGCGACCACAATTCGCTGGTCTCCTTGGCGGCGATACATTTGCGTCGATTCTTGAGTGTGATCGCAAAGCGCTTTCAAAATTGGGCGAGCTGAAGCTAGGAGACGATCTTCCCCAGCTGCCGACGCTAGTTCCCCAATTCTGGGACCTAAAATAAAACGGCCATGTACATCTCGGGCTACGAAACGGTGGTACTCCAAAGCGACCGCTAGGCGGTGCGCAGTCGGACGCGCCAGACCGGTACTGTTCACCAGCTGAGCCAGGGTGCCGGGGCCTGCTTCTAGAGCACTTAGGACGAGAGTGGCCTTGTCGAGAACCCCGACCCCACTTCCTTCACTTTTATTGTCCATGTATTGATATTGCCATCTTACAGCGTGGAATTCCAACTACACTTGCGAAAATAGACTGCAATTTTACAAGAACGAGATCGGGGAGGCGCATATGGCTAAAACTCTAGCAGAAAAAGTTTGGGCTGCTCACGTGGTTAAACACGGCGAAAACGGGGCTCCCGACCTGCTGTATATTGACCTCCATTTGTGCCATGAGGTAACTAGTCCGCAAGCTTTCGCCGGGCTGCGGATGGCGGGACGAAAAGTACGCCGCCCTGACCTGACGATTGCGACCGAGGATCACAACACTCCCACAGTAGATATTGATCTACCGATTAAAGATCAGACCTCTGCTACCCAGATTCATACTTTGAGAGAAAATGCTAAAGAGTTTGGAATCCGGCTACATTCCCTGGGGGATGCTGACCAAGGCATCGTGCACGTAGTCGGTCCTCAGTTGGGGCTGACGCAACCGGGAATGACTATTGTTTGCGGCGACTCCCACACCTCTACTCACGGAGCTTTCGGGGCGTTAGCTTTCGGGATAGGCACTTCCCAGGTGGAGCAGGTCTTAGCCACCCAAACTTTGCCACTTAAACCCTTTAGGACTATGGCGGTAAACATTCCGGGGAAGCTGCGTCCCGGAGTTTATGCGAAAGATATTATTTTGGCGATCATCGCGAAGATCGGCACCGGGGGCGGGCAAGGCTACGTCATTGAGTATCGCGGCGAGGCCATTGAAAATCTCTCTATGGAAGGGAGGATGACCATCTGTAATATGTCGATTGAGGCGGGGGCACGCGCAGGCATGATCGCCCCTGATCAGACCACTTTTGACTATATTAAAGGACGTCCTCATGCCCCTAGTGGTGAGCAATGGGAAACCGCTACCCGCGATTGGCAAAGTTTGCGCACTGATCCAGATGCCCACTTCGACCGGGAAGTTACGATTCCTGCCGAAAATATCGAACCCTATGTAACTTGGGGAACTAACCCGGGGCAGGGGGTGCCGCTTAGTGGGAAAGTGCCTGATCCTGAGCAGTTGCGCACTGATAGTGAGCAAGATGCTGCCCGACGATCCTTAGCCTACATGGGACTAACCCCGGGCACCCCGATGCGCGAGATTAAAGTGGACACGGTTTTTATTGGTTCGTGTACCAATGGGCGTATCGAAGATTTACGCACCGTAGCCCAGGTTTGGCGCGGACGTAAGAAAGCTGAGGACGTGCGAGTACTGGTGGTACCCGGGTCTGCTAGGGTGCGGCTCCAAGCCGAGGCCGAAGGGCTGGATAAAATCTTTACCAGCTTCGGGGCGCTCTGGCGCAATGCTGGCTGCTCGATGTGTTTAGGCATGAATCCCGACAAGCTGGGGGAGGGGGAGCGTTCTGCCTCCACTTCGAACCGAAACTTTGAAGGGCGCCAAGGTAAGAACTCTCGTACCCATTTGGTGTCGCCGGCGATTGCGGCCGCCACTGCGGTGACCGGGCATTTATCAAGTCCGCGAGACTTACCGGAAGTAACCACCAGGAAAGAGGATTAAATAATGGAAAAATTTATCTCCCATACTGGTATTGCCGCGCCGCTGCGCCGGTCGAATGTTGATACCGATCAGATTATTCCGGCAGTCTACTTAAAGCGAGTGACTAAAACGGGGTTTGAGGACGGGCTTTTTGCGGCCTGGCGGCAAGATAAAGACTTCGTGCTAAATCTAGCTCCTTTCCGGAAGGCATCTATTTTGGTTGCCGGCCCGGATTTTGGTACCGGATCCAGTCGAGAACATGCAGTCTGGGCGCTGCGGGACTATGGTTTCAAAGTGGTGCTGGCGCCCAAGTTCGCCGATATTTTCCGAGGAAACTGCGAAAAAGATGGCATGGTGGCCGGGGTCATTAGCCTCGAAGACTGCCAGACTTTGTGGAAGTTGTTAGAAGAAGAACCGGGGAGTACCGTTACCGTCGACCTAGAGCGACAGAGGGTTACTTGTGGGGCTTTCTCGTGCAGTTTCCAGATCGATAGCTATACCCGCTGGCGCCTTATGGAAGGACTAGACGATATTGACCTCACCTTGCGAGATGAGGACGCTATTAGTGCTTTCGAAGCAGCGCGGCCAGAGTTTTTGCCCCGCACCCTGCCGGCGAAACATTTACCACGTCGCGAGGTAGTATCTGCGCGCGAAGTTCCCCTGGGAATCCCCCAGGTCAAGTAACTTTCGGAGCCCCTGAGTGGCGCTGGTTCCCCTAGTGAAACCTACCGGGCGTTCCCTCCCGCACTCCTGGCATTCGCTATCCGATATATTGGTGCGATTCTCCTCGCCAAAAGCGCAATTCCTGTCAGGTGTCTGCCTACAACTGCGAGGGCGGGTACACTAGGCATATTGAGGAAAGCGGAAAGGGAAATAACAGGTGGAACCGGTTCTAGAAGTGCAAGGCGGACATCCGCTTACAGGCCGTATAAAGGTACGGGGAGCAAAGAATTTTGTCCCCAAAGCGATGGTGGCGGCGCTGCTAGGCACTACCCCTTCTATTTTGAAAAATGTGCCCCTAATTCGGGATGTAGATATCGTCTGCGGTTTGCTGCAACTGCATGGGGTAAAAACCGATTACGACTCCGGTAGCGGACAGCTGCTTATCGATCCTTCTAATATAGAGGCTGCCCAGGTAGCCAGTATCGATACCTTAGCGGGATCGTCTCGAATCCCGATTCTATTTTGCGGACCGCTACTGCATCGCCTCGGCGAAGCCATCATCCCGGATCTGGGGGGATGCGTTATTGGGGATCGTCCGATAGATTTCCACTTGTCGATTTTGCGCTCTTTCGGTGCTCAGGTAGACAAACTGGAATCGGGGATCCATATCGCCGCTCCGGAGGGGCTACAGGGAGCGGTTATTGAACTGCCTTATCCTTCAGTAGGAGCCACTGAGCAGACCCTGCTAGCAGGAGTGCAAGCTGAGGGGATCACGGAGCTGCGAGGCGCCGCCATTGAACCGGAAATCATGGATCTGATCAATGTGCTGCAAAAGATGGGCGCGATCATCAGCGTAGATACTGATCGCACTATCCGGATTGAAGGGGTAGAGAATCTGGAAGGGTTTACCCACACCGCCCTGGCAGATCGGATAGAAGCTGCCTCTTGGGGGTCTGCGGCTCTGGCTACTCACGGCGATATTTTTGTCGAGGGCGCTTCTCAGCCGGAAATGATTACTTTCCTGAACATGTTTCGCAAAGTGGGGGGCGCGTTCTCGGTGGAACCTGACGGGATACGCTTCTACCATCCGGGCGGAGAACTAAAGCCGATTGTGCTAGAAACCAATGTGCATCCCGGATTCATGACTGACTGGCAACAACCCATGGTAGTGGCTCTCACCCAGGCGCAAGGCCTCTCGATTGTGCATGAAACCGTTTATGAGCAGCGTTTTGGTTTCACTAAGGCTCTAAATAAAATGGGAGCCCAAATCCAGCTGTATAGGGAGTGCCTAACCGGGCTGTCCTGCCGTTTCGGGCAAAGAAACTATTACCATTCTGCCGCTATTTCGGGGCCTACCCCGCTGCATGGCGCCGATATTACTATCCCTGATCTGCGGGGAGGGTTCTCCCATTTGATTGCGGCACTGGCGGCTGAAGGAAAATCTACAGTCAGGGGAATCGATATGATTAGCCGCGGATACGAGCATTTCCTTACTAAACTGGGCGCATTAGGTGCACAAGTCAAGCTGGAAAAGTAAGGGGTAACTATGGCCGGTAAGTTTTCTCGCTTCTATAAGTTCTGTGTGCGCGTGGCGCGTATCCCCATAGGGGCGGTTACTCGCCGGCATTGGGAGGGCGAGGAAAACCTGCCCACAGAAGGCGGGTTCGTGGCGGTAGTCAACCATATTTCTGAGTTTGACTCCATGACCATGATGCACTTTATGACCAGTGCCGGGTATCCGGTGCGGGTTCTTTGCAAAGAGGAACTCTTTAAAGTTCCGATCCTGGGTTCGATATTGCGTTCCTGTGGGCAAATCCCGGTTTATCGAGAATCAAGTCATTCTCGGGATGCGCTGTCTGCTGCCATCAAAGGATTGCAAGCCGGAGAATGTATCACGGTTTACGGAGAGGGCACCCTTACCCGCGATCCCGACTTTTGGCCAATGCGCATGAAAACTGGGGCGGCACGGATGGCGCTGCGTGCCCGGGTTCCGTTAGTTCCAGTGGTGCAGTGGGGGGCGCAAGACGTCCTGGACCGGTACGGGCGCCGCCCTAATCTGCAGGGTAAAAAGGACGTCTGGGTTAAAGCCTTGCCTGCAGTGGACCTATCGGATCTATACGACCGGGTTGACGAACCCGAAGCTTGGTATCAGGCAACTGCGAGGATCGAAGAGGTGATTTGTCGCGGCCTGGAACAGATCCGGGGAACAAAAATGCCTCACCGTCCTCTAGATCGCAAATCTGCCCAGTTGCCTTCTAAGAAACAGTTAGGGTTAGCCGCTAAGGCATGGCGAGCAGATCATCCGGGAAAGCTGGTAACCGCGCGTAGCCTCGGAGAGCTCGACCCCTATTTAGAAAATGCCTCTAAGAGCACAAACCCTTCAACGCAGGAGGATAGCCAATAATGGCGACCTCCTCGGCTCGCGCAGTCGCCGTGCTGGGCGCAGGTGCCTGGGGAACAGTGTTTGCACAGATTTTAGCGGATGCCGGTAATGAAGTACGGATCTGGGCACGGCGGCCAGAGCTAGCCGCCCAAATCAATGAGGGGGAGAATCCCCGCTACGTGCCTGGGACAACTTTGCATGGTCTTAAAGCATCCAGCGACTTGCAATGGGTATGTGAGGGCGCCGGAATGGTAGTGGTGTCTATCCCCTCTAATGGGGTACGTACTTTACTTCAGCAGGTTCGTGACTTCCTCCCTCTAAACGCCACCGTAATTTCACTGGTAAAAGGGCTGGAATCTGGCACTTTACAAACGATGACCGAAGTAATCGCGCAGGCGGGCAAGATTCACCCGTCCCGGATAGTGGCGGTGTCCGGGCCGAACCTCTCCGGAGAGATCGCCCACCACGAACCGACAGGAGCGGCGGTTGCGGGGGAAGACTCCTGGCGCGCCGGGTTAGTAGCATCGCGTATCCATACCCATTATTTCCGCCCCTACGTGGCTGAAGACATAGTAGGAGTAGAAATTGGGGGAGTGGTAAAAAACGTTATCGCCATGGCAGTAGGGGCGGCTGACGGTCTCGGGTTAGGGGTTAATTCCCGCTCTTTCCTGATTACTCGTGGCCTGGCCGAAATGGTGAGACTCGGGGTAGCTATGGGCGCAAAGTCAGATACTTTCCTGGGACTGGCCGGGCTCGGCGATCTGGTAGCTACCTGTTCGTCGTCCTCGTCACGAAACTTTTCCTTTGGTTATCGCCTGGGAAAGGGGATGAGCGTTGCCGAAGCGTTAGAGGCCTCGGCCGGTACGGTTGAGGGGGCACGATCTTGCCCGGTAGTGCGTGATTTGGCGCATAAACATGGAGTGGCGATGCCGATCAACTCGGCTGCCTATCGGGTGATTAGCGGGAAACAAAGCTTAGAAGAAGCGTTAGTATCTTTGAGTGCCGGGCCACGGGTAACTGATGGCCCCAGTGCGCGAATGGTATAGAGAGGATCGACCGTGACGCAAAATAATCAAAGTAAACCTCGGGTATTAGTACTGTTCGGGGGAGAATCTGGGGAGCATGGGATTTCTTGTGCGACTGCTGCCGGGGTAGTACAAGCCATCGACCACGACCGTTTCGAGGTAGTTACCGTCGGGATTACCCAGCAAGGTCAGTGGGTGCCGGTAGATTTCAGCTCCGAACAGTTTCAGCTATCTAATACCGGCGTAGCGGAAGTGCCTGCTGCAAATCGCCAGTTATTCCTCTCTCCCGGAGATGGACACGTGGTAAGTTTGCCCACCCAACTGGGGTCAGAGTTTTCCCTTGCTGATCTCGGTAGTTTTGACGTAGTGTTCCCGCTGCTGCATGGACCTTTCGGTGAGGATGGAACCGTACAGGGACTGCTAGAAATGATGCACCTGCCCTATGTGGGTTGCGGAGTGCTGGCATCGGCGGCCGCTATGGATAAACCCACCACCAAGGTGCTTTTGCATGAGGCGAAGTTGCCGGCAGGAAAATGGGAAACCGTGACCGCAAGGCAATGGCAACGTAACCGTTCCGAGGTAATGGAACGCATAGAGCGCCTGGGATTACCAGTTTTTGTAAAACCGGCACGGGCAGGCTCTTCCCTGGGGATCACCAAGGTTAGTGTTGCTGCTGACTTGGAAGCAGCTATCACCAAGGCACAAGCGGTGGATCCGCGGGTGATCGTGGAGCAAGAACTAACCGGTTTCGAGGTGGAATGTGCGGTGCTGCAGGTAGCAGATGGGCATCCTCGTACCAGCGAACCGGGACGTATCGCTATGGATGATGATGTGCCATTTTATGACTATGAGACCAAATATTTCGGGGAAGATACCGTCAGTTTAGAGATACCGGCGAAAATACCCGCGCATTTGGCTACGAAAGTACGACAGATAGCGGGAGAAGCCTTTGAAGTACTCGGGTGTGAAGGCCTGGCGCGAGTGGACTTTTTTGTGGATCCTGAAAAAGAATCGGTAGTAATCAACGAAGTTAACACCATGCCCGGGTTTACCCCATTTTCTATGTATCCTAAGCTGTGGGAACACATGGGAATTGGGTATTCCCAGTTGATGGAAGAACTGATTTCTTTAGCATTATCACGTCCAGTGGGATTGAGATAAGTTATTTCAAAAGAATAGGGATCATTTCTTAGGATAATGACGAGCAGAACAATTAGGGTTGGAGATATGGCGAAAAAACGCGTTACCTTAGTAACTTGTGCGCAGTATCCGGATCTATCCGAGGACGAGGCTGGGCTAGTTGACGAATTGAACTCGCGGGGAGTCGATGCTCGGATCGCGATCTGGAATGATCCCCACGTGGATTGGGAAGAAGCGGGGGTGTGTGTAATCCGCACCGTGAGGGATTACGCCACTAACCGCGAAGAATTTGTGCAGTGGGCGCACCAGGTTCCGCGTTTGTTAAATCCGGCGGATGTGACTGAGTGGGCCACCGATAAACACTACTTGCTCAATCTGCAAGAGCAAGGGGTGCCCGTGATCCCTACTACCTGGTTAGAGCCAGAACAGCATCTAAATAAACACCAGGTACATACCAGATTCCCCGCCTATGGGGAGTTCGTAGTCAAACCGGCAGTCTCTTCCGGGGGCAGGGAAATGGGTCGTTATGATGCCAATAACGGAATGGCACGAATGGCGGCAGTAACTCACGCCAATCGTCTCCTACAAGAGGGACGCTCGGTGATGGTGCAGCGTTACCTATCAGAAGTTGATGAGCACGGTGAATACTCTTTGGTTTATATGAACGGGGTGTTATCGCACTCGGTCGAAAAGGCCGCGATGCTCACCAACCCCAATACCACTGAGATACAGGCGCAAGAAACTGTTACCGGTAACCGGCAGCCAAATTCCGAAGAGTGGATTTTTGGAGAAAAGGTACGTTCGGCGATTCATCGCATGATTAAACAGCGCCTGGGACACGATCAGCATCTACTGTTCTTGCGGATTGACATTGTTCCTGATGGGAAAGGATCCTATTACCTGATGGAAGTTTCCCCGGTAGACGGTTCATTGTATCTACGTACTCGCGAGGACGGGATCGGTACTTTCGCGGACGCAATTTGCAATCGCGTTTTCTGGTAAACGTAGATTCTTACCTGCACGGATAGTAGGTGTGAGCGGATACATAGCCCGCAAGTGTCGCAATAATTTCACCTGAAGCCCCCGGTTAGATAAAGTGGGTATTCGTCGCTAAGCGATAAATGGTGGCTGTAGTTCAGTTGGTAGAACGCCTGGTTGTGGTCCAGGAGGTCGCGGGTTCGAGCCCCGTCAGCCACCCCATACGGCAGCTGTCCTGCAGTTTGCCGCATAGGCGGTTCAAATGATTCCTTGAACTTGCGGTGGCAGATAACACACTGCCTGGACAGGGATTTTGTTTGAAAATTGCCGCTGGTATCGACTACCCTGGTTAGTCGGTGCTGGTTGTTTGGAAGGCCGGCTAGGTTCGGTTTTCCGGACACAAGAAAATGTACGTGACTAAGGAAATGAGCAGCAAAGTGGTCTACGCGATCGTCAAGGCGGGCGGCCGTCAAGAAAAGGTCTCCGTCGGGGATGTAGTCGTCGTCGACAAGCTGGCAGCAGAGGTTGGCGACACCGTCGATTTCAAGCCAGTGATGGTAGTTGACGGTGACCAAGTCACCTCCGACGCCGCTGATCTAGAGAAAATCAAGGTAACGGCTGAGGTCTTAGAACAGACAAAAGGACCGAAGATTCGGATTCTGAAGTTCAAGAACAAGACCGGATACACTCGCCGCATGGGCCACCGCGCCAAGCTGACCCAGGTGAAGATCACTAAGATCGCCTAACCTCAGGCAAGAAAGGAAAAGAAAATGGCACATAAGAAAGGGCTAGGTTCCTCTTCTAACGGCCGTGACTCTAACCCGCAGTACCTGGGGATCAAGCGTTACGGTGGAGAAAGCGTCAACGCCGGGGAGATCCTGGTTCGTCAGCGGGGAAGCAAGTATCACCCCGGGACTAACGTGGGAATGGGCAAGGATGACACTCTCTTTGCTTTGGCCGCCGGATCTGTTGAGTTCGGTCGCAAGCGCGGCCGTAAAGTCGTAAACGTGGTTTCGGCTTAAAGCAAAGCAAATACTTTTCATAGGTAGCGGGGTCGGGTGGCGACCCCGCTACACTTGTATAGTGACCAACGGGCGGTTGCTAGTGATTTTTCCGCCTCACCTCTAAGGAGTAAGCATGGCCAGTTTTGTTGATCGAGTAAAAATCGATGTGACTGCCGGTAATGGCGGTAATGGCTGTGTCAGTGTTAGGCGCGAAAAATATAAACCGCTGGGCGGCCCCGATGGGGGCGATGGGGGACGCGGCGGCAGCGTGTTCTTAGAGGTAGATCCCCAGTCGCATACCCTGCTCGATTACCACCATTTGCCGCATCGCAAAGCCACTAACGGCACTCCCGGGATGGGAGACAATCGGGAGGGCGCGAATGGTGAAGATCTGGTACTGCCGGTTCCTGCCGGAACGGTAGTTAAATCTGTAGCTGGCGAGATTCTGGCGGATCTACAAGGGGCCGGCTCACGCTTGGAGGTTGCGCGCGGGGGAACTGGCGGTAAAGGTAACGCTGCGTTGGCTACTCGCAAGCGTAAAGCCCCCGGATTTGCGCTTTTGGGGGAAGAGGGCGAATCGCGCGTCCTGATTTTAGAATTAAAATCGGTGGCGGATGTGGGGCTGGTAGGGTTCCCGTCCTCCGGTAAATCTTCCCTGATTGGAGCTATTTCGGAGGCGAAGCCGAAGATTGCGGATTATCCGTTCACTACTTTGGTACCAAACTTGGGGGTGGTTCAGGCCGGAGACGAACGTTTCACAGTGGCAGATGTTCCCGGTCTGATACCGGGAGCCTCTCAGGGGAAAGGGCTGGGGCTGGACTTCCTCCGCCATATTGAGCGTTGTGCAGTGATTGCGCACGTGGTGGACTGTGCGAACATGGAGTCTGAGCGTAACCCGGTTGATGATATTAAAGCTTTAGAAGCCGAATTGGCGGCTTATGAAAGCGACCTGGACGAAGTTTCGGGATATGTGCCTTTGGGGGAGCGTCCTCGAGTAATTATTCTGAATAAGATGGACATTCCCGATGCCGCAGACATGGCGAAACTACAAGCAGAACAATTAGCCAAATTTGGTTGGCCCATGTATGCCGTTTCCGCGGTCACCGGTCGCGGTCTGGATGCTTTAGTGTTTGCCTTGGCAGAAATGGTATTGCGACTGCGTAAAACTGATCCGGAACGCGAAGTCCAGCCGCTACAGGTGTTGCGACCGCAGGCCGTGGGGGATTCCAGTTTTACGGTTACGAAGCAAAAAACTGGGCAAGGACTGGTTTATCAGGTGAGGGGAGAAAAACCCGAACGTTGGGTTAAGCAGACTGATTTTGCTAATGATGAGGCGATCGGCTTCCTGGCAGACCGACTCTACAACTTAGGGGTGGAAGCAGAGCTACTCCAATCTGGCGCCCAGAGCGGAGATACCGTGGTGATCGGCGAGATGGAAGGCGGAGTGATCTTCGACTTTGAACCTTTGCAATCGGCCGGTGCCGAACTGCTGGGTGCTCGTGGGCAAGATTTACGTTTAGGGGGATCGACGCGGCGTACTAACCAGGAGCGGCGCGAGCAATATTATCAGATGATGGATGGGAAAGAAGCAGCTCGTCAGAATTTGCGGCGGGAAGCTGAACAGGGGTTGTGGACGGATCCCTCTACGGACTAGCTGATTAGCGAGTCGAGATAGTCGTTTTGTCGACAAAACATTTACTTCAGTCACGAAGAACGGTAAAGGATATTAGGACTCGCTCACCTTTGGTAGGATTGAAGCTACCGGTCTAGCAGAAAAGCTGGCAAGAAGGGGTATTTAATGGCGGTAGGCATTGGCGTCACTGGCAGGCGTATCGGGGTGATGGGGGGTACCTTCGACCCGATTCATCATGGCCACTTGGTGGCGGCATCTGAAGTGCAGCACCGCTACGGCCTCGATGAAGTCATTTTCGTGCCGACAGCTACCCAGCCGTTTAAGAAGGGACGACGGGTTACTGTGCCAGAGCATCGCTATTTGATGACCTCCATCGCTACCGCCTCCAATCCGCGTTTTACCGTTTCTCGCGTGGATATTGAACGCGGCGAAACTACTTACACGGTAGACACCTTGCGGGATTTAAAGCGGGAACGTCCTGGTTGTGACCTCTTTTTTATTACTGGGGCAGATGCTTTGCGCCAAATCATGGATTGGAAAAACGCGGACGAACTGTTCCAATTAGCGCGATTTGTAGGGGTAACCCGCCCCGGTCACCGCTGGGGTAACACCGAAAAACTACCTGCCGAGCGGGTGTCTTTGTTAGAGGTACCTGCCATGGCTATTTCTTCGACCGATATCCGCCAGCGGGTGGTATCCGAGGCTCCGATCTGGTACTTGACTCCAGATGGGGTTGTGCAATACATCGCGAAATATGGTCTTTATCGGGAGGATAACCACTAATGAGCGAAACAGACTTTCCGAATCGCCCTGAGGGGCAGGCGTATTCGCCGATTTCTAAGTACGGCCAGATTTCTATTGCGGAACAGTTAGCTCGCCTGGAGGAGATCCGCACCGGAGGACGACGTCCAACTTATCGCCCCCAGCCGACTTCGCAAGAATCCCAATGGGGACAGATCCAAGAAGGATTTAGCCAGGTTGAGGGGGATATTTCTTGGCAACTACGCCAGGAAGCATTGGCCGCTGAGCAGCAAACGCATCGTAATCTTAGCCCGGAACAAGATGGTCGCAGTTGGGTACAGGAGTATCGAGAAAAACAGCAGATGCGTAAAGTCGCGCGAGAAGCGCGTGAAAAGGCGGAGGCTGATTTACAGCGGCTACTCAAGGAACGGGAGGAAGCTCAGGCATATGCCCGAGAACAGGAACGTTTGGCGGATCAGGCTGCGGAACGTTTGCGTCAGTTAGAGGATGCTGAGCAGGAGGCTTTGCGTACTGCCGCCCGTCAGCAACAACGCCGGGAACAGCAAGTTTTAAACACGCAGGTCGCGGCAGAAAAATCTGAAGCCGAAAAAATGGCGGAGCTGTTGGCTTCGTTCCAAAATCTACAGGCAGCAGCTGCCCAGCAACCAGCAGGCGCTCCTACTGCTCCGGATGATTCCAGGTCGCAGGCAGCAGAGGCGAGGCCTCGAGAGGCGCAGCCGGTTCCGCAAGTACCGTTACAGTCGTCGCCGCGAGAATCGCTAACCGAACCGCGCCCTCGCGCTGTTCCGCAGGAGCCGGCAGCGCCGCTCGCGCCAACTCCGCAACCGGAAGCCCCCCGGCAAGCCCCTGCAGTTGGGGCGAAGATACAGGCGGGGGTAGCTGCTGCTTCAGGACCTTCAGGGGAGCGACATCCGCAGGCTCCTTCACGTATTTTTGCAGATGCCCCCGGCAGCTCCGGTAAATCGGTTTATTCCCCAGCAAATGCCGATGCGGGTTTTTCTGGCACCACCCCAGGGGCGGAGGCGCCTCTTGATGCCGATACTACCCAGCCCGTGAGAGTAAGTCCGATTGACGCTCTAGCTGATAAGGCTGACGACCGAGCACTTGCAGACAGTTTAGCTTTTGCAGCTACCAGCAAGAATCTTTCGGCAACTAGGTCAGCTCCGGCTCCGACTTCGGCGCGAGCTCCGCAGCTGCCGGCACACCTGCCGGCTAATACTGCCCCGGCGCCCTCGACCCTTGCTTCTTCCCAGGCTAGAGGACAGGCGGAGGCCGTGCGGCCGCAGGTAGCAGCTCCGATGGCTCCGGCTCCGCAAGTGCCGAGCGCGCCGGCCGCTACTAGCATGCAGACTACCCCGCAAACCGCTGCACGGGGATTAGCACCTGAGGGGGCTAACTTATCTCCGTTAAATATAGCTGCCGGTGAAGCCGGTTCCGCAACCGAGCTATTCCAGCAGGCCTTGGCGCAAAGTAAAATGGGGGTAACCAAACCGGCCGCAGCCTCTTCCGCAGCTCGCTCTTTAGCGGGGAGTACCGCCAGTCAGGTATCTGTGCGTCCAGCTCCCGCGCCCCCGGCCTCTAAGGCAGGGCAGCGCCAAGTTTCAGCTTTTCCCGCTGCTACTCAGGTCGAACCGCAAGTTTCGCAGGTGCAGGCCGCTCCCGCTCCTGCGCCCAGCACGCAGACTGCCTCTCCAGCTCCCACTGTTCCCGCTCCGGCTAACGTGGCGCTGCCCCAGCCTACTTCGATGCAGCCAGGGGCAGTGCCTCAGACAATAAGTGCCGCGCAGCCGGTGGTAACGCCTCCGGCAGCAAAGCCTGCGCAGCCAGCGCCTACGCAAACTACAGGGGCTGTACCAGGGGCGACTGTAGTATCGTCAGACAATGCGCAGCCACTGTCGCCGGTTGTTGCCGCACCAGCTGCGACACCAGCTGCGGTACCAGTTGCTCCAGCTGCTGCAGCCCCTGCCGTTAGTGCCGCAAGTCCGCTGACGGCTCCGGCTTCGGTTGCTAGCCCGACAGCGGCGCCAGTAACCGAATCCTCGGAAGCTAAACCGAGCGATGCTTCGCCCGTTTCCGCCGAAAGCGAGCCTCCACAAGAAGAGAAAACCCGGTGGTGGCAGCGGAAACGGAAAGCAAAAAAAGCTGAAGCCCCGGAGCAGGAAGACACTCGCGCCGGGGCGTGGCAAGAATCCGCTGACGAGGAGGGCGAGGAAGAGCCGCTAACGTTTATCCAAACGTTCTTGCGTTGGGTGCTTAGGCTATCTATCTTGCTGATTATTGCTTTGGGAATGGTGCTTACTATGGATCGACCAGTGATTTCTCAAACGATGGGGCAGGATATCTTCCAAGCCGGTATCGTAGACAATGTAACCGTTACTCAAATATAGGAGTTCTTCTTGGTCGAAAAGCTTGACCCTCATCAATTAGCTGAGATCGCTGCCCAGGCAGCTGCCAGTAAACTGGCGACTGATGTGGTGGCGATTGATGTTCACGAGCAAACTATTATCACGGATATTTTCGTGATTTGTTCGGCTGATAATCCTCGCCAAGCGCGTGCGATTATGAATGAAATTGATCATGCCTGCCATGATGCGGGCGCTGATCCGACCACTATTGAGGGTAATGATGAATTCCGGTGGGTACTCATGGAGTTACCGGGAGTAATCGTGCATATTTTCCTCGCTGAAGAGCGTGAATATTATGGGCTGGAGCGGTTGTGGAATGACTGTCCACGCATCGAATTACCCGATTTGGAGGAAGCAGCCCAGGCGGAACAGTCTCAGATAGTTGCGCAAGGGGCGCGTCAGGATGCTGCGAGTTTGATTGTAGGACTAGATTAGGCAACTCATGGCGAAGAAGATTGTCCTTTGGCGACACGGTCAAACTGACTATAACCTGCAGGGACGGGTGCAAGGTCAGGTGGATATCCCTCTTAATCAGGCGGGGATAGCCCAGGCAGCGGCGGCCGCGGAAGAGCTAGTTAAGCTCAAGCCTGAGCGGATTGTGTGTTCTGATTTACAACGTGCTCAGGATACTGGGCAGGCTCTGGCTGATCTTTTGGGCGACAGCGCCCAGTTCCTGGTTGACGAGCGTCTGCGTGAACGTGCGTTTGGCGATTTTGAGGGTCTGTCGGTGAAAGAACTGCAAGATCGTTTTGCGGCACGCTATGAAGAATGGCGGGGAACCGGGGAATGTCCCCTGGCGGGTGTAGAGTCGCGCGGTGAAGTCGGGTCGCGGGTTGCCAAATGCGTTAGTGACCATTTTGCTGAGGTAGAGGGCGTCTTAGTGGTGGTTTCTCATGGTTCAGCTTTGACGCAGGGATTGGTGAAAATTCTGGGTTTAGATCCTTTAGCCTGGCAGGGACTACGAGGGTTAGATAATTGCCACTGGTCCACGGTGATTCCTTACTCGCGTAAACCCGGATGGCGTCTGGTTTCACACAATATTGGAGCCCCCGAGGTTCCCGGTTCAGCCCTACCTTCCTTGGCTTAGGGTGTGTGGCAGGGTGTGAGCTGTGGGAATAACGACTATGTCGGAATACACAGACGGGCGATTTGAAGTAAAGGCTCACTGTTAGTTAAAGTTATTTGGTGCCTACCGAGCAGGCTTGTGAAGGTAGGACATAGCTTTCGGGGCTATAGCGCAGTTGGTAGCGCGCTTCCATGGCATGGAAGAGGTCGCGGGTTCGATTCCCGCTAGCTCCACGAGTAGCCCCGATCAACTTCGCGTTGGTCGGGGCTTTTACTTGTTTTATCCTCTTTGTCCTGCGCTAATAGGTCGCTGGCAGAC
>NZ_JAWGMB010000015.1:0-14179 GCF_032557235.1 Varibaculum cambriense
AACAATGAGCGCCTGCACGAAGCGCTCGGATACCGCACTCCAGCCGACATCATCGATATGTATAATCAAACTCGGGTCAGCGAGCTGACCCCCGTATAAAAAGCGGAACAAAACCCAGTACGCTTCAGAATAACCATAAAACAATACAGAAACCACTACCATGCGGTAGTCTAAAACTGTCCAAAAAACAATCCGCACCCCCAACCGGCCTTTTAGAGATCCTCAACGAATGGGCACCGTACGAGCTTCGGGATCTTGAGGATGCAACCGAGAGAGCTAAGGTTTGCGGCATTGACGCCTTAGAAGTGAGGGAAGGCGTCAAAGGCATCGTGCTGAGCGTTCCCTTCGAAGAGGCAAAAATGATTGCGAAGAAACGATACGACAAAGGATCTTGGCCACTGCTGTACTTCACTGGTGACGGCTTGGGAGGAATGCGCCGAAAGAGATATCTAGACGAGTCATCAGGGCCTACGGCGACAAACCTTTGGCCATATGAAGAAGTCGGTCACACTGACGAGGCAAAGAAAGAGCTAAAAAAGCTGTTTGAAGGCAGCGCTCCTTTCGACACCCCGAAGCCCACGCGCCTCATGAAACGCATCCTCGATATCGCGTCAGATGATGATTCGTTCATTCTCGACTTCTATTCCGGCTCGGCTTCCATGGCTGACGCCGTGATGCAGAAGAACGCCGACGATGGCGGTTCTCGAAAATACATACTCGTTCAAATCGACGAGCCGCTCTCAGGTGAGTTCAAAACGTTATGTGAAGTCGGCGAAGAGCGCATTCGGCGCGCAGGCAGTAAGATAGCTGAAGAAGTTGAAAAAGAAAACACGCAGCTCAAACTCGGCGAAGACCCCAAGCCCGTCCCCGACATCGGTTTCCGCGTTCTGAAGATCGAATCTTCCAACTTCCGTGACATGTACGCTTCGCCCGATCGGACTGATCAGTCTTCGCTGCTCGACATGATCGACAATGTGAAAGATGGCCGAACAGCCGAGGACCTTCTCTTCCAAGCACTCCCTGCTTTCCGGATTCCCTATTCGGCAAAGTACGAGACGTTCGACATCGAGGGCAAGAAGGTCTTCAACGTGAATGCCGGGCAGCTCATCGCCTGCTTCGATGTTGACGTGAACAACGATGTTATCGAGGCCATTGCGAGAATGAAACCTTCCTACGCTGCCATGCGCGACCTCTCCTTCAAGGACGACTCCGCAGCCGCCAACTTCGAGGAGCTCTTCAAGACATGCAGCCCCGACACCATCCGCCGGGTGATCTAAATGTCCGAAGCCAAACAATTTGAACAGCTGGACAATGACAGCGTAAACCATTTGGGAAACGTGGATATCGAACAAGTAAAGAGGATTCTCGGGTCATGTTCGATCAACTTTCTCTTTGGTTCGGGTGTAAACGGATCCGGGTTTCCTCAATTTACCGGATTTGAAGCAACACTGGCAAAGATGAAAGCTCTTGGTTTAGAGGGTAGGAATATCGAGAATGAACTTAGGGGTATCTCCGATGAGGGTAAGAGAGATCAGATTTTAGAAGCCTTCTGTGCTGAGTTCAATAAGTTCGCTCTTGCCGTCGAATTCGAAAGCGAATCAATACGAAACCTGGATCATTTGATGTGCTCCACCAACTCGGTTATATCTAAGGCTGAAAATCGCCATCCAGAATCAAAGAGGGTGAACATCTTCACCCTCAACTACGATCGAATACTGGAAACGATCTTGGAAAATAACGGGCTCTTTCATTATGTTCTTACCTCTCATGGATTCAGATCGTCACTTCCATTTGAGATAATCGGATACAACACCGCAAGGCACGAGTACATTCCCACTTTTGCTGTTTATAAAATGCACGGTTCTGTTGGTCCAGGCAATCAGCTTCACAAAGACCAGATCATGTTTCCCGGATCAGACAAACTCGGCAACGTTGTTAGCGATTTCTACGAAACACTATTTGCGATGAAGGGCGAGCTTCTTCGCAAGAACTCTGCACTGTTCGTCGTGGGATATTCCTGGGGTGATAGCCACATCAACGATGCCATTGAAGACGCAATATCAAACGGGTTGACGGTCTTCCAGCTTCAATACAGCGAAGATAGCAGCGTTCCAGACAATCTCGTAGATAGCGTGATTGCCATACCGCCATCTACTCCATGCCAGGATACTACCTTGACGCTTAGCAAGATTATTGACGAGGCGACAAGATCATGAACATAGGTCGGATCTCTCGCGTTGACGGCATCCGTGCTGTAGCCACTTTCTATAAGCGTCTTCAACCTTATCTCGTAGATAAAGGGGAAGTCACCTCGGCACCTCGTATCAATTCTTTTGTAAAGACGAACGTAGGCCTCGATACGGTCGTATGTCAAATCGTCGGGGAGCACGAAATCGAATATGACAGAAGCCAGAAAGGCAGCTCGGAACACCAAGAGCCATTTGGTCCTTTTCTGGTTGATTTGGAAGTTCGAGGGCATATTGACAACGGTAAGTTTAGAGGCGGTCTGAGGTGCCTTCCATTTGTTGGCGCAACCGTCGAAACGCTAAACGAAGAGGACTTCGACCTTATTCATAATCTAGAAAGCGATCACGCTATAGCGCTTGGACGCGATCTTTATGACGAAGCTTGTGATGTCAGAATCGACGCAAACAGGCTGATGTCTGGACATATTGGAATATTCGGAAACACCGGAAGCGGAAAATCGAACACGCTTGCAAAACTGATGCGAGAATATGCACTCCAGTTTTCACGAAAAGACCGAGCCGCAAGGATCGTTATTTTTGACCTCAACAACGAGTATGGCGGCGACGCTATCTTGCCGGTATCCGATAAGTCAGTTTTCAAGCTGAGCACACGCGAAAAAGACCCGGATAGCAAAATCCCGCTCAACTTCGAAACGCTTGATGAAGATAGCTGGGGGACGTTGCTCAGAGCAACCCAGAAAACGCAAATGCCTGTTGTAAGGCGAGCCTGCAAGCGATGGAAAGACTTCGATGAAAACAAAATGATCGACAGAATCAGTTGGTCGCTCGCCGATAAGCGGGAAACGCTCTTCTTCACTCTTCGGAACTATTGCGAGGGCATGGTTATAGGGCTAGAGAATGTGGCGTTTAATTCCACGACCAAGAATTTCTACTATGAACCTTGGTGCTCCGCCAATTGCATTGACACCATAACTCAAGTTAGACCTATAACCATAAAAGAAAACCTATCGAAACTCAATCTGTTCTACCTTTGCCTAGCCTTTGAAGTCGCCCTCAGCGCCGAAAGCGGGACAAATTACGACTATGTTCATCCTTTGTTGCCAAGAGCACGTCAAGTTGTGAAAGATCTCGAAAAAACTTTCAAAGATTCGCCGAGTTCCGGATTAAACGGCATTTTCAATGATAGCAATTTTGCGGTTGTGCAGCTCGGTAACACCAACGTAGACACAAGAGAAATGATCCCTGCTTTGCTGGCCGAACTGCTTCTAAGGAATGCCGTCGAAGAGAAGGGAGATGGTAAGCCATCCTCTATTATCAGTGTGGTAATAGACGAAGCCCACAATCTGCTCTCTTACGATAGCAAACAAGACGACCTCATTCACGACAATACGATTCGCGTATTTGAGAAAGTTGTGAAAGAAGGACGGAAGTTCGGGGTTTTTCTCTGTGCCGCAAGTCAAAGGCCAAGTGATATCTCCCCGACTATAACTTCGCAGATTCATAACTTCTTTATTCATAAGCTGGTTAACCCAAACGATATCGGACGTATTCGAAAGACTGTCAGCTTCATGGGCGATACGAGTTTGTCGATGCTGAGTGCCTTGGGGCAAGGCGAATGCATACTTTCGGGGCCTGCCATACATATGCCGCAATATATTTATGTTGACCAGCTCGAAGACTCTTTCAAGCCCAACAGCGACGACATCGTCATTTTCGGGCGAGATGGCTTGATAAACAACCGTGATCAAGATTCGGACACAGAGGAAGACTATGTATTTTAAGTTCAAGATACAGCCATACCAAACGGCAGCCTCGGATGCCGTGACTACCGTCTTCGAGGGACAGCATAATCAGAATGCATACACATACCTACGCGATCTTGGGCGCGTGAAGACGCATCAGGGCATGGAATCCATGTTTGGAAACAGCCAGCTTGAGGCGCAGGAGGGCTATGCCAACGCGCCTCTGGTATTAAGCTCGCATGACATCCTGAGGAACATCAACCGCGTGCAGTCACGCAACCAGCTCGCGGAGTCCGGTGCTCTGTCAGACGACATCGGCGCATGCCAGCTCGATGTGGAGATGGAGACCGGCACGGGCAAGACCTACGTCTACACGAAGACGATGTTCGAGCTGAACCGCCTCTACGGCTGGACGAAGTTCATCATCGTGGTGCCGAGCGTGGCCATCCGTGAGGGCGTCTACAAGAGCCTCCAGAACACCGAGCAGCATTTCTTCGAGCAATACGGAAAGGCGATCCGCTACTTCATCTACGATTCCGACCGCCTGAACGACCTGGACTCCTATTCGCAGGATGACGGGATCAACGCCATGATCATCAACATGCAGGCATTCAACTCCTCCATGAAGGAAGGGGCCTCCAACAAGGCCGCGCGCATCATCTTCGACGAGCGCGATGAGTTTGGAAGCCGACGCCCCATCGACGTCATCGCCGCCAACAACCCCATTGTGATCGTGGACGAGCCCCAGAAGATGGGCAAGAAGGGTTCTGCCACCTGGAAGGGAATCCAGCGCTTCAACCCGCTGTTCCCACTGAACTACTCCGCTACGCATCGCGAGAAGCGCAATCTGGTATATGCGCTGGATGCCCTGGATGCCTTCACGAGAAGCTCGTGAAGCGCATCGAGGTGAAGGGCTTCGAGCTGAAGAACATGCTCGGCACCGACGGCTATCTCTATCTGAAGGACATCATCGTCTCCAAGAACAAGTCCTCCGAGGCCGTGATCGAATTCAGGCGCATGACCGCGTCTGGGAAGGTCGTCAAGCACACCGCCCGCTTCAACGAGGGCGCGGTGTGGCACGTGTACTTCATCGCCGAGACGAAGGGCACCATGGATACTATGGAGCTCTCGACCGTAGAGCAGACGAAGATCGCATGCGCGAAGAAGGTCTTCAACGAGCTTTCCGGCTCTCGTGTGCGCTATCACCAAGTATCAAGCTACGACGAACTTTTGGAAGTAATACAGGGAATGGAATAGGCGCATGAAGTGTTTTAACGGCAACGACTCTTATTCCATCTTCGAAGGTCTCAAACACAAGCTGAAAGAATCCATTAGGAAACTCTCAGCAGATGAACTCGACAAAACCAATCGCGACGAGTGGCTTGACTATTGGATTGGTCAATACGAAGTTGAGCTAGTAACTATCTACCCTGAAACTGCCGAAATCGACGTAAGCGAAAAGACCGTCCAAACATACAGCACGTGGTATCAGATGGATAGGACAGAGCCGAAATACTTTGATGTTGCAGGAGTTAAAGCGACTTGCAGGGTTGCCTATTCTGGAACGTATTGGTTCTTTGAAATGCGTCCTTCGACATTTTCGCTTATCGGGCATGATGCCGAGGACGTTTCAAAGCCCTGTCGCGATGGAGTTGGCTACATCACATTCGTCGCTGAAATACCTTTAGGCTCAGCTTCCCCCGAAGGAATTCAAGAACACTTCACCGAAAAGATTGAAGACTTTGCCAAACAGATTTCTTATTGCAACTCTGATGCTGAGCAATACAACGCGTCTTTGCCATCAATTGTTGAGTCAGAACTGGATAGAAGGATTGAGCAGGTAGATAAGTTTGCAACAATTCGCAAAGGACTGAATCTTCCTTTGGTTCGCACCAAAGATTCGTCACACCCAATTCCAGTTCCCATGAAAAAGAAGCGAATCAAAATCTCGAAGCCTGACAAACAGCAAGGAGAAGAGCAATCCTACTCCATAGAAGACTCCGTGTTCTCGCACATCAATGAGGTTATAGAGAACACGGGAGCCATGATGGAGAGGACTCCCTCCGCATATAGCTCATTGAATGAAGAGCAGTTGAGGGACATCCTCCTGACGACACTGAACAGCCATTATGAGAATATTGCGACAGGGGAAACATTCCGAAAGCACGGAAAAGCTGACATCCATATCCCAGTTGAAAAACATGCCGCGTATATTGCAGAGTGCAAGATATGGCACGGTGAGAAAGCATTCAGAAAGGCTGTTGACCAGTTATTCTCTTACACCACATGGCGCGATACCAAAGTAAGCATAGTGATCTTCAACAAGCAAAATAAGAACTTCGAATCCATTCTGAATAACGTCGATTTAACGTTGCGCGAAATGGCAGTGACCATGCACAGGCCCGATCACAGCCAATGGACCTGTAAGATTCAAAATGAAGACGATGAAAGGATAATGCACGTCACGGTTCAGCTCTTCGACCTGTCATTGTAGAAACGAGCGGACAGCGGCATTGGAAAAGGTGGAACAATGGCTATGAACGCGCATGCCCAAGCGCTCGTCGGGCTCATCACAAGCGCAAACCTTCGGTTCGTCATACCGGTCTACCAACGCCCTTACTCCTGGGATGAGGAGCAGTGCGAGCAGCTCTGGGACGACATCCTCTATGTTGGCAACCGACCGCAGGACAGACATTTCACAGGGTCTGTTGTATGGGTGCAGGACGGCACCTTCTCTGCCTCCGGCATACAACCCATGCTCCTGATCGACGGCCAGCAGCGCATCACCACACTCACGCTTCTCATCGCCGCCCTTGCTGACTATTCACGCAAACATCCCGAGGCGCAGCTGAGATTCTCCCATGCCGAGATCGTGCAGCGAGGATACCTCATGGACGAGTTCAGGCAGGGCGAGGACCGCTACAAACTCACCTTGACTAGGGGCGACAAGAAGACGCTCGAATCCATCGTCGAGAACCTCGTCAACCCAGAGCGTAAGGTTGACGAGGAATCAGCCAAGCTAATCGCCACTTATCAGTTCTTCGCAGATCGCATCGAGGCATTGGAGGATCCCAATGTCGTCTGGGACGGCATACAACGCTTGGACGTCGTCTCAATCTCGCTTGACGCATACCAGGACAACCCGCAGCTCATTTTCGAGTCGATGAACTCGACAGGCAAGGACCTCTCGTCTGCCGACCTCATCCGTAACTTCGTCCTCATGGGGCTCCCCAAGGAGAAGCAGGACGACCTATATCTCAATCATTGGCGCAACATCGAGCTCACGCTCGGCGCAGACTCCTACGAGGACACCTTCGACGAGTTCCTGCGCAACTATCTGACCGTGCTCTACGCGCCAGAGCCCTTGGTGAAGCGCGACATCTACTTCATCTTCAAGCGGCACGTGAGCGACCGAGGCTACGACAGAGATAACCGCATCGTAGAGCTCCTGCGAGAGATGGAGAGGTTTGCTGAATACTACTCGCGGATCACGCGGGGCACGGAGGCGGATTCCGAGCTGAACCGCGTGCTTGTCGAGCTTCGCAAGCTCGACGTGAGTGTCGTGAATCCGCTGCTTTTGTCACTGTACGACGACTACTACCAAGACGCATTCGGCAAGGATGCTTTCCTACAGATGCTCAAACTGACCGAGAGCTACGTCTTCCGCAGGTCGGTATGCGACGTTCCAACCAACTCCTTGAACAAGTTCCTCCCTTCCGTTATCGCCAAGCTCAACAAGGTGCAAGACGGTGGCGGCGACTACGCCGAGGCTTATCAGGCCTTTTTCATGCTGGAGGCTGGGACGGCGCGCAGGTTCCCCGACAACGCGGAGTTCTTCAATTCCCTCACCACACGCGACGCGTACCATTACCGCCGCTCGCTGTACCTGCTCTCCAACCTGGAGAACATGCATCATCCGAAGGACCCCCTCACGCTAGACAACGGGAGCTTCACGATTGAGCACGTCATGCCTCAGAACGCGCTCGCTGCAAGCGGATGGGCAAATGATGTCGAGGACATGGACGAGGAGACCTTCGGCACCTTGCTGAACAACCTTGGAAACCTAACGCTCTCGGCATACAACTCGGAGCTCTCCGACGATTCTTTCAGCGAGAAGAAGGAGCGCTACGTCGGTGGCTACGGTAAGGACTACCTCGTCATATCCGACGCCATGAGAAAGGTAGACAGCTGGGGCGCAGACCAGATCCGGGATCGCGCGAAGGAGCTAGCCCGCGAAGCTGAGAAGAGATGGGGTTACCTGGCTATCGACCCAGACACGGCAAAGCAATATGAGCCTCAAAAGAAGAAAGACGTCGCTGGCAGGTCTGCGATATTTCGCGACATATTCGATGCAGGGCTTGTGACTTCAGGAGCGATGCTCATTCCGAAGAGCGACGGCTACTCGATAAGCGCACGCGTTACCGACACAGGTCAAATCGAGCTTTCGAACGGCGAGACGTTCAAGAGCCCGTCCCTGGCAGCGAAGCGCGCCGTATCGCTTGCTGGAGGCGGAGGGGCTCGTAATGGATGGACGTTCTGGCGCGTCGGAGAGGGCGGCCCCATGCTCGATGAACTCAGGTCCGAGTATCTGCTCAGCAAAGGTGAAAGCGTCACATCAGATGTGAAGAGCTTCCGTGTGGCCTTCTGGGACGGATTCTACAACCACTGCTCCAACAGCGAGGCTTTCACGAGCTGCTTCAACGACCCGAGCAATCGCGCAGACAACGTGGACGCCTGGGCATCATTCGGAATAGGGACGCCCAACATGCACATCTCTGCGCTCCTTAGCACTTGGGATGCGAGCTATGGCGTGGAGCTGTGGTTAGACAATCTCGAGGCTTATGAGAAGGTGCTCCCGCTGAAGGAGCAGTTCAATCAGCTTTGGATAGAAGAAACAGGCACGGCTCCGGATTGGGATGCACACGACGAAGACAAGAAATCACGACACGTCGTGATACGTCGTAGCGCGGACTTCGACAACGAGGATTGGTCAGAGTGCTACCAGTGGATGATGGACTGGTTCTTCAGAATCAGAGACTTGGCATTGGCGGCAAGCGCATAACATGACGACGAAGCGGAGGGGTTGCTCGACAAACTCATTCAAGGTCAAGGCAACGAGCACTAGTGGACTGGGGAGCAAATGGCAAAGACTGAACATGGCGTTGACGTTGAGAAAGTTCCTGTTTGGTATTTAGAGAAAGCCATCAACGGGATGATGCCGGGCTTGCAGATGTTCGTACGCGATGTCGATATGGGCTCGGTACTGGCAGATAAATACATGCCTGGCATGATTATCTGTGAGCAAGCCTTCACTGATGCAACTTGCAGGGTTGGAGGGCTGGCGAAAGCGCACAGAATCAGCATCCTATCGGACCACATGGTGAACTTCAGCGACGTTGTTCAAGACAATGAGGAAGCCTCGCGATGGGGCTATGCATCGCGCAGTCGAACTCACATTTCAAGGTACTGGATCGCTTCAAAGCTGATGGAAAAGAGCAGATACTGCTTCTGCATCTACCCGACAACGAGGACTGGCACCTGTTCGAGGGTGCTACGCTAAGCATCGAACACGATCTGATCGATGGCTCGCGAGAGCGTTTCCTCGCCAAATATAAGACAGATCCTATCCCTGAAGTGAATACCGAGGCATGGTATGCGCGCTTGTCGTTTCCCCTTGGATTCGACGACGAGCTTAGGCCGTGACCTCTGGAGCGACCGATCGAAGAGCGTCTAAAGACCATTGACCACCAGAGTTTTAGGAGTCTGGTTGGATCTGTAAGCTATATCGAAGACGCAATGAGGATTATGAAATGCGATGATTTCGATCCTCGTCACCCCGAAGCGATTGTCTATGGCTACATCGACGATGAGGCAGGGCTCAGTTTCCAGATGCTTTGTGCTGCTCGTGTCACAGATAGCGGCACCATCGAGACCACGGACGGGTATACCGATCGAATGGGGATCTTCCGTCGAGGAGCGGTTAAAGACAGGCGGAGTTGCCAACTTGTGAGCGAAACCCTTTCGGACTATGCAGAGCGTATCACCTCCCTCGAAGAGAACTACAAGTCTAGCGAAGGAACAATTGAGACACGCAAGTTCGCGTTTCTCGATCAGCTACGCAACCCGGATTACCCCGATGATATCCAAGCTGTCCTTGTGACGGAGAACGAGGTCAACGGTTGGGAGCTTGTTTCGACTTCTCGATGAGTGCTTTCATGATAACCTCCTGATTGTTTTAGGCTTGGCCCTTTGCCCTGCCTTGTGGCACGAAGGGCGCACGGGTCCGCGTGCTTTGCAAGGGAGAAAGCGAAGCGGCAAATCGAATCGGAATATCCGCCGCGCTAGTTTTCGCATTTGTTTTCACGAGGTCGAGGAAATGCCTTCCCGTGAAAAGAAATGGGGAAAGTATCGCGACCCTTGCGAAGATAGAGCGGTTCCGTGCGAGCGTGCGTGCATAAGGCGGGGAAGGGCGAGCCATGCGGGAGGGCTTCTTGAGGACGACGGTCGAACAGTATGCGGCCCTCCAGCAAGCCGAGCGGGTGAATCCCGATGCATCCATGGTTCGACGTGGGGCGTAGGTCCCATCGTGGCGAGCAACGTCCTGGGCTCAGCGCTGTCCCGGATCCCGCGCGTGGCCAAGCGAGCAAAGGAAGCTCGCGTTCGCCATGGAGCTTCCAAGAGAACTGTGAGCACGCCGCCTATTTGCCGCGACTGCCCTGTACGAAAATGTACGATAATGGTCGATGCGGCAAGGTGACGGAGGAACGAACGCGCATGGCGACTGTCGGCGAGAACATAAGGAGATACCGGAAGGCCCGGGGGCTAAGCATCGTGAGGCTTGCCGAGAAGGTCGGCATGACCGAAGGTGCAATCCGCCACTACGAAAGCGGAATACGAACGCCTGGCGAGGCGCAGCTGAGAAAGATCGCGCAGGCCCTCGATGTTTCCCCGAAGATGCTCGAAGACCACAAGATCACGAGCGCGAGGGATCTGGTGGGGGCGCTGCTCCAACTCGAAGACGAGTTCGCTCTCGTCCCCGACGAAGACGGCAGCGGGCTTCGGATAGACCCGAGGGCGGCACGCGCCCCGAAGGCCTCCATCGCGATAAAGGCCTGGGGCGATATGCGGCAGCGTTTCATCGCAGGTGAGATCACCCAAGAGGAATACGACGCCTGGAAGAGCAACTTCTAGGCGGCCGAAAAAACAGCGAGTGTTGGGATTGCTAGGGCCGAAGTTCTAAACGAACAAATTTTGCAAATTCTGATTACGGACATGGCTTTCCTGCTGCTGTTACGGGCATTTCGTAAACACCGTGGTCCCCCATGTGTTAGACTACAAAACCGGGTAATAAACTGGGTAATAAATCGGGTAATAAACAAGCGAGGACGCAATGAAAACGAGTGGTCTGTCCACCTTGGTAAACGACCTCAGGAAACATGGGGCTGAGCAAGAATGGCTTGAGTTCAAAGAAAATTGGTTCGAGGCGAGGCCCCTTGGCGAATATATCTCGGCACTAGCCAACAGCGCTGCCTACATGGACAGGGAATTCGCATACCTCATTTGGGGCGTCAGCGACGATACACATGAGATCGTGGGCACGACGTTTGATCCAAGCCGGAGTGTTAAAGGCGAGCCGTTGAAGCACTACTTGGCGCGACAGATTAGCCCTGATCTTGACTTCCGTTTCGAGGAGACTGCCATTGACGGCAAAAGGGTCGTGGTTCTCTTTATCCCGGCTGCCAAGACTGCGCCAATATCATTCAGGGACGAGCGGTTCATCAGGATCGGGTCAAGTAAGGAGAGGCTGCGCAAGTACCCGGAAAAGGAGTCCTCGCTCTTCTCTGTCCTACGCAATGGCATTCCGACCATAGAGAACACCGAGAGCGAATACCAGGATCTGACCTTTGAGAAACTCCAAATATATTATGGAGCAAAAGGGGTCGAGCTGAATGCGGAACAGTTCAGGAAGAACCTGGGGCTATACACTCCGGATGGTAAATACAATCTCATGGCCCGGCTTCTGTCGGACAACTCTCGCATGCCGATGAGGGTCGCCATCTTCTCCGGGCCAAGCAAGGCCGACAACATGTACTCTGTCAGGGAGTTCGGGCACACGTGCCTCCTGTACACGCTTGACGAGGTGCTAAGATACGGCGACGTGCTGAACATAATCCAGGCAGACGAGGCAGACCGCGTGGTCGAGCGGCGCGACGTTCCCCTGTTCGACGACGATGCCTTTCGCGAGGCGATTATCAACGCATTCCTGCATAACAGGTGGGTGGACGGCGACGAACCCATGGTCAGCGTCTACTCGGACCGCATAGAGATTCTGTCACGCGGATCGCTCCCGAGCGCCCAGACGCTCGAAGGGTTCTTCCTGGGAGAATCCATCCCCGTCAACAGGAAGCTGTCCGAGATCTTCCTGCAACTGCATATAAGCGAGAAAACGGGAAGGGGCGTACCGCGAATCGTCGAGAGGTATGGCAGAGAGGCCTTCGAATTCAGGGAGAACTCCATTGTCGTGAGAATCCCGTTCAACTGGATTAACGTCATGGGTGATAAAGCGGGTGATAAAGTGGGCGACAAACCCAGTAGCGGGGTCAACCCGAACCCCACGCAAAGAAGGATCTTGGAGGAGATACGCAACAATCCCAACATCACAAAAGAACAGATCAAGGCTAAGATCGACAAGAGCAAGACCACCGTCGATGAGGGGATACGCTGTCTGCGGGAGAACAACTTTATAAGACGCGTGGGGTCCAACAAATCAGGATACTGGCAGGTGCTGGAAGACGAGTAGCCGTATACTGCCGGCAATAGCGCATATGAAAGGCAATTGACAGCATGATGTGATTCTGCAACTTAAATCGTACGTGAAAAACCCTCAGGTTTTGTAAGGGTCGGTCCTGCTGGGACTGGCCCTAGTTTTATCTAGAGCCTTTCTACGATGCCCCATCAGGCACACCCCCTTCCGACCTGCATGAACGCGGGGTTAAGTAACATTTTGGGGCTAATGCCCGAATTATGTGTCTTTTGCCGGGCGTGTTGGGGTGGTTTAGTGGCCTGCCCAGCCTTTGCGGATGTGTAGGGATCCGTCTTGGTATTTGGGGTTGTAGTCGATGGCGTTGTCTGAAGCGTACTGGGTTTTGTTCCTACTCGTTTTTGAGAGGATTAGGGTTATGTCTAAGAGGTATTCTCAGGAGTTTAAGGGTCGGGCGGTGCGGTTGCTTTCTGATCGGTTGGCTGCTGATCGTTCGTGTTCGCAGTGGAGGGCGGTTAATGAGATAGCTCCGAAGCTGGGGATCGCAAACGAGTCACTGCGCCGCTGGTATGAGCAGCATCTTGTTAACATGGGTGAGCGGCAGGGGCTCACGCGTGAAGAGCGTGAGGAAATCAAACGGCTCAAACGCGAGAATGCGGAGCTGCGTAGGGCGAATGAGATTTTGAAAACTGCTTCGGCTTTTTTCGCAGCGGAGCTCGACCGTCCGGCCCGATGATGATTGCTTATATTGACGAATATAGGGGTCGTTTCGGGGTCGAGCCGATTTGCCGGACACTGAGGGCTAGCTTGGAAGGAGGGTTTATTACCTCTCGCGGCTACCGGCTAGCGAAGAGCAGACCAGCAAGCGCCAGACGCATTCGTGATCGGATTCTTGCTGAAGAACTACGCGAGATTCACGCACACAATTTTGGCGTTTATGGTATTCGTAAGATGTGGCACGCAGCCAGGCGCGCGGGCTGGGATATTGGTCGTGACCAGGTCGCTCGACTCATGAAAATCGCTGGGATTGTTGGTGTTCGCCAGGATCGTACGCCGGTCACGACCAGGGGGTCACAGGCTGTGGACCTGCGCCCGGATTTGGTGAATCGGCAGTTCACGGCCAGTAGGCCCAACGAAGTGTGGGTTGGTGATATCACGTATGTTCGAACCCTATCCGGGTTCGTGTATACAGCGTTCGTAACCGATGTTTATAGCCGAAAGATTGTAGGCTGGGCTACCCGGTCATCAATGAAAACCGAGGCTCTACCGCTGGAGGCGCTCGGGCAAGTCATCCAGGCAGCGAAAGAAACTCTCGTGAATCTTACGCATCACTGCGATCATGGCTCGCAGTACACGAGTATTGCCTGTAGCGAGAAACTGGCTGATTACGGGATCAGGTCCTCCACGGGGAGGGTGGGTGATTCCTACGATAACGCGCTAGCCGAGGCTATCAACGGCCTATACAAGGC
>NZ_JAWGMB010000016.1:0-10002 GCF_032557235.1 Varibaculum cambriense
CTTATACGCTTATGGTTGAAGCTAATGGTCGTGTTGGTTATCGGACAGGTAAAATAATTAGATATCCCAATGGTGAGTTCTACATCCCGAACCTGAAGGAACCAGTACAGACAATCGATATCTCTCTCAACAAAGTATCCGATAAAGGTACCGCGCTAGAGAACGTAAAATTCGATTTATACGAAGCCGATAACCCGGATAAACCAGTACAGAATATAACCACCGGAAACGACGGGAAAGCCAACTTAACGGTTACGCCCGGACATAAATATCGGTTAGTAGAAACCGAAACAGTCTCCGGATACGCCCTCCTGCCACAAGCAATAGAATTCCAGGTGGATGCAAACGGTACGGTAACAATAGATAAACAAAACGGAAACGTGAACACCGTAACTGGGGGAGACAAAACCCTGAAAGTAGTAAACTACCCCGAAGGAAAACTGCCCTTATCAGGGCAGTCCGGATTCCTGGTTGTATTGCTTAGCGGATTATCCTTATTGTTGGTGGGCGTGGCCATATCCCTCGTGGGAAGAAAACGAAACTAAAACGGCAACCTAGCATCGCTAAACGCGACCCTGTTGGCGGTTTTGGCTATTAACTGAGGATCGCGAGGTGAGGGTACTCTGCCCGGGGCTAATAGTTATTTGAACAATAGCCCTGCGGCGCTTCCCTTCCAATCCTCGCTTAACCTAAACCTTGTAAAACTACTTCTCAGCGAACACCGAGCCATGCACGTTCCATAACCATGCCCGGAGCTGGTAACAACCACGGTTAGAGGAAAATCTGGTGGCTCACAAAAGGGCAGTAGGCCGTCATTAGCCCCAAAATAAGCATTTACGGGGTAATACCCCCAACCCGGTAGTAGCCCGTATTAGCCCCGTTTTTACCCCCACAAATGAATCTGGGGTTGGTAAGCGGAATCTCCGCTTACCAACCCCAGATTAATGATTAGCTACTCTAGAGACGTCGGCGCTTAATCGCCACCGCCCCTGCGGCTATCAATACCAAGGCTGCAGCTAGCGCGATTGCCGCATTCGAACCGGTGCCTTCCAAACCAGGGGTGCTGGCATGGCCGTTTCCGTTCCGGGCGGGTTCGGCGCTGCCGGGCGCTTTCCCTTTACCGTCACCACTGGCGCTTCCGCCCGGGACAGGCTTATCGGAAGTGCCAGGTTTACCAGTATCTCCCGGCTTATCGCTACCGCCTGGCTTGTCAGTGTCCCCAGGAGTATTTTCCTCGGTGACTGTAATCGTGAAAGCTGTGGTAACTGCTTCTTCATCCGGGTTCTCTGCGATAACCTCTACCGGGTATTTGCCAGCTTTAGCCGGTTTCCCGCTAATCACCCCAGTTTGCTTGTCAAAGACTACTCCCGCCGGGAGACCTTTAACTTTCCAAACTGTACCTTTAGCTACCTTCACCGGTATGCCTTTAATTGCCGAGCCTAGCTGCAGAGTCTGGTCAGCTATGGGCGCGATTGTCGCTGCCGGAGCTGCCGGATCAGCAGTTGGCCACTGATTAGCTGGGGCGCTTTGAACTTTAACTGCTGGCGAAACCGAAATTGGGTTCTCCGGCTGCGCGGGCGCTGTCAAGGTGGCCGGTGGCATCTGTGAAGATACACAGATAGCAGCCGCGGACGCGAACTGGTCTTCCCTGCCTGCTACTTCGTCCCACACGTCGGTAATCAGCAGTTTCACGTACTTGGCTTTTACCGGATTGTCATAGTAGGCACGCTGCCAATCGGTTCCATTTTCCCACTGCCCCTCTTTTTGTAGCGTCCAACCTGCGGTTGCATTGCCGTCTTTAGTGGTGTCAGAGGTGTAAATCTTATAACTCTTGATACGACCGTTCACTTTCCCTTGCCGTGAAAGGTACTCGACCGAGAGCATATTGTTAATAGTGCCATCGGGATTAGTTAGTGCCTGTTGCGGACTAAATACCAGCCAGTGAGGCAAACGATCTACTCCGCCAGCCCATTTACTGTGCCAGAAAGTATTGGATTTACCTGATTCGTCTACGCCATCAAATGCGGCTTGTACGTGACCATTAGTAGAGCCTTCACCGGTTTTTTCTTCCGAGTCTGCGCTTAAATCGGTAAATCCATCACATACGCGAGGTCCTAGCATTCCGCTCAAATTAACAGTAGTGCTTAGCTCTTCATTCCCCATCTTCCAGGTAAAGGTGACGCTACCAGTCGTTCCGGTGGTATTTACCAGCTTAAATTTAGCAGTTCCAGTGCCACGCGCAGGGAGCTCAGCCATTTGGACTGTTTCCGGCAGAACCTTCCAGCCTTCACTCACGGTGGCTTTAATTTCTGAGGGCGCGACTTTGGCATTATCGGCAGCTGAAACTGTTACCGTAACTTCCCGCGGTTCAGAGGGATTCACATCCTTAATCTCTGGCTGATCAACGGTAATCGATTTTTCACGAACCAGGGAGAACAGGGCTTTATCAGCCAGCTTTCCTTTGGTGGCCACCAAATCTTTCGGGAATTGCGCAACCTTGCCGGCGGCTAGATTATTTCCAGTCCCAGATAATGATTTTTCCAGCAAAGTGGCGTCAGCCTTTACCTCCGCAGCCGAAACTCCTTGAATATCTACATGCTTCTCGCTGCCGTCAGCCACTGCCAGGTACTGGATTGAAACCGCGTTCCGCAAAGAAACCTTATTATCGGCTTCTACCACTACCTGCCATTTCTGTTGGTTTCTTTCCCGACCGCTAGCAAAAGCATTCTTATAGCTTTCACTGAGCGGGCGGCAAGATACCAAGGTAGGCTGGGCACCCACTTCGCTAACCGCACCTAAATGTTTTTTACCTTCACTCATCGTCAAGCATTGTCCGGTAGCAGTATTGGAAATCTGATAGTAACCGTCATAGGTTTTTGCCAGCTTCCAAGGCCCTTTGGCTACCGGATCCAATTCTGGTAGGCCGTATACCCCATCGGGAACCGTAGCTTCCTGCACCTTGGAACGGGTAGTAGGATCGCCCAGAGAATCGATGGTAGCTTTCATACCGTCAGCACCCTCCCATTTAGGCCAAGGACGAGAAGCCGACCAGGTCATTTGGGCTAAGAACCGCAGAGAATCAGCCGTTATCATCTGGACTTCGTTCTCGTTTTCGTTGATGTTATCGGGCCATAGCGATACCCGCGCCCCTAGGAGTTTGTCGTAGTTAGGGTCAATTTGGGCGCCACCATCAAAAGTGCCCACGTTCCAATTTTTATTGTTATACAGGTTATTTGGCTTCATGGCATAGGTGTAACCAGCCGGATTAAAGGCGCGTGACCAATACATTGCTTGGGGAACATTTGTTAGTTGATATCCCCGTTCCGCGAGCTGCTGCGGAGTTAGCGTACCGCCCTTTTTGAACCAATAATCAATAACAATATCTTTATCCAGCTGAACGTTTGCGGTGTCGTAAAGACCATCGTTGAAAATCCGCAGATTCTTGCCTTTACCTTTTACGTAAGTATTTATTTCATTGATAAAAGCGGTAAAAGCATCATTAGCGTTGGCGCTGGGGCCAAAAGCGTCTTGAGCATACTCCGTTAACTGGGGATACAGTTCATAACCGCCATCCATGGTGTATTCATCAGCCCCCATATGCCAGAATTTCGAGTCGAAAGCCCCGTCATATTCATCGATTAGCTTCTTAATGAAAGCCCGGGCCTTAGGGTTGGAAATATCAAGTTGATTAGACTGATATTCGCCTTTCTTATTTACCAGTCGATATTGGGGAGCATTCTCCAGCCAAATATTCATATGACCTGGTGAGTTTATTTCCGGAATAACGTCAATATTTAGGCTCTTCGCTTTAGCGACAAACTTTTTAACGTCCTCGGGGGTGTAGTATGACCAGGTCTGAGTGTCGGGATAGGCATCAGACTTTAGTTTCATTTCTAGGACGATGTTATTGATATGCAAGTCAGCAGCATCATCCAGAAAACGCTCAATCCATTCGGTTGAGATATTGAGCTGGCAGGCACACAGAGTTACCCCTCGTTCTTTGTATTTAGGTACTGATACTACCGAGCCTGCCGGTAAGGTTAGCTGTTTTTGGCGCATCAGCTGGGAAAAGGAGCGGGTCCCATAAAACACACCCGCGTCAGTCGCGCCGATGATTTGCACGCCGGAGGAGCCAATCTTTAGTTCAAAGCCTTCTGCCCCTAAGTCTTTGCGCGTACTATCTTGCAATAAATGCACGTCGAATTCGCTAGTACGCTTACCTATTTTCGCGGGAACCGGCGAACCTAAATAGGCGCTAAGCTCTGTCGCTAGTGCTTTAGCCCGCGCGTTGAGCGGCTGGGTGGAAACTACCCGCGCGCCCTCGGCTAGCGTCCAGGTTCCGCCACTAGCTTTCCAAGCATCCAGACTGGGAATAGTTTTCGGTAGGGTAGCGGAGCCGTCAGCTTGATAGGCTCCGAGAGGTTCGGCCGCAGCCGTGGGAGCGGGAAGCGATATTGACAGAGCTAACGCCCCACTTACTAGGGCTACCCCTAAAGGTTTCAATAGTTTTGAGCCTATTCGCTGCCGACCCTTACTGGCCTTATCAGCTTTAACCCAGGAACATAAAGATGGATTTTTTCGTTTTTGAAGCAACACTGCTACACCTGCTCTAATCTTAAAATGAGTCTGAGGATTTATCAGATTTTAACTTACCACACGTGAACAGCTATTACGTTAAGACTTATTAAGCTAACGCTAGCTTTACTTGATAAAATACAGTCCAACCAAAGAATGTGGGAGTTTCCACAAATTGAATCTGGTGTTTCCAGGTAACTAAAGCACTAAGTTATTACAAACTGTCGATGTTGGTAAAACTGTTTTTGTATTGTTACTCTAAGTTTCATGAGCGCAAAGAAGCACCCCATTTTAAAGCCAGTAATCAGTATCTTGTTTGCCCTAGCCCTAGCAATTGGGGCAGGCCTAGCCACCCCCTTAAGTGCCTATGCGGCAGAGCCTACTTTAGTAGCTACCAAGGACACTGAGCAGGCGAAAATAGAGCTATATCTAGTATCCGGAGATCCTAAAGTAGCCGGTCAGACCGTTGAATACCGGGTAAAACTAACCAATAAAACCGCCAAAGCTGCCTCCTTCGAGTCAGTGAACTACAACTTGGCAAATGCGGAAGGTTGCAAATGGCGCAACGCTGCTGCCAATACAGTGCAGGAATGTTACATAGCGGGAATCGCGAAAAAACTAACCCACGTAGTTACCAAAGCTGAGGCTACGGCAGGCGGATTTGTCCCCTACGTTACTTTCCGGATGTATTCCGAGGTGGAATATGGCGGTGAAAAAACCAGCCTGGGCGGAATCAACGAAAATAAAATACCGAGCACCCTTACCGTTACCAACCCGAAACCAGCCGGTCAAAAATGGACGTTAGGCGAACGCATCAACTTCAAAGCCACTTTGATTAACCACACTGGCAAAGCGCGGGCACTGTCCGCTAAAAGCTCCAACCTGGATAATTGGGAAGGCTGCAAATGGTCAAATATGCCAGTTAATAAAGAAATGGATTGCACTGCCCCCTACCATGTAGTCACGGAAGCTGACGTTAAAGCCGGTAAATTCACCCCCGAAATAGTGTGGCAGTATTACCCCAACGCCGGATACACGGGGACAGCCACCTATTATGCGACCACCGAAGCCGAGGCGCTGCCAGTTGCCAGCAACTATCTAAAGTTGGACAAGTTTGAGCTGGCTGACGAGTCACAAAAAGCCCACTACCAGGTGGGAGATGTTCTTAAATTCGCGGTAGAAGTTAGCGCTAACGGGGACGATGCTTTGACGGTAGCACCTGTAACCGACACCGCCGTAACTAACCTGACTGACAGCACCACCAGCAGCTGCGAGCGTGAAAGTCTGGCAGTCGGGACAGTTCACCGCTGCCAGCTGACCTACACCATCACTGAAGCTGATTTAACCCGTGGCGAAGTCGAAGCCAAGTTAGCTATTGACGGGAAAATGGGGCAGCAACTACTTAATCGCGTTACTGCCACAACTTTTGTATATACCCAAAAGCAATATCCGCAGGCAGACAGGGGCACTAAAGCTAAAGACGCGGATCCGGCAGCGGAAGCTAAAATCAGTAACCCGCAGATTATAGCTACCAGTTCAAAACAGGCGAATATCCGTATTCCGGCAATCGCCGTTGCCCCGAATGGAGATTTATTAGCCTCTTACGATTACCGTCCGAAGAACGGCAGGATGAACGGGGGAGATTCCCCGAACGAAAACTCGATTATGCAGCGCCGTTCTACCGATAACGGCAAGACTTGGCAGCCAGAAACAGTGATTGCTCGCGGAATCGTGGGCAGCAATATTGCCGGTTCCAGGGGTTACTCCGACCCCTCGTACGTAGTAGACCATGACAGTGGCACTATTTTTAACTTCCACGTTTACAGCCAGGTTGCAGGCGTATTTGCCAATAATCCTGCCTATACTTTCACTCCAGAAGGCAAAGTTGATGAAAACAGCGAACACGCCATGAACCTAGGGCTGTCCGTATCTACCGACAATGGTCACTCTTGGACGCAGCGAGTAATCACTGACCAGGTATTAGGGGAAAAAGCGAAGGAACTGCAATCGTGCTTTGCTACCTCCGGTGCCGGTACCCAAAAAATGACTGCTCCTGACAAAGGACGGCTGCTGCAGCAGATGGCCTGCGTCCCGAAGAGCGGAGGGATTGTTGCCTACACGATTTATTCGGATGACCATGGTAAAACCTGGAAATCTGGTAACCCCACCCCAGCAGTAGTTGAGGGTAAAAAGTTTGACGAGAACAAAGTTACTGAACTAAGCGATGGGAGCCTAATCTTGATTTCGCGCTCCCAAGCTGGTGGAGGTCGCATTATTTGTACCTCTACCGATTCCGGGGAAAACTGGAAAGATTGCCACGTTAGCAAGGATTTAGCTGACGAGAACAACAACGCGCAAGTGATTCGAGCTTTCCCAAATGCTAAACCCGGCACTTTACGTTCGCAGGTGCTACTGTTTTCGGGAACCGATAATGGCCGTAAGAATGGATATGTTTGGGCTTCGTTTGATAATGGGAAGACCTGGCCGGTAAAGAAACAGTTCAAGACTGGCGGCACGGGCTATACCACTATGACTGTGCAGAAAGATGGCAATATCGGGTTATTGATGGAGCCCAATGGGGGCGGATGGCAAGACATTGCCCACCTCAGTTTTACTCTGCGCTGGTTAGAGGATGATTTCCGCACCGAGCTTAAAGGGAAAGATTCCGCTGCTAGCGGGCAGATTGGTAAAGCAATCACTCCGATTTCACTGGGTACTTTATTTGAACGCAACGACCCGGTGCTCGCAGATACTTTCGAGGTAACTGGACTGCCCGAGGGTCTGGCATTCGATAAAGAAACCGGTCAGATTAGCGGCACTCCTGTTGGAAAACTTGAGGCAGACAAAGACTATGAAGTAACCGTTAGCCTCACAGAAGCCGAAGACGGCACTGGGTACCCCAGAGCCGCCCAGGCTAAGCTCGCCCTCAAGATTTCCCCGCGAGATGCCACCACTCCGGCGCCTACCCCGCAGATTAGTCCGATAGCTGACCAAACCGTAAAAGCGGACTCGATGATTACTCCTATTAAGCTAGAGGTTAAAGACGGGGCTATCGGGACAGTTACCGGACTGCCCGAGGGCGTTAGTTTTGACGCCGCTACTGCAACCATCTTAGGGACCCCCAAGAAAGCGGGCGTTTATAAAGTTACGGTAACGGCTGTGAACGTAGATGGGCAGGAAAAAGCTACAGCTACCTTTACCATCACCGTTGAGGAATCAAAGCCGACCCCCGGAGGCGATCAGGAACCGGGCACGAAGCCAGATCCCGGTACAGATCCAGGAACTACCCCTAATCCGGGTACTTCCCCCGGTGATTCCACCCAAAAGCCAGGTCAAAGCGGTAAAGACCATAAGAACCTGAAGCCCCAAGCGACTGGAAAAGCGGCAAACCAGAAAGCTCAAACCGCTACCCCGCAACGAAAGGGACTAGCGAGAACCGGCGCAAATATGGGAGCCGAGTTGTTGGCGGTCTCGCTATTAATGTGCGGACTGGGTATCGCCATGCTTCAGCGCAGGAGGCATGAATAGAATCCAGTAACTAAGTAAAGGTTTTGTCCGGTGATGGATTGGTTTTCATCACCGGACAAAATAATTCTAGGCAATGGGAATATTGGGCATTAAGAACTCACGGAGCCTGTTAGATCGCGCGGTTAAGGAGGATTGGGGAACGCCGGACCGAGAAGCGCCAGTCGGCGCTAAGGCCGCTCGTAGCGGCAATTTTTGGAGCCCGGGGCTAAACGGCCCGACGCTCTTATAGTCTAACGAAAGCCCTCCACCCTTGCATCTACCCTGGTAAGAGAGGATAATCGCAGATTTAGTCTGGAAAGAAGTTTATGTTCCCTTTGCCCTGAGAACCTAAATCTAGCGATAATGGGAAGGTGATTAATACTGCCCGGAAATATCGTTTGCGCCGTCTAGCAGCGCTTTTGATATTGGTTGTCCTGGTGGTAGTAATCGCCCTAGTGGTGAACCTGATTTATGGGTATATCCGGCAAGAAGAATCTGCTGATTCCATTCCCGAACCCGCCATGCCTCCGGTTAGCGCGCAGGGATATGACGCCACCGATTTAATCAGTGAAGCAGAGTTTACGCGCTGGGATTCCCTTTCGTCCTCCCAGATTCAGGATTTTATTACGGATTGGGGATACGGATGCCGCGCAGGTAAAGCTAAAGCTATGCCGGAAAGCACTGGAGTTGCGCGGACGAATGATGGCAACCAAAAGCAAGAGGTGGAAGTTCCTTGTTTGAAAGATTTTCGCGCTAGCTTGCGCCCTCATGATCCTGACCGATTTTGCCCGCAGGCGGTACCGGGCGGAGATAATCTTACTGCCGGTGAGGTTATCGCCCAGGTTTCTCGCAGCTGTCAGATTAATCCGAAAGCAATTTTGGTGACCCTACAAAAAGAACAGGGGCTGATCACCGTTTCTTCTTCCCGGCTTACCCCACGTCGATACGAAATAGCCATGGGTTACGGATGCCCCGATCATACCCAATGTGACTCCCAGTTCTACGGGTTTGGCACGCAGGTGTACTACGCGGCGCGCCAATGGCGACGTTACCACCTTGATCCTGGTTTATATGATGTGCAGACTGGTAAACCGGTTACTTTAGGTTACGGTCCGGATGCAGGCTGCGGCAGTAAGGAAATAGTTCCGCGAAACTGGCCGACCGCCGCCCTCTACAACTACACCCCCTACTTGGCTTCAGCCGATGCGCTCGCCGGACTTAGTGACGAGTGCGCCCAGCCGGGGAATCTGAATTTCTATCAATTTTATAAAGCCTGGTTTGGTGATCCCCGCCAGGGCGGGGGAGAAGTCCGGACCCGTAAAGCCTTGGCGCAGCGACAAGCGCAGCAAAAAGCAAAGCAGTAATAATAAGAAAATAGGATTCTAATTGACAATAATCCTTCATTGTTTACGCAGGAAAATGCTAAAATTACGGGGAGCGTTTGCAAGTTGACGCTCTGGCGAAGGATGTTATGGGAGGTATCCTGCGCCTAGGGGAGGATGCCAGGTATTTTCCCCTGACTCGGATCCCTACCGAGGACTGTTAGGGACTTGGGGGCTCAGGCAGGAAGCCTGAGCCCCCAAGCAATTCCCCTCCTCTAAACATGCTGAGTTTACATGAACACCACTTGCGGCGGGGCTGGCTCGGTAAAAGCGCCCTGGGTTAAGCGCGGGGGAGAAGTTTTTCCTCCTGCCCAAAAATTTGGAAAACGTGGCGGCGTTTTCCAAATTTTGCGCCCGCCTAGCCTGCTCGGATAAAACTTCTCCCCCACGCAAGGGGCACAATTGGTACAAGATTTCCGCAAGGTACGTACTGAGCGTGCAGGGGCGGATTTATGCCGTAGGGTAGGCTGCGGGCGTTAAATCCGTGAAAATGCCAGAGCATTTTCCGGATTTCGGGGCGCGAGGCAAAATCCGCCCC
>NZ_JAWGMB010000017.1:0-7415 GCF_032557235.1 Varibaculum cambriense
TGCTGTGGAGCATTACTGCTCGCAACTTGCGCAGCCCAACCAAGCAGGAACAGCGCCACGACCTAGGCCAAATGATTACCCAACTTCAGCCCCTAGCTGTCTGCTCCACAACGCTGGCTGACATCATCCAGGGCTACTTAATTCCGCTAGCCAACCCGAAAAACGAAGACCGCATGAGTCAGGAATACTTTGAAATCATCATAGAAGTCGTACTCGCCGGTTTAGAGATAGCAATCTTGCCTCGCGAAAACGCCTAACGAACCCGTGAACAAGAGAAATCATCAATACTCATAAAATATTTCCCAAAATCGCAAGGCATCCAGCTAAGAGCAAAGCCTTTCAGCCTCTCCCTCTATTTCCTGCGATTTTCCAATAAATACAAGAAGATCCACTATATCCAGAGCTTCCCAAACAACTGGTACGACTACATCAAATACTGCACTACCAATGAACTAGCTATCGCCCTTCACAGTACACAGGCTTCTCCCAGGAATCCGCTATATCGGATACGAGGCGGATACCGGTTTTCACCACTATTCCATCGATGTTTCGAGTTTTAGAGCCTGTCCTTAAGAGTTTGCAATGATCAGGAAAGTCAAAAATCCGATGAACAAGATCTCCAGGACTAACCCGATGACGTTAATGACTTTTTCGCTCTTTTCAGGCCAGAATCTGGCTAGCAGAGCAAAAACTACTAAGCCAGTAGCGGCTCCAGCAGTGTTCATTATGACATCGGTGATATCGCTGACCCCAATAGCGAAAACGTACTGAACGACCTCGAATGCCACGCTTGCTAAAAACGGTGGGAGCAATTGAATTAACCATGAGCGCCGTTTCAACAACATCCTCATGTACAAGCCAAACGGGATGAAAATAAGGAAGTTGACCACGATCTCATCAAAGAAGTTCGACCCGTAAAGATTCGCAGAATCTGTAAATGGGATCAGATTTAAGTAGCGCGCATGCCGCATGCTCAGTATGTCGTCAACGCTGGTGGCGAATTTGAACAGCACCATCCACAACAACAAGAGCAGATAAATCCCGAACACTGCATAGGTCAAGCGTCGCGTTTTCTCTCTCATGCCCCAATTCTATCTCTCGATGACATCTAACGAAAATTACTACCCAAAAGGAGAAACATCATGGCAACTATTGGTTTAGACAAGCTCTACTACGCGAGCATTAGCGAAGATCCCACTAGCGGTGAGGAAACCTATGCCGTTCCTAAACCGCTCGCTAAAGCAATATCTGCAGAATTGTCTGTGGAGGTGGCTGAGGCAATTTTGTATGCCGATGACGGGGCATCCGAGATTGTCAAGGAATTCAAATCTGGAACGCTCACTCTTGGGGTTGATGATCTCGGGGCAGAGGCTGCAGCTGCCTTAACTGGTGCGAGACTGGACGCCAACGGGGTACTTATCAGCACTTCTGAGGATGGTGGCGCACCCGTGGCTATTGGTTTTAGAGCTGCACACTCTAACGGGAAGTACCAGTATTTTTGGCTTTACCGCGTCAAATTTGCTCTGCCGGGAACCACGCTGGCAACCAAAGCTGATTCGATCACGTTCTCTACCCCGAGTATTGAGGGCACAATCCTGCGGCGTAACAAACCAGACGCTACCGGCAAGCATCCATGGAAAGCCGAAGTCACCGAAGGAGCGGTCGGCGTAAAGCCTGAAACCATTACTGGCTGGTACACCCAGGTGTATGAGCCTGCCGCTACAACCAGCCCTAAACCGACAAACAACTAGAACAGCAGGTAAGCCATGACAGCGAAAACCCAAACCAGCCCGGCAAGTACCTCTTTGAAAAGCGCGACAATCACTATCGCAGGTCAAGAATACGAACTCGTCCTGACTACCCGCGCGACCCGCCTTATAGCTCAACGTTACGGAGGGCTAGAACATTTAGGTCAAGCCCTGGAAACTAGCGAAGATATGGATAAGTCACTCGGTGAGGTAATCTGGCTTATCGCCCTGCTCGCTAACCAGTCCGTACAAATACACAACCTCACCCATCCAGACGATAAGCGCCCAGAGCTGACCGCAGAAGCAGTGGAGTTACTAACTGTGCCTGCAGATTTAGCTGACTACCGAGAGGCTATCGCCCAGGCACTCCAACGCGGCACCCGGCGAGCAATCATGACCGAGACCCCAGACCCAAAAGGGCAAACCAAGAAAAAGGACACTTAATAGATAGTGACGAGGCAATCTTTACCCGCCTGACCTATATCGGGCTCGCCCACCTGGGACTGACCCGCATGCAAATCGAGCTGACCATATTCGGTGAACTATTGGATCTGGTGGATTGCTGGCGTATCGAAACCGGCAGAGCCCAGCCGAAACGCATCTGGTTTATCGACGATATTATTCCTGCTGGGGTTTAGCGATCTAAATGTTTCGTGAGATAACAGGCGAATAGCTGAGGATGGGCGGCGTGCCACTGGTGCCCTGCACCTTGGATCACTTCTAGGTGAGCTGTGGGGATAAGACCGGCGATTTTGCGGGCTGCAGGCAGGTTTGCTTTATCTTTGCTGCCGCAAACCACAGTTACGGGCATCGCTAAAGCTGGAAGCTGCGAAGTAAGGTCTAAATCTTTCAAACTATCGAGCACGCCCACCAGCTCAGGTTTGCTAAGCTGCGGCGGACAGACCCATTTTGTTGGTAGAACTCGCATTAGTGTCTTTTGCAGATTCATCAACAGTTTTGGGGGTTTAGCTTGCGGAGCTGAAACAAACAGTGAAGACACCTTATCTGGATGGGTGAGCGCGATATTTAAAGCAATCACTGCACCCAACGATAACCCGACCAAGTGAACTGGTTCGGTCAGAGAGTCAGCAATCTGGGTACATACGTCTTCGAGCGACCAGCAAGCCAGCGGTGGTTTCGTTCTCAAAACGTCTAGAGATATGCACTCGGTTTGTGGCAGCTGTTTTATTACTGGGTTCCAAACATCACGGGTTTCACCCAACCCGTGCAAGAACACTACCTTTTGCGCATCGCTCATTTACGCAGCGCGAAAAAACCTGCAACCAGGCTAGTTATCAGAAAACCAGCAGCATTTCCGATAGCGGTGACCGGTGAAATCACGTGCGTGAACCCGAAAATAGCAAAACAGATAGCTGCAAATAATAGCCCAACGGCTACCAGCATTAACCAGTTACGCACTCGCGCATTGCTCTTTCCCATATACGCCCTTTCAATTATACGTGCTCGTTCACTGATTATTTCATAACTGTCTTTACCGGAAAGAGAGGGGAAAACAAGATGTTAGGTAATGCAAAGTCTAAACCCGCTAACGCAAGCGATTTTTCGCCCCCTAAGCGATACTCGCTAACGCAAAAGGGTACTTATCAAATCCGGTGCTCAAGTGGAGCCAAAGACCTCGCATTTAATAAGGCAAGATTGTCGCAAATCGGCCGTTGAACAGGGATTTTGCTGGTTTTTAGGACGCTTGCGTCTCTCCTATGAAGTAGCCAGACAGTCTGGCCAAAGCGGTTCCATTCTCCTATGGTGCGTGGAAGCTGGCGACAGGGGTTTGGTTCCGCGTTTGCGTTGATTAGTTCAAGGCGAGGGACGCATGAGTGTCTGAGATTATCCGGTTAGAGTTAGCACCTTCTCTCCTGTGCTCTTATGAACGGTCATGAACACGCTTATTAGATTCTGGCTAGAGTGGCCGAGAGAACTTCGAAGACGTCAGAAGAAAATATGCACAGACCGACCTGCTAATAAAACGACACTTCCCATGACCTTAGTCCCCCGCAATAGGTGGCAAGCGTGGTTCGGCAACCCTTTCTATACGCTACTTTATGAAATCGGGGCTTACTGACTTGCGGTTTCCATTAGACTTCTGCTAAACGCGTCTACTCGCCACTACTCACCGCCCCAAGGATAGAGTGAAGATATTTATGATAGCAATCGCTCGAATTCTTCAAGCCCAAGAATTTAGCCACTCTAAGTTTGGTCAAACAGTTTATGGAGATTTGACATGATTCAGGTTGAAGCTAATGAATCTTTGCGGAATGTTGCAAAGGACTCGCTAAAGGGAATAAAGCTACTGAACGATTCAGTATTCTTCGGAATTAACGGTAGTGGGAAGACGACTGTGTGTGAAGCGCTGAGTCGAGCCACTTTCAACGTACAGGAAGCAGGCTTGAGTGAGCCGATTCGTATCTACGCTTTTGATCATCAATGGCGAAAAGATAGAGTTGGAGACTTTATTGAAGGAGGTTCCGCCCCAGGTGTGACTACCATCACTTTGGGTGATGGGGCGAGTGACCTACAAGAAAAGATTAGAACAGCCGAAGCAGCGTGGGAATCAGCTAGAAACGATGTTGAGCCAAAACGACAGCAAGAAGATGATACCAAAAAGATCCTAGATAATATCGTTGACGGCGTTGCGAACGGTGTTCGAGAAAACCTCAAAAAAGATTGCTCAAGTCTAGATGGGCGACTTTTTCAGAGACCGCATATACGTGCCTTGCTTGATACAGAAGAGAACACGATTTTATCCCCAGATGAGGTTCAAGATAACATCCGTATAGCAAACTCGGATAATCCTAGTCTCCTTCCTACTTTGCCAGTTCTCCCGAACGGCTGGGTCTTTTCCGATGAACTCTGGCAGCAGACTACTGAAGAATTGTCAACTACTCAGACGCTGGCCATAGTTATCAACGATTGGGTTCGTGAAGGCTTGAATAAGCATAAGGCCGGAGACTCATGCCAGTTTTGCGGCGGGGTTGTGTCGGAACAGCGGCTAAGAAGCCTTGAAGATGGCATTCGCTCTGCTGAAGCGGAAGTGCCCGTTTTGGTTAAAAACCAACTAGCGAAATGCCAGGAGTCTATTTCTGCTCTAGAGCACTTTCGGATAGTCTTAGAAGCGATTGACCTCGATACCTCAATTTACAGCGCTAATTTATCCATGATGCAAAACGATGTCCTCCTTGAAACGCGGCGGGTGTTGGATGAATTAAACCGTTCAAAGAAGTTGCTTGATGAGCGCGTGAAAAACCCACATGACTCGATTAAAGGAAAGAAGCCGGATATCCATTTTTCTGAGCTTCAAAAAAAGTACACGAACCTTAAGGATACCCATGCTGAGGCAATAGGTAAGATAACCAAGCACACCGCCAATAGAGAATCTGCGATTTCGCTTCTGAAGAAGCACTGCTGCGCCGTAGACGGATCGGGTTGGAGCGTAGCCAAGAAGGCATATGAAGATGCCACTGATGCGAAACAAAAGGCGGATAAAGCAGAAAAAGATATCAAGAAACACCTCGACGACCTAAAGGGACAAGTTTCGACTACCGCTGCTACTGCTGAATTTCTTGATGAAAGCTTGTGCATGATCATGGGTAACCAAGATTTGCGTGTCTCCGAAGGAAGTACTGGGGAGGGATATCGAATTACTCGCCGAGGTGAGAAAGCCCAAAGTATGTCGGAAGGGGAGAAGAAGTTGGTTTCATTGCTCTACTTCTGTGCCGAGTTTCTGGCGGAGGATCGTAAACAATCACTGAAAAATAGCGTGGTGCTCTTCGATGACTTGGGGTCAGAGCTAGACGAAGCAAGACTTTTTTCAGTCGACCGATTCATCTCCAATCACTTCCGGAACCCAAAACCTGCTTCGCTGGTTTACTTCACGCACAGTCACACTTATATGAAGATATTACAATCTCGTCTTGCCAACAAGGCTGTTCCCAAGAAAGCTGAAAAGGAGCCAACGGCTATATTCTACGAGGTTTACAAGGATACCTTTAATTGCGCGGAGCAATCCACGCGTTGCCGACAGTGGGATAACGAGGCTGTGGGCCTGACTAACGACTACTGGCTTTCATTTTATATGTTGCTGAAAGCTTTTGAGAAAATGCAAGAAGGCGCGCCACCAGAATTAGGAACCGGGAATTTCTGCCGAAAGGTGCTAGAGGGGTTCACTGAGTTCCGGGCACCCAACAGCGATAACTTTGGCTCCCGCATCGATACTATTACCGCCCAGAACAAAATTCAGATTTCGCCTGCCTTGTCGAAAATCGTTAACAACTTGTCTCATATCGACTTGAATCGACAGGGCGGTGCTCTGTCTAGGAATGAAGTTGAGCTTGCCGTGATTCAAACACTTAACTTTCTTAAAACCGTTGACTCCAAGCATTTTCACGCGCTACTGATCAAATTCAGAGGCAAAGAGGGAGCGAAAAAGCTTGAATCGGATATATCGAAGCGCATCGGACACACAGTCAGCGGCGACCTGTAGACCTGTTCCACGTCACCTAGCCCACGCCATTCGAGGGGATCTTTTGCCTTAGAATCAGCGTCTAACTGGGGCGACCGCGAACTCGCCAAATGCACGCCGAGATTTAGACCCTAAGCGATACTCGCTAACGCAAAAGGGTACTTATCAAATCCGATCTCTAAGTGGAGACTTAGACGTCGGATTTGACAAGAACTCAGACCACCTAACCCCTGTTTACCAGGAAAGTTCTTGTATTCAATGTCTGTTTAAGGCACATCAGTGGGGCGGCTAGCTTGGTTATGCTAATGGTTGAGATCGCACTACTGAAGGGAATCCTGTCAATTATGCAAACTACGCGTTTATTTTTACAGAAAATTAACCCAAAACTGGCATCCAGAGTAAATGAGCATAGCCCCGGACTAGTTTCAGATCTAGTTTTTAACGGGTTTAGTGAACGAATAGTTCTCTTATTGCCCCTAGCAACCGACCATGGAGAGACCACTTGGACCGCGCTAGCCTCTAAACACAATATTTCTGTCCCTAGTCATTGCATGACTCGAAAAACATTCCAAAATTGTGGTGTTGAAGGTATTTACTATCCAGAAGGAGAGATTCCTGATAGAGAATATGCCTCTAAGCTAGCAGCTGTATTATCCAATTTTTCTGAAAGTTCTTCTTGGACTGGAATTTTTTGGGTCGGATATGCTGAACAGCAATGTCGAGCAAATATTATCGGTCCAGAAGAATCTTCATTCCTCAGACCCGAACCATATTCCATGATTCAGCTTCCGACAGGGCAATTGGGAGCTTTATTGCAAGAACATTTACCTTCAATACTTTTTGATGACTCGGTTTCCTGTGTGGTGACTCAACCAATCTACGGAGATCGACTTTACGTTTCGTGCGAACACACACTGGCTACAGCTTTGGCCTCTGAACTTGGTGACATTTTCCCAGTTTCGCCAACTGACCCCATGCCAGATTATTTGCCATATTAACCTATCGCTATAGTCTCAGCCAGCTCGTATTTTCAAGCCCCTATCAAAGCATTTTGAAGCGTCCCTGAAGCGTACTGGGTTTTGTTCCGCTTCTTATACGGGGGTCAGCTCGCTGACCCGAGTTTGATTATACATATCGATGATGTCGGCTGGAGTGCGGTATCCGAGCGCTTCGTGCAGGCGCTCATTGTT
>NZ_JAWGMB010000018.1:0-6038 GCF_032557235.1 Varibaculum cambriense
AGTTCATCATCGAGGTAACGCATCTACGCCACCCCCTCACTAATCACGCCGTCACCATCAACCACGCCGTCACCATCAACGCCGCCAGCAGTGGCCGCGTCACCGGTGGGGGTATCGGTAGCCATCGCGGCCACGAAAGACGCCACCGCATCGAGCACCAACCCCACCTGCGCGATAGAAAGCCGCGCACCGGGAGCCAAAAAATCAGAAACCAAATAAGAAAGCACCGGGCAGTGCCATTCATGCCCCGCTGGATGCGTACCCGCGCACGCCGGGCAACCGCCTCGGGCAAGCGGGAACTTTACCAACCGGGAGCCAGATACACCCGTATAACGCTTCATAGCGTCCTCCAAAAAGCTCGTTAAGTTCTGTGAGAGGCTCTTGGGCGTTTTGTGAGGACGCGCAAGAGCCGGGTACTTCACAACCTGTAACGAGGCAGGCCTCCTGCTTTCCCCCGGAGGGTCTTGTATAGCGAGGACGCTACCCGGCTTGCCAACGCAAGCCGATATGAAAAAACCGCTCTCACGGGATCGCGGTAGACCGCTCGTTACGGTGTTGTGAGCACCTAGAGGCAGAATACCACGAGATTTCACTAACGCAAGCATTTATTGCTCCTCTTCCAAATTTTCTTGAGTATCGCCCCCGAGCAGCTTCCGTATAAAAGCAGAGATAGGATCCTCCCCGGTAGGGTCAGAAGTGGACAAGGAAGTTTCATCACCTACTGGGGAGGAAGAATCATGAGCATCATCGCCAAAGAACTCTGCTGCTTGTTTAATCACCTCGGAAGGAATCTCAGAGTTTCCAATCCGCCGATAAACGGGGCTCGCCGCGAGGGTAAAAAATGCCATCGCCGCCGATACGGACTGCAGCCAAGAGTAGATCGTGGCGTTAGAGTAATTCTCCAGCTCTATCGGAGCTGAAATATCACTTAAAGCCCGCCCCGCATGGTAAAGGTCTTGCAATTCCCTAGAGAAATCCTTAGCGGTCTCGCCGCTAAACTGGTTGCGAATCATTTACGAGTTCTCCTTTGAATAAATAGAAGTTGAGCCCTCCCCGGCAGGGGTATTGTTTTGGAAGCCCGTCCCTGCCAGGGAGGAAGAATGTGAGCGATGTTTAGATGCCATGGCGGGACCGCCTCGCGAAACTACTGCTTTGAGCCGCGCGGGCTCTGGCCTTTTGCGCCTGGATTCCCTCTTCCCTCGAGATTCGCTGCGCATAATCTAAATAACCCAGCTTGATAGCCGCATGGGTAAACGTCATTACCAGCTTTGGCACTTCGCCACCGCGCATCAAAGTGATCAGCGTGTCGCAAATCGGGTAGCGATAGGTGTAAGGGTCACCGAAAACATGCACCAAATGACCCCGGTGCTCCGTGTCTAAATCAAGCTGATAAATACCTTCTTCATCGCAGGTTCCGGTAGCGAACTGCCTGCAGTCAAGGCAGTAGATAAAACATTGGTCGTTCATGATGCGTACTCCATCGTCCTTGAAGTGGCATCGGCGCGAGCCAGACGGCGAAGATGGCGAATATAGCGCTCCTCCTCGGTAAGCGCTAACTCGGTTAGATGCGTTTGTGCCTGCAGTAGCGTGTCACAAGTAGCGCAGCGCGCCTTATGATCGAGCACCGCCTGCCACATACTCGCCTCGGCCTCGTCCGCGAGTGCTCCGGGGTCGGTTGGCGTGGTTTTAGGGGAGGTGGTCGTTGTGGGGGTGGCGGGGGCTGCTGTTTGGCGCATGGCGGAAGCGGTGGGGCAGGCGGGGTTAAATGTTTCTTCTGCGCGTTTGATTATTAGCGCGGGGTCGATGCCCATTGCTTCGGCAACGTTTTTGAGGTCGGTTGCGGTGAAGGCTACGCGTCCGTTTACGCGGGAGTTGAGTTCGTCTCTGGTCATTGAGGCTTTGGGTGCCAGTTTGACGACTTGGAGCTTTTGCCGAGCGATTTCTGCGCGTACTTCTGCGGCTACGGCTTGATTCAACTGGGCAACCCCATTTGGGTTTAAGTTCATGGTTCACAGTGTAAACCGATTTGGGTTTACTGTCAAACCTGTTGTGGTTGTTTCGGCGTGTCTGGCGGCTTACGCTAGGGCTATGGCTCTTAAACCTAAACCCGTTACCGCCCTGGATAGGGCGTGTAGTTTGCTGCTGCAAGAGCTGGTAGACAGGAGCGGGCTTAGCCAGCAAAGGTTAGCTACGGCTACGGGGATTAGTCAGAACCGGGTAGGGATTATTCTTCGCGGGGAACGTGCGGCATCGGTGGGTGAAATCGCAAAACTTGCCGAATGCGTGGCCACCACCGCTGCTTCGGTGGTGGCAGAGGCAGAAGCGCAGGTAAACGCTGCTGCCGCGTCCGCGAGTGCTCCGGGGTCGGATGGTTCGGGAGCCGGGCAGGGGGCGGGCAGTTCGGGAGTCGATAATGTTGCGCGTCCTGATTTTGGTCGCGGTAGGGGCAGGGTTGCCCGTGAGGATTTGGAAGAGCTAGAGCCCTTCGCATAACGGGTCTGAGATAGGGAAAATTATGTTCGGCGATAAGAAAAAGGCGCAGATAGAGACGCTGCGAGCACAAAATGCGCAATTGAATATGGCTTATAGCCAGCTACACTCTCAGCTGGAGTATTTGAACTCGGTGGTGGGGCAAGCTGGTGGGCAAGATTTGCTTCAGCTTCAACAGGCAGTTGTCAATGCTAGGATCATGCAACAAAATGAGTTACAGCAAATCCAGCAGGTTACTCAGCAGAGAGTTTTCCAGGCTCAGCAAGAAGCACAACAGCAAGTAAATATGGCTTACGGCGATACGCTGAGACAGGGAGAGGAAGCGGAAAAGCGCTTGAAAGAAGTGCAGGCTTCTTTAGAAGAGATAGAGAAAAAGCAAGCTAACATTCGCGCTGATATTGAAAATAAGAAAGTAGAGTTAGCAGAGATAGACGAGGTCTATAAAGATGCGACTGCGTTCGTAGAAGCAGGATTAGCAGATTTCGCTCATCCGGCGAAGGATTCAATAGACCTGGGCGATGAGTTAGTAAGTGTGCGCGAGCAGATAAAAAAGCACATACGAAATAAGACTGCTACAAGTGTCAACGAGCATTTCACTTTCAATGGATCTTCCGCCCAAGGTCGTAGGCTTGTCGCTTCGATTTCTAAGATTATGCTCCGCTCCTACAATGCAGAGGCTGAAAACTGCATCCTGACGGTGAAGGCAGGTAACGGGTTGGCGGCAGAAAAGCGGCTAGAGCGCGCCCGCGAGCAGGTGCGCAACCTTGGAAAAATGATGGATCTAAAAATTACTGCAGATTATCATCGGCTGCGGATTCGGGAATTGCGGTTAGCTTTGGACTACCAGAACGCTAAGAAGGCTGAGAAAGAAGAAGAACGCGAACGCCGCGTGCAGCTTAGAGAAGAAGCGCGAGCGCAAAAAGAACTTGAGATTGAAAGAGAAAAGCTCAAAAAAGAGCACGACCATTATCAGAATGTGCTCGATAGGTTACTTGCACAAGGGAAACAAGACGAAGCTAGCGATATCCAGGCAAAGATTTCAGCCTTGGATCAAGAAATCGAATCGGTTGACTATCGCGTTGCAAATATCCGGGCAGGATACGTTTACGTCATCTCAAACATCGGGTCTTTCGGAGACGATATGGTCAAAATTGGAATGACCCGCAGACTAAACCCGCTAGACCGGGTAAAAGAACTCTCCGATGCGTCAGTTCCATTTAACTTTGACGTCCACGCCCTATTCTTTAGCGAAGATGCCGTATCCGTAGAAACAGAGTTACACCACCGCTTCGCGGCTCAGCGGGTAAACCTCATCAACAAGCGCCGCGAGTTCTTCCGCGTGACACCAGCTGAAGTAAAGAAGGAACTAGCAGACATCGCGGGCAACCTCCTCGAATTCATCGATGTTCCCGAAGCAGAACAATACCGAGAAAGCCTCACCCTACGTCAGCAAGGCGCCACAATCGATTAAATTAACCTGCTTGAACGAAACAAGCTAACGGGAGCCAAACCTGCCTAACCCTAAGCGGGCTCTTAACGCTCTTGTGGTTTTTGATTTGAACCGAAAACCGCAGCGATAGCTACTAAATCGATCACACCCAGCACACCAGCAATCCAATAGGCTTGCGCCCACACCGCAAAAGCCACCACAGCTAGAGTAGCAACCGTTGCCGCTAACCCCATAGCTTGCCCCCGGTGCGCATATTTAGCAGGAATCTCATAGCGAGCATGAGTTTGAAACTCCTCAAGCTCACGCGATACCCGCATGTTCTCTACATGCTGCTCATAAATCTCAGGTAGCTGGTCACGCAGCTTGGACAAATTATCTAAATCGGTCTCTCGAAGAGGTACATGCAGATGAATCTCTTGAAGAACAGCATTTACCGTTTGCTGAATGATCTGCTGGCGTTCTGACTCCTCTGGCTCATGTTCGCTGCCCGATTCCACATCGACAGGGGAGATGCTCCCCGGGGAGCCGGGAGAAGAGTTTGAAATGCCGCGTAAGTGTGCTTGCCGCTCAGGTCGAACACCGAGAGAATCCCCAGACGTGTCGCTTCCCTCTTCACCCGGGAATCTTGCCGAACGCAGGTCTTCTCCGTCATTGTCTGCCACTTCCTCTCCTTGCCTCGTATTGTCGCGAATTGTCGCGATTTGTCGCGTATTGTCTAGTAATCCTTAGCATACCCACCAATTAACGAAGGCGAAACCCCAACGACCCTAAACCTCGATACGCGAATCCATTTTGGCAGCTAGTTTTCTATCCCGTTCTATAGTCGCGTGCTGATAGTGAAGAGCGACCTCCACATCCACATGCCCACCACGCTCGAGCAGCTCTGCGAGGGTAGCGCCTTGCTGGGCGAAAATCGTAAGCCCGGTATGGCGCAGATCGTGGAACACGAACCAATCCATTTCGAGTTGTTCGCGAGCGCGCTCAAATGCGCACCGGATCGTGTTGTGATGTACCGGCGCACCCGGATCAGTGGTTCTGGGGAATACGGGAGCCGTGGGGTCTTTTGCTACCCAGGCGTTAAGGTGTTGTTTGATTACTGGCACGAGGGCGGGCGGTATGGATATCTCGCGGCGTCCGGCTTTGGTTTTAAGGTCTGTGTAAGCTCCGCCCATTTTCGAGTTGGTCTGCCTAATGATGCGCACCGTTGCCAGTTTCGGGTTATCTAGGTGGGTGAAATCGGCTCGTTGCAGGCCGCAGACCTCTCCCATGCGCATAGAACACCAGGCGCCAAGTAGGACTGCTAGGCGTAGCCGGTCAGGCATAGCTGCAGCCAAGCCTTTAACTTCCTTGGGGGTTGCTACTTGGCGGCGCTCGGGGTCTTTTACCGGCTCGAATACTGGCCAGGTAACCCGGTTTAGCTGTGAGGCGTCCATGTATCCGCGTTTTGCTGCCCAGGTGAGTACGGCGCGGGTTACCACGATAGCGTTAACCACCGCCCCGGTCGTAAGGTCATCGGAGGCTTTCTGACAATAGGATTCAATGTCATCAGAGGTAAGCGAAGCCAAATCCCGGGAGCCAAGATGCTCCAGGGGGTGATTTAGCCTGGAAGTGTAGGTGTAGATGGTTGAGCCTTTACGGCCTGCTTTTTTCTTTCGCTCTAAATAATCCTCTGATGCTTGAGAAAACGTTATAACCGGAGCGGTGCTCGGGGAACGGAATTCTCCAGAACGAATATCGCGGTGACGCTCCCCTAGCCAGGCGTTAGCTTCTGCCTTTGAGCGAAACGCGCGCGAAAGTCTCTTACCGGTATCTGGATTTACGAATGACGCTAGATACGAGCGTGCACCCGATTTCAGTTCCCGGGTTTTTACTGATCCAAAGCTACGCCGCCGGGCCAAGACCATCACCACCAAAACGAGTACCACTTGAGTACCATTCAATCTTACCCGTTTTTGCCTTTTCGTGTCTTTCTTTGTCCGACCATGCCCCTTAGTTTCCAGTCTGCCAGCGACCTATTAGCGCAGGACAAAGAGGATAAAACAAGTAAAAGCCCCGACCAACGCGAAGTTGATCGGGGCTACTCGTGGAGCTAGCGGGA
>NZ_JAWGMB010000019.1:0-6008 GCF_032557235.1 Varibaculum cambriense
GTAACCAAATCAAAGAAGTAAAGATTCCATCTACTGTCACCGAGTTTGGTCCGGAAGTGTTTGCGAATAATAAGCGTTGGGTGGTGCTGGAAAAGGCTGATAGGCAACAACCGCTCCCGGCCGCGGTAAAGTCCGAAAAGTACAAGTCCGGGTTTGGTCAGGTGGCTGCGGGGGATGCGGTCTCGATCACCATTAACTACATTGATGCGGATACTAATAAACCTTTGCGCAGCCCCCAGGTTTTGCAAAGTGAGTTCACGGAGCCGGACGGGGTCTATTTCGCGGGCGAAGAAAACACTATTGAGGCACCGCAGCTGACTGGCTACGCGGTAACCCCAGATTCTCAAAAGATAACCCCGCAGGCCGGGGCAGACAATGAGGTCACTTTTAAGTACAAGAAAACCGATTTCTCGCCCAAGATCAGCGGGAAAATTGTAAAGCATATTTCCAAAGGCGGTGACGGTACCAAAGCGGCTTTGCTGGCAGGGGTAACCGCGACGGACACTGACGGGAATGATATTACGGATTCCCTGACAGTTTCTCCCGAATCGATTGACACCAGTGTGCAAGAGGCTACCTACGATGTCTACTACACCGCTAAGGATTCTAAGGGGCGCACTAAGACCGTTAAGGGCAAGGTGGCAGTAGGTCCGGATTGGCCAGAAAAAACTATCTGCCCCGGCTGGCAAGTAAAAGACTTCAAATATAAGACCTGGACTGATTCGAAAGACAAACAGTGGAACTCTATAGCTGGCTTTAGTGCTGAGGGGTTAGCCAAATATAGAGCCAGTAAGACTAAGAATAGTTCAGATTGGTGCTGGCCGACTGTCGGTGATAAAGGACAGCCGATTGACTCTATTTACGAGGACGCATTCCGATCGACGCCTTTGACTTCGGTGCCAGATTCTTGGGGGAGTATAGAATACATCGGAATGCGAGCCTTTTCAGGCTCTAAACTTACCGCGGTGCCGGATTCTTGGGGCAAAGTCGAAACAATTAGAGATTTAGCATTTACCGGTAACCAGCTAACCACCCTTCCTAAATCATGGGGGGATGTCTCCTATCTGGGTGAAGACGCTTTTAGCGACAATAATATTGCAGCGCTGGAAGCACCCTGGGGCAAGATTACCGAGCTTCGGGAGGGTGTATTTAAAGGCAATAAAATAGTTTCGGTGCCGGACTCTTGGGGCGACATAACTCGTATTGGTCAACTAGCATTTTTCGGGAACCAGCTAACTGCCCTTCCCGATTCTTGGGGGAAAGTAGCTACTCTGGGAAGGCATGCCTTCTACAACAATAAGCTGACTGCGCTGCCGAATTCTTGGGGGAAAATCACCTCTTTACCCTATAGCGTTTTTGAATCCAACCAGTTAGTTTCCTTACCCGCATGGGGTAAGGTTACGGAAGTTGCTGACTCCGCGTTCAAAAATAATCAAATAACTGCGCTCCCTGACTCATGGGATGAAGTCGCTAGCGTGGGTGAAGCCGCGTTCGCGAATAATAAAATCGCTGCGTTACCTGCTAACTGGGGTAAGATTACCTCTCTGCCCTCGTGGGTGTTTAATAATAACCAGATAGCTTCGCTGCCAGCTTGGGGGGCAATTACCAGCATTGGGAATTATGCATTTGAGAAAAACAAACTAACTAAACTCCCAGATTCTTGGGAAAACGTGTCTCGACTAGGCACGAGTAGTTTTGCTTCTAACCTGTTAACTTCTTTGCCAGACTCCTGGGGCAAGATAACCGTTATCCCCGAAAAGGCTTTCTACGATAACCAACTGGCCTCGCTGCCCGCCTGGGGATCGGTGACCACTATCGGTAAGAACTCGTTCGTGCGAAATAACCTCACGGTACTTCCGGACTCGTGGGACAGTGTAACCACCATTGAACCTTGTGCTTTTGCGGGTAAGAACATTTATAAAGATAACGCTTATCCCGATTACCGTTGTTACCCGTCTGAGGCAAATACCGGTACTAATATTAACCAGATTCAATCCCTGCCTTCTTCTTGGGGGAAGGTGAAGACTATTGGGGCTCAGGCTTTTATGGGTAATGCCCTCACCGGTCTGCCGGATTCGTGGGGTAGCGTTACTACTATCGGCGCCGAGAGTTTCAAAGATAATAAAATCACGGCTCTGACCGCTCCTTGGGATACATTTACTCAGATTCCCCGTGGTGCGTTCTTAAACAATGAAATAGTTTCTCTGCCACCCTCTTGGGGCAAGATTACTGTAATCGGAAGGTACAGTTTCTTGGATAATCGGCTCAAGGCTTTACCCAGTTCCTGGGGTGAGGTTACCGAAATTCACTATGGGGCTTTTGCCAATAATGAGTTGACGGCGATACCGGATTCTTGGGGCAAGATATCGATCTTAGGTGGGCGTGAGCGGGGAGCACCTATATCCCGCTGGGACCCTCGTGCTAATGTTTTTGGGTATTCTACCTCTAACTCGCAGTCAAAGGATATAGACAAAGAGAAAAGTAAAAATAATATCACCGCTCTCCCGGATTCTCTTGGTAATTTGTACTACATCGAGCCTGATACTTTTTCCTCGAACATTCCGCGAGGAATGGTATTTACGGTTCCGGATGCTCCCCTGATTCATGACGGTCAGCAGTATGATCATCTAGAACATGCAGTAGAAATGTTCTCAGGCGTAGGTTGGGGTAAAGGCGGCGCTGGCTCTAATACTACCTACGGCGGTCTTAATGGGCCTATATATCTGCGACCGGAGTCGGGTAAGAACCCCAATAATGTTTCTGGATATACTACTGGCTATGGTAACGACGTCATTATCCTCACCGATTCTCAGGTGCGGGTACGCTACCTTGATCAGGAAACCGGTCAGCCGTTGGCACCGGAAATAAACCGCCCAATTAGCAGTCAAGAGGGCGATAGCAACCAGAATTATGTGCTAGTGCCGCCGATGATTAAGGGCTATTCGCTGCCTCCTAGCCAGACCATTAAGTTAGACGGAAACGACAAGGACATAGTTTTCCGTTACCAGAAGGCTCCGGCAGAGATGATGGGCTCTTATGCGCGTCTGAATTTGACTGGAAAAATAAACCAGCCTGGCTGGCCTGAGTCCAATGAGTTAGAAGAGGAATTCGGTAATAATATGCGCGTTGACCTCACCTACGGTGGGGACGCCGGAACCTCGGTAGTTAAGGATGGGGTCATTCGGTTAACTTATGATCCTACCCGGGTAGAAGTTGCGGATTGGGATAAAAGTTCCAGCAAATTCTTTACCTCAGTTAAAGTAGTTGCTCCGGGAGTGCTGGAAGTTAAACTGAAGCCGAATTACGATAGCTCGACTCGAACCAGTATTCCTATTTACTGGCGTATAAAAAAGAGGATCACCGCCTCGGATGCGGTTTTCCCGGTCAAAGCGGAACTGGTGGATACTGCCGCGGACGGGAAGCAGTATGTGTTGACCCCTCACCCAGAATCTAAACCGGGACCGGTGAACCTTAAGGGATACTATCCGCTGCCTTCTTTCACGAAGGATACAGTGGGCTGTTATCTTGCCGTATGCAGGGACTACGATGACGATCCGGAAGGGGACGTCAGCACCTCTGGCAATAACGCGGTCACCTTTACTTTTGGAGTAAAGAATTTGATGCGGAACGTGCGGGGTTACACTATTGAGGATCAGCTGCCGCTATACACCAAGACTGATGGAACCCAGGCACGCGCCCAGTTCGTAGCCTCTGAAAACCCGGGGTGGGAGCTAGGGGAAGATGGGGTCACCCTCACCTACACCAATACCGAAAAACGTCTGCATACGGAGAGCTCCGGTCTAGGTAGCTTGAAGTTGCATTTCCCGGGGGCAAAGAAACAAAAACGGATTGATAACCACGCCGATTTCACCCTCACTCCCGAGGAGCAAGGTCCGAAAGAACCGCTGCTTACGGGGGCGGCAGATACTAACTTCAGCTTCTATAAGCCGATGGAGACTGCACCTCCAGGGGTTCCCCTAACGAAGGTTGCTGCTGGCCCGCACTTCCGTGATGGAGCCGCGGTAATCTACGACACTAAGCAAGATCGCTCTCTTGAAATCGATTGGAATGTACTGACCAATAACATTACGGATACCCCTGTCACCCTAAATCTTAGGGACTTTGACCTTGATGACCGTTTGCAGTACACCGGTATTACCCCTGACCCGGTATTTGTGGGGGGCACCCTAGAGATTATTAGTCCCACTGGCGAACCGGATAAATATAAAGTTCTTTATTCCATGGGCATTACGGGAACTGACCGGATCGACCTGCCGGAGGATCTTACCTCCTACCAGAACATCCAGTTGCGGTGGCGCAGCGTTAAGGCTACGCAGCCAGGACAAAAAACTATTACCAAGATTCACACCAAGCTGCGCAACCCGGATAGCAACCTCTGTGAGGAGCTGAAGTGCCAAGCCGACCTCAGAAATAAGGTACAGGGCGGAAAACGTATTAAAGAGGATCATGTCAAGGTGCTGCCCGAGGGCAAGAAGCTTAAAGCTCGCAAAGTCAACACTTTTGACAAGGCAACTCTCGCCGGTAAAACCGGTACCTATACCGTGGGCGCGGAGCTAGAAACCGATTATGGTGATCCCTTAACCGGTTTTGAGCTGGTAGATGTGCTACCTAGAGGCTTGGAAGTTAACCGGGTGACGCTGACTAAAACGTTTGCGGAACTACCTGGAGCCCGTTACCAGATTCTTTCTAACTTCAATGGGACAGGACGCGTAGCGGTTCGTTTCCAAGCGGACCAGGTCACGGATCCCAGCCAGGTATACAGTGTGGGACAGCTAGAGACCACTATTACCAGGGGTGTTATCGACGGTGACATCATTAACGAAGCGTTCGTGCATGCTCAAGGTAAGGTTGAGTACCCAGAAGACAAAAGCGATAGAAACAAAGACAGATGGGCAACCACGGTCAAAGACCCGATTGCCGGTTCTGGAACGTGGTCAAGAGCGGAAAACACTACCCGAGTAGCTGTAGGGGATGAAACCTATATCTACAAGCGGATTAAGGAGCGCAAGCCAAACGCGCCCTGGGTTACCGAGATTAAGACTGTCGGGGGAGCGAAATTCGATTATCAGCTTCGCCTCGGCTACGGAACTAATCCGGAGCAAAATCCGGTGATCTATGACTTACTACCAGTGGCAGGTACCCCTGCCCGCAGCGGTTCCACCCTGATAAACCAGTACGATCCCAGCGGGCAAATCAGCTTCGAAATGGTAGATGGCACCGCAGCTAACGGTTGGAATACCTTCTATACCTGCGATACTGGTATCGCGAAAGATAACCTAGATCGCGCCAACTGGCAGAGCGCTCCCTGCCCGACGGTAACGGGGTTGAAATTTACTAATAACAACCCGCAGCAGCCGAGCAGCGAAGTACGGATCACGGTACCGATGATTGCTGGCCCGGTGGGTGCGGATCCGCGTTCCCAAGAGCATTTGGGCAAAAAGGCAATCAATGATTTCTGGAGTGTGCATAGTTCACACGAAGGCAAACTGGAATCTAACCCGGTGATTAACACCCTGGTGCCGCCGGCGGTAAATATCGAGCTGACCAAGTACGGATACAAAGCTGAACCATTACAGACAGCGCAGAAGAAACTGCTCGCAGGAGCCAAATTCGGCCTCTACGATAAAGAGGGAGCGCTGCAAGCCAGTGCCATCTCGGACTCTAACGGCCGGGTAAAGTTCACGAATGTGACTGCCACCCCGGGGTGGACGGTGCGAGAGATCGAAGCTCCCACGGGATATGCCATTACCGATAAGGCATATATGCTGTCTGCTACCGACTTTAATGCCACCAATTATGATTCCACTACCGGCACCTACAAGATTAAACTGCCTGATGTTACCAATATTGGCAAGTGGTATCCTCTTGAGCCGATTACTGGTACTGCCGAGTTTAAGAAAGTGGATAAGAACGGTCAGCCTTTAGCGGGTATTGAATTCACGATCACTCCGCAACCGGTGCTACAGAACGATGGCACCATGTTTGTG
>NZ_JAWGMB010000020.1:0-5894 GCF_032557235.1 Varibaculum cambriense
CACAAACATGGTGCCATCGTTCTGTAGCACCGGTTGCGGAGTGATCGTGAATTCAATACCCGCTAAAGGCTGACCGTTCTTATCCACTTTCTTAAACTCCACCGAACCAGTAACCGGCTCAATCGGATGCCAACGGCTGAAGTTCTTTACTGTTCCTAAATCGATTTGGTAAACGTTTTGGTCGGTAAAGTTTTTGTCGCTGAAGTGGGTCGAGGTGAGTACGAACGATTTATCGCTAACCTGGTAGCCTTCGGGCGCGGATAGTTCTCGCACTGTCCAGCCGGGTTTCGCGTCTACCTCGTTAAACGATACTGTCCCGTCTTTGCCGGAGATTGCGGTAGCAACCAGCACGCCTTGCGGGTTGTATAAACCGAATTGTGCTCCGGCAAGAGCCTCTTCTTTCACGTTGTATCCCTCTACCTTAAATCCGGTTTTATGCAGGATAATGTTGGAGGGTGGCGGAACCAGGGTATTGATGACCTGGTTCGAGTACAGCGTGCCGGCGTGGGATCCCGAGTCGGAGGAAAAGTCATTTATTGCCTGTTTACCCAGGTGTTCTTGGGAACGCGGATCTGCCCCTGCCGGGCCGGCAATCATGGGTACGGTTGCCCACAATTCGGAGTTTCCGTTTTGGGGACTGCTGGTGCTTAGTTTCAAACCGGTCACTGCCCCGCAGGGTTCATCGTTCCAGGTAGCACCCTTAAGGGTTTCTTTTGTCAGATTGGTATCGCAGGTGTATTGGGCTTTCCAGCCGGGCACGCTGGTTCCGTCTGCCATTGCGAAGGTTACTTTTGCTCCGCTGCGATATTGATTTATCAGGTTAGAGCCTTCTCGCGCCTCGGTTCCCGCTACCGGCAACAGGTCATATATCACGGAGTAGTGTTCGGAATTTTCCCCGTATCCCAGCCGTAACTGGTATTCAAAGTTTGCGCCCGCCACGGTCTGGATTTTGTCCGTCCAGGGCGCGTTGGGTTTGGCTTTTCGTATCCGCTTGTAGATATAAGTTTCATCTCCGACTGAAACCTTGGTGGTATTCTCGGCCTTTGACCAAATACCTGTCCCGGCTACCGGGTCATTTTCTACTTTATTAAGGTAGAAAACTTTCCCTTGGGCACGCACGAATGCTTCGTTTACCATAACGGGGCCGGGGGTACGTTTGGAGATATAGGTTTCTAGCTGTCCCACGTTGTAAACATCGTCTACATTGGTAACCTGGTCGGCCAGGAACCTGACCGCTTGCCGCCCAGTATTATTCCAGTTGGACACAATCTCGTAACGCGCCCCTGGCAGAGCCGCGAATGTCCCGGTCATGGTCACGCCTTGTACTTCTAGCCCATTGGGCAACACGTCTACCAGCTCAAAGGAAGTCAGGGGTACACCATAGTCGGTTTCTATTTCTGCACCCACGGTATAGGTACCGGTCTTACCGGTGAGGGTGAGTTTTTCAAAAGTGTTCCGTTTGAGAGCTTTTATGGTTTTACCCTCGGGACGAATGTTGATGAATGCTTCTTTCTTTTTTTCACCAGAGCGTACCGAGTTAGCTAGGGGGGCTTCACACTTTGTTTGTTCGCACAGCTTTTTAGCGCTGTCCCTAAAACGCGTGTGTACTTTACTGATGGTACGTTTTCCAGGCTGCGCCTCAGTTTTACTGACCCAGCGCAACCAAATATCGTCGTATTTGGTTAAATCTTCGGGCAGTTCGATACGTTTACCGTCAGTAATATCTATGGAATATAAGTGCTTGTCTACCCCATCTTTCGAGGACAAGATTTCTAGTTTCCCGCCGATAAAGAACGGATCGGGGGTTACCCCGGTGTAGCGCAACCGTTTATCTAGGTTGTAGTCTTCTACGTTCACGATTCCGGCAGTCTGGGTGGTGTTATCGGTGTAAACACTCCAGTTGATTTCTTTTTTCCGGTCACTGTCGGTGTCGAACAGGGTGGGTTCCGCGTCCACATAGTGCGGCCCGTCTGCTTTTTTGTCGAGGGCAGTCCCGGAGGGGAAGGTTTCGATTGGTTTATAGAAACTAATCCTGGTTCTTGCCGACCCGGTAATTACGGGTTCCTTTTCCCCTTGTTCTTCGGGGTTAAGGGTGAAGTCGGCACTGTTGTTGATTCTTTCTTGTTTTTTCGCCCCCGGGAAGTGGAGCTTTAGCGTGCCTAAACCGGCGTATTCGCTGTGAATTATTCGGTCTTTATCCGTATAGGTCAGGGTCACCCCGTCGCCCCCAAGCGTCCAGCCAGGGTTTTCTTCCGCCACGAACTGGGCACGCGCAGTAGATCCGTCTGCTTTGATGTACTCCGGTAAAACATCGGTGATGGTGTAACCCTTCACGTTACGGAACAGATCTTTTTTAATCCCGAAGGTAAAGGTGACCGCATTTTTACCGGTCTCGGCTACGTGCCCATTTTCGTCTTCATCATAATCACGGCACACCCCCAGGCTGCACCCTACCGCATCTTTTATAAAGGTGGGCATCAAATAGTAACCTTGCAGGTTCACCGGCCCGGGCTTAGAAGCCGGGTTGGGTTTAACCACATAACGGGTTCCATCATCAGCGGTTTCTATCAAGGTAGCGGTAATGGGGTAGCTCCCATCAGAGGGCGTAACCCGCTCTTTTAACCGCCAGTGAATAGGGATGGAGGTTCTGCGATTCGCTCCGTAGTTTTTATCTAGTTTTATTTCGAGGACGCCGGGGGCGACCACGGTAGCAGAAGTGAAACCGTAGGCATCTTTAATTCCGGATTCTACATATTCGACCCGGGACGGATCATAGGTTATCCGGATAACCCCGTTGGCTAGCTCGGCGCCGGGCGCGTCCCCACCATAGGTGATATCGGTACGCAGCTTTTTACCTATCTGGTCTTTGAGAATATCGGAGCTGGGGAAGTTCCCTTTTTCATCTGCCGGCTCATTAGTGAGCTTACCGCTTAACTCTAACAAACCATAGGTGGTGTTCTTATAGGATTCTGGAACCGGTTTATAAACGAAAGTTAGTTCTTTATCTTCCCCATCAAGAGCAATCTTTTGCGCCTCCGGCACGCTGTAACCGTCAATCACTGGAGGCGAGAAATTATATTCATCTCCCCCATCTAGGGTGTTCAATACCTGCTCGGTTGGCTGCTTTAGCTCTTTACCATTCTCGTCCACATATTTCGCGGTGACCTTGGTATCAACCAAAATAATAATCTTGCCAGGCACAGACGCCACATGATTAGGGTTCTTCCCTGACTCGGGTCGCAAATAAACCGGACCTTCAATCCCCATAACTAATTCTTTTTTATAAATATTATTCTTAAGCATCTGCACGGTTTGTTCCAGCCGGTCATCAGCAACCTTAAATACCGGAGCTACCAGACCCAACTCTCTGAATGCGCTTTTAACAGAAGTCAGGTTACCTAAATAATCCGGCAACTTGGTTATCCCAGTACCGCCGAAAGCTATGTCGCGTATTGTTTTAACATTTCCCCAAGAGTCGGGAATGTCTTTCAACGCTTGTGCATCACCAAAAGCAGCAGCACCGATTTCGCTAACTTTTCCCCAGCTTTCAGGGATTTTTACCAGATTTTTATCATATCTAAAGGCTGAATCGTCTATCTTAACAACTTCACCCCAATCAGAACCTGCAGATACCAGTGTCGGTATACTAGAGAAAGCATATCTTGGAATAGTAGTTATTTCCCCCCAAGAATCAGGCAGATTGGCAAAATCATTAAGACAAAAACACTCCGAACCCAAACTATTGACTTTACCCCAGGAATCTGGCAAGGCCGCAATGTCATTATAGGCAAATGCTTTGCTACCAATAGTTTTAACATTATCCCAGGAAGATGGAATAGCAATCAGTTTATTACTTACAAAAGCATCCGCGGGGATAGCAGTTATCTTCCCCCAAGGCGCACTTAGCTTAGTTAACTGATTATTCTCAAATACGCCTTTACCTAAAGAACTAACTTCACCCCAAGAATCGGGTAGCAGGGTAAGAGCATTACCCGAGAAAGCCTGTTCCCCGATTTTAGTTATTTTTCCCCAAGAATCGGGAACTTTCGTTATCTTATTAGATTCCTGATCCCACTTGTAATATCCGAATGCTTTATCGCCTATCTCGGTAACATCGCCCCAAGAAGCAGGTAAAGAAGTCAAACGATTAAAAGCAAATCCGTATATAGGAATTCTAGTAATCTTTCCCCAAGAAGCAGGTAAAGAAGTCAGCAGGTTGTTAGAAAAAACGTCAATATCAAGCTTCGATACCTCTCCCCAGGAGGCAGGTAAACTAGTTAATTTATTGTTAGTAAAGGCAGCGTTTCCGATTTCAGTTATTTCCCTCCAAGAATCTGGTAAAGAATTAATCTGATTACTCTGAAAGGCATAGCTACCGATTTTTTTAACGGTTCCCCAGCTATCAGGAAGCGAGGTTAACCGGTTACTAGAAAAGATACTAAACGGTATTTCCTCCCATCCATCCCAGGAAAAGTTTAATTCACTAATCTGATTATTGGAAAAAGCTCCAGATAATAAGCATCCAGGATTACCACAGTTCGCTTTAACTGCTTGGATATCAATTTTACCCCAGTTATCCGGTATGGAGGTGATACGGTTATTAGCGAAAGCGTAATGATCTATAAAAGTAACGTTTTCCCAAGATTCTGGAATACTCGATATCTTCTTATTACCATGAAAAGCGTAAGCGCCTATGGTTTTTATATTTCCCCAAGAAGCTGGCAGGGAAGCTATTTCATTATCTTGAAACACACCCCTCGGAAGCGCGGTGATCTTGCCCCAGGGCGCTTCCAACGCCGTAATCTTATTTCCCCCAAAAGATCTGGTGCCAAGAGATGAAACATTCCCCCAAGATTTAGGCAGGGCAGTTAGCTGACTATTATAAAATGCCTCATCTTGAATGTTTTCGATCTTGCCCCAAGAATCCGGAAGCGCGGTGATTTTGGAATCTTTAAAAGCCTCGGAGCCAATAGATTCTATATTTCCCCAAGAATCCGGCAAAGAAGCTAAAGGTGTCCGTTGGAAAGCAGAGCTACCAATAGCGGTGATTGCCTGACCTTTGTCCCCGACTGTCGGCCAACACCAATCTGTACTATTTTTAGTCTTATCGGCTTTATACTTCGCCAACCCGTCAGCACTAAAACCGGAAATATGGTTTTGTCTCTTCCCTTCCGAATCAGTCCAGGTACCATAGGTGAAGTCTTTTACTTGCCAGCCGGGGCAAATGATTTGTTCTGGCCAGTCCGGGCCAACCGCGATATTACCCTTAACAGTCTTAGAACGCCCCTTAGCATCAGTAACCGTATAGAAAACCTGAGTCGTACCCTCCACCGAAGTATCCACACTCTCCGGAGACACCTTCAACAGGTTAGTTATATTGCGTCCCTCAACGTCCTTAGCAGTTACACCCTTAAGTAAAGCCGCTGTAGAGCCGTCAGCCCCATTAGCTAAATGCTTATTAACCTCACCCGTAATAGTCGGCGAAAAATCAGTACGCTTATAGACAAACGTAACCGTATTATCCCCACCCACCGTTGGGGTAATCTCCTCGGTCTCCTTAACAGCCGCAAAACCCGCCAAAACCGGAGCCTTAACCGTATTCGACTGACCCGCAAAATAAACCCCATCCGGCTCCGTAAACTCACTTTGCAAAACCTCAGGGCTACGCAAGGGCTTATTAGTACCCTGTTCAATGTAGTTAATGGTAATCGAGACCGCGTCCCCCGCAGCCACCTGACCAAACCCGGACTTGTACTTTTCGGACTTTACCGCGGCCGGGAGCGGTTGTTGCCCAGCAGCCTTTTCCAGCACCACCCAACGCTTATTATTCGCAAACACTTCCGGACCAAACTCGGTGACAGTAGATGGAATCTTTACTTCTTTGATTTGGTTAC
>NZ_JAWGMB010000021.1:0-4936 GCF_032557235.1 Varibaculum cambriense
GGGTGCGTTTGGTTATTTGCGTGATTGCGCTATATGGCGTGCTCGTTTGCGTTTTGTTGGTTCTTTAAACTTTTTTGCTCTTTGCGCGCGGGTTAACCTGCCGATTTGCGTGGGGTTCTCTGCTTGGTCTGGGGTTGTTTGCTCATCGGGTTTTTTGCGGTCTTTTCGCAGATACCGAGTCACTATAACGCCGCCTATAGCCGAGATAAGGATCGGGATGATCATCCACCAACGCAACGCGTCCCACCAGGTAGGCCCGTCCTCGTTCATAGGGGGCGCTTCCTTAAGAGCGATACGCTCAGCGGTTACTACCAGCCGGTGCGTGTTCAAACCGTAAGGAGTACAAGTAAACAAAGTCAAAATATCCTTACCAGCTTTAGGCTCGAACAACTCTAACTGGGTGGGTTTAATCACGTGGATCGCACGGACTTTATACGCCAGTTTCTTGCCCGCTACCTGCACATAAGCAATATCGCCTACCTCTACATCACGCAAACCATCAAACAAACTAGCGCTTCTCATCCCCGAATGAGCAGTAAGTACCGAGTTAACCCCTTTACCTCCAACCGGCAGGCCAGTACCAAACAGATGCCCCGCACCACGAGCAATCGCGTCATCTTCGGTACCGTGCCGCACCGGAAGATCTATTTTCGCTGATGGTACTACTAGCCGTGCCATCACGTCCCCGGGCAAAGTCTCTAAATACTCTTGATACTCTTTAGAGCCGGTTTTGGTCATCTTATACAAATAAGGATCAAGAATCGGGATACCCCGAATATTAGCGTTATACTCATGCGCCTGTTTAAGTAATGCCTGGGACTGATCGGGACGCACAGAAACCTGCTTCATTTCCTGTGCCTGCATCCTGGATATTTCCCCAATACGCACATTACCAATAAAAATAGCCACCACTGGATAAAGCAAAAGTAATGCTCCCAGTACCGTCAAAACAACAATCACAGCCTTACGCATCCCGATCCCCTCCTCTCAAAACTTAAAACACTTCTCACCTGGCTACCCTGATATAATCCGGCTTTTTATTTACCCCACCCCAGGGTATCGTCATCCACCTTAGAGCCGTTTATTCTTAGGCAGTCTTGCCCCTCTTGCCTCATCGGTTAACCCGCCTGCCGGTTAACCTGTTTGCCCGGTATTAGCCGATACCTATAACGAGAAAAGCGTTTCCCGTATGAGGGCGCAAAGAGGGGGCGGTGCAGTAAGCTACACCGCCCCCTCTTTGGTCTTAGGGGCTATTGATCACTCTATTAATAGTATTCCTAGACCTATGCCTAGTCCTGGCGGCGCTTAACGGTTAGCACCACACCAACAGAGACCAGGATCAAGCCCAGAACCGAAACGAGCAAAATCCCCTGAGCACCAGTAAGCGGCAACCCCAGGTTCTTATGGTTAGTAATATCAAGAGCATTACCAGCCTTAGCCTTGGCAGCAGCACTCAAATCAGTAACCGATCCTTCCTTGGTCAGCGAGAACTTAACCGCCTTCGGCAAAAGCTGGTAACCAGCCGGAGCCTGCTCCTCTACCAAGCAGTAAGGATGCTGATCACCTTCAGCAACATCTTCGTTATCAACAAAGTTAGTCAAGTGCAAACCCTTGATACTAACCAAACCATTATCGCCGGTAGCCTCAGAGGTCTTAATAGCATCACCATAGGTCGAGCAATCCTTATTATCAGAAGTATCCAGGTGAACACTAAACTTAGCGCCAGCCAGAACCTTACCAGCCCCGTCAACCTTCTTGATTACGATATCGCCGAACTTGGTTTTAACCTCCGGGGAAACAACCGGCTTATCATTCTTCTTAGCCCAATCATTCGGGTAAAGCTTAGCCACGTTAGGAATAACCCCAACAGCAGAATCCTTCTTCACATTAGCAGTAAGCTCTAACTCAACCTTCGCACCAGCAGCAATAGTATCCAAGGTAGTACCCTTAAACGATACCGTCACCTTATCCTGCGCAGGATCACCAGTAGCCTCTTTAGTAACCTGGTAACCATTCTCACCCTCGGTAACGTCTTGGCCTGCTACCTTTACGGTTACCGACTGATAAGCCAGGTTAGGATCTAAAGTATCAACAATCTCGTAAACGTTGCCCAGGTCCTTGCGATCCATCTTGCCGTCACCGTTAAGGTCAGCACCGGTAGAAGTAGTAGAAATCGTGTAAACGATATCATCCCCAACATGTTTACCTGCGTCCTTAACCTTCTTATCCAGGGTGTTTTCCTGGTTCTTCGGGTAAACATGCACGTCAGCATTCCAGGCCGTGCCCTTAGGGTTGGTCATCGGCAAAGTCACCGCGAAAGGAGCAATCGGAGTAATCTTCTCCTTTACAACCTCTTTCTGACCATTCATGATCTTGGTCGAGCCTTCCAGATCCTCAACCACGACATACAGGCCGCGCTCTACACCAGCAAACTTAGCCTCACCATTGGTGTCAGTCGTCTCAGTAGTCGGCGCAGCAGCCAACTTGTAAGTGGTTTCTCCAACCTTAATTCCATTGGTAACCACATCATCCGTCAAGGGAACCGCACCAATTTGTTGAGCCAGTTTCAAGCCATCGTTGGTAGAAACATCAACGCCCTCAACCTTGTACAGCTTGAAATTAACCCCCGCCAAAGGAGCCTTGGGAAGCTGACCAGCCTCAATCGCGGTACCATCATGCTTCAAATTCGTAGTCGCACCCAGATACTTATGCACCGTCAAAGATGCTTTCTCCGGCTGCTGATCCACAGCGCTGGCAGCCCCAACGCCTGCCAGGCCCATAAAGGCCATCACCATGCCAGTCAGCACGGCCAATAACTTTTTCTTACTCACTTTCTCTTCCTTTCAAATAGAGTAAACACAATAGCAATCCCTAACACCAGACACCCTAGAAGCAACACTTCAAGAGCACCAGCATAACCCGACAAGGGAAGCTTCCCCTCCGGATAGTTAGTAACGGTCAGGGATCCATCCCCGCCACTAACAGTATTAACATCACCCTTACCACTAGAAACAGTTACTTTCCCGTTACCATCAACCGTGAACTTCACCGGCTGCGGCAACAAAGCATAACCCCGATTCGTTTGGGTTTCCCGCAAGGTGTACTCCTGATTCGGTAAAACCTTAAACTTAACCTTGCCATCCTTCCCAGTAGTCAGGGTCTGCGTGTCCCCACTATCTCCCTCGCGGGACAGCTCAAACACCACACCCTCCATAGGCTTACCCTCATCCGAAACCTTATTAAGCTCGATCTCAACCTCCGCGCGCTCGTTATAACGCACAAACGTAACTGTCGGATTATCACCGGTCAAAGTAACCTTCGAGACCTCATCCGATACCAGGTAACCCGCTGGAGGATTAGTCTCCTGCACGGCGTATTCCTTATCGAAATCCAGACCAGTAAAGGTAGCCAAACCCACCTCGTTAGTAACCAGCTTCTGGGTAGACCCATCCGGCTTCGTCAAAGTAAACTCCGCACCCGCTAGAGCCTTACCAGTCTCCTTCGATAGCTTCGAAACCGTGATCCGACCAGTGTTCTTAGTGTTAGGAACCTCCATAGTGATCAGACCAGTAAACCCATCAAGCAAAGTATAATCCGAAACCCTAACCGACACCGCGTTAGACTTCGCCACATACCCACTAGGAGCCTTGGTTTCCTTGAGTTTATAAACCTTGTCCGGGTCCAGCTTCACGCTAGCAGGCAGCTCCACCAAGCCATCATCACCCGTAGTAAGACCGGCAGCGACCTCGGTAGTCTCGTCCTCCTCAAAGAGCTTGAACTCGGCGCCAGACAGTGGGATCACAACATCAAACGTGTCAGCAACCAAACCAGGCCGCTTAACCGCGCCCTTATTCTCAGCCACTACCTTATCCGCAGCATCAGAAGAAACCCCCCTCACCAACGGCTCAAACTTAAACACCCGCAAGCGGGAAGGATTATTATTGGCCGTCCAGGTGAACTGCTGCGCCTTATAATCATCAACCACAAACTCAAACGCCGCGCCCGGATCCACAAAATACCCGGCAGGAGCCTTCAGCTCCTTCACCCGGTAAACCCCACCAGCAAGACCAGTGAACTCTGCTTGACCAGTATCACCAGTAGTTACTTTCTTGATCGGGTCGGCCGGCCAAGAACCATCCGGGTTCTGTTTAAACAACCCAAACTCGGCGCCAGCCAAGAACCTGCCAGCACCCGCGTCAGACTCACTAGCCGTCGGGTCAACCTTGGTGACAACCAATGAAGACTCTTGTTTTTCTTCCTCGTTGGGTACTAACAGTTCACGCTGCTCAAACAAACGGTTGCCGTCAGCGTCCAAAAGCCGCCCATCCGCGCCAACCTGGAAATACAACGGTTTCTCATTCTTGATATAACCCTCCGGAGCCTTAGTCTCTACCAAGGTATAAACCTGATTAATCTCCAGATTATCGAGGATGACATTAGCAGCCGATCCCCCGGTAGTCACCGACCTATCAAGGTTGCCAGTCCCCTTTCCTTTATAAAGGTTAAAGGTCGCGCCCGCCTTAATCACGCCGTCACCGCGATGCCACTCGCCAAAGGCCTTACCCTTACCGGCCATGCCCCGCACGCCGAGCTTCGACAGGGACACCGCGCCTTTATCGTTCTTGATCTGGCCGTTAACTCCCAGCTTCAGATCCAGCCCGCGCAGGTTAGTACAAGTTGCTTGGCTGCAACTAGTAATGGTGAAATCAATCGGCGCAATCGGCTGCAGGTGACGATCACCCGGATTCTCCGTTAGCTGCCATTTACCGGCAGGAATGTTGTAGAACTTTACGTCACCGTCATCGTTAGAACGCACCGTGATCGGAGCGGAGTTCGGCACAAACATGGTGCCATCGTTCTGTAGCACCGGTTGCGGAGTGATCGTGAATTCAATACCCGCTAAAGGCTGACCGTTCTTATCCACTTTCTTAAACTC
>NZ_JAWGMB010000022.1:0-1244 GCF_032557235.1 Varibaculum cambriense
GGTAGTGACGTTCTGGCCGAACTCTACGACCAGATACCCCTGCTCAGGTTGTTCGATACTCCGCCAGAAGGTGGCGGTGCTGGTTATGATTCTTCCTCCCCAGTAGGTGATGAAACTTCTTTGTCCACTTCTGATCCTACTGGGGAGGGTTCTCCCCAGGGTTCTATCTCTGCTTTTGAGCGGGAGCTGCTCGAGGGCGAGACTCGGGAAAATTTGGAAGAGGAGTAATAAATGCTTCGCAACCAGACCAGCGGCGAGACCGCTAAGGATTCTGCTAAGGATTCTGCTAAGGATTCTGCTGAGGATTCCGCTAGACAGATGCATGACCTTTACCTGGCGGGGTGGGCTTTAAGTAATGTTGCGGCCCCGGTGGACGTGGAGGATTACCCCAATGCCACCGTTTGCGGCTGGCTGCAGTCCGTGTCGGATGCGGTGACGCGCTTTGTGGAGGCTGCTCGCCCGGTGTATCAGCGTTTGGGTGCCGCGCGGGTTCCGATGGGTTCGCTCAAGCGGGCGGCGGATTCTTGTCGATATATCGAATACGCAGAGCGCTTCGGTATTGACGAGGACGAGGCTCGGAGAAGTTGGGGAGAGGTGAAGTAAATGCTTTTGGTGGTTTTGATTTTCCCGCGCGCCGTACTTGACTTTTTTGTCTTTGATTGTGCTACTATGTCCGCAGGTGCTGAACACACCACATCAAGCGGTCTACCGCGATCCCGTGAGAGCGGTTTTTCTATATCGGCTTGGCGTACCAAGCCGGGTAGCGTCCTCGCTATACAAGACCCTCCGGGGGAAAGCGGGAGGCCTGACTTGATGCAGGTGTTCAAGTACCCGGCGCTGACTTGCTCTGAACAAGCCGGTCAGCGTCCTCGAACGAACTCATCAAGCTTTTTGGAGGACGCTATGAAGCGTTATACGGGTGTATCTAGCTCCCGGTTGGTAAAGTTCCCGCTTGCCCAGGGTGATTGCCCGGCGTGCGCGGGTACGCATCCAGCGGGGCATGAGTGGCACTGCCCGGTGCTTTCTTATTTGGTTTCTGATTTTTTGGCTCCCGGTGCCAGGCTTTCTATCGCGCAGGTGGGGTTGGTGCTCGATGCGGTGGCGTCTTTCGTGGCCGCGATGGCTACCGACACCCCCACCGGTGGCGCGGCCACTGCTGGCGGCGTTGATGGTGACGGCGTGGTTGATGGTGACGGCGTGATTAGTGAGGGGGTGGCGTAGATGCGTTACCTCGATGATGAACT